>NZ_JBSFNK010000006.1:0-589452 GCF_053587055.1 Nonomuraea sp. NPDC003707 | reverse complement strand
AAGAAGGGTCTCGATGTCGTTCGTCACAAAACGATCAACGAGGCCCTTCCCCATTGGTGGCTACCGCCCAAGAACTTCGGACTTACTCGTCTAGGCCGCTGTTGTAGGCCTCCTTGGAGTTGTCGGCCCACCACGGTGCGATCGTGCCCTTGGCGGTGTTCCACGCCCTGCGGAGCGTGGGCAGCGACCAGGGCACCTCGGTCAGCAGTTCCTTGCTGATGCCGTAGGTCTTCTCCGCCTCCCGTTGATCGAGAGCGGTCTTGACCAGTGCCAGACCCCAGTTGAACGTAAACCGCGCCGCACCGCAGTGCGACGCGAACGCTTCCACCTGGCCAGGTGTGGGGTCGAGCGCGTACCGGTACGCCTGGACGACCTTCACGAGGTCGCCCGATCAGAAGCATTGGCGGCGGTGACCACCCGCAGCGCCCGGTTGCGCGCCCCGCGCCGCCCGTGCAGGCGTGCACACATCAACGTCAACACCTCGACCATGTCGGGCACCAGGTCGTTGGTGGTTCGCCGGGGTCGGCCACAACCAATCGGCGGCCTTGGGTGGCCAGCGCCACCTCGACGTACTCGACGCCGAATCTGGCCAGTCGGTCGGGGTGCTCCACGACGATCGTGCCGGTGGGCGGACGACGGGCCGGGACAGGCATTTTGCCCTCCCGGAACCACCGGTAAGCGGTCTGCGGCTGAATGCCCTGCGACCGCGCCCACTCTGCAAGCTTCACACTCTCATTAAAACATATGTTCGATCACGTTTGTCGACGTCTTGGTAAGCAGTTCCGAACCCCTCGCCATGCCGGGATGGTAGGCCGCCGCCGGGCTATCCGCGTCCCGATATAGGACAGTTACGTCGTGCAATCGCGCGATTACAAGTTGGCAAGCTTTTCCCCATACTCAATGTGATCAACCGGTCGCTCACGGGAGCATCGCAAGGCCTATGAACAGGGAGGGGGCCGGGTGAAGCGGGTCGTTGGGGTTGTCGCCGGTGTCGCGGTGCTCGTCGGAGGGATAGCCAGCGGGGATGGGACGGCGGTGGCCAGCGGTGCGAGACAGGCGCCGGCGGCCATCGCCTGGGGACCGTGTCCGATAGGGAGTAGCGGGAGGCCGGCGCCGGCCAACCTGGAGTGCGGCACCCTACGCGTGCCGCTCGACTACCGGGAGCCGTGGGGCCAGACGATCGAGCTGGCCGTCAACCGCGTCCGGGCCAGGGTCTCCAGGAGCGCCAACTACCTGGGCGCGCTCCTGGTGAACCCGGGCGGGCCGGGCGCGCCGGGGCGGAGTCTGGCCGAGTTCGTGGCCTCGTCCCTGCCGTCGGACGTGAGCGAGCGCTACGACATCGTCGGGTTCGACCCGCGCGGCGTCGGGGGCAGCGAGCCGACGCTGCACTGCGTGGACCCGGCGGTGTTCTTCAAGGCCCCGCGGCCGGATGCGGTGCCGAAGGGACCGGCCGAGGAGCGGGAGCTGCTCGACAGGGCGCGCGAGTTCGCGGACCGGTGCGGCGCGCGCTGGTCCTGGCTGCTGCCGCACCTCACCACCGAGAACTCCGCCAGGGACATGGACTCGATCCGTGCCGCGCTCGGCGAGCAGAAGATCAGCTACCTCGGCTACTCGTACGGCACCTACCTGGGCGCCGTCTACGCCACGCTCTTCCCGTCCAGGGTCAGGCGGCTGGTCATGGACAGCACGGTCGACCCCACGGGCGTCTGGTACGACGCGAACATCCGGCAGGACAGCGCCTTCGAGCACCGTCACCGGCAGTTCCTGGCCTGGACGGCCAAGCACAACGACGTCTACCGGCTGGGCACCTCGCTCAAGCAGACGTCGTTCGCCTACTACGCGATGCGCGACCGGCTGCGGGCCCGCCCGGCCGGCGGCATCGTGGGGCCGAGCGAGCTGGACGACACCTTCACGGTCGCCGGGTACAGCGACCGGGTCTGGCCCGCGTTCGCCGCGGCCTGGTCCGCGTACGTGCGGCAGGGCGACGTGAAGGGCATGGTGGACATCTACAAGAAGCACGGCGAGGACGACAAGGCGGACGAGAACGGCTACGCCTCCTACCTGGGCGTCCAGTGCAGGGACGCCAAGTGGCCGCGCAAGTGGGAGAAGTGGCGCGAGGACATGACCCGGCTGCACCGCCGGGCGCCGTTCCTGACCTGGCCGAACGCCTGGTTCAACGCCCCGTGCGCCTTCTGGCCGGTGCGGGGCGGGACGCCGATCGAGGTGCAGGGCTCGCAGAACCTGCCGCCGGTGCTTCTCATCCAGTCCCGTGACGACGCCGCGACGCCGTTCAAGGGGGCCCTGGAGATGCGCAGGCACTTCGTCCGCACGGGCATGGTGATCGACGCCGGCGGCAACCACGGCGTGTCGCTGACGGGCAGCGAGTGCGTGGACGAGCACCTGGCCGCGTACCTGCGGGACGGCACGGTGCCGCCGCGGGACGTGGAGTGCGCCGCGCAGCCCGAGCCGCGCCCGTCGACCCACATGACGGCGGACGCCGTGAGCCCTCCGGCCGGACTGCTCGGGATCCTCGGCACCCTTGGGCTCTGACTGACGTCAAGAAAGGATTACCGTGGCCGTCACCCACTGAGCCAATCGGTGCCCCTTCGCGTAGTGTGACCTTTGTGATGCTGCGTACATCGGCGTCGCGCGTGCTCGACGACAGCGACCGGGACGAGGTCCTAGCCCTGCTGGACACCGACCCGGTCGCGAACGTCTTCGTCTCCTCCAGAGTGCGGGCCGTCGGACTCAATCCGGCGAGGCTGGGTGGGCAGATGTGGGGGTTCGGCGCGCGAGGCGGCCTTGTGTCACTCTGTTACGCCGGGGCCAACATGGTGCCCGTCAACGCCGGCCCCGAGGCCGTGCACGCCTTCGCCGACCGTGCCCGCAAGCAGGGGCGCCGCTGCTCCTCCATCGTGGGCCCGGTCGACGCCGTCTCTCTGCTGTGGGAGCGTCTCGAGCCGCACTGGGGCCGGGCGCGGGCCATCCGCTGGGCTCAGCCGGTCATGGCCACCTCACGCACGCCGCCGGTGCCCGCCGATCCGCTCGTACGCCGGGTGCGGCCGGAGGAGTTCGACATCCTGCTGCCCGCCTGCGTGGCCATGTTCACCGAGGAAGTCGGCGTCTCGCCCAACCTCGGCGACGGCGGCGCGCTCTACCGGACCAGGGTCGCCGAGCTGATCAGGATCGGCCGCTCCTACGCGCGCATCGACGACGGCCGGGTGGTGTTCAAGGCGGAGGTCGGGGCCGTCACGCCGCAGGCCTGCCAGATCCAGGGCGTCTGGGTCGCCCCCGAGCTGAGGGGGAAGGGCCATGCCGTGGCCGGCATGGCCGCCGTCGTGGAGGCCGCGAGGAGCCTGTTCGCCCCCGTGGTCACGCTGTACGTGAACGACTTCAACCTCTCGGCCAGGGCCGTCTACCGCAAGGTGGGCTTCCAGGAGGTCGACACCTTCATGTCCGTCCTTTTCTAGACACGGATGAGTTCTAGATACGGACGAGTTTGTCGAACAGCCTGGCCAGCTCGGTGTCGGGGTCGGCGGTGAGGCCCGCGTGCACGGGCCCGGTCTGGATGATCGTGCTGCGCGGCGCGGTCAGCCAGCGGAACCTGCCGCCGAGCGACTCCTCGGCCAGCGGTCCCGGCCGCTCGCCGCAGGCCAGCTCGTACGCGCTGAGCGCACGGCGTACCTCGTCGAGGTCGGCGTTCGGGTCGAGGGCGCGCAGCCGGGCGGCGTCGAGCTCGACCCGCGCGCACAGGTAGCCGCGCGGCTGGCAGTAGAGGAGCACGCCCGCGTTGATCAGCTCGCCGCGCTCGACCTTGGGCACCACGCGGATCACCGCGTACTCGTAGACGTCCCTGGTCACCGGCTTCCTCCCCGCCAGAACCCGCCCACCGACCCCGGGCCGCCGCGCGGCGCCTTCGCCTCGCCGCGCACGAGCCACTCGCGCGGCCCGTGCGCCCGCTCCATCAGATGATCGACGTACGCCTCGCGCACCGCCTCCGGGCCGTCGAACCCCGGCTCGCCGTCCAGCCACTCGTCGGGCACCATCGCGGTCACGCTCACCAGCAGCCCCCGCGTGATCCGCGCGGCCAGCTGGTCGCCCGCGGCCTCGACGTCACCGGCGAAGGGCGCGAGCACGTGGTCGCCCGCGTCGAACTTCCGCTGGGGGTCGGCCGTGCGCCAGTTGTGGTGGAACCAGAGCGCCGCGCCGTGGTCGATCAGCCAGGTCTCGCGGTGCCAGACCAGCATGTTGGGGTTGCGCCAGCTGCGGTCGATGTTGTGGATGAGTCCGTCGAACCACACCACCCTGGCCGCGAACACCGGGTCCGCCGCCCACGCCAGCGGCTCGAACCCCAGCGCGCCCGGCAGGAAGTCGACCGCCAGGTTGAGGCCGGTGCTGGCCTTGAGCAGGTCCTGCACCTCTTCGTCCGGCTCCCGGATGCCGATCTGCGGGTCGAGGTCGATGAGCTTGAGATCGGGGGTCCTGAGCCCCAGCCTGCGGCCCAGCTCGGCCGCGACGATCTCGGCGACGAGCACCCGCCGCCCCTGGCCCGCCTCGCGAAACTTCACCACGTACGTACCCAGGTCGTCGGCCTCGACGACGCCGGGCAGCGAACCACCCTCACGCAACGGGGTCACGTAACGGGTGGCTGAGATCCTTTCCAGCACAGGACGAAGGCTATCGCCCATCCCGGCCCCTTCTTCTCCCGGGACGGCGCGCGACGGGACCGGTCAGCCGGCCGGGCGGCGGAAGGGGGCGAAGGGGTGGTCGCGGGAGGCGTCGACGGCGGTGAAGGCGTAGTCGAGCATGCGGCGCTCGTACGCGGCCTTGGCGCCGGCGAGGGGCTGCCCCTCGGCCGCGGCCGCCGCGAGCAGCTCGCTCAGCAGGTGGGCGTCCCGCAGGCCCACGTTGGCGCCCTCGCCCCGGCCGGGGCCCATGCTGTGCACGGCGTCGCCGACCAGCGTGACCGCGGGCTCGGCCCAGGGCTCCACCCGCCGTGCCGAATGGAGCTGCAGCACGAATGTCGCCTCCGGGTCGGCCTCACGCACGATGCGCCGCACGCCCTCGTGCCAGTCCCGCATCGTGTCCATGGCCAGCCGGTGCAGCCCGGCCGGGGAAACGCCGTCGGGCCGGGGGCCGGACACGGTCATCGTCCATGAGAAGTGGCCGGGGACGTCCGTCAGGTGCGTGCCGGGAGCGTGGCGGGCCACGGCCTCGGGCACGGGGGTGAGCGGGCGGCAGGTGGCGACGGCGATGGCCGTGCCGTCGGGGGCGGTGATCCGGTTGAAGGAGTCGATCAGCTCGGGCGGCGTGGCGGCCAGCAGTTCGGGCGTGATCCACGTGCGGCCGTACAGCGTCCAGCCGAGGTCGTCCACCACGGTGCCGGGCAGGAGCTGCGCCCGCACCCGCGAGCCCACGCCCTCCGCACCCACGAGCAGGTCGCCGTCCACCTGGTGGCCGCCCGCGAAGCGGGCGCGCACGCGGCCGCCGTCGAGCCGCTCGTACCGCTGGTAGTCCATGCCGAACCGGACCTCGCCCGCCGGCTCGGCCAGGAGGATCTCGCGGAGCGTGAGCCGGTTGACGCCCAGGCCGTCGACGCCCGGCCGCTGCTCGGGGATGTCCTTGGCGAACTTGGGCCGCAGGCCGGCGTCCATGAAGATCATGCGGGTGGCCGGGCGGATGGAGGTCGCCACGGCCAGGTCGAACAGGTGGTCCGGCAGGCAGGCCCGCAGCGCCCGCGCGCCGCTGTCCTTGAGGCTGATGCGGTAGCCCTGGGGGCGGTGGGCGGCCGAGGGGTCGCGTTCGAAGAGGGTGACGGCGAGGCCCGTCCGGCGCAGGCCCTGGGCAAGGCACGATCCGGCGATTCCGCCTCCCACGATCAAGACGTGTGTGTCGGTCATGTCGCGACTGTAACTGTCGCGACAGTAAATGTCTATGCGGGGTATTCTCGGGAGATGAACGAGAACCGTGCGCCGCAGTCGACGTTCGAGCTGGTGCTGGGGGGAGGGTCGCTGCTCGTGCAGGTGGGCAGGGAGCTGAACACCGAGACCGAGCGGCGCCTGGCGCCCCTCGGGCTCACGGCGCAGCAGGCCGCGCTGCTGCTGCACGCCTCGCGCGGCGGCGGCACGCCCAGCCTGCTGAAACGACGGCTCGGCACGGACACGGCCGGGATGACCAGGCTGCTCGACCGGCTGGATGCCAAGGGGCTGCTGCGGCGGGAGCGGCATCCCGAGGACCGGCGCTCGATCGTCATCGAGCTGACGGACGAGGGGCGGGCGCTGGTGCCCAGCCTGCCGCCGATCTTCGGGAGGATCAGCCACCAGGTGTTCGCGGGGTTCTCGCCGGAGGAGGTCGCGCAGGTCACCGACATGCTGCGGCGGATCCTGGAGAACCTCGCCGAGGAGGGGCCGGGCGCCTAGAGAGGCCGGGTGGCGCGGGCGCGGAGGGTGGCGAGCATGACGCGGCGGATCAGGCCGCTGCCCAGCCGGATCACCATCCAGTACCGCAGGAAGGCGCGCCGCGCGTCCTCGCTCGTGGCCACCACACGGGTCTCCGTGACGAGCCTGATCCGCCCCTCGCCCGCCTCGTCCAGCCGGAAGGTCAGCGTGCCCTTGGCGTAGCCGGGACGGTCGAACGCGTGGAAGTCGGCGGCGCCGGAGATCGTGCCGCTCTTCTCGGCGTGCCCGAGGCGCCACCACTGCCCGATGAGCCCCATGACCAGCTCGTGCCCCGGGTCCTCGCCGAGCGGCGTGAAGCGGGGGGCGCTCCGGTGTGGCCGGCCGCCGCTGAGGCGCGCGGCCAGGTTGCGGATGGCCACGACGGCCCGCAGGTCGAACGAGCCCGGGTCCGCGACGGCGGCCCAGACACGCTCGCGGGAGGCGTTGATCACGATGGAGTGCCGCTCGGAGGCGTCGGGCCGCGGGATGAACCGGTCCGTGAGCGTGGGCATGGGGGCCACCTCTTTCCATACGGATGCGTATGGTCTGACTATACGGTGGCGTATGGAAGGATGGGAGAGTGGGTCGGTTGAACGCGGACGACTGGGCGCGGGCCGCGCTGGAGGCCCTGGCGGAGGGCGGGCTGGCCGCCGTGGCCGTGGAGCCGGTGGCGGTGCGGCTCGGCGTCTCGAAGGGCAGCTTCTACTGGCACTTCCCCAACCGCCAGGCGCTGGTCGAGGCGGCACTGTGGCGGTGGGAGGCCGGCACCGAGGAGATCATCGCCCGGCTGGAGCCGGTGCCCGATCCGGCCGAGCGCATGCGGACGCTGCTGGAGTGGGCCTTCGGCGACGGGCGTGACGCCGCCGTCTCGTTCCGGCTGATCAGCGAGGCCGACGACCCGGTCGTGGGTGCGGTGGTGCGGCGGGTGAGCGAGCGGCGGCTGGCGTTCATGCGAGCCGTCCTGGAGGAGGTCGGCCAGCCGCCGGACGAGGCGGCCCGGCGGGCGCTGACCGCGTACGGCGGCTATCTCGGCCTGGCCGCCCTGGCCCGCATCGGCGCGGTGACGGAGTCGCCGAAGGGCCTGGCCGAGGCCCTGGAGGAGCTGGGCCTGCGGCCTCGGTGACGTCAGAGCTTGGCGATGACCTCCTCGGCGAAGCGCTCCATGGTGGCGATCTTGAGTTCCAGCGTTCCCTCGCCGTACCTGGCCTTCTCCTCCGGGGTGGCCAGCCACCACGGCGCCGCCATGGTCCCGGTGACGCCTTTGGCGGCGAAGCGGCGGTAGGTGTCGGCGTCCGGCATCACCGCGAGCGGCGCGATGATGTCGAGGGGCTCGCTCCGGCCGCTCTCGTCGAGGTGGCCGCGGAGCGTGGCCAGCACCACGTCGAACTGCTCCTCCGTGTAGATCCGGTTCCCGATCCAGCCGTCACCCAGCCGGGCGGCCCGGCGCAGGGCCGCGTCGCTGTCGCCGCCCACGTAGACGGGGATCGGCCGGTCGGGGGTGGGCGAGATCGACAGCTCGGGCAGGCCGTCCAGGGCGACCGTCTCGCCGGCCCAGAGCGAGCGCAGCGTCGGGAGCATCGCGTCCAGCCGCCGTCCCCGCGTGTGGAAGTCCTGCCCGGTGCCGACGAACTCCTCCTTGCACCAGCCCACCCCGACCCCGAACGTCACCCGGTCCCTCGACAGCACCGCCGCCGTGGACACCTGCTTGGCCACGGTGAACAGGTCGCGGGCGGGCGCGATGTAGACGTTCGGGGAGAAACGCAGGGTCGTGGTCACCGCCGCCATGGCGCCGATCGTCACCCACACGTCCGGCCAGTGCGTACGCGCGTCCCAGCGCGGCCGTCCGGACCGCGAGTACGGGTACGGCGAGGCGAAGTCGGCGTAGAACAGGTGGTCCGACAGCGTGAGCGTGTCGAACCCGCACCGCTCGGCCGCCCGCGCCAGCTCCAGGAACTGGTCGGTGTCGACGAACGAGGCCCCCAGCCAGAATTTCATTGGAACTCCGGGATGACCTTGGTGGCGAACAGCTCCAGGTTCCGCTTGACCGTGTCCAGCGGCAGCACGCCCTGCTGTCCCTGCATGTAGAGCCCGAACCACTCCAGGTCGGGCATGCGGTCGAGCATCCGCTGGATCCCGTGCTTGACGTCGTCCGGCGTGCCGAACAGCGCCATCTCCACGTCGTTCATCCGCTTGGCGTCGCCCTTCTCGGGGGAGATGGGCTTGTGCTTCTCGTCCTCCTTCTTGCGCAGCACCTCCAGGTAGCCGAACGGGCCGAAGAAGGCGGCGAAGTCCTTGGGGATGCTGCGGCCGAAGGTGTTGATGGCCTCCTCGGTGGTGTCCGCGATGCCGACGATCTTGAGGATGCCGGTGTGCTCGCCCAGCTTGTACTGGCGGCCCTGCTTGGCCGACTCCTCCTGGTAGAGCTTGGCCTTGGCGGCGTGGTCGTCGGGATTGGGGGTGAACATCCACGGCAGGATGTCCTCCTGGGCGGCCCTGATGACCGACCGGTCCGAGATCGTGAACGGCTGCCACAGCTCGGGGTGCGGGTTCTGGTACGGCCTGGGGCAGACCGAGACGGCCTGCACCTTGCCGTCCTCGGAGAGCTCGCCCGGCGCCCCGAACGTCTGGGTCCACTCCTGCGCGGGCCATCCCTCGATGCCCTCGAACGGATACGGCACCTGGTAGTCCAGCACGTCCGACTTGTAGCGCAGCGTCTCCTGCGTCCACGCCATCTTCATGATCTTCAGCACCTCGCCGAAGACGTCGAAGTTCCGCGTGTCGGAGGCCGACCCGTCGGAGCGCGCGGCGGCGGCGTGCCAGCGCTGGCCCAGCACGTTCATCCACCGGTTCTGGTAGCCGCGCGCCACGCCGAGCCGCAGCCGTCCCTTGGAGAACTGGTCGAGCAGCGCCACGTCCTCGGCGGCTCTGATCGGGTCCCAGGCGGGCAGCACCAGGCCGAGCGGCGCGAGCAGGATCCGCTCGGTCCTTGCGGCGAGGTCGGTGAGGAACATCAGCGGGTTGACCGAGAACTCCATGCCTTCGGAGTGGAAGTGGTGCTCGGTCATCATGAGCGCGTCGAACCCGAGCTGATCGGCGTGCACGGCTATCTCCCGCACCTCGTGCAGCAGCTTCTGGTACGACTCCGTGTCGCGCCCGATCGGGCGTTTGGCCTTGGCGTTCTCCTCGGCCGCGTACCCGGAGCCGGGAATCTGCGGATTCAGGAAGATAGAAAACTTCACCGGGGACCTCTTTCCGCGGAATGGTCTTCTGCAAGGTACTCTGGAAATCTTAACCGAGCAATCGCTTGGTTAACTAGGAGGAGGTCCCATGAGGCTCGGGGTCACGATGTTCACCACGGATCTGACCATGCCGGTCCAGGACCTCGCCCGAGCCGCGGAGGAGCGCGGCTTCGACTCCCTCTACGTGCCCGAGCACACCCACATCCCGGTCTCGCGCCGCACCCCGCCCGCGGCGGGGCAGGACGTGCTGCCCGAGGAGTACAAGCGCACGCTCGACCCGCTCGTCGCCCTGTCCTTCGCCGCCGCCGCGACGCGCCGGCTGCGCGTCGGCACCGGCATCCTGCTCGCCGCCCAGCGCGACCCCATCGTGACCGCGAAGGCCATCGCCACGCTCGACCACCTCTCGGGCGGGCGTGTCGTGGTCGGGGTCGGCTTCGGCTGGAACGTCGAGGAGATCGAGAACCACGGTGTCCCGTACGCGCGCCGCCGCGAGGTGGCCAGGCGGAACATGCTCGCCATGCGGGCGCTGTGGCGGGACGAGGTGGCCTCGTTCGACGGGTTCGAGCCGTCCTGGTCCTGGCCCAAGCCGGTCCAGGAGCCGCCGGTGTACGTGGGCGGCGCGGCGGGGCCCAAGCTGTTCGCCCACGTCGCCGAGTACGCCGAGGGCTGGATGCCGATCGGCGGCAAGGGGATCAGGTCGGCGCTGCCGATGCTCCGCGAGGCGTGCGAGAAGGCCGGGCGGCCGATGGCCAAGGTGATCCCGTTCGGGACGCTGCCGACGGAGGAGAAGCTCGACTATTTCGCCGGGCTCGGCATCGAGGAGGCGGTGGCCACCTTGCCCAGCGCCCCTGCGGATACGGTGTTGCCGATCCTTGATGATTATGCGCGACTGATCGATTGCCCGGCATAATCAGGAGATATGTCCGCACTCCGAGCCGATGATCCGCGACAGCTGGGATCGTACCGCCTGTCGCGCAGGCTCGGCCAGGGCGGGCAGGGCGTCGTCTACCTCGGCCACTCCGAGCAGGGCGCCCAGGTCGCGATCAAGCTGCTGCACGCGAGCCTGTCGGGCGACCCCGACGTGCGGCGCAGGTTCCTGGGAGAGGTCGAGGCGGTCCGCAGGGTGGCCGCGTTCTGCACGGCGCAGCTGATCGACGCCGATCTCGAGGGCGACCGGCCCTACCTGGTCAGCGAGTACGTCGAGGGCCCCTCGCTCCTGGAGCACGTGGTCGCCAAGGGGCCGCGCCTGGGCGGGTCGCTCGAACGTCTGGCCATCGGCACCGCCACCGCGCTCGGAGCCATTCACCGGGCCGGGGTGGTCCACCGGGACTTCAAGCCGGGCAACGTGCTGCTCGGGCTCGACGGGCCTCGGGTGATCGACTTCGGGGTGTCCCGGCTCATGGACACCGCGGCCACCACCAACGCGATGCCGGTCGGCACCCCGGCGTACCTGTCGCCCGAGCGCATCAAGGGCGAGCCCGCCGGGCCGCCCGCCGACCTGTGGGCGTGGGGGCTGACGGTCGCGTACACGGCGACGGGGCGGCACGCGTACACGGCGGACACCTACCAGGAGGTCCTGGCCAGGATCCTGTACGGGAAGGCGGACCTCGGGCCGCTGACCGGGCGGCTGCGGGAGATCGTGGCAGCCTGCCTGGCGCCGGAGCCGGGGGAGCGGCCGGACGCGGAGGAGGTGCTGCGACGGCTACTGGGACAGGCGGCAGGGGGCGGCGACGTGCTGTCCTCGGGCGCGCAGGCCGCCGTCGGCCCGTCCGGTGTCTCGCCCGTCACCGGGTCCGGCAGGACGTTCGCCGATCGCGAGCTGAGCACCGCCGGGCTCCGGCTGGTCATGGAGACCGCGCCGCCCAGCGCCGAGCCGGGGCGCATCCACGACCCCGACCCCACCACGAGCTTCCCCGCCGTCAGCCGCGACACCGCTCCCGAGCCCCCGCCCCGCAGACGGGTGAAAGCCTGGCAGATGGGCGTGGCCGCGGCGGGCGTGGCCATGGCGGTGGCCGGGTTCGTGTTCTGGCTGCGCGGCGCCCAGGAGCCGGGGCTGGTCGGGACGTGGACGGGCTCGGCCGAGCACTTCACCGCCCAGCGGGTCTTCCCCGTCGAGCTGCGCCTGGGCCCCGACAACGACGGCGGGGCCATGCTGTGGGGATCGGACCTGCACTGCTCGGGACGGCTCCTGCGGCAGGGGAACGGGATGGTCTTCACCCTCGACCAGGTCACGGGCGACGAATGCTATCCGGGGACATTGCGGATGATCCCGACGTCGGCGTCGAACCAGATGGACATCAAGGTGACGCGCGAAGGTAAGGACGAGGTGACCTATTCGGGCACGGTCACCCGCGCATCCTGACCAGCTGTGTCACGGTCAGGCGGCGATGCCCTGACCACAGTTGACTCGGGGCGGCCCGTTGCTTTCAGTAGAAAGCAGGCGAGGGTGGCGGCGAGGGGAGACGCCCGTGCCGACGGCGCAGCCGCTCAGAACGGGGGACCCGCAGCGACTCGGACAGTACGAGCTGTCCGGGCGGCTGGGTGAAGGTGGTCAAGGCGCGGTCTTCCTGGGCTGGAGGAGCGGGGAGACCTACGCGGTCAAGCTGCTGCATGGACCCGTGGGTGACGAGCGGGCGGCGTTCCTGCGGGAGGTCGAGCTGGCCAAGCACGTGGCGAGGTTCTGCACCGCCCAGGTGATCGACGCCGGGTTCGACGAGGGGCGTCCGTACATCGTCAGCGAATATGTCGACGGGCCGTCGCTGCACAGGGAGGTCGCGCTCACCGGGCCGCGGCGGGGCGGGGCGCTGGAGCGGCTGGCGGTCAGCACGGTGACCGCGCTCACGGCCATCCACCGGGCCGGGATCGTGCACCGCGACTTCAAGCCGCAGAACGTGCTGCTCGGCTCCGACGGGCCGCGCGTCATCGACTTCGGCCTGGCCAAGGCGCTGGACGCGGCGGCCACGGTGAGCGGGCGCGGAGTGGGCACGCCCGCCTACATGGCGCCCGAGCAGATCACGGCGTCGGCCGTCACGGGGGCCGCGGACGTGTTCTCGTGGGGTGCGACGATGTGCTTCGCGGCCAACGCCACGGCGCCGTTCGGGCAGGACTCGGTCGCGCCGGTGCTGCACCGCATCCTGACCGCGCCGCCCGAGCTGGGACGCCTGGACGGGCGGCTGCGGGTCCTCGTGGAGGCGTGCCTGGACAAGGACGCGCGCAACCGGCCCACCAGCAGGGACCTGCTGTTCGAGCTGCTGGGGGAGTCGGAGGTGCCGTCGGAGGTGCTGAGCTCGCCGCCGGCCCACATCCTGCGGGTGCCGCCGCTGGTGCCCGGGCAGCGCTCGTCGGAGCGGGAGCCGATGGCCGAGCCGGAGGCCACGGGGGTGGCCGGCGGCTACCTGCTGCCCGACTCCCGCGCCGGCGCGTCCGCGCCCACGGAAGAGACCGGCGCGTTCACGCCCACGGAAGGGAGCGTGTCCGCGCCCACGTCGTTACCCGCGGGCTCCGGGCCGGGGAACGATCCATCGCCGGCGGGGTTGTCCAGGGTCGCCTGGCCCAGGGCCGCGATCGCGGTCTGCGCGGCCCTGCTGGTGACGGCCGCCGTGCTGCTCACCGCCCACATACCCACGGCGAACACGGCCGAGCGGCCCCAGGCGCCGCAGGGGGCCGGCCCGTCGGTCCCCCCGCAGTCGGATCCGGTGAAGTCCCGGCCTCCGGCGGACAGGACGACCGCGCAGAAGGTCCCGCTCAAGATCACGGGGACGCTGGAGGCGCGCGGGCCCACGACGCCGCCGCCGTCGGCGGTGCGCCCCGCCGCGGTCCCTGTTCCGGCCCTGGCGGGAATGGACAAGGGCGCGGCCACGAAGGCGATCAAACAGGCCGGGCTGGTGCTCGGCACCGTCACCCAGCTCGACTCGCCGAAGCGGATCGGCCAGGTCCTCAGCGCCCAGCCCGCCCCGGGCATGCTGGTGGCCAGGGGCAGCAAGGTCTCGCTGGAGGTGTCGGCCGGGGTGCCCGTGCCCGCGGTCACGGGCCTGCAGCGCAAGGCCGCGGAGAGCGCACTCACCGACGCGGGCCTGGCGGTGGGCGCCGTCACCCGCTCCTGCATCGACCGGCCGGACGGGCAGGTGCTCTCCACGCAGCCCAAGGCGGGCGGGCGCGTCACGGGCGGCACCCCGGTGGCGCTCACGGTCGCGCGCAACGGCGCCACGGTCCCGTCGGTCGTCGGCCAGGCGCTGGAGGACGGGCGGGCGGCGCTGGTCGCGGCCGGGTTCACGGTGCGGACGAAGGGCCAGGTCGTGGACGACGAGTCGCGGGTGGGCACGGTCCTCGACCAGAGCCTCCAGCCCAGCACCTGCGCCAGGCCGGGCAGCGCGATCGAGATCGCCTTCGGCCTGGCCGGCCAGTCGGGCCCGGACCCGGGTGAGCCCGGGGAGACCCCCACCACCGGCCCGACCTCAGAGGAGTGACGACTCACGCTCAGTCCTCAGGAACGGTGACGGTCTGGCCGCGCAGCCGCGACCTCTCGGCGGCCCAGGCGATGAGATGGCTGTGCAGGCTCTCGCCCGGCGAGGAGAGGATCGAGGAGCGGTCCCGGGTGGCGACCGCGGTCAGGAACGCGTCGACCAGCGCCTCGTCGCCGCCCCCGTGGCCGCCCCGAGCCGTCGCGTCCCCGGTGGGGCGGGTGTCGACGGTCTCCTCGCGGCCGGTGACGAAGTCGAAGACGGTCAGGCGGTCGCCGTCGCCCTCGATCCAGCCCCGGGTGCCGAAGATCCGGGTCTGCCGGTGGAGGGAGGGGGTGAAGGCGGTCATGGTGAACGACGCGGTCGTGCCGCCCTCGAACTCCATGTTCACGACCTGGTGGTCGACCACGTCGTTGTCGCAGGCGTACACGCACCTGCCGTACGGGCCCGTCCGCAGCGCCACCAGCACGCCGGCCTCGGAGACGTCGTCGGTGAGCACCGAGACCGGCCACTGCGCGCGACCGGCCAGCGGCAGGTAGATGCGCTTGGCCGAGTACGGGCACGTCGCCTCGACCGCGCAGTCCAGGCAGCGGTCGGCGGCGCCCTCCGGGCGGTTCTCCGGGCGGAAGTGCTTGAGCCCGCCGAACGACGACACGCGCGTGACCTGCCTGCTGGTGAGGTGCACCAGCCAGTCGAGGTCGTGGCTCGACTTGGCCAGCAGCATGAACGTGGACTCGTCGGAGCGGCGCCAGTTGCCCCGCACGTACGAGTGCGCCTGGTGCCACCACCCGACCGGCTCCAGGTGCTGGATGCTGACGATCTCGCCGATCCTGCCCTCGTCCAGTAGCGCCTTCAGTGCCCGCGTGTACGGCGTGTACCGCAGCACGTGGCAGACGGCGAAGACGGCGTCGGACCGTGCGGCGGCCGTGACGATGCGCCGGCAGTCGTCCTCGGAGACCGCCATCGGCTTCTCCAGCAGGATGTCGTAGCCCAGCTCGGCGAAGCGCACCGCGGGCTCGACATGGTCCCTGTCCTGGGTCGCGATGATCACCGCGTCCGCCTGGCGGGGGAGCGCGGCCAGCTCGCGCCAGTCCGCGTACGCCCGGGCCTCCGGGAACCTGGCGCGGCGGGCCTCCAGCGGATCGGCCACCGCGACCACCCGCGCCCGGCCGCTCCCGACGGCGTGGCGGGCATAGGAGGAACCCCGCGAACCCGCGCCGACGATGGCGAGTGTGACCATTTCGCCTCCATATATGTAACCAGTTCACGTATGTCGGCCGATGCTAGGATCCTGGCTGGTGCTCGTCAATGGGGAGTCTCGGGGGAGTTATGACGAAGGGTCTCATAAGTTGACCGAGCTTCGCCCAGGTGACGCGTCCCTGCTGCGCAAGGTGAACACCCAGATCACGCTCAGGGCCCTGCGCCGCGAGGCTGTGGCCACGCTGACCCGGCTCGGCCGCATCACCGGGCTGTCCAGGCAGACGGTGGAGGCGGTGCTCGACGAGCTGGGCGAGCGCGGTTACGTCAGGGAGGTGCCGCCCGACGAGGGCGTGATGGGGCGGCCCGCGCGGCGGTTCGGGTTCCGCGCGGACGCCGGCTACGTGGTGGGCGTGGAGGTCGGGGGCGACGGGATCGTGGCCGCGCTGGCCGATCTCAACGGCGAGGTGATCGCCTGGGAGCGGGCCGACGTCTCCGGCGACGCCGCGGCCCACGAACGGCTGGAGGCGGCCCGGCGTACGGCGCTGAAGTGCGTGGACGGCGCGGGCGTCGCGCGCACGCGGGTGTGGGCGGTCGCGGCGGGCACCCCGGGCATCGTGGACCGCACCGGCCGGGTGACCCTGTCGATCACGCTGCCCGGCTGGACGGGCGTGGACCTGGCGGAGCTGGCCGGGCGCTGGTTCGGCTGCACGGCGCTGGCCGCCAACGACGCCAACCTCGCCGCGCTCGCCGAGCACTGGCGCGGCAGCGCGCAGCACGCCTCCGACGTCGTGTACGTGCTCATCGGCCACCGGGCGGGAGCGGGCATCCTCGTCGGTGGGCGGCTGCACCCGGGGCGCAACGGCGCCGCCGGCGAGATCGGCACGCTGCGCCAGGTCGGCTGGGAGGACGCGGCCCGCGAGCTGGTCAAGGACGCCTCGGCGGCCGAGGTGTTCGAGGCGGCCCTGGCGGGCGACCGCGACGCGGCGCGGCGGGTCGACCGCTACGCCGAGAACCTCGCGATCGGCGCCTCGGCGCTCGCGCTGGCCATCGACCCCGACCTGCTGGTGCTGGGCGGCGGTCACTCGCAGGCCGGCGACGTGCTGCTCGAACCGCTCCGCCGGCACCTGGCCGAGCTGTGCGTGAGCGTGCCGGAGGTGGTGGCCTCCACGTTCGGGGACGAGGGTGTGGCGCTGGGCGCCGTACGCCTCGCGCTCGACCACGTCGAACGGGAGGTGCTGGGTCTCTAGAAAGCCCGGCAGGCCTCCAGCAGCACCTCGCGGACCCGCTCCTCCGGCAGGTCCATGGTCCTGACCGCGCCCCACTGCAGCGCGCCGAGCAGGGCCCAGCTCTTCAGCCTGGTCTCCGGGTCGGGGTCGTCGCCCACGAGCCTGCCGAAGATCTCGTCCCTGAACGTCCTGACCGTCGCGCGCTCCGACTCCGGCGCGCCGGGGTCCTCGGCGGCCAGGTCCTCCATGAACAGGCGGATCACCGAGCGGTAGCGCACCGCGAAGGTCACCAGCGCGTCGACGAACGCCTCCCTGTTCGGGAAGTCGGTCCCGAGCAGCGCCAGCATGTCGTCCCCCGCCGGGGCGAGTAACTCGGAGGCCAGGCGGTCCTTCGGGTGGAAGTGGTAGGCGACGGCGGTCTTGGTCAGGCCCACGGCCGCGGCGATGTCGGCCAGCGAGGTGCCCGCGTAACCGCGCTCGGCGAACAGCTCTCTGGCCGCGGCCAGGATCCGGGTCCGGGTGTCGTCGGGTGTGGTCATCATCTCATTTCCATGCGATGCATCCCCTCCGGATATTTCCTGCTTTATCGTAGTCCTGTACGACCGTACAGGACGGCCGTCGAGAGGGACTTGGGCGATGACGCGGTTTCTTGGGCGGCTGGGTGGCTGGTGCGCGCGGCACGGGCGGTTGGTGCTGGCGTTATGGGTGGTCGTGGCGGCCGCGCTGATGGGCGGGAGCCTCGTGCTCGGCAGCCCGGTCAGCAACGACGCGACGATTCCCGGCACCGACGCGCAGCGGGCGCACGACCTGATGAAGACCGGCTTCGGGCCGGGGTACGACACCGGCGGGACGGTGCAACTCGTCCTCTACTCCGCGGGCGGGCCGCTCGTCGAGAAGACGCGCAAGAAGGCCGTCGAAGACGTCCTGGCGAGCCTGCGCACGATGCCGCACGTCGTCGGGGTGGACACCCCGTTCAGGCGCGGTGGCATCTCCGCCAGCCTGCAGATCGGGCTCATCGCCATCCGCCTGCAGGGCCACGACGGCACCAAGGCCGCCGAGAACGCGCGGGCGCTGTCGAAGGCGGCCGACCCGGCGCGGGCCGCCGGGATCGAGGTGGTGGCGGCCGACAGCTCCACCCCCGCCGACAAGGACATCAAGACCGGGCCCAGCGAGATCATCGGCGTGGTGTGCGCGCTGCTGGTGCTGGTGTTCGCGTTCGGGACGCTGGCGGCCGCGCTGGTGCCGATCTTCACGGCCCTGGTCAGCGTCGCCACGGGGCTCGGCGTGATCGGGCTGCTCGGGCACGTGCTGGACATGCCCAAGCAGGCGGGCATCATGGCCACGATGATCGGGCTGGGCGTGGGCATCGACTACGCGCTGTTCCTGCTGTCCAGGCACCGGCGGCTGCTGGCCGACGGGGTTCCGGTGGTGGAGTCCGTACGGCGGACCGTGGCGAGTTCGGGCGGGGCCGTGGTGTTCGCGGGCGGCACGGTGATCATCGCGCTGAGCGCGCTCATGCTGGGCGGGTTCCCGCTGCTGGCGACGCTCGGCTGGGTCACCGGCATCTCGGTCGTCACCGCCGTGCTGACCTCGGTCACCCTCGTCCCCGCCCTGCTCGGGGTGCTCGGCCACCGGATCAACGCGCTCAAGGTGCCGTTCCTGCGCGGCGGCGGTTCGTCCGGGTCCGGATGGGCCGGCCTGGGGTCCTGGGTGGCGCGCCGGCCGTGGCAGGTGCTGTTCGGCAGCGTGCTGGCGCTGGGCCTGCTGGCCGCCCCGGCGCTGGCCTTGAAGCTCGGGCCGCTCGACGACGGGTACGGCACCAAGGGCTCGGAGCCCAGGCGGGCCTACGAGCTGATGGCCGCCGGCTTCGGCGACGGGATCAACGGTCCGCTGCTCGTGGTCGCCGAACTGCCCGCCAAGGTGGCCGACCAGAAGGACCCGGTCGTCGACCAGCTCGCCCGCGAGGTCGGGGATGTCGACGGCGTCGCGCACGTGGCCACCCCCAAGGTCAACTCCTCGGGCCGCTCGGTCCTGCTCCAGGTCGTCACCGAGTACAAGCCCAGCGACCCGCGGGCGTCCGACGTGGTCAAGGACATCAGGGCCATCGCGCCGCCCGGGGTGAGCGTGCACGTCGGCGGCAAGGTGGCGGCCATGACCGACGCGGGCACCCGGATGTCCGAGCGCACCCCGCTGGTGATCGGCGTGGTGGTGCTGCTGAGCGCTCTGCTCCTGCTGTTCGCCTTCCGCGCGCCCGTCGTCGCGGTGAAGGCCGCGGTGATGAACCTGATCTCGCTCGGCGCCGCCTTCGGCGCGCTCGCCCTGGTGTTCTCGATCGGCCTGGGCAGCCGCCTGGTGGGCATGGACGCCCCGGCCAGCTCCTCGTACCTGGAGACGGTCTTCTTCTCGGTGCCGATCGAGAGCTTCGTGCCGCTGATGCTGTTCGCGGTGCTGTTCGGGCTGTCGATGGACTACGAGGTGTTCCTGCTGACGGCGGTGCGGCAGGCGTACCTGCGGCACGGGGACAACGCGCGGGCGGTGGCGGAGGGGCTCGGCTCGACGGGCCGGGTCATCACGTCGGCCGCGCTGATCATGGTGGCCGTGTTCGTGGCGTTCATCGCGTACCCGGACCCGATGGTGAAGACGTTCGGGGTGGGGCTGGCGGTGGCCATCGCGGTGGACGCCACGATCATCAGGGGGTTCCTGGTGCCGGCGACGATGGTCCTGCTCGGGCGGCTCAACTGGTGGTGCCCGCGCTGGCTGGACCGCCTCCTGCCGAACCTCTCGGTGGAGGGTCACGAGGAGGAGGAGCGGCCCGCGCCCGAGCGGCCCGAGCCGGTCAAGCTGGGGGTCTAGTCGGCGTCGGCGAGGTTGCAGGCGGGGACCCAGCCGACGATGCCGGTGGCCGTGTTGCGGCCGTGGTGCCACAGGATGCTGTCGAAGTAGTCGTCGCACTGGAAGAAGCCGTGCTCCTCCGACCGGTCCGACTCGAAGCCCTGGCCCGGGTAGCCGAAGCCGACGAGTACGGCGTCCCTTCGCGGGTCGCTCCAGATGACCACGCCCTCGGTGCCGAAGTCGTACACGCCTTTGGCGCCGGCGGGCTCCGGGCCGGTCATGGCCAGAGCCGTCAGAACCGTGGCCATGGCGGCCCGCCGGACGCGCACCCTGAGTCTTCTCTCCGTCATGACACACAGGGTAAGAGTGCGGTGACGCCGGGTGTTCGTATTTCAGAAGGTGATGACGGTACGCGCCACCGAGCCCTCCCGTACGTGGGCCACGGCGTCGTTGATCCGGTCGAGCGGCAGGCGTTCGGAGATGAGGCCGTCGAGGTCGAGGCGGCCCCGCAGGTACTGCTCGGCCAGCATGGGCAGGTCGCGGTGGGGCGCGGCGTCGCCGCCCTGGGTGCCCATGAGGCGGCGGGAGGCGAACAGCAGCCCGGGGTCCACCTCCACGGCCTGGCCCTGGGGCGGGCTGCCGACCATGACCGTGGTGCCGCCGGACCGGGTCGCGGCGAAGGCCTTGGACAGGACGCCGGGTGCGCCCGTCGCGTCGAAGGCGTAGTCGACGCCGCCCTTCACCAGCTCGTCCACCTGCCGTGGCAGGTCGTCGGCCACGAGCGTGTGGGTGGCGCCGAAGCGCTCGGCCAGCTTGAGCTTCTGCTCCGCCACGTCGGCGGCGATGATCGTGGTGGCGCCCGCCAGCACCGCGCCCTGGATGACGTTGAGGCCGACGCCGCCGCAGCCGACAACGAGGACGCCCGCGCCGGGCGGGACCTCGGCGACGTTCATGACCGCGCCGACACCGGTGACGACCCCGCAGGCCAGCAGGCACATGGCATCCAGGGGCGCGTTTTTCGCGATTTTCACGCACATGGCCTCGGCGACGACCGCGTACTCGGCGAACGAGCCGATGCCGATGAACCGGCGCGTCTCCTGCCCGTCCAGGGTGATCCTGGGCGCGCCACCCATGATCGTCTGCAGCCTGGCGGGGCCCGAGCACAGGTGGAACCGGCCCGCCCCGCAGTGGCGGCACCGCCCGCAGGGGCCGTTCATCGAGACGATGACGTGGTCGCCGGGCCGGACGCCGGTGACGCCCGCGCCGATGCTCTCCACCACTCCGGCGCTCTCGTGCCCGAGGATGAACGGCAGTTTGCCGACCACCGGGCTCTTGCCGTCGATGGCCTTGAGGTCGGAGCCGCACACGCCCGACGCCTTGATCTGCACGCGGACCTCGCCCGGACCCGGATCGGCGATCTCCACCTCGCGGATCTCCATGGGGGAGTGGAAGCCGGTCAGGACGGCCGCGCGCATCAGCATGCGCCACACGGTAACCCGGTCTCGCGATTGCGAGCAAGCGGTTGCTCGGTCACCCCCGGTTGACACCCTTCCTGGGCGAATTTACGCTCGGCGCAAAACCAAGCGAGCGCTAGGCCAAATCGCGGGAGGCCAGGATGGTACGGCGGGTCGCGGCGGCACTCACGGTAACAACACTGCTCGTCTCCGGGTGCGCGGCCCAGCAGAAGAGCCCGGTCGGCTCGGCGGCGCCCGGCGTGACCGACACGACGGTCAAGGTCGGCGGCGTGCTGACCAAGACGAGCGCCAGCGGCTACTCGACCAAGGACGCCGAGGTCGGGGCGAAGGCCAGGTTCGAGCGGGCCAACGCCGAGGGCGGCGTGAACGGGCGGAAGATCGAGTTCATCGGGGCGGAGGACGACGGCCAGGACGCGGCCAAGGGCGACGCGGCCGCCAAGAAGCTCGTGCAGAAGGACCAGGTCTTCGCCCTCGTCCCCGTGCATGCCCCGAACTTCGGCGGCGCCGCCTTCCTGGAGCAGCAGGGCGTGCCCTGGTTCGGCTGGGCGACGGGCCCGCAGTGGTGCGGCACGAAGACCGGCTTCGGCTACAACGGCTGCCTGGCGCCCAAGCAGGGGGCGGGCTCCCAGACGTGGTGGGGCCGGCAACTGGCCGATCTGCTCGGCGGCGCCGAGGGCAAGAGCGTGTACGTCCAGACCTCCGACTCCAGCGGCAGCAAGTACGGCGGCACCACCATCTCCCAGTCGTTCACCGCCGCCGGATTCAAGCTGGTCGGCGTGAACTCCGGCCTCCCGGCCGCCGCGCCACCCCCTGACTGGCTCCCGTACGTCAACAAGATCATGACCTCGAACGGCGGCAAGGCCCCCGACGTCGTGGTCTCCGTGATCGCGGGCACCAAGTTCAACGTCGGCCTCTATTCGGCGCTCAAGCGGGCCGGCTACAAGGGCGTGCTCACCGACGCGACCAGCTACGACGCCGCCATCCTCAAGGACCAGGCCAGCGCGCAGGCCCTGGAGGGCGTGATCGCGGCGCCGATGTTCGAGCCGTTCGAGTCCACCGCCCCCGAGATCGCCCGGTTCAAGCAGGACGTCGAGAAGGTCGCGCCGGGCGCCGTGCCCACCCAGCACATGGCGATCGGCTACTGGGCCGCCGACATCTTCCTCGACATGCTCGGCAAGACCGGTAAGGACCTCACCCGCGAGAAGTTCCTGGCCGTCGGCAACGGCGACTACCTCTACGAGAACGCCGGGTTCGGCAGGATCCAGTACCCCAAGGACCACAGCGAGCCGAACGGCTGCGGCGCGCTGGTCAAGCTGGAGAAAGGCGCCTTCCAGGTGGCCAAGAGCATGAAGTGCTTCGACAACGTGCCGCTCAAATGATCCTGGGATACGTGCTCAGCGGCCTGGTCACCGGGGCGATCTTCGCGGTCATGGGGTCGGGCCTGACGCTGTCGTACGCGGCGACCGGGGTGTTCAACTTCGCCCACGGCGCCGTCGGATTCCTGTCCGCCCTGCTGTTCTACGAGCTCAACCAGGCGGCCGGGCTGCCCGCGTGGCTGTCGGCCCTGGTGTCGGTGGCGCTGTTCGCGCCCGCGCTCGGATACGTGCTGCACAGGACCATGTTCGGCGGGCTCGCGCAGGCGGGCGAGACCGCGCAGATCGTCGCCACGATCGGCCTGACGATCGCGCTGCCCGCGCTGGGCCTGCTGGTCGTGGACCTGGCCGGGCTGCCGAGCGCGGACGCGACCTCGCTGCCGCGCGGCGTCGGCCCGCATCCGGCGCTCTCCTTCGAAATGCTCGGGGCCCGGCTGGACACCGACCAGCTCATCACGTTCGGCTTCTCGGCGGTGGCGGCGGCCGGGCTGTGGGCGTTCATGCGGCACTCCCCGTACGGGCTGCGCATGCGGGCCGCCGTGGACCGGCGGCGCCTGGCCACGCTCCGGGGCATCGACGCGGACGCCACCTCGGCGCTGGCCTGGATGCTCGGCTCGGGACTCGCCGGGCTCGCCGGGGTGCTGGCCGTGTCCGTGCTGGGGCTGGACGCGACGGCGTACACGGTGCTGCTGTTCGCCTCGGCGACGGCGGCGGTGTTCGGGCGGCTGCGCTCGATCCCGTGGACGTTCGCGGCCGGGCTCGTGCTCGGCGTGGTCCAGAACCTGGTCGCCGGATACACCGACTTCCTCGAAGAGGTCACCGGGCTGCGCACGGCCGTGCCGGTGATCCTGCTGTTCGCCGGGCTCGTCCTGCTGAACAGGTCGCGCGAGCGGGTCGCGGGCAGCGCGGCCGAGGACGCGCCCCCGCCCGACCACCTGGCGGGGCTGCCGCCGTGGCGCCGCAGGATGCCGTGGGCGCTCGCCCTGGCCGCGCTGCTCGGGTTCACCTTCCTCGCGTCCGAGTACTACGTGGGCGTGGCCGCGCAGGGGCTGGTGCTGGCGCTGATCTTCTGCTCGTTCGTGGTGGTGACCGGGATCGGCGGCATGGTCAACCTGGCCCAGGCCGCCTTCGCCTCGATGGCGGCGCTGACCTGCGGATGGGCGTTCTCGTCCGGCCTGCCGTTCTTCGTGGCGATCGTGCTGGGCGTGCTGGCGGCCGCCGCCGTGGGGATGCTGGTGGCGCTGCCCGCGCTGCGGCTGGGCGGGCGGGTGCTGACGCTGGCCACGCTGGCCATGGCGCTGCTGGCCGACCAGGTGCTGTTCCAGGTGGACGCGTTCAGCAACGGGACCATCGGGTGGCCGGTGCCCGCGCTGGGGTTCGGCTTCGCGGACACCTCGGATCCCCGGGTGCGGGTGGTGGTGCTGCTCGTGCTGATCGGGGCGGTCGCCCTGCTCGTACGGAACCTCGAAAGGTCGGCCTCCGGGCGGGCGATCCTCGCGGTCAGGTCAGCCCCCGCCGCCGCGACGACGTCCGGGCTGTCGGCGCCCCGTACCAAGATCATGTTGTTCGCGCTGGCGTCGGCGATCGCCGGGCTGGGCGGGGTGCTGTTCGCCGTCTCCAAGGGCTCGATCACCGCCACCGACCTGCCGGCGTTCTCCGGGTTCGTGTGGCTGGCCGTGGTCGTGCTCCAGGGCGTGCGCCGCGTCGGCGGCGCGGTGCTGGGCGGCCTGATCGCGGTGGCCGTGCCCGAACTGCTCGCCACCTGGGGCGTGTCCGCGCACGTCGGGGCCATCCTGTTCGGGGCCGGCGGCGTGATCCTGGCCAAGCACCCCGACGGGGTGCTCACCCAGCTCGCCGAGCTCCGCCACCGCCGCCGCACCCCGGCGGAGCCGGTCCCGGCGCCGCCGCCCGTGCAGGTGGAAGGGCCGCTGTTCAGGCTGGAGGGCGTGGTCGCCGGTTACGCGGACAGCACGGTGCTGCGCGGCGTGGACCTGGCCGTCCGGCCCGGCGAGGTGGTCGCGCTGCTCGGGGCCAACGGGGCGGGCAAGTCCACGGCCTGCGCGGTGGCCGCCGGCGACCTGGCCGTCACCAGCGGCCGGATCCTGCTGGACGGCGAGGACGTCACCGCCTGGCCCGCGCACCGCAGGGCCCGCGCGGGCATCCTGCTCGCGCCCGAGGGCCGGGGCGTGTTCCCCGGGCTCACGGTGGAGGAGAACCTGCGGACCTGGCTGCCCGATCCGGGTCCCGTCTACGAGCGCCTGCCGCAGCTCGCCGAGCGCCGTACCGTGCTCGCCGGCGCCCTGTCCGGTGGCGAGCAGCAACTGCTCACGCTCGCGCCTGCGCTGGTGCGGCCGCCACGGGTGCTCATCGCCGACGAGCCGTCGCTGGGGCTGGCGCCGATGATGGTGCGGCAGGTGTTCGACGTGTTCGCCGAGCTGCGTTCTCGCGGCGTGGCGCTGCTGCTGGTCGAGGAGAAGGCCACGGAGGCGCTGGCCCTCGCCGACCGGGTGGCGTTCATGCGGCTGGGGCGCGTCACGTGGGCAGGGCCGCGCTCGGAAGTGGACAGCGAGCGGCTGACCGCCGCCTACCTGGGGGTGCGGTGAACATGCTGGCCGTGGAGGGCGTGTCGGTGGCGTTCGGCGGGGTCAGGGCGCTGGACCAGGTGTCGTTCGAGGTCGCGGCGGGTCAGGTGTGCGGCGTGATCGGGCCGAACGGGGCAGGGAAGACGACGCTGTTCGACGTGGTGTCGGGGCTGCGCCGGCCGAGCGAGGGCCGGGTCAGCGTGGCGGGCCGGGACCTGACCGGGGTGTCCCCGGTCAGGCGGGCCAGGGCCGGGGTGCGGCGCACGTTCCAGCGGACCCAGGTCTTCGGCCGGCTCACCGTGGCCGGCAACGTGCTGGCCGCGCTCGACTGGCACGGCGGGGGTGGCGGGCTCGCCGCCGACCTGGTGGGTTGGCCCGCCCGCCGGCGGCTGGAGCGGGAACGCGGCGAGCGCGTGGCCGAGGTGCTGGAGCTGTGCGGGCTCACCCCGCTGCGCGACGCGTACGCCGCCGCGCTCCCCGTCGGGCAGCGCCGGCTCGTCGAGCTGGCCAGGGCCCTGGCCGACCGGCCCCGCCTCCTGCTGCTGGACGAGCCCACCTCGGGCCTGGACGCCTCCCAGACAGCACGCCTGGGAGAGGTCGTCAAGGCCCTGGACACGACCGTGCTGCTGGTCGAGCACGACATGGGCTTCGTCATGGACACCTGCGACCGGATCGTCGTGCTGGACCTCGGCAAGGTGATCGCCGCCGGCGCGCCGGGCGAGATCCGGGAGGATCCGGTCGTCAGAGCCGCCTACCTAGGCTGAGTGGCGCTCGGTGAACGACAGGATGCGGCGCCAGGAGTCCTGGCACGCGTCCTCCCACTCGGCGTACGTGCGGTCGAAGTACGAGTGCGGCGCGCCCTCGTAGACGACCTTCTCGTGCTCCGTCCCCACCCGGTCGAGCGCCGCCTCGAACGTCTCGAACTGCTCGGGCGTGGTCGCCGTGTCCGCGCCCGCGAGCAGCATCAGGAGGGGCGCGCCGGGCCCGGTCGCCGGCTCGTCGATGGCGCGCAGCGCGCCGTAGAAGCCGATGCCGCCCGCCAGGCCGTTCCCCTCGTACGCCTGCCGCCACGAGTGGGCGCCGCCCATGCAGAAGCCGACCGTGAAGACCGGGCCGTCGAGCTGCTCGGTGGCTGCCCTGGCGTCGGCCCTGACGTGCTCGGCCTTGAGCTGCCCGACGTGCTTCATGTAGTCGAAGTCGTCGTCCCGCTCGCCGAGACCCGCCGTGCGGCCGAAGTAGTCGATCGCGATCGTACGGAAGCCCGCTTCGGCGAAGCGCACCGCGAGGTCGCGGTAGTACGGGTGCAGCCCGCGCACGTCGGGCAGGATCACCACGCTGCGGCCGTTCGGCTCGGCGGGCTCGGCCCGGTAGGCGAGCAATCGGTTGCCGTCGGCGGCCGTCAGCTCTATCTGCTCGTGAGAGGCCACCTCGCCCTGGATCGGCGGTGCGGGCGGCCTGCTGTCGGTGGAATGGCACATGAGGTCAGCATGCCCGCCGTGATTCCGGCTATCCAGGTACTCGGAGTGGCAGGTTCGGCGTGTCCCGGCAGGGCTCTCCACGGGCAGACTTGTACCCATGAACCGGGAACTCGGGGCATTTCTCCAGGCCCGCAGGAACGAGGTCACGCCCGAGGACGTGGGCCTGGCGAGCGGGCCGCGCAGGCGGGTGCGCGGGCTGCGCCGCGAGGAGCTGGCCGAGCTGGCGGGCATCAGCGTCGAATACCTCGTACGCCTCGAACAGGGCCGTACCGCCCAGCCGTCCGCGTCCGTGATGGACTCGCTGGCCAGGGCGCTGGACCTGAGCGAGGCCGAGCGGACGCACCTGTTCGACCTGGCCGCGCCGCGGCCCCGCAGGCCGCGGCCGTCCGGCGGGGTGCGGCGGGAGCTGGTGGAGCTCATCGACCGGATGACGGACATCCCGGCCATGATCTTCGACCACCGCCTCGACCTGCTCGCCTGGAACCGGCTGGCCGACGCGCTCTTCCCCGGCCTCTGCCGTCCCGGCGCCAACCTGGCCAGGTACAACTTCCTCGCCGAGCCCGACCTGTACGCCGACCGCGAGGAGGTGCTCCGGGCCACGGTCGGGCAGCTCCGCCTGGCCACCGGCCGCCACGCCGACGACCCGGCCCTGACCGCCCTGATCGGCGAGCTGTCGGTGCACAGCCATCGGTTCCGCACCCTCTGGGCCGGCCGCGTCGTCAAGGAGCGCACCAACGGGGTCAAGCGCTTCACGCATCCGGTGGTGGGCGAGCTGGCGCTGCGTTACGAAACGTTCGACCTGCCGGGCGGGTCGGGGCAGCGGCTCAGCCTGCTCCACCCCGAGCCGGGCGGCGCCAACGAGGAGTCGCTGCGGCTGCTCGCCTCGTGGTCCGCCTAGCAGGGTCCGCCTAGTACGTGGGGGCGGTGCGGAACGCCTCGATGAGGTGCGCGCGTACCCTGGCCACCGCGGGCTTGGCCAGCGCGCCCGAGCGGACGGCCAGGTAGCCGGTGTTGATCGGGGCCTCGTCGGGCTCGGCGAGCGTGACGAGCGTGCCCGCCGCCAGGTCGCGGCGGCACAGGTAGGCGGGCAGCACGGAGACGCCCATCCCGGCCCGGACGGCGCTGAGCACGCCGCGCAGGTCGGGGATGACGACCTGCGCCGCCATCGCGGGCCGCCTGCCGAACACGGAGCGCCAGTAGCGGCGCACGATGGGCAGGTCCTCGGCGTAGGCCACCAGCGGCACCGCCGCCAGCTCCCTCGGCCCCACCCCGGCGAGCCCCAGGGACGGGGCGGCGATCAGCAGGAACTCCTCGTCGTAGAGGGGGTCCGCCTGGACGCCGCGCACCCGGGGCCGGATCGTGGAGATCACCAGGTCCAGGCGCCCGGCCGCGAGGTCGGCCAGGAGGTCGTCGGACAGCCCGAGCGTCGTGCGGAGCCGCAGCCCGGAGCGCACCAGCGGGGCGAGCATCGGCATCACCTCCTCGCACAGGAACTCGGCGGGCCCGCCCAGGTGCACGGCCGCGTCCGAGGGCAGCTCCGACTCCACCACCCCGTCGAGGGCGTCCAGCGAGGGGGCCACCCGGCGGGCCAGCTCGTCGGCGGCCGGCGTGGGCGCCACCCCGCGCGGCAGCCGGTCGAACAGCGGCCGGTCCAGCACCGACTCCAGCGTCTTGACCTGCGCCGTCACGGCCGGCTGCGACAGGCCGAGGGTCTGCGCGGCGGCCGTGATGGAGCCGGTCCTGTGCACCGCGAGGAACGTCCGCAGCAGGTCGAGCGAGATTGGCGACATATCACTATTCTGATACCTAAGACGATATTTCGTTATTTGTTACTTATGGCGGGACGGGGCGACGATGTGAGGCATGAACAAGCGCATTCTCATCGCCCTGACCAGCCATGACGACCTCGGCGGCGTCGAGCGGACCGGATACTACGTGCCCGAGGCGGCCCACCCCTGGGAGATCTTCCGCAAGGCCGGCTACGAGGTGGACGTCGCCAGCGTGCGGGGCGGGCAGCCGCCCCAGGACGGGTTCGACGCCGGTGACCAGACCCAGGTGGCCTTCCTCGCCGCGATCGGGGAGCGCGACACCGACCGCCTCGCGGACGTCGACGCCTCCCGTTACGACGCCGTGCTCTACGCCGGAGGCCACGGCACCATGTGGGACTTCCCCGACGACCCGGACGTCATCCGCGTCGGGCGCGAGGTGTACGAGCGGGGCGGCGTGGTCGCGGCGGTCTGCCACGGCCCGTCCGCGCTGGTGAACCTGACCCTCTCCGACGGCTCGTACCTGGTGGCGGGCAAGCGGGTGGCGGCCTTCACCAACGAGGAGGAGCGGCTGCGCGGCGTGGCCGACGTGGTGCCGTTCCTGCTGGCTGACAAACTGGTGGAGCGTGGCGCCGAGCACGAGCCGGGCGCCAACTGGCAGGCTCAGGTCGTCGTGGACGGCAGGCTCGCCACCGGCCAGAACCCGGCCAGCGCCGCGCCCCTCGCGGAGCGCGTCCTCGACGTCCTCGCCGAACGGCGGGACTGAGGAGCGGAATCGCCGCCGGATGGCGGTTGTCTGCCACGGCGCGGGCTCTGACCATCGAGGAGTGGCCCCATAGAAGGGATATCAGATGGCATTCCACCCCAACCTCGACCCAGAGATTCGCGCCTTTCTCGAGCAGACTCCGCTCCCGACGTTCGACACGGCGAACCTGACGCCCGAGGAACTGCCCGGGCACCGTGCGCAGATCAACGCGTTCCTCGCCGCCGCGCCGCCGGCCGGCAGCGACGTGGTGATCGAGGACCGGCACGTGCCGGGGCCCGACGGCGCTCCCGACGTCCGGGTACGGATCTACCGCCCCGCGGGCGGCGGTGAGGGACGCCCGGGTCTGTACTGGATCCACGGTGGAGGGATGATCATCGGCACGCCCGAGATCGACGAGGCGATGATGATCGGCTACGTCGAGGAGCTCGGGTGCGTGGCGGTCTCCGTCGACTACCGGCTGGCGCCCGAGAACCCCCATCCCGCGCCGGTCGAGGACTGCTACGCCGGGCTGGTGTGGACCGCCAAGGCGGCGGGCGAGCTGGGCATCGACCCGGCCAGGATCGCGGTCGGCGGCGCCAGCGCGGGCGGCGGGCTCGCCGCCGCCACCGTGCTGCTGGCCCGCGACCGGGGCGGCCCCGAAGTGGCGTTCCAGCTGCTCGTCTGCCCGATGCTGGACGACCGCAACATCACCCCGTCCAGCCACGAGTTCACCGAGGCGGTGGTCTGGGACCGCAGCGCGAACCTCTTCGGCTGGACCGCCCTGCTGGGCGACCGGATCGGCACCGACGACGTGCCCCCGTACGCGGCTCCTGCCCGGGCCACGGACCTGGCCGGGCTGCCGCCGGCGTTCATCGACGTCGGTGAGCTGGAGGTGTTCAGGGACGAGGACGTCGACTACGCGCTGCGGCTGTCGCAGGCGGGCGTGTCCACCGAGCTCCACCTCTACCCGGGGGCCTTCCACGGGTTCGACGGGATGGTCCCGGACGCCGAGCTGTCCAAGCGGGCGCGGGCGGCCCGGCTGGCGGCGCTCAGGCGGGCGTTCACGGTCTGAGGTTGGCGCGCAGCCGTACCAGGGCGAGGGCCAGGTGGGCACGCAGGCGACCGGCCGCGTCGGCGAGCGAGAAGCCCAGCACGGACTCGGCCCTGGCGATGCGCGCGGCCATCGAGCTGTGGTGCAGGTGCACGGTGGCGGCCGCGCCGCGGACCGAGCCCGCCAGGCACAGCGCCCGCACCGCCGCCAGGGACTCCTCGCCGAGCCGCTCCATCGCCCGGACGTCGGCCAGCCCCGCGACCGCCGGCTCCGGCAGGTCGGCGAACAGCGCCAGGGCCCCCAGCTCCGACCAGCGCATCACGCGGTCGTGCGGGCCGGTGAAGCGGAGCGCGGTCCGCGCGCCGGCCCACGACTCGGCCGCCCGCGCGCCCGGCAGCTCGGGCCCGATGCCCACCCGCGACCCCTCCGGAAGGTCGCGGGGCAGGGTGGTCGCCACCAGGACCGCTTCCGTGTCGCCGATCCTGGTGGCGCGCACCTGGTGACCCATGGCGCGCAGGCCGGCGGCGAGTTCCCGGTCCGGCCCCCGGTCCGGCCCCCGGTCCGGCAGGGCGATCGCCAGCGCCTGGAGCGGGGTGGAGGGGGCGAAGCCGAGCAGGCGCAGGGCGCGGGCGCGTTCGGCCTCGCCGGTCTCGGCCGACAGCACCAGCTCCACCAGCGCGGGGTCCTGCCCCGCGCGCGCCAGCGCGGCCGCGCGCTCCAGGGTGACCTCGGCCGCCACCGCGTACCGTTCGAGGACGATCTCGTCGAGCCCGTGCGCCGGCCCCTCGCGCTCCATCCAGACCGCCCCGAGCCCGTCGCTCAGCTCCCTGACCTGGTCCGGGGCCTCGCCGGGCGTGTCCACGGCGCCGCGGGGCGACGTGCGGGTGCGGCGGCCGGTGGCCGCGTCGAGCAGCCCGACCGGGCATTGCGCCAGCCGCGCCGTGGCCGCGAGCAGCGTGGGCACGCTCACGTGGTCGCGAAGCAGCGAGTCGAAGTAGGCGATCACCCGCACCGCGCTCTCCGCGTCGGCGTCGAGCGTGGACAGCTTCAGCAGCAGTCCCTGCATGGCCAACAGACTATGTCCGTAAACCGCTGTTCGGGTTACCAAGCGTGCGCTAGGTTGGTTCTGTGGATCTCGACTTCTCCCCGGCCGAGCAGGGCTTCCGTGCCGAGGTTCGCGACTGGCTGCGCGCGCACGTGCCGGGACCGCTGCCGTCCATGGACACCCCCGAAGGCTTCGCCGCGCACCGCGCCTGGGAGGCGCTGCTGGCGGACGCGCGGCTGTCCGTCGTCTCCTGGCCCGAGGAGTACGGCGGGCGCGGCGCCTCCCTGATCGAGTGGCTGATCTTCGAGGAGGAGTACTGGGCCGCCGGAGCCCCCGCCCGGGTCACCCAGAACGGCATCTTCCTGCTGGGCCCCTCGCTGATGCGTTTCGGCGCGCCCGAGCAGCGCAGACGGTGGCTGACGAGAATGGCCAGAGGCGACGACGTGTGGGCGCAGGCCTGGTCGGAGCCGGAGGCGGGCAGCGACCTGGCCGCCCTCACCTCCCGCGCCGAGCCCGTGCCCGGCGGCTGGCGCCTGTACGGGCACAAGACGTGGAGCTCGCGGGCCGCCTACGCCACGCACGGGTTCGGCCTGTTCCGCACGTCGGGGACGCGGCACAAGGGGCTGACGTACTTCCTCTTCCCCCTCTCCGACGTCGCCGTGCGGCCGATCGCGCAGCTCGACGGGCTGCCGGGGTTCGCGGAGCTGCACTTCGACGGGGTGTTCACGCCCGATTCGATGGTGCTCGGCGAGGCCGGCGAGGGCTGGCGGGTCGCGATGGCCACCACGTCCTCCGAACGCGGCCTCACCCTGCGCAGCCCCGGCCGCTTCCTGGCCACGGCCGACCGGCTGGTCGCGCTGGCCCGATCCTCGGGCGACCCCGTGGCGGCCGACCGGGCCGCCAGGTGCTGGACCGAGGCGGAGGCGTACCGGCTGCACACGTTCGCGACGGCGCGGCGGCTCATGGCGGGGGAGGAGATCGGGTCCGCGGCCAGCATGGGGAAGGTGTTCTGGTCCGAGCTGGACCTGCGCATGCACGCCCTGGCCATGGAACTGCTCGGGGACCGGGCGGGGGAGGAGGGCTGGCTGGACGGGTTCCTGTTCTCGCTGGCCGGGCCCATCTACGCGGGTACGAACGAGATCCAGCGCAACATCATCGCCGAACGGGTCCTGGGGCTGCCGAGATGAACTTCGGATTCACGGACGAGCAGCTCGCGCTGGCCGCCACTGTGCGGGACGTGCTGCGGGCGCACTGCCCACCGGCCGCGCTGCGGTCCGAGCGGCGGCCGGCGTGGGAGCGGCTGGCCGCGCTGGGGTTCTTCGGCCTGCTGGCGCCTCCCGAGTCCGACGGGCTGGGGCTCGGACTGGCCGACGTCCTGCCCGCGCTGGAGGAGACCGGGCGGGCGTGCCTTCCTGGGCCGGTCGTCGAGACCGCCGTGGTGGCGCCGTACCTGCTGCCGGACAACCCCAAGCTGGCCTCCGGCGCGCTGTGCGTCGCCGTGCTGCCGCCGGGGCAGGCGTACGCGCCGGACGCCGACCTGGCCGACCTGCTGCTGGTGGCGGGGGACGGCGGGTGGCGCCTGGTCGCCAGGGAGTCGGTACGCCTGGTGCCCAGGACCGGGGCGGACCCGTGCCGTCCCGTGTTCGAGGTGGCCTTCGACGAGTCCGAGGAACTGGGCGGCCCGGCCGCGCCGGCGCTGCGGCGGGCCGCGGTGGCGACGGCGGCGCAGCTCATCGGGGTCGCCAGGGAGCTGCTCGCGGTCACCGTCGCGTACGCGCGGGTGCGGACGCAGTTCGGTGCGGCGATCGGGTCGTTCCAGGCGGTCAAGCACCAGCTCGCCGACGCGGCCGTGGCGGTGGAGTTCGCCGCGCCGCTGGTGCACCGGGCGGCCCTGTCGGTGGACCGGGCCGCCGAGAGCGCCGACCGGGATGTGAGCGCCGCCAAGGCCGCCGCGGGTGAGGCCGCCGTGCTGGCGGCCCGGGTGGCGCTGCAGGTGCACGGCGCGATCGGCTACACCGAGGAGCTGGACCTGCGGTTCTGGCTCGCGCGGGCCTGGTCGCTGTCGGCCGCGTACGGCACCACGGCGGCGCACCGGGAACGCGTCCGAACCGCTCTCCTGGGCGGCGACCTGCGGAGGTGGCCATGAAGTTCGGAGTGCCGCTCGGACTGGTGCACCCGGACGCGTGGAAGGACGTGGCGGTGGCGGCGGACGAGCTGGGGTTCGAGTCGGTGTGGCTGCCCGAGCACCTCGTCTTCGCCACCGACCTGTCGCTCGCCCATTACCCGGGCACGTCCGACCCGGGGATCAAGCCCGGCACGCCGCTGTTCGACGCGCCCGCGTACCTGTGCTGGCTCGCCGCCTTGACCTCCCGCGTCCGGCTCGGTACGGCGGTGCAGCTCCTCGCGCTGCGCCACCCCTTCGTGTCCGCCCGCGCGTTCGCCACCCTGGACGTGGTCTCGTCGGGACGGGCGATCTGCGGGGTCGGCGCCGGCTGGTACCGGGGCGAGTGGGAGGCGGCCGGCGTCGAGTTCCGCACCCGGGGAGCCCGGCTGGACGAGGCGATCGAGGTGGTCAGGCGGCTCTGGAGCGAGCCGGTGGTCACCCATTCCGGGAGGTTCTACTCGTTCCCCGAGGTCGCGTTCGAGCCCAAGCCGGTGCAGCGGCGGCTGCCGGTGCTCGCGGGCGGCGAGTCGGCCGCCGCGCTGCGCCGGGCCGCCCGGCTCTGCGACGGGTGGATCAGCATGCCGCACACCCTCGAGTCCATCAAGCCGCAGCTCGACCGGCTGGGGGCGGGGGTGCCGGTGACCGCGCACGCGTACGCGCTGGCCTCGCCCGACGAGGTGCCCGCCTGGGCGGCGCTGGGCGTGGAGCGGCTGATCGTACGGCCCTGGAGCCGCAGCCGGGACGCGGTGTCCCGGCTGGCCGCCTTCGCCGCCGACTACGGGGTGGGGGCCGCCCCGTAAAGGTCGCTTCGTGAGGGTCGCCCCGTAAGGGTCGCTCACGCGCGGTGGCGGCCCCGCCTCCGGGGCTGACCGGGCGTGCTCCGGCCGGGCTGGCCGGGGGCGCTCCTGCCAGGCTGACTCGGGGCGCTCCTGGCCGGGTGGCTGGAGGCGCCCCTGCCGGTGCCGCCCGCGCCGACCAGCTGGCGCTCGTCCTCGCGCCGGTGCGGCTGCGGTGACCCGGCGGAGGCGTGGCGGCGGCCCGCCAGCGGGGCGTCCTGCGCGAACGGCTGCGCGCCGCCGATGTGCACGCCCTGGGTGGGCGCCGGACGGCGGTGCCGGCGGCCGCGCAGCGGGAGGTCGGTCGTTCCTGGCTCGTCGGAGGGGCGCCCGAGGCGGCGGCGACGTCCCTGGTACGTGGCGCCGATGTCGAAAACGTCGTCGCTCCTGCCGTCGGTCGGGCTGAAGGCGTCGAACGCGCTGGTCGCCTGGGGGATGACGATGCGCTCGAACGGCCCGGTGTCCACGAAGCGCTCCAGCGGCCCGGTGTCCACCAGGATCTCGACCGGCCCGCTCCGGGCGGGCTCGGCCGGCCGGGAGGCGAAGAAGGCGTCGAAGGGGTCGGCGTCCGTGGCGAGGTCGAAGGGACGCGTGTCGAGCGGGCGCCTGCGGCGTCCGGTGGCCCGGGCGGCGGGCTGGACGGCTTCCAGGGCCGTAACCGGCTGGAGGGCTTCCAGGGCGGCGGTGTCCAGGGTCGCGGTCGGCTGGAGTGCGGCCGTTCGGCGGCTCGTACGGACCGGCTCGACCTCGACCGCGAGCTTGCGGCGGCGACGGCGGCGGTTGGCGGCAGGGCTGGGCGTCGTGGCCCCAGCGGTGACCGGGGCGGCCCGCAGGCGGCGGGTCTTGGCCACGGCGAGCAGGGCCAGGGCCGCCACCAGGGCGGAGCCGACCAGCGTCGGCGAGGAGATGGCCGGCATCGGGCCGGTGGCCGAGGCGTCCGCGTGCGTGGGGATCGGTTCGGCGGTCGCCGCCGTGGTGTCGGCCGTCGCCGGCTTGGCGTGCTTGGCCTTCTTCGGCTGCTTGGGGCTCTCGGCGGTCGTGCCGTCCGAGGCGGAGCCGGTGGCGACCTTGGGGGAAGCGGGCGTGGGAGCGGCCTGAGGCTCCTTCTTCGCGGGGGAGCTTCCGGTCTCAGGGGCCCGGGCGGGCTCCTGGATCTCGCTTTGGGGGATCAGGGAGGTGAGCAGCTCGTTCCCGGAGAGCTGCTGGAGCGCACCGACGTCGGTGCCCGGCCCCGGCTGCAGGGCGGCCTGCTCCTCGGCCTTCTTCTGCGCCTCGCGCTGCTGCCGGGCCGCCTCCTCGTCCAGGCGGGACTTGATGCGCTCCGGGTAGCCGTACCCGACGACCTTGCTTGTGTCACGTTCCTTGCGCTTGGCGACGCCGCCGTCGATGTTGCCCTCGATGGTGAAGATCGTGTCACCCTCGACCCTCGTCACGATGCCGACGTGGTCGATGTTGTCGATGCTGTTCGAGCCGCTCCAGTCGTAGAAGACGAACGCCCCGGGCTTGGGCTTGTGGCCCCACGCCCCCTGCTCCTTGAACCACTCCGCGTGCGACACCGTCCACGCGAACTGCCCGATCCAGTCCTCGTACCCGAGCTTGTGCGCGGCCCACGAGAGGTACATGTCGCACCATGGGGCGGAGCTGTAGTCGGCGTCGAACTCGACGTTCTTGCCGTACCAGTTGCCGAACTTGGTGTACGCCCCTGATTTCTCGGCATACCCGAGCTGGCTCTCCAGCAACTCGATGTACTTCTGCATCTCTGGCGTCATGGAAGTATGGGGACACCTTCCGGGCAAGCCGGTTTGTCCGCATAGATCCCGGGTAAAGGGACACCCTGTGACTACTGGGACAAAACCGGAGGCTTGTCGTCTTCCGTGATGAGCGAGGCTACCGTGCCGTCCCGGCAGGTCAAGCCAGTACCAAGAGACGTTCAAGCTTTCCTAGACCAAGAACCCGCTGGTCAAAGATGCTGCCAGAAATGTCCAAGCTAAGGAGGTTTAATCCAAAAAGATCTACCTTGTCCCAGGTGAGAGGCTTGCCCCGAGTCAGTACCCCGCGCCCGTGAGCAGCCCGCCGTCCACCGTGAACTCGCTGCCCGTGCAGTAGCTGGCCCGATCCGAGGCCAGGAAGGCCACCACGTGGGACACCTCCACCGGCTTGGCGAAGCGCTTGATGACCATGGACTTCACGAAGGCGTCGGCGTCGACCTCGTTCATCATGTCGGGGTCCATCGCCATCGAGGTGTTGATCGCGCCGGGATGCACCGAGTTCACCCGGATCTTGAACCGGGCCAGCTCCCGTGCCGCCGACTTGGTCAGCCCGCGCACCCCGAACTTCGACGCCGAGTACGCCGACAGCCCCTCGGCCCCGACGTAGCCCTCGATCGAGGAGATGTTCACGATGGCGCCCCGTCCGGCCGCCTTCATGGGGTCGATCACCGACTTGATCCCGAGCCAGGTGCCCTTGAGGTTGACGCCGATCACCCGGTCGAAGTCCTCGGGTGACATGTCGCTGATGCGCCGAAATTTCAGGATCCCGGCGTTGTTGACCAGTACGTCCAGCCGGCCGTGCAGCTCGGTGGCCGTCGCCACCGCCCGATCCCAGTCCTCGACGCTCGTCACGTCGTGATGGACGAACGCGGCCCCCGTCTCCTCGGCCAGCGCCTTCCCCTCCTCGTCCAGCACGTCACCGAACACCACCCGAGCCCCCTCCTCAAGGAACAGCCGCACGTGCGCCGCCCCCATCCCGCGAGCGCCACCGGTGATCAACGCGACCTTGCCCTCAAGCAACCCCATAACGCCCTCCAGCCGCGACGGCCACCGCCGCCGACTCCATGGAGCGGTAGACGGGGATCCCCGCCTCCGCCGCGATCCGCCTCACTTCGTCCTCGACCCCCGGGGGCGCGCACTCGCCGTTCCTGGTGACGAGGGTGATCCTGGTGCCCGGCAGCGCGGCCTGCGCCTGCGCCACGGCACGCGTGTAGGCGTACAGGGGCTCCGCCGCGTCCCCGTACGTGAAGAACGCCTGGACGTTCACGTGCAGGACCACGTCGCCGTACGGCCTGCACCGCAGCAGCGCGGAGACCACCTCGGGCACGAGCCCGGCCCGGCCCAGGGGCCCGACCGGCACTTCGAGCGGGTTGCCGGAGGCCACCACCCCGAGCCCGCGCAGCGCCTCCAGCGCGTCCGGGGGCAGCGGGTCCAGCCGTACCCCCGCCAGGTCGAACGCGTCCGCCGCCAGCACGCTCGCGCCCCCGCTCGGCCCCACGACCAGCACGCCGCCGGAGGCGGCGCCTGAGCGCGAGCCGTGCGCCTGGAAGTACGCCAGCACCCCGATCAGATCGTCCTGGCCGGCGACCAGCACCGCCCCCGCCTGCTCGGCCACCGCCTCCCACACCCGCCGGTCGCTCACCATGCCGCCCGTGTGGGACGCGGCCGCCTCCTGCCCCTGCCCGCTCCGCCCGCCGACCAGCAGCACCACCGGCAGCTCCGCGGCGCGCAGCGCCTCGAACAGCTCGCGCCCGTCACGCGGGTCCTCCAGGTACAGCCCGACGGCCCGCGTCTCCTCGTCCCGGGCGAGCCAGCGCAGCAGCTCGGCGGGGGTCACGTCGGCCGAGTTCCCCACGGTGACGACCCGGCTGAACGCCAGCCCGCGCCGCTCCCCGACCTTGATCACCTCGCCCGCGAGCCCGCCGCTCTGCGAGATCAGCGCCACCGTCCCGGCGGGTCCGAGCCCGCCCCCGACGAACGTCTGCCGTCCCCGAGGGCTGTACACGCCCATGCAGTTGGGCCCCAGCAGCCGCGTGCCCGCCGCCCGCGCCGCCTCGACCAGCCCCTCCTCCAGGTCCGGCCGGCCGGTCTCGGCGAACCCGCCGCTCATCACCTGCACGAACGGCACCCCGCGCGCCTCCCGCAGCACGTCGGCGCAGCGTTCGGCGGGCACGGCCACGAGGGCGTAGTCCACGTCCGCCTCGGCGAGGGACGGCACGGCCGGCACCCCCGCCACCTCGGCCGCCGTCGGATGCACGGCCACCAGCGGGACGCCCGCGGCGCGGTAGAAGCCGAGGAACATGTTCCCGAAGTTCGGCCTGGTCGTGGAGGCCCCGACGACGGCCACGGCCTTGGGCTCGAAGAGCGGCAGGAAGTCCGTCGCCGCGCGGGACGCGCCCGCCACGGGTCCCGGGGAAGGCAGGTAGCGGGCGTCGACCGCGATCACCCCGGAAGGGCCGGCGATGACCGGGTTCAGCTCGAACTCGCCCAGTTCGAGCCGTTCCCACAGCCCACCCGGGCCGCCGACCGTCATGAGCAGCTTGACCACCGCGTCCACGTCCACCGGCGGGCCGCCGCGGCTCCCGTACAGGACGGAGGACCCGCGCAGCGACGCCAGCATGCGCCGCGCGTCCTCCTCCGAGATCGGGCAGAGCCGCAGCGCCGTGTCGCGCAGCGCCTCCGTCCACACCCCGCCCAGCCCGGCGAGGAGCACCGGCCCGAACCCGGGGTCCCGCACCAGGCCCACGATCAGCTCCACGCCGGCCTCGGCCTGTTCCTCGACGAGGAAGCCCGCGACCTCCAGCCTGGCCCGCATGGCGGCCGCCGCCGCGGCGAGGTCCTCCCTGGAGAGCCCCAGCGCGACGGCGCCGACGTCCGACTTGTGCACCAGTCCCGGGCCGAACGCCTTCAGCACCAGCGGCTCGGCCAGCTCCCTGGCCCGGTCGAAGTCCAGGTCGTGCACCACCACCCCGCGCGGCACCGGCACCCCGGCCGCGCTGAGCAGCGCCTTGACCTCGTGCTCGTACGCGCTCACCCGAGCAGCTCGCGGATCTTCCCGCGCAGCAGCTTGCCGGGACCGCCGGAGGCGTCCTGCGAGTGCGGCAGCGCGTCGGCCACCACGATGTGGTCGGGCCGTTGATGGGCCGGCAGGGTGTCGGCCAGCGCGAGCGCCAGCTTGGACGCGTCCAGCGTGTGGCCCGCCCGCGGCACGACCGCCAGCAGGACCTCCTGCTCGGAGGCCCCTTCGGGCACTCCCACCGCGCCGGCCTCGGCCACGCCGTCCAGCGCCGAGACCGCCTCCTCGATCACGACCGGCTGCGTCCAGACGCCGCCCTTGAGTATCGAGTCCTCCCGCCTGCCCAGCACGCGCAGCACGCCGTCGGGGGAGAGCGTGCCGAGGTCGCCGCCGACGTACCACTCGCCGCGCAGCACCTCGGCCGTCCGCTCGGGCAGGCCGTCGTAGCCGGTCATGCGGTGCGGTCCGGCCAGGTTGATCTCGCCCACCTCGCCGACCACGCGCTCGCCGTTCGGGTCCGTGATGCGCACCGCGTTGCCGGTGCGGGGACGGCCGGAGGAGCCGAGCGGGATCGTGCCGTCGTCCACGCGGCCCATGCACGTGTACGGGGCCTCGGTCTGGCCGTAGTAGGAGTACACGCCCGCCTGCGGCAGCCTGGCCTTGATCCGTTCGAGCATGGTCGCGGTCAGCGGCTCGCCGCCCAGCATGATCACCTGGATGGACGACAGGTCCACGTCCTCGTGCTCGGGGGACGCGAGCAGCGCCGCGTAGAACGAGGGGATCTGCGAGAGATGCGTGACCCGTTCGCGGGGGACGACACGCAGGAAGTTCGCCGGGCCCCAGTCCTGCTCCAGGACCAGCCGCATCCCGGCGTACAGGGCGGGCCCGACGATGGCCGGGAAGCCGATGCCCCAGATGATCGCGCCCGTCCCGAACACCGAGTCGGGGCCGCGCGGCACGTCCAGCCAGATCTGCGCCGTGGCCAGCGACGACGCGTGCGTGTGCACGACCGCCTTCGGCAATCCCGTCGTGCCCGAGGTGTAGTAGAGGGCCAGCGGGTCGTCGTACCAGCCGCTGATCGGCGGCTCCTCGTCGGAGGCGCCTTCGAGCTCCCGCACGTCGATCCACGTGGTCACGCCGGGCAGCGAGTCCCTGATCTGCGCGACCACGCCCTCGACCGTCGCGTCGTACACGAACGCCGTGCACCCCGAGGCCGCCACCACGTCACGCAGCGTCTCCACCGGCCAGTACGGGTTCAGCGCCGCCGTCACCGCCCCGATCTTGGCCTGCGCGAGGTAGACCTCGGCCACCCGCAGCGTCTCGTTGAGCAGCGCCGCCACCCGCCGGCCCGGCCCGACCCCCTTCTCCAGGAGGGCGTGGGCGCGGCGGTTGACGTTCCTGTTGAGCTGGTCGTAGGTGAAGCTCTGCTCGCCGCAGTACGTGAGCGCGACCTGGTCGGGCGTGCGCAGCGCTCCGGCGGTCAGGATCGCGTGGCCGTAGTTGCCGTAAGGTGATCGCGCCATGGGGGAGGCCTCCAGTCAGAGGGGCTGATAGAGCACGAAGACGTTTCCTGAGGGGTCGCGCAGCACCGCCCGGATCTCGTGCGGCCCCTTCTCGGGCTCCCGCACCACCTCGCCGCCGCGTTCCGTCAGCCCCCGCACGGCGTCCGCCACGTCGTCCACCTTGTACGACGGCGCGACCGAGGTCGTGACGTGCTCCGCGGGCCCGGCCAGCGCCACGGTGACCCCGCCGCCGTCGAGCGCCGCGAACCTGTCGCCGTCCCTGAACTTCACCGGCAGCCCGTAGAAGGCGATCGCCTCGTCCAGGTTCGCGACGGGGATGAGCACGTTGCCGAGCTTCACACGGGCCTCCAATGGGGGAGTTCGTCGATGAACGTCACGCGTACCGGCATGCCGACGCGTACCTCGCCGGGGGCGCACCCCACCACGTGCCCGAACGCCCGCACGCCGGCCGGCAGGTCCACCCAGGCCATCACGTACGGCTCCCGGCCCCGGTAGGCGGGGGCGAACGAGCGGTGCACGACGGTGAAGGTGTGCACGACGCCCTCGCCCTCGACCGGCTCGAAGACGAGCTCCCCGCCACCGCACCAGGGGCAGGCCGCCTCGGGGAGGTGGACGCGGCGGTCGCAGGACGTACAGCGCTGGACGACCAGCTCGCCGCGCCTGCAGGCGGCCCAGTACGCAGAGGTGTCACCGCTCATCGCTTGCCAAGCTAGCGCACGCTTGGTTGCCCCACAAGGCCCTCACCCGGCCGCTAAAGGGGTGGCTCCTCCTCGGGCGTCGAGAGGAGCATCATGGGCTCCTCGGAGGGCCGGCCGGTGGGCTCGTCCGACGATCGGGCGAAAGATTCCTCCGACGGCGTAGGCGTCCCGACGGCCGTCCTGCTGTGCTCCTCGCTCGGCGTAGGCGTAGGTGTAGGCGGGTGGGGAGTCGGCGTAGGCGTGGGGCAGGCGGGACCGTCGACGGCGACCTCGCTCACCTGCGGCCCGTTCCCCGCCGCCGGCTCCGTCATCACCACGATCCCGACATACGCCCGCTTCCCGCAGGGAACGCCCCCAGGGTCATGCGTGACGGCACTGGTGTAAGCCGTGCTCCCCCGTAGGGTCCGCGTCTCCTGCCGCACCGTCCGGGCCGCCCCGCCCTCCCCCTCCCGCCGCGTGTACGAGATCCGCAACCGTACGGGCCCCGTGCCGTCCGCCGAGACCGTGATCGCCCCCGCCGTGCCGCTCCACCCCACGATTCCGGCGGCCCGCACCGCGGTCGGACGCGGCACCGAGGTCCCGCCCTGCCGCACAGTGGGAGGAAGGCTGGGAGGAGGGCTGGGGGGAGGGGAGACCGTGCGCGCGGGCGTGCTGCGCCGGGGAGCCGCGGAGGTCCGGGTCCGGGTGGGCGTGGCCGCGTCCACGGGCTCCGGCTCGGTCTGTGCCGTCTTGGGCGGCGGCATCAGGATCGTGCCAGGCCCGGGAGGCATGCGCCCGCCCGACATCATGAGCGAGATCGCCACGGCGGCCACCGTCGCCCCCGCCACCCACAGGTACGGCGGCAGCCGGGGCATCCGCAGCACCCGGTCCCGGAGGGTGGTCGTGACTCCGGAGGCCCGCTCGGTCCTGGCCAGCGGGAAGCGCAGGGCCAGCAGCGTGGCCAGCTCGCCCAGATGCCGCCGCCCGCGCTTCTCCCAGTCCGGGCCGTACCCGGCGACCGCGTCCTCCTCCAGCTCCGCCGCGAACTGCCGGGCCGAGGCGTACCTGGTCGCCGGGTCCTTGGCCATCCCGCGCCTGAGCAGGTCGCGCAGCGAGTCGGGCGCGACCTCCAGCGGCACCGGCTCCACCAAGTGCTTGTCCCGCACGGCCGGGACGTCCAGCGCCCCGTCCTCGCCCTCCCTGACGGCCCGGTACGGCGGACGCCCCCTGACCGCCTCGAACAGCACGCACGCCGCCGCGTACACGTCCGCCGGTGGCCCCGCCCGGTCCTGCGTCCACAGCTCGGGCGACATGTACTCGGGGCTGCCCGCGGGCACGCCCGGCTCCTCCGCGTGCACGACCACGCCGAAGTCGGCCAGCTTGCTGGTGCCGTCGGCCTGGACCAGGATGTTCTCCGGCTTGACGTCGCGGTGCGGCACCCCTCGCTCGTGCGCGGCGGCCAGGGCCAGCAGCGTGCTCTTCAGCACGGTGAGGGCCGCCTCCGGGCTGATCCCGCGGTGCTCGTCCAGCAGCGTACGCAATGACACGCCGTCCACCAGCTCCATGACGACGGCCGCTCTGGTGGGGGTCTCGACGTACTCGTAGAGCCGGACCACGTTGGGGTCGTCGATCTCGACGAGCTCGTGGGTGTCCGACCGGAAGCGGTCCATGAACTCGGTGTCCCTGCGCAGGGTGGCGTTCAGGTACTTGATCGCCACGTAGGCGCCGGTCTGCTGGTAGGTGGCGAGGAACACGCGGCCGGTGCGGCCCGCGCCGAGCTGGCGAACTTCACGGTAACCAGGGACCAAGTCGAACCCCCATCAGCAGCCGTCATCGATTCGACGGTCTCACCCGGGGTTCGGGTTGTCACGACTGGAGATATTTCGCCGGGCGTTAATGCGAAATAACCCTGTGGCGCGGGTGATATGCTGAGGCGTCCCAAGCAAGCGCTCGGCTAAATCGACGGAGGTCGCCTGTGGAGCGCGTGGCCGTGCTGGTGATGGAGATGCAAAGGGGCGTCGTCGGCGATCTCACGAAATTTCCGGATCTGGTGGAGGCCTGCGCGCGGCACGACGTCGTCGCCAACGCCGCCCGCCTCCTCCACACGGCCAGGTCGGCCGGCATCCCGGTGATCCACTGCACGGCGGCCTTCCGCCCCGACCGGTCCGGCTCCCACGCGGACAACTGCCCGTTCATCGTGGCCCTGCTCAAGGACCCCGGCCACATGCTGGAGGGCACGGCCGCCACCGAGGTCCTCCCGGAGCTGTGGGACGGCGGCGACCTGGAGAGCCGCCGCCACCACGGGTTCTCCCCGTTCACCGGCACCTCGCTCGACATGACGCTGCGCTCCCTGGGCGTCTCCCACGTGGTCGCGCTGGGGGTCTCGCTCAACCTCGGCATCCCCGGGCTCGCGCTGGAGGCGGTCAACCTGGGCTACCGGGTGACCGTGGTCAGGGACGCGGTGGCGGGCATCCCGGAGGAGTACGCGCAGGCCGTACTGAAACACACGATCAGCCTCCTCGCCACCCGCGCCACCACCGCCGACCTGGTGGAGATGTGGAAGTGATGGACGGGCTGCGCCTGGACGGGCGCGTCGCGGTGGTCACCGGGGGAGCGGGCGCGATCGGCGCGGCCATCGCCACGGACCTGACCGCGCTGGGCGCGGAGGTCGTCGTCGCCGACGTGGACCTGCCGAACGCGGAGAAGGTGGCCTCCGGCCTGCCCGGCGCGCGGGCGCTGGCCGTCGACCTGACCTCGCCGGCGTCCGTCGCGGAGTTCGGCGGCGCCGTGGGTCCCGTGGACATCCTGGTGCACAACGCCGGGGTGTCGATCGTGGAGCCGTTCACCGAGAGCGACCCGGCGAACTGGGACCTCATGTGGCAGGTCAACCTGCGCGGGCCGATGCTGCTCACCAAGCTGCTGCTGCCGGGGATGGCGGCCAGGGGGCGGGGGCGGCTGGTGTTCATCTCCTCGGACGGGGCCAGGGCGGGGTCGGGCGGCGAGGGCGCGTACGCGGCGACCAAGGCGGGCCTGTTCGGCCTGGCCAAGACGATCGCCCGGGAGGCCGCCAAGGCGCACGTCACCTCCAACGTGGTCTGCCCGGGCCCCACGGACACGCCGATGCTCCGCCGGGTGTCGGCGGCCGAGCCGGGGCTGGTGGACAGGATCGCGCGGGGCATCCCGCTGCGCCGCCTCGGCACGCCCGCCGACGTGGCGGGCCTGGTGTCCTACCTCTGTACGGACCGCGCCGCGTACATCACCGGGCAGACGCTGTCGGTGAGCGGCGGCGTCACGATGCAGTGAGCGATCATGCGGCGGTCAGAGCGAGTCGTAGACGGCCTGCACCAGGCGCAGGCCGCGCAGGTTGCCGGAGACGGCGTTGGCCATCTTGTTCATGACGTAGCCGATGCCCAGCCCGCGCTCCGGGTCGCCGACGCCGAGGGAGCCGCCCAGCCCGGAGTGGCCGAACGCGGTCTCGGACGGCATCGGGAACGTCATCGACGGCCGCATGTAACCGAGGCCGAACGACGTGTCCAGGAAGAGGACCCGGTCGGGGCCGTGCACGCGGGGGCGTACGGCGTCCCGCAGCGTCTCGGGGCGCAGCAGGTCGCCCGCGATCAGCGACCGGTAGAACCCGGCCAGCCCCCTGGCCGTGGTGACGACCCCGGCCGCGGGCCAGCCGGCGCGCAGGATGACGGGGTGGTTCGCGCCGCCTTTGAGCCGGTGCATGCCGGGATTGCCGAGCGCCCGGTTCATGAGGCTGTGCGGATCGAGCGCGGCCTTGGCCATCTCGGCCTGTCCTTCGGTAGGTGCTGGGCCCGCACCCGTTTGGGGGCTTTCGCCTGCTTTGAGGCGGGCCGTACGGGCGATCACCGTGTCCGGCGCGCCCACCCACAGCTCCAGCCCCAGCGGCCCGGCGATCTCGGCGGACACCAGCTCGCCGACCGACTTGCCCGTCACGCGCCTGATCACCTCGCCCACCAGGAACCCGTACGACAGCGCGTGATACCCGTGCGCCGACCCCGGCTCCCACAGCGGCGCCTGATCGGCGAGCCGGGCGGCGATGGCCGCCAGGTCCCCGAACTCCTCCACCGGCACCGGCTCCTCCACCACCGGCAGCCCGCTCTGGTGCGTGAGCAGGTGCTCGACGGTGATCGCCCCTTTGCCCCGGGCCGCGAACTCCGGCCACACGTCCGCGACGGCCCCCGGGACGTCCACCAGCCCCCGCTCGGCGAGCCGCAGCAGCACGGTGGCGGTGATCGCCTTGGTGCAGGAGTAGGCGAAGGCGGGCGTGTCGTGCTCCCACGGCCGGCCCGTGTGCCGGTCGGCGACGCCGCCCCACAGGTCCACGACCAGCTCGCCGTCCAGCTGGACGGCGAAGGCGGCGCCCAGCTCCGCCCCGTCGGCGAGCTGCCGCTCGAACACCTCGCGCACGCGGGAGAACCGCGGATCGCAGTGCATCACACCTCCGTGTGAGACAGGAGAAAGGAAGCGCTTACTTGGTTCACGAGCCTAACAACTGGGGACGATTCGGCCCAGACGATCAGCGTGGCACCCTCAACCTCCTCACCCCGGCCGTGGTGCTCGACGCGCTGCGCAGCGCCACCACGGGCGAGGTGCTGAGCCTGGCCATGCCGATCAGGGGCGCCACCTCCTCGCCCGCCCCCACGACGGTGCCGCACCTGCCGGGCCGCCCGCTGCCGCAGCACTTCATGTCCGTGGACGGCGGCGACTACGCGGCCGGCGCCCGCGCGATCGGGGAGGGCCTGTACGTGGCCGACGACGCGCTGGTCGTCAGCCACCACGGCACCACGACCCACATGGACGCGCTGTGCCACATGTGGTCCGGCGACGAGCTCTACAACGGCCACCCGGCGGCCCGGGTCCGCTCCTACGGGGCGACCAGGTGCGGCATCGAGCAGGTGGGCGGCGTGGTGGCCAGGGGAGTGCTGTTCGACGTGCCCCGGCGACTCGGCCTCGACCACCTGCCGGCCGACTTCCGGATCCCGGCCGAGCTGCTGGCGGAGATCGCCACGCCGCGGCCGGGGGACGCCGCGGTGATCCGTACCGGGTGGCCCGCGGTGTGGGGGCGCTCGCGCGAGGAGTACTGGTCGGGCCAGCCCGGGCTGTCGGCGGAGGCGGGCCGCTGGCTCGCGGCGCACGACGTGTCCGTGGTGGCCTCGGACAACGCCGCCATCGGCGGGCTCAACGCCCGCGGCCTCGCCGACGAGGGCCTCGCCGACGACCTGCACCTCATCCTGCTGCACCGGCACGGCGTCCACCTGATCGAGATGCTGTGGCTGGAGGAGCTGGGGGAGAGGGGGTGTACGGAGTTCGTGTTCGTGGTGGCGCCGCTCAGGATCGAGGGCGGCACGGGCAGCCCGGTGACCCCGCTGGCCATCCTCTGACGTTCCCGCATATTTCCTAGCTCGTTTGGATATTTCGTGATCGACCGTTAACCCCTGACTTCGATGGTCTGTCCCGGTAAAACCCCCTTGCTAGGAGACCCATGCGCCGCCTCGCCCTCGTTGGCCTCGCCGCCACCGCCCTGACCGCGCTCGCGTCCGTACCCGCCGCGGACGCCACCACAGCCGCCACCACGGCCGGACGCGGGAACCTGCGGATCAACCAGATCCAGACCATGGCCACCCACAACAGCTACCACCGCGAGCTGACCGACGCCGAGAAGGACGTGCAGCGCAGGACCGACGCCAACTGGTGGAACCTGCAGTACTCGCACACCGCCCTGCCGAACCAGTTCGGCGCCCAGCACGTGCGCGGCATCGAGCTGGACGTCTTCCCCGACCCGCAGGGCGGCCTCTACGCCAACCCGCTGGTCAGGCGGGACGCCGGGCTGCCACCGCTGAACGACCCCGCGCTCGCCAAGCCCGGCTTCAAGGTGCTGCACTGGGCCGACCACGACTACGGCACCAACTGCTCGGCCCTGGCCACCTGCCTGCGCCAGGTGCGCGAATGGTCCGACGCGCATCCCGGGCACGTGCCGCTGACGATCCTCACCGAGTTCAAGAGCACCGACCCGGCCAAGGAGGCGATGGGTGGCGCCAAGAGCCCGGCGTGGGACACCGCGCTGATGGACGCCCTGGACGCCGAGATCCGGTCGGTGTTCCCCGGCGATCGGCTCATCACGCCCGACGACGTCCGCCGGCCGGGGCTCACCCTCGAACAGTCCGTGCTCAAGCACGGCTGGCCCGAGCTGTCCTCCTCGCGGGGCAAGGTCATGTTCTTCATGGACAACCAGGGCGAGAACATCCAGACGCCCTACAAGGCGGGCCGGCCGAGCCTGGAGGGGCGGGTGCTGTTCACGAACTCGCGTCCGGGCCGCCCCGACGCCGCCTTCGTCGGCTGGAACGAGCCGCAGGGCGCCAACACCGCGCAGATCCAGGACCTCGTACGGAAGGGGTACTACGTCCGCACCCGGTCCGACGTGCCCTTCACCGAGGCCAGGTCGGGCGACACGAGCAGGCTGAAGGCGGCGCTGGACAGTGGCGCGCAGATGGTCAGCACCGACTTCCCTGTGATCGGCCTGTCCGCCAGGAACGGCAGCGACTACGTGGCGGAGCTGCCCGGCGGCGCCACGGCCCGCTGCAACCCGGTGAACGCCCCCTCCGGCTGCCGCGACCAGACCCTGGAGCACCTCAGCCGATAGCCGGCCAGGTCACCTTTCAGTCAGCAGTCGGCCAGGTCACAGGTAGGCATCTCACCCCGTACACCGAGGCGTCGTGCTTCAGCGGCACCTCGGTGGCGGGGACGGCCAGCCGCAGGCCGGGGAAGCGCTCGAAGAGCGCCCGGTAGCCGATGCGCAGCTCGTTCCTGGCGAGCTGCTGCCCCAGGCACTGGTGCACGCCATGGCCGAACGCCAGGTGCCGCCGCGCGTCCGGCCGGTCCAGCCTGAGCGCGTCCGGATCCTCGAACACCGCGCCGTCACGGTTGATCACGGGCAGGGACAGTGCGACCGTCTCCCCCTTCCTGACCAGCTCGCCCGCCACCTCCACGTCCTCGAGCGCCGCCCTGGACGGCGCTCCCTGGTGCAGGATCGACAGCCAGCGAAGCAACTCCTCCACGGCTCCCTCCACTGGGCCCTCTTCGAAGGGCAGTCCCTCCTTCAGCAGCGCGAACACGCCCAGGGCCAGCATGTTCGCGGTCGTCTCGTGGCCCGCCACGAGCAGGATCAGCGCGACGTAGGTCAGCTCCTCGTCCGTCAGCTCGCCGGTCAGGCCGCTGATCAGGTCGTCGCCCGGCTCGACCCGCTTGCGGCGTACCAGCTCGCCGAGATACGCGGTGAGGTCGGCCGTCGCCTGCGCGCCGTCCCTGTCGGGGGTGACGAGGGCGGCGCTGCGGTCCTGGAAGAAGTCGTGGTCGCTGTACGGCACACCGAGCAGCTCGCAGATGACCAGAGACGGGATCGGCAGGGCGTAGGCCGTCACCAGATCGACCGGCGGGCCCGCCTTCGCCATGGCGTCGAGATGGTCGGCCGCGATCTGCTCGATGCGCGGCTCCAGCAGGCGCATCCTGCGCACCGTGAACTGCCCGGTGAGCAGGCGGCGGTAGCGGGTGTGCTCGGGCGGGTCGGTGGCGGCGAAGAACCCCGGCGGGGCGGGCCGGGCGGCACCGCCGGGGCGCACCACGTGCACGGCGGTGTGCTTGAGCTCCTGCCTGGCGCTGAACCTGGGGTCGCCCAGCACGGTGCGGGCCGCCGCCATCGTCGTGGCCAGCCAGCCCTGATGCCCGTCGGCCATCTCCAGCCGGGCCATCGGCGGCAGGTCGCGCAGCCGCGCGGGCGGGTCGAAGGGGCACTCCTGGTTGCGTTCGATGGGAAGTTTCATAATTTTGAGAGTAGACTCTCAGTTAAGAGTTGTATAGCAAATCGTCGTCTTCTCCTGCGATTGGACTCGGGAGGCCGTACACCGGAGAATGCGGAGTCTTGGCTTTCCCCTTGTGGATGAGGGGTTTCTACGGTCACCCGTGGAAGTTCCTGTTTCATCGCCGGTCGCCCGCCTGAGAGGACTCTCGTTGAGGTCTTACACCAGCTCCGCAGGCGTTTTACTTGTCCGCCAGCCCGGCGGCCAAGAGGTTGCGGGCCGCGTTCACGTCCCGGTCATGGATCGCGCCACACACGCAGACCCATTGCCGGACGTTCAGCGGCATCTCGGTTTGCGTGCCCCCGCACGCCGAACACAGCTTGGAGGAGGGGAACCAGCGATCCACCACGACCACCATCCGCCCATACCAGGCGGCCTTGTACTCCAGCATGCCCCGCAACTCCCGCCACGAGGCATCGGAGATCGCGCGGGCGAGCTTGCCGTTCTTCACCATGTTGCGGACGGAGAGGTCCTCGATCACGACCGTTTGGTTCTCACGGACGAGCCGAGTGGTGAGCTTGTGCAGGAAATCCCGGCGACGGTCGGCGATCCGGGCGTGGACGCGAGCGACCTTGAGCCGGGCCTTGACCCGATTGGCGCTCCCCTTGGCCTTGCGCGCAAGCGCCCGCTGTGCTCTGGCCAGCTTGCGCCGGTCGCGGCGTTTGTGGCGGGGATTGACGATCTTCTCCCCGGTGGACAGCGTGGCCAGAGCGGTGATGCCCGCATCCACCCCCACCGCCTGCTCCACCGGCGGGAGGGGAGTGAACGTTTCTTCCACGAGCAGGGAGACGAACCAACGGCCCGCCGCATCGCGCGAGACGGTCACCGTGGACGGGGCGACGCCCTCCGGCAGCGGACGCGATCAGCGAATGTCGAGCGGCGCGTCCATCTTGGCCAGCCACAGTCGGCCTTCGCGCCAGCGGAAGGCCGAGCGGGTGTATTCGGCCGACACTCGCGACTTCTTGCGCGATTTGAACGTCGGGTACTTGGCCCGCTTGGCGAAGAAGTTCGCGAACGCGGCCTGCAGGTGGCGAAGCGCCTGCTGCAACGGCACGGAGGAGACCTGCGACAGAAAGTCGTGATCGCCGCTGCGTTTCCATGCTGTGAGGACCGCCGATGACTCCCCGTAGGAGACGCGACGCCCTTCGATGGCGTAGGCGCGAGTGCGCTCCTCCAGCGCCTTGTTGTAGACGAGGCGGACACAACCGAACGTCCGGGCAAGCTCGTCAGCCTGCTCGGGGGTCGGGTAGAAGCGGTATCGGTAGGCCCGCTTCACGATCTGCGCCACAGTTAAAATTCTAGTACGCGATCAGTTACGCGCTGTGCATATGTTAGATGCCGCTGCATTGTTTCCACGTACCCCCGCCCTGAAGGACGGGCTTCCTTGCTCAAGGAGATTTGATGAGCGATCGTCCGGGCCTGCGCGAGCGGAAGAAGGCCAAGACCAGGGCGCTGATCCAGAAGGAGGCGCTGCGGCTCTTCCGGGAGCAGGGGTACGCCGCGACGACGGTCGAGCAGATCGCGGAGGCGGCGGAGGTGGCGCCGAGCACCGTCTTCCGCTACTTCGCCACCAAAGAGGACCTGGTGCTGGTCGACCAGTTCCCGCCCTTCATGCAAGCGCTCCAGTCCGTCCCCGCCCACCTCAAGCCCGTCCCGGCGATACGGGCCGCGATGCGGGTGATGCTGGCCGGGCAGACGGCGGAGGAGTTCGCGGAGAGCATGGAGCGGGAGAAGCTCATGTTCACGGTGCCCGAGCTGTGGGCGGCCAGCCTGGACAACATCAGCGGCGTGGTCAGGACCATGCACGAGCAACTGGCAGCCCGGGAGGGCCGGCCGGCCGACGACCCGGAGCTGCGTAATGTCACGGGGGCGATCGTGGGGGTGCTCATGGCGGTCTGGCTTGACTTGGTAAAGGACCCGGCTCTGGACGCCTCGGTCGAACTCGACAAAGCCCTAGCTCATCTAGAAGCGGGCCTCCCCCTGTAACCACCACCCACCTGGCCCCAATCCGCCCCGCCCAAGCCCACCCGGAGGCCCACCCGGCCACGCCTGCCCTCACGCGCGCATGCCCGCTCGCAGGCGCTGGCCGACGGGCACTCCGCCTGGCTGTGCCCTCCCATCCGCCCGAGCCCGTCCCCCTGCCCTCACCCGTAACCGTCCGGGCATCGCTTGCCCGCTCGCGACCGCCCGCTTAACGACGCCCGTCCACCCGCGCCCGTGCGGCCGTTGGCCGGTAGCGGCAGCCTGGGGTCAGGTGCCCGGGTAGTTGCCGCCGCCGTGTGCCGAGTCCAGGGCGTCGTAGTCGGGCGTGAAGCCGCGCTTCGGTATCGCGTCCACGAACGCCACGTGGCCCGGCTTCTTGTACGACGCCAGCCGCGTCCTGACGTGCTCGACGAGCTCGTCCGCCGTGGCGGTGGCGTCGGGTTTGAGCGCGACGACGGCCTTGACCGCCTGATGCCACGTGGGGTCGGGGACGCCGATGACGGCGGCGTCGGCCACGGCCGGGTGGGATTTGAGGGCGCGTTCCACCTCGGCCGGGTAGATGTTCTCGGCACCCGATTTGATCATCCGGAGCTTGGGGCCGATGAAGGTGATGGTGCCGTCGGGTTCGCGGCGACCGAGGTCGCCGGTGTGGTGCCAGCCGTACGCGGACTTAGCCGTATTTAAGTCGGGCCGGGCGAAATATCCGGAAAAGAGGGTCTTGCCGCGGGCGCAGATCTCGCCCACCTCGCCGGGCGGCAGCTCGGTCCCGTCCGGGGCCAGGATGCGTACCTGGACCAGCGGAGAGGGGCGTCCCGCGAACCCCGAGCCCCCATCGGCCAGCCCGAGGAACGTGAGCATCCCGCCGACCTCGGTCTGCCCGTACCCGCCCATCTTGGACCGGCACCAGGGAGAGTCGTCCACCGTGATCATGCTGTCCCACTCGGCCGAATGGGAGACGAACCTCAGCGACGACAGGTCGTACTTGCCTCCGGCGTTCGCGGACGTCACCGCGTCGATCATCGGCCCGAACAGGAACGCCTGCGTCACCCGCTCGGCGTCGATCAGGCGGCAGACCTCTTCGGGGTCGAAAGCGGGCGTGAACACGTTCGTGCCGCCGATCTGGAACGTGGCCAGGCAGAACATCATCGTGCCCACGTGGAAGAGGGGGCCGTTGTTGAGGAACGTGAAGCCGGGCTCCATCTGGCGTACGACGAGGAGTGAGGCGCTGTGGGCGACCAGGGCGGCGCTGCTGAGCAGGGCCGCGTTGGGGCGTCCGTCGAAGGCGGCGGTGTAGAGGGCGAGGACCGGCTCGCCGTCGTCCACCTGCGGGAAGTCCCTCGGGGATCCGCCGGCCACCAGCTCCTCGTACTCGTCCCCGGCCCGCACCCACGTGCTCTCGGACACGGCCGTGGTGGCGTCCGAAGGCTCCCATACGACGATCTTTGGGGTCATATCGGACAGTACGAACCGCAGCTCGTCCTCCGACTGCCGCCAGTTGGCCGGGCAGAGGATCGCGCCCAGCCGAGAGCAGGCCAGCAGCAGCTCCAGCACGGCGTGGGAGTTCTGGCCGAGCCACACCACCCGCTCCCCGGCCGCCACACCCCGCCCCGCCAAGGCGTCAGCGAGCCGGGTCACCCGGGCGTCGAGCTCGGGGTACGTACGCCGTACATCCCCGTCCACCACCGCCGTGACCTGGGGACGGCTGCGGGCGTGATCGGCGAGGAGGTCCGACAGGGACAGGCTGTGGATCATCTGAGCCTCCCGAGGGGTTACCGGAACGCGGGCATGACTTCGGCGGCGAAGAAGCGCATGATCCGCTTCATGTCCTCCAGCGGCATCGGGCGGGTGCTGCCGAAGTCGCACAGGAGGTTCGAGAAGCCGGAGTCCCGCAGGAGGGAGATCTGCTGGATCACCCGCTCCGGGTCCCCGATCACGTCCAGTTGCTCCCACCGGAAGTCGGTCGACAGCGTGCCGCCCTTGAGGTAGCGGTCCTGGTAGTACTCGAAGCCCTGCGCGGCCCGGCCGGTTTTCGGGTCGATGGGGGCGCTGCGCTCGTTGAAGATCCGCGAGCGGTCGAACGACGCCTCGAACCGCGCCTGGTCCTCGCGTGCCTGTTCCAGTGTCGGCGCCACGTACACGCTGCGCGCCACCACCAGCTCCGCGCCCTCGGGGTGGCCCGCCTGCGCGGCCGTCTCCCGCCAGGTCTCCGCCGCCTTGACGACCTTGCGGAACGGCGCCGCCGGGTCGGCGAGAATGGGCAGCCCGCGCTCGGCGTACATGGTCACGGTCTCGGGAGAGACGGCCGCCACGTGCAGCGGCGGGTGCGGCGACTGCAGCGGCCTCGGGACGAGGCTCACCTCGGAGCCGGTTTTGTAGAACTTCCCCTCATGCTGGTACGAGTCCTGCGTCCAGAGCCCGAGGATCACCTCCAGCGCCTCGTTGAACCGGTCGCGCGCCTCCGCCAGGTCTATCCCGAACCCCTCGAACTCGAAGCTCTGATACCCCCGCCCGATCCCCAGGTCCAGCCGCCCTCCGGAGAGCACGTCCACCATCGCGGCCTCCTCGGCCACGTGAACCGGATTGTGCAGGGGCAGTACCACGATGCCCGTGCCGAGCCGGATGCGGGAGGTGCGGGCGGCGGCGTGGGCCAGCATCGTGAACAGGTTGGGGACGACGCCGTAGTCCCGGAAGTGGTGCTCGGCCAGCCGTACCCCGTCGAACCCCAGTTCCTCGGCCAGCTCGACGAGCTCCAGATGGTAGTCATAGACGTCCTTGAAGCCATGGCCGTCGAAGCGGTGGAAGAGGTGGAAGGTCGAGAACTTCATGCGGCGACCTCTCGGCAGGCAACTAAACCAAGCGCTCGCTTGGGAGCGTACCACGCCACCCAGGGTTGCCCTAGGGAGTACCGGGCGAAACGCAAGCTCCTCCGCCAATGGGCGCGCTCCGCGCGACGGGAGCTCCAGGCAGCGCCTCCCAGGAGGGGTTCCACCCCCCTTCGACCCGCTCGCTTCGCTCGCCACCCGACCGCCCGTTGCGTGGTTACCGGATGGGCCCGCTGGAGCCCTCTCCCGCCCGCGAGAGGACGGTCAGCCTGCAGGGCGTTGAGGCGCAGTGCCTCCTCGGCGTACTCCTGGGCAGGTGTAAGGCCCCCAAGCCGCCGCAGCGCCTCGGCGTGTCGCCCACGATCGGCCAGCGGGCGATGTCGGATTCGCTGTTGGCGGTGCCGGCGGGGGCGCGGGTCTCGGAGCTGGACCGGTTGAGGTGCGGGCCGGTGCGGGTGTCCTTGAGCCGCTGAAGGCCGGCGTTCTGCGGGTATCTTCGATGGTGCTGCTCACCTTGCCGCCACACTTTGCAGTCGAGCCGGTCAAGGGGCCGATATGCGCCAAGGGGGTCGATCGATGAGGGCGGGATATCCGAAGGGGCGACGGCGACGTGCTGAGATCGTCGAGGCCGCGTTCGCCAAGTTCGCCTCGGTCGGATACCGCAACGCGAGCATGGTGCAGATCGCCGCGGACTGCGGAGTATCGCGGATGGGCCTGGCGCATCACTTCCCGACGAAGGAAGCTCTCCTCGCCGCCGTGCTGGAAGAGCGGGATCGGGTCAACGGCGAGTTGTTCTTCGCCGAATTCGACGCGACGGCGGATGGCTTGGACTATTTCTCCCGGCTGGCGCGACTGGTGGAATGCAACGCGACAGTGCCGGAGCTCGTGCGACTGTACGCCATGCTGTCGGTCGAGGCCGCTGATCCGGCGCATCCCGCGCATGCGTACTTCGTCAACCGGTATACGAATATCCGCCGGGATATTCGCGATGCGCTTGAGGAACTCCACGCCCGAGGGCTCGTGCGGCCGGGAGTGAGCATCGCGGGCGCCGAGTCGGATCTCATGGCGTTGCTCGACGGCCTGCAGGTGCAGTGGCTCCTCGACCCGACCAGCGTGGACATGGGTGCCCGCTTCCGGCAGCGGCTCAGCGAGATGCTCCTGGTCGAGGTGCCCTGATGACCGCTACGCGGCGGCTCGCGCCCCTGGGATCGCAGGTTTGCCGAACCTCCACAGCAGGCCGGCGGCGACCACGACCGAGATCGCTTCACCGATCGGCAGGCTGATCCAGATCCCTCCCGGCCCGCGCATCCCGAGCGCCAGGACAAGCGGCGCCTTGATGATCACCAGCGTGCCGATCGAGATCAGATACGACGGCATGGCTCTGCCGAGGGACTGGAAGTAGGCGGAGATCAGAGGCGGGACGCCGGCGAAGACGAATCCGATCGCGATGATGCGCAGCGCATCGACCGTGACGGCCGTGGTTGCCGGATCGCCGATGAACAATCCCACGAGCGGCTGCGCGAGCAGGGCGATGAGCGCCGCTGTCATCGACCCGTAGATGACGGTGGCTCGCATGGCCAGCGTGAGAGTCCGGTCGACACGGCCGGTCAACCCGCGGCCGGCGTTGTAGCCGACGATCGGCTGAATACCCTGGGTGATGCCGATCTGCGGCGTGAACACGAAGGTCTGCAGCCGCGCGCACACCGCGTAGGCGGCCAGAGCGACCGCGCCGGTCGCGGCGAGAGTCGTGTTGATCAGTGCTGACAGCAGCGTGGCGCCGAAGCCGGCGAGGAAGGAGGGGGCGCCCACCGCGAGCACGGCCCCGATCGTCGCCGGGTGCGGGCGCAGGTCAGCCAGCCGGATCCGGTACGGCCGCCCGCGCTGAACGAAGAAGAACCACACCGCCATGCCCGCCGACACGGCCTGGCCACCGACCGTGCCGAGCGCCGCGCCGGCGACACCCAGGCCGCAGACGAAGATCAGCAGCGGATCGAGGACGATCTGCACCAGCACGGGTACGACCCACAGCATCGTCGAGAACCGCAGCCGCCCTTCCGCGCGCACCAGAGCCGAGAACCCGGTCGAGAAGATCGACCCGCCGATGATCACTGCCGCGTAGGGCCGCGCGTATGCGATCGTCGGACCGGATCCACCCAGCAGGGTCAGCAGCGGATCGAGCGCGAGAAGACCGGCCACGGTGACGGACAACGCCACGAGCCAGAACACGACGAACGCGTTTCCCGCGGCGCGTGCGGCCTGATCGGGCCGGCCGGCACCGAGGCTGCGCGAGACCACGGACGCGCCGCCGACGCCGACGGTCGTCGAGACCGCACCCAGCATCAAGATGACCGGTGCGACGAGGTTGACCGCTGCCAGCGCTGTCTCGCCGACGCCTCGGGCGACGAACCAAGCGTTGGTGAGTGCGTAGATCCCGTAAACGCCCACCGAGAGCGTCGTCTGCGAGCAGGTCCACCACAGCAGCCGCCCGATCGGGCGGCTGCCCAGCGATTGCGTGTGATCGCGCACCGCCGGTCCGCGCCGGCCCATCAGCGTGTCACCGGGTACGGCCGAACTGCGCCATCAGCAGATCAAGCTGCTCACGGCCGAAGTCGTAGGTCGTGGCGTCGGTGTGACCGCGGTACTTCGTCTCAACGATCATGATGACGGCCAGGTACAGCGAGTACAGCCGACGGCGCACGCGTTGCGCCTCGGACAATTCGCCGAGCCCGTATCCCTGCATGAAGTCGGTGGGATCTCCGAAGACCGGCAGGTCGATCCCGGTGAGTCCGGCCTCCATGAGCGGATCGCCGTAGACGGCACGCTCGTGGTCGAGGATGGACACGATCTGACCGTCGCGGATCATCGAGTTCTTCGTCCAGAGATCGACCTCGATGAAACGGGGCTCGGTCACGGCATCGAGCGCGCTCGCGTTCTTGGCGAGCACAGCGCGGATCTCGTCGTAGTCCCAGCCGATGTCGACCTGGACGTGGGCGCCATCGGTGAGCGTGTCCTCGATCATCGCGGTGAACGCTTCTCGCCAGGTTGCCGATCCCGGGCCTTCCAGCGGCCCGAAGTGCGGCCCCACGATGGAGTTCAGCTCCCGGTTGAGCGCGCCGAGTTGTCGTCCGCCTGCAGTGATGACCTCGGCTGTCAGGCGACCATCTGCCGCCGCGAGGCCGAAGTTGTCGGCATCGACGTACTCCATGAAGAAGTAGTCCGCGTCGATCAGCTCCCGCGACAGATCCGCGTGATCGACCCGCGGCACCGGAACCCCGGTGCGGTCCCGGACCAGCGCCATCGCGGCAAGCTCGTTGCGCATCATGTTCTGCTCACGGGTCAGCACTGCCACATCCCCAGGAGGGGCGATTTTCAGCACCACCTGCTGCCCGTCGCGGAGCCGGATGTGGTAGATCACGTTGAACCAGCCGTGCGTGATCTCCTCGGCGAATTCGTCGCTGTCGGGCACCCGGGCTGCCCCGTAGGCTCGCTCGATCATCGCCCGAAGCGTCTTCAGCGGCTGCCGGTTCTTCGTAATGCTCTCCATCGGAACTCCCATCCGGCCGCCATTGTCGAGCCTCAGCTCGATTGCCTGCCGAGGGATACTACAAGAAACCGGCAGGAGTGACGGGATTTGCCTTGCGCGCACCGGTGGAGGGTCCGGCCCCAGCTCAAAACCCAAATGGAGCGGTGAGCCGGGTGGGGCCGACGATTCGGCATGGTTCGCCGCTGGGAACTGGCGCCCCGTTTCAGCCCTCAGTGTCGGCATCGCCACCCTGTTCCGCCGCTTTTCCCGCCAAGGAAGACCTGGTCGCCGCCGTCTTCGCCGACTGCATCGACGTAGGCGTCCATGCGGTCGCCACCGCCCTGGCCGACTCCGACTCCTGGCACGGCTTCACCGGCTACCTCCACACGGTGTGCGCCATGCAAGCCGCCGACCGTGGCTTCGCCGACGTACTGACCATGACCTTCCCCACCGCCAAGGCCCTGGAGGGCCGCCGCAGCCAGGCCTACGACGGCGTGGTGAGCCTCATCGACCGCGCCAAAGCCGCAGGCCACCTGCGCGACGACTTCACCCCGCAAGACGTGGCCCTGCTGCTCATGGCCACCGTCGGTGTCATCACCGCCACCGCCGACGCCGCCCTCGACGCCTGGCGCCGCATCCTCGCCCTGATGATCCAGTCCTTTCAGACCCCGGCCCGTGGCCCGCTCCCTGCCCCGCCCGCGCACACCGCCCTGTACCGGGCAATGATCAACCTCGGACGCGCAGACTCCCCTTCCCGCGCATCGACCAGAAGCTGATCTCGGTCGGGCGCTCTCGCAAGGCCGCCATGCCCTGGCTCGGCGGATCTTCCACGGCGCTCTCGCTGCTTGCGCCCGCGGTCATCCCGCCGCTCGTGCGTGCCGTGTCGTGGCCGGTCCGGAGTGGAGCGATCGGCATGCTGGTGCGCCAGGGCGCATTGACCGCTGTGCGGCGCACCGCCTCGACAGCGGCGCCGGTGCAGGTCACGGTCGGTTTCGCAGTGCTGGTCACCGGGATGGTGGAAACCAACGTCGGGGCCAACGGGCTGCGCCGCATCGCGGCCGTCCAGGCCGACTGGGTGCTCGCGCCGCAGGACACACCGGGGCCTCACCGACGCCGTAGTCTCGGCCGTGCAGGGCTCCTCCACCTTGCCGACCACTGTCTACACAGGCGACAGACCCTTCAGCGCGATCGGCGTGGCGGGCCGGACCAGGGGGTGGGATGTGATCGCCGGTGACCTGCAGGACCGGACCTGCGAGGCGGCCAGACGATGGCCGTGGCCGAGTGGGCCGCTCACGAACGGACCGGCGGACACCCTGATACGCGGGTGAAGAATTTGCTACCCGGGTGGAAGATCCTCCGCTCTGGATGCAGAACACCATACCCGCGCCAGGCCAATCGCTTTGTGCCGCGAGCCATTTCCGGGTTTCGGCCACACGACCGCATGCTCCGAAGGCTGACTGGTCGGCACGTCCCCGCCACACGTTGAGGCGGGAAGTGGCGGGGCGGTTTCTAGAGCCGTCCTTTCGGCGCGGCGCCGCAGCTTGCCATAGCCGTTCATCCAGGCATGAGGCCGTTCCGCCACCCATCTTCGCCCGGCGGCGCCATTCAGCGCGCCGGATCATTTGTCGGATCCAGGCGATAAGGTCCTCGCGTCCGGAACGGAACGTCATCGGAGACGTGAATGATGGCCCGCCATACTCCGCCTCGGCCGGTAGCTGTGGAGGAACTCTTTCCCGAGCTGAAGCCGCTCGGCAGGAACGCGCTCCGGCTGCATCCGCGTGCGGGAAACCCGTCGTACCAGGACAGTTCTGTCGGAGGGCCGCTGAGGTGGCCGGCCGACGAGCCCTGGCCGTGGTGCGCCGAGAACCACTACTTCGACGACGGTCTGGAGGACGCCACCCGCCACGAGGCCGTGGTGCCCATGGTGCCGGTCGTGCAGCTCTACGCGGCGGACGCGCCCGGTGTGCCGTTCCCGCAGGGAAGCGATCTGCTCCAGGTGCTGTGGTGCCCGTTCAACCACGGGGAGGAGCCCGCCGAGCGCTGCCCCCTTCCGCAGGTGCACTGGAGGAACGCGGCTGACGTCCGCCGTGTGCTCGTCACACCCCCGGCACCCGCTGACGCTCCCGAGGGCCACGTTCCCATCCCCTGCGTGGTGCACCCGGAGCAGGTGACGGAGTACCCCGACTGGGACGACATATCGCAGGAAGTGCACAACGAGATCGACGACCGGCTGCGCCGGTTCGAGGAGACTGCCGGGTGGTCGTACTTCTACCACCTCAGTGCGGCCCCCGGAACCAAAGTCGGCGGTCATCCGCACGGATGGAACGGCCCGACGACCTGGTTCAGCTGCGAGAGGTGCGGGCAACCCATCCAGCATCTTCTGACCGTGGCCTGTGATGAGTTCGACGGGGAGTCCTGGCGGACCTGGCTCCCGGTGGAGGACCGGCCCGACGACGACAGCGGGCCGGAGATCTACCTTTCGAGGTCCGAACGAGCCGAGGCCGCGCACAATCCGCCCGGCCTGATGGTGTCGGGCGGGGGCAGTGTCTACCTCTTCGAGTGTCGTTCCTGCCCCGATCGCCCAGTTGAGCACCTTTTCTTTCTCGACTGAGCAAGGCGAACAGGACGACGGAGTGATGGCCGATGGCTCCTGTCTGGGGTCGCATCGAGGTCCGGCCGCCGGGACGCCGCCTCGCCCTTGACCAGCTGCGGGAAGTCCGAATGCTGCCGGTCGGCGCTGAACCGCCGGTCGTTCAACACGGTTCGCACGTCTTCGTGGCGGCTGACCCCCCAGGCCCACCCGCCGTCGGGCAGACGAACCCGCGAGACCGGCTCTCCTTCGCGGATCTCTTCGTACGCCGGCGGCGGCGTGAACGGGCACGTACGGGCCATGGGGAACCGGTAGTCATGACTTTTCCACGACGTCACGGACAGGCGCTAGAGGCTGGACAGCGAAAAGCCGTGTGTGAACGGCAGTTGCTCGACCGGTGCGACCGGGTTTGGCTCTGGGATGCGGCGGACCAAGGAGCCGCAATGAACCACCGGGACCGACGACATCGGTAAATTCAGACTCGACCCGTCCCCTCGCGGGCGAAGTTCGGTTCCGCCGCTTCCAGTCGCGGTACCGAGATGCCCAACCGTCGTGCTTCGGCCAGGGTGTCCCGGCAGACCTCACGCGGCTCCTCGGCGTCGGGGTCGGAGTGCGCCGTGAGGCTCACGCGCGCGGGCGCGACATGAGCAGTCAGCCAGGCGAGCACGGGTGCTGTCAGCCAGGTGGGCGCCCGGAACAGCAGCACACCGCCCCGGTGCCGTCGCAGGTCGAGGCCGCGCGCCTGGAGGAGCGGCAGCAGTTCGCGGCCGGCCAGCAGCGCCTCGCGCAGGTCGCCCGTTGCCCCGGCCAGTTGGGACAGGGATCCCAGCCGCAGGCCCTGCGAGAACATGCCGGCATCCGACGCGAAATGGACCCACAACCAGCCGCGGAAGTCAGGCCGCTCCTTGATCCGGAGCCCGGCCTCGCGAAACGCCTGGCGCGCGGCCCGTTCCCGGTCGGTCGGGGGCTGGCCGAGTGTGCCGAAGATGACCGACGGCAGCAGTGCCCCGTGGAGCACGCCGTCCGCGCCGAAACCGCCACCGGCCTGGGGAAAGCCCCAGGCGATCTGGTCGGCGGGGAGTGCGCCGATCGCGGCGAGCGGCTCGGTCCAGAGGTTGCCGAAGATCAGCACCGTGGCCTGGCCGACACGCGGGGCCAGGAAGGCCGTCGCCTCCGCGAGGCGGTGGTGGGGCACGCTGAGCACGATCAGGTCGAAGTCGTGGTCAGGCTCCAGCGCCTCGCGGTAGCGCACCGGCCACTTCTCGGCGACGCGCTGCCCCCACACTCGCCGCCGCATATCGAACAGGTCGAGGTCCACCGCGTCCCCGTACGTCGCCGCGCGACCCGGTCGGACGTAGAACTCGACGTCATGCCCCGCCTGTTGCAGGGCCCAGCCGTAGACAGTGGCGATCACGCCTCGGCCGAACATCAGGATCTTCACGCTGCACCTCGTGGGGTACGATCGATTTGGAGGCCATCTCCACTTTTCAAAATATGGAGGTCATCTCCACTTGTCAACGCGAGGTAGCGCATGACCACCGACAAGCCGCTGCGGGCCGACGCCCAGCGCAACCGCGAGGCCCTGCTCGCCAAGGCCCGGGAGGTCTTCGACGCCGGAGACTTCTTCGACCTGCGCTTCGACGACTTCGCCCGCCTGGCCGGGGTGGGCACCGGCACGCTGTACCGCCACTTCCCCACCCGGGAGGCACTGGCCGAGGCGGTCTACCACGGGGAAGTTGCCACGCTGTGCGACCGCGCCCGCCGGCTACAGGCCACGCTGCCCGCAGCGGAGGCTTTGGCGACCTTCCTACGCGGCATGGTCGACCACATAGATGCCCACGAGGGTCTGGCCCGGACGCTGGCCACGCTCATGACCGATCGCTCGGGTGTCCTCGCCGAGGGCAGCCGGGCGCTGGAGCAGGCTGTCACCGACCTGGTGGCCGCCGCCGTGCGGGACGGCACTGTTCGCGACGACGTGGATGCCGGGGCCGTGATGATGGCGCTGCACGGCATCGGTGCGGCCCATGACCGCCCCGACTGGCGGGCCGAAGCCGACGGCGTCATCACCCTCGTGCTGGACGGGCTGCGCCGCCCGCTATGACAAGGTGCGACACGAGGTCGCATGCTGCGAGCGAAGGATCCGGTTAGTGGTAAGGCGGCGAAGATGCGGTCCGGGTGGTCACCCGGCTGATGCCGGCTACGCCTGTGAAGTTTCAGGATGTGTGCGAGAGCGATGAGGGCGCGGCCCTGCCAGTTCTGACGCTCTTGTCGAAATCCGCCTACGTCGCCGAAGGTGAGACTGGTCTAACCCTGTGTAGCGAGCTGTGGTGCGACAGCTTTGTGTCTGCGACACCCTGCCTGTTGACATAACCACGGGCTCCTTCTGAAGGAGGAGTGCGAGCAAGGTCGGCAGGTTGTCAGGGTTGGGCGTCGACACGGACGGCTCTTTCCGGGGGAGAGGTGCGGGAAGGGCGCAGGACAGGGGCGAGCAACGTCAGCAGCACGACCACGCACGTGATCAGCGCGAACGCGGCGGGGTAGCTGAGCGCGCCCGCGACCCAGCCCGTCACGGCCGGGGCGATCAGGCCCGACAGGTACGTGATCGTCGCGACGCCCGCCACGCCCTCGCCGGGAGTCGTTCCCGCGTTGCCCGCCGCCGCGATCACGAGCGGCACGATCACCGCGATCCCCAGTCCGACCAGGGCGAACCCGGCGATGCCGAGCGCGGGCGTGCGGGCCGCGACCACCAGGACGCCGCCGGCCGCCGCCACGGCACCGCCCGCCCTGACCGTCGCCGCCGGACCGAGCCGGCGGATGACGTGGTCGCCCAGCAGCCGCGCGCTCGCCATGCAGAGCATGAAGACGGTGTATCCGGCGGCGGCCAGCCCGGGGCCGGCGTCGGTGACGGCGGTGAGGTAGACGGCGGACCAGTTCGAGCTGGCGCCCTCCGCGAACGTCGCGCAGAACCCGACCAGCCCGATCACCAGGATCCCTCGCGTGGGGAGCGCGAAGCGCCGCGGCGCAGGCGCGTCGCGTACGGAACCCGTCATCCCGCTGTCGGGGAGGAGGCCGCGCCCGGCCGCCGCCCCGAGGCCGAGTAACGCGAGCGACATGACCCCGAGGTGGATCCGGGCGTCAATGCCCGCGTGCGCGGCCAGGGCGCCGAGCCCGCCGGCGGCCAGGCTGCCGACGGACCACATGCCATGCAGTCCCGACATGATCGAGCGGCCCAGATGCCGTTCGAGGAGGACGGCGTGCGCGTTCATGGCGACGTCGCACATGCCCGCCGACGCCCCGAACAGCAGGAACGCCCCGAACAGCCACACGGGCGACGGCGAGAGCGCGGGGAGGGCCAGGCCCGCGCACCACAGCGCGAGGAGGACGCGTGTGGCGGCGCGGTTGCCGAAGCGGTAGGCGAGGCGGCTGGCCATCGGCATGCCCACGAAGGCGCCGATCGACGGGCACAGCAGCGCGAGGCCGAGGGCGCCTGGGCTGAGGTGCAGGTGCTCCTGGATCCAGGGGATGCGCGTGGACAGGCTGCCGGCTACGGCGCCGTGCGCGGCGAAGACGGCCGCGATGGCACGGTGGTGGCTCATGACCTGAAAATTATCAGGCAGGGTTCCTGATGAAAAGAGGTTTCAGGCAGGGTCCCTGATTATTATGAGGACCGTGAAGACCGCCACCCCCGCCCTGGCCCGAGCGATCAACGACCGGCTGGCCCTCGACCTGCTGCTGGAGCACGGTCCGCTGACCGCGCCGCAGCTCCGCACGCTGACCGGGTTGTCCAGGCCCACCGTGTCCGACCTGATCGAACGGCTCATGGCAGGCGGCCTCGTCGAGGTCACCGGCGAGAGCGGCGAGGACCGGCGGGGCCCGAACGCTCGCCTGTACGGACTCGTGGCGGACCGGGCTCACGTGGCCGGGGTGGACGTACGGCGCGACGCCGTCAACGTCACGGTCGCCGACATCACCGGGCGAGTGGTCAGCGAGGCCAGCACGACGATCGGCGCGAGAGCCGACCTGGCGGCCCTCATCGCGAAGGTGGTCGGGGGCGCGGTGGGGCGGCGCGCGCTGGACACAGTCGTGGTCGGGGCACCGGGGCTGGTCGATCCGCGTGACGGGGAGCTGGTGTCGCCCAACGACGTGCCGGGGTGGCGGCCCGGCATGATGGCGTCCGTACGCGAGCGCCTGGGCGTGCCCGTGATCCTGGAGAACGAGGTCAACCTGGCCGCCATCGCCGAGCTCCGCACCGGAGCCGCCGCCGGGAGCGAGGACTTCGTGCTCCTCTGGCTGGACGACGGGGTGGGAGCGGCGGTCGTTCTCGAGGGCCGGCTGCGCCGGGGTGCGTCGGGCGGCGCGGGGGAGATCGGGTTCCTGGAGGTCGGGGGCGTGGCGTTCTGCGAGCTGTTGAACGCCGAGATCATACGGAGGTTCGACCGGGACGAGCTCGCCCGGCGGATCGCCCAGGGTGCCTTCGCCTACGCCACCCTCCTCGACCCCGGCCTCGTCGTCCTCGGCGGGACGACGGGGCATGAGGGCGGGGACGGGCTGGCCGAGCTGGTGGCCGACCACCTGCGCGCCCTGGCCCCGGCGCCGACCGAGGTCCGCGCCAGCACGGTCACGGGCAACGCAGTGCTCCAGGGCGCCGTGCTGACCGCCCTCGACCTGGCCCGCGACCGCGTCTTCGGCTGACGCCACCCACTGCCACGTCGCGCCTGACGGTCAGAGCGTGGATCGTGTCTTCGGCTGACGCCTCTGCCACGTCCCGCCTGATGGCCGGACTGCGGCCGCGTCTTTGGCTGACGAGGCCACATCCCGCCTGATGGTCAGCCCGCGACCGCGTCGTCGGCTGACGCCTCGTGTCCCGCCTGATGGTCAGAGCGCGGGCGCAGGATCGGGCCGCGTTTGCCGCGCGGGCCGTTGACGCACCGCGCCCCGCCCGGAAGGGCTGCCCCACCCCGAGGCGCAGGACAAGGCGGGCGCTGGCGGTCCGGGCGGAGACCCCGGTCGAGGGCGCGCGTGGCAGTGGATCAGCGACCCATTGAACAGGCGGCTGTCAGGCGAGGGCGGTGATCAGGCCCATGGTCAGTGCCGTGCGCTCCGCGATGTGCTCCACCAGCACGTGCTCGTGCCGCGCATGCGCCCCGTCCCCCACCGCGCCCATCCCGTCCAGCACCGGCCGGCCCAGTGCCGAGACGAAGTTCCCGTCGCTGGCGCCCCCCACCGACACCTCGTCCAGCAGCCATCCGAACCCGGCCGCCACCTCCCGCGCCTCCTTGAACAGCCGCTGGGAGGCCGCGTTCGGCGTCATGGGCGGGCGGTTCCACTCCCCGGTGGCCGAGATGGTCACCCGGGGGTCCGACGCCTTCAGGCCGGCGAAGACGTCGTCGATGCGTCCCATCTCCGCCGGATCCGTGACGCGTACGTCGATTCCGCAGCTCGCGTCCCCGGCCGTCACGTTCCGCCCGGTGCCGCCGCTGATCAGGCCGACGTTCACGGTGGTGCCGCGCTCGCGGGAGCCGGCCCGGGCCAGGGTGGTGACGATCTCGGCCAGGGCGTGGATGGCGCTCGCCCCCGCGTACGGGTCGAGCCCCGCGTGCGCCTCCACCCCGGTCACGCTCACGTTGAACAGCCCCACGCCCTTCCTGGCGGTCTTGAGCGCTCCCTCCTGGGAGGCCTCGAAGACCAGGGTCGCCAGCGTGTCCTCGCTGGCCGCCTCGATGTGCGCGCGGGAGGCGGGGCTGCCGATCTCCTCGTCCCCGTTGAAGAGGTAGCGCACGCTCGGATGCGGCAGCCCGAGTTCGCGCAGCCCGCGCAGGGCCCAGATCGACTGGACGAGGCCCGTCTTCATGTCGAACACGCCGGGCCCCGTCGCCTTGCCGTCCACCACCGCGAACGGCCAGGCTGCCAGCGTCCCAGTCGGCCAGACGGTGTCGTAGTGGCTGAGCATGAGCACGGTGCCGGGCGCGGTGCCCCGGTAGGTCAGCTCCAGGATGTCGCCGTAGGACCCGCCGTCGTGCAGGACCTCCTCGTCCGGCGTCCCGAGGCGTTCGACGGCCCGGCCGCGGATCTCGCGCAGCCCCTTGACCAGCATGGCCTTGTCGTAGCTGTGGGTTTCCAGCTCCACCGTGGCCTTGAGGTCGTCGAGCATGGCCGGGAGGGCCTGCCGGGCCCAGTCGGTGATCAACACGAGGTCCTTTCTAAGGAATCGGCGCTCCGGGGCCGAGCGGGATGCCGAGCCACCAGAATGCGAAGAACAGCAGCGTCCAGACGACGAGCAGGGTGAACGAGAGCGGGATGGTCATCGAGGCCAGTGTGCCGATCCCGGCCGAGCGCCGGTAGCGCTGGAGGAAGCCGAGCGCCATCACGAAGTACGGGCTCATCGGCGTGATCGCGTTGGTGCACGAGTCGGCGATGCGGTAGAGGGCCTGGGTGTATTCGGGCGGGATGTTCAGCAGCATCAGCATCGGCACGAAGACAGGGCCGACGAGCGCCCACTGCGCGGACCCGCTGGTCACCACCAGGTTGATCAGGGTGACCACGACCAGGATGCCCAGGAACACCACGGGCCCGCTCACCCCGGCCGACTTCAGCAGGCCGGCTCCGTCGATCGCGATGATCTCGCCGATGCCGGTCCACTTGAAGTACGCCAGGAACTGCGAGATCGCGAAGAACAGCACCAGGATCGGCGCCATCTCGCGGAACCCGTGGGCCATGAAACCGGGGATGTCCCGGCTGCCGGTGATCGTCCCGGCGGCCTTCCCGTACGCCCACCCGACGGCCAGGAACGCCAGCGCGAGGAAGATCGCGATGGAGGTGAGCAGCGGCGACTGCACGATGCCGCCGTCCTTGCCGCGCAGCGGCGACCCGGCGGGCAGCACGGCCGCCACCACGGCGGCCACGTACACCACGAGCGCGATCAACGCGGCCCGCAGCCCCTTCCGCTCCGAGGCGCTGAGCGCCAGCGCGCCCAGATCCTCGTCGAAGGAGGTGGAGGAGCCGGTGGAGGTGGAGGAGGCGGTGGAGGAGCCGGGGGAGGGCTCCGGGTCGATGGGCATCGACTCGACCCGGCGCGCCAGCACGCGCTCGGTGACCAGGGTGATCGTGGCGGCCAGCACCAGGGAGGAGGCCAGCGAGAAGAAGTAGTTGGCCAGCGGCGTGACCGTGTAGGCGGGATCGACGGTGTGCGCGGCGGCCGTGGTGAGCCCCGACAGGATGGCGTCGGTCGGCGTGATCAGTGGGCTGGCGTCGTAGCCCGCCGAGATCGACACGAACGCCACCACGATGCCCAGGATCGGGCTGCGCCCCACCGCGCGGAAGGCCAGCGCGCCGAGCGGGATGAGCACGACGTACGCGGCGTCGGAGGCCACGTGCGCCACCATGCCGGTGAACGCCAGCGCGAATGTCACCCACTTCGGCGACACCCTCGACACCCCGGAGCGCAGCACGGCGGCCAGCAGCCCCGAGCGCTCGGCGACCGCGACGCCGAGCATGACGACCAGGATCGTGCCGAGCGGCGGGAACGAGGTGTAGTTCGTGACCGCGTCGCCGACCATCATCCGGACGCCGTCGGCGGACAGCAGGTTCTTGGCCACGACGGTCTTGCCCGTCGCCGGGTTGACCGCCGACACCCCTGCCGCCGCCAGACCCCAGCTGACCAGCGCCAGTAACGCGGCCAGGATGACGAACAGCCAGAACGGATGGGGCAGCCTGTTGCCCAGCCGCTCGATCCCGCCCAGCACCCGGAGGAGGCCGTTCAGGGACCGCGAACCTGTCACCGTCTCGGACGCGCTCACGGGCACGCCTCCTTCCCGCATTTCGGTCAACCATTACACGCGGTAAGGAAGCGTCCTGACAAGAGTAAGGTCAAGAGACGGCGACAACCGGCTCCCGGAGCGGCAGCCGTACCTCGAACCAGGTCTCGCCCGGGACCGAGCGCACCTTGATCTCCCCGCCGTGCCGCCCGGCCACGATCCGGTACGAGATGTCCAGGCCGAGACCGGTGCCCTGACCCACGCTCTTCGTCGTGAAGAACGGCTCGAAGATCCGGTCCTTGATCGCCTCGGGCACGCCGGGGCCGGTGTCGCCGATCTCGACGATGGCCTCGTCCTCGTCGTGCGCCGTGCGGATCGTGAGCGTGCCCCCGTCGCCCATCGCGTCGAGCGCGTTGTGGATGAGGTTCGTCCAGACCTGGTTGAGCTCGCCCGCGTAGCAGGGGATGGGTGGCAGCGTGCGGTCGTAGTCGGTGGCCACCGTGATGCCCGGGGGGATCTTGCCGCGGAAGATCGCGACCGTGCTGTCGAGCAGATCGTGCACGTCGGCCTGCTGGAACGGCGCCCGGTCCATCTGCGAGTACTGCTTGGCCGAGCCGATCAGCGACGTGATGCGCTCGGTGGCCTCGGTCACCTCGTTGAGCATCTGGGAGATCTCGATCGCCTTGGCCAGCCACTGGACCGCCGAGGGAGCGCGCTCCTCACCCACCTTGGTGCGGATCTTCTCCAGCGCCTCGGGCGTGAACCCGGCGATGACCAGCGCGGGAGCCAGGTCCCACGCGTCCTCGACGCCCAGCTCGTCCAGCGCGTCGCCCAGCTCGTCCTCGGCGTCGGACATCTCCAGCGGGCTGCGCTGGGGCAGCTTGCCCAGGTTGTCCGTGCAGGACTCCTGCCACTCGATCATCATGCGCAGCTTCTCCGGCGGGATGCCCTCCTCGGCGAGCTGGGCGAGCTGCAGCCGCGAGGTCTTGATCAGCGAGCGCAGCTCGCTCGCGGCGCGCACCGCCGCGGCGGCCGGGTTGTTCAGCTCGTGCGTGAGCCCGGCCGTGATCGTGCCGAGCGCCGTCAGCCGCTGCCGCCGGTCGATGACCTCCCTCTGCATCCGCCCGCCCGACAGCATGCCGTCGAGCAGGTGCATCGCCATCGGGAACCACTCGGCCACGATGTAGGCGAACTTCTTGGCCGGCAGCATGAACATCCGCGTCGGCGCGGTGGTCCGCAGCGTGTGCTGGTACGTCTGCGGCGCCCGGTCGCCGAGGTAGGCGCTGGTGGCGCCCCCGTAGACGCCGGGCTGCGACGCACGCGGCATCGCCACGGTCCCGGCGCTGACCGTCTCGCTGATCATCTGGATCTCGCCCTCGAGCAGCACCGCGAAGCACTCGGCCGGGTCGCCCTGCTGGAGGATCACCTCGTCCTGGCCGAACGTAAGCACCTGGCCGCTGTTGGCCAGCTTGGTGAGCTGCTCGTCGTTCAGCCGCTCGAAGAGGAAGAGTTTGCGCAGTTCATCGATGTCGATGTTGGTCATTGCTTCTCCAGGTAGCGATGCACGAGCGCGACGGCCATCGCGCCCTCGCCGACGGCGGAGGCCACTCTCTTGATCGAGTCGGCGCGTACGTCACCCGCGGCCAGCACCCCGGGCACGTTCGTCTCCAGGAAGTACGGCTCGCGCCGCAGCGGCCAGTTGCGCGGCCGCTTCCCGCCCTGCACCAGGTCGGGCCCGGTCAGCACGAACCCCTTCTCGTCGCGTTCGACCGTCTCGCCCAACCACGACGTGTACGGCTCCGCCCCGATGAACACGAACAGCCACTGCGCGTCGACCGTGCGCTGCTCGCCCTTGGTCGAGAGCGTCAGCCGCTCCAGGTGGTCGTCGCCTTCACCGCCGACGACCTCCGTCTGGAGGTGCACCTCGATGTTGGGGATCGCGGCGATCTGCTCGATGAGGTAGTGCGACATGGACTTCTCCAAACCGTCACCCCTCACCAACAAATTGACCTTGCTCGCGAATCCCGACAGGTAGACGGCCGCCTGCCCGGCCGAATTGGCCGCGCCCACGATGTACACGTCGGTGTCCTGGCAGGACGGCGCCTCGGTCAGGGCGGCGCCGTAGAAGACGCCCCGGCCGGTGAACTCGTCGAGCCCCGGCGCGTCCAGCCGGCGGTAGGTGACGCCGGTCGCCAGGATCACCGCGTGCGCGGCGATCTCCCCGCCGTCCTTGAACCCGACCACCCGCGCCTGCCCGCGCGGCTCCAGGGAGACCACCTTGCGCGCGGTCAGCAGCTCCGCCCCGAACTTCAGCGCCTGCCTGCGCGCCCGGTCCGCGAGCTGCTGGCCGGAGACGCCGTCGGGGAAGCCCAGATAGTTCTCGATCCTGGAGCTCTGCCCCGCCTGGCCGCCCGAGGAGTAGGCCTCGACCAGCACGGTCCGCAGCCCCTCCGAGGCGCCGTAGACGGCCGCGCCGAGCCCGGCCGGCCCGCCGCCGACCACGATCAGGTCGTAGAAGTCGGTGGCCGGCGTGGTCGACAGGCCCACCGCCGCCGCCAGCGTGGCCTGGTCGGGCGACTCCAGGGTGGTGCCCTCGGCGGTCACCACGAGCGGCAGGTGGCAGCCCTCGCCGGCCGCCTTCACCAGCTGCTCGCCCTCCGGGTCCTCCGACAGCATCCACCGGTACGGCACGTGGTTGCGGGCCAGGAAATCACGCACCTTGTACGACTGAGCCGACCACCGGTCGCCCACCACCCGCAGCTCGGACCGCTCGATCCGGTCCGTGCGCATCCAGGCGTCGAGCTGGCCGTCGATCACCGGGTAGAACTTCTCCTCCGGCGGATCCCACGGCTTGAGCAGGTAATGGTCCAGGTCCACCACGTTGATCGCCTGGATCGCGGCGTCGGTGTCGGCGTAGGCGGTCAGCAACACCCTGCGCGCGTACGGATACAAGTCCATGGCGGCCTCGAGGAACTCCACGCCGTTCATCTGCGGCATGCGGTAGTCGGCCAGGATGGCCGCCACCTCGTCACCCCGCAGCCGCATCTCCCGGACGGCCTCGATGCCGTCCCGGGCCGCCTCGGCGCGGACAATCCGGTATTCCTGGCCGTAGCGGCGTCTCAGGTCGCGGGCCACCGCCCGTGAGACGCCCGGATCGTCATCAACGGTAACGATGACCGGCTTGTCCATGTCTTCTCCCCACTCGTCCCTACTGGAAGCATGTCATGTGCGGGGGAGTCGGTAGGCACTCGCTCATATCATGGTCGGATGCGTACACGCGATCGCATCATCGACGCCGCCGAGCAGGCGATTAGGGAGTTCGGCATCGCGGGTGCCACCACCAAGCGTATCGCCCAGCAGGCAGGCTGCTCCGAGGCGTTGCTCTACAAGCACTTCGCCGGCAAGGAGGCGCTGTTCCTCGCCGTCCTGCTGGAGCGGCTGCCCGCGCTCGGCCCCGCGCTGGAGCGGCTGCGGGAGAGCACCGGGCAGGGCGACCTGGCCGGCAACCTGGCCGAGTTCGCGCTGATGGCGCTGGAGTTCTACACCAAGGCGGCGGCCATCGCCTCCGGCCTGCTGGCCGACCCGTCGCTCATGGCGGGGTTCAGGGGCATGCTGGCCGCCAGCGACATGGGCCCGCACCTGCCGATCCGGGCGCTGGCCGAGATCCTCCGGGCCGAGCAGCGCGGCGGCCGGCTCGACGAGGGGATCGACGCCGACGCCGCCGCGTCGATGCTGATGGGTGCCTGCTTCCACCGGGCGAACCTGACGTACTACGTCGAGCTCCCGGAGGCGGACGAGCCCTGGGCCGCCGCGATCGCGCGCACGCTGGTGCGGAAGTGACGCCCGTTACGCGATGACGCGGCTCTCGCCGCCGTCCACGAGCATCGAGATCCCGTTCACGAACGAGGCCCGCTCGCTGGCCAGGAACGCCACCACGTCACCGACCTCCTCCGGGTTGCCGACGCGCCCGATCGGCACCGCCTCGCCCCGCCGGGCCAGCCCCTCCTCGTCGCCCGCCAGCGTCCGCAGCCGATCGGTGTCGATCGGGCCCGGCATCACGTTGTTGACCAGCACGCCGTCGCGGGCCACCTCGCGGGCCAGCGTGCGCACGACGCCGGCCACGGCCGAGCGGGTGGCGTTGGACAGCGCCAGGCCGTCCAGCGCCTCGCGGGCCGACCTGCTGGTGATCGTGACGATGCGGCCCCAGCCGCGCGAGCGCATCTCGGGCAGGACCGCGTACATCAGGCGTACGGTGCCGAGCAGGTTGCGCTGGACGGCGACGTCCCAGTCGGCCAGGCTCGTCTCGTCGAAGCGGCCGGACGGCGGCCCGCCGGAGCTGGCCACCAGGATGTCGATCGGGCCGAGCACGTCACGCGTCTCCTCGACCACCCGCCGGGCCGCGGCCGGGTCCTCCACGTCGGCCAGCACGGCGTGCACGACCTTGCCGTACTCCTGCAACTGCACGACCGCCTCCGCGAGCCGCTCCGGGTTGCGGGCGGCGACGCAGACGTCGCAGCCCTCCCGAGCCAGGCTCTTGGCGGCGGCGAGCCCGATGCCCGCGCTGCCTCCGGTGACGAGGGCGACCTTGCCCGAGATGCCGAGATCCATAGGGGCGACTATAGATCGTGCGGGAGTGCCGCGACCTCTGCGTCGGGGGTGACGCGGGTGAGCTTGTCGGGGTTGAGCAGGCCGTAGATGCGCGTGATGAGGCCGTCGTGGACGTCGATCAGCACGACCTGGCGGTGGCCCGCGACCCGGGTCCAGAGGGCCGGCTGGCCGTTGAGCTCGATCAGCCGGGAGTCGGCGAAGTCGTAGCGGCTGAGCAGGCCGTTGAGGAAGGCCACCACCTTGCGGCGCCCGAGGATCGGCCGCAGCGCGGCCCTGACCTTGCCGCCGCCGTCGTTGTAGGACACGACGTCCTCGTGCAGCAGCTCCGTGAGCGCCGCGAGGTCGCCGCCCGCCGCCGCGTCCATGAACTTCGTCAGCAGCTCGGTGTGGTCCTCGGCCGACGGGTGGAACCGGTCGCGCCCCTCGGCGAGCCGGACGGAGGCCCGGCGGTGCAGCTGCCTGGCGTTGGCCACGGAGATGCCGACGATCTCCGCGATCTCGTCGTACGGGAGCTCGAACGCCTCCCGCAGCACGAACACCGCCCGCTCCGGCGGCGACAGCCGCTCCATCATGTGCAGGGTCGCGTACGAGACGGTGTCCCGCAGCTCGGCCGTGTCCAGCGGCCCCGCCTGCGCCGTCATCACCGGCTCGGGCAGCCACGGCCCCGTGTACGCCTCGCGCTTGACCCGCGCCGAGCGCAGCTGGTCGAGCGCCAGCCGCGAGACCACGGTCACCAGGAAGGCGCGCGGCTCCTTGATCTCGCTCCGGTCGGTGCCCTGCCAGCGCAGCCAGGCCTCCTGTACGACGTCCTCGGCGTCCCACATGCTGCCGAGCAGGCGGTAGGCCAGCCCGAGCAGCATGGGGCGGTGCTCCTCGAAGTCCACGGTTGGCATCATGCCCGGTCACCGGCGAGGGTGCAGAAGTGGGGCCAGCCGACGCTCCATGGGTGGAAAAGCCGCGGTAAGCATGATGAGCTTGGCGGGTGGCGAGAAATCTGATCCTGTCAGGAGGCCCGTTCCACGACTTCGCCGCCACGTCGGCAGCGCTCGCGGGAGTGCTGGCCGAGGTGGGGGTCGAGTCGGAGATCACCGAGGACATCGCGGGCGCGCTGAGCGAGCCGTCGGAGGTCCAGCTCATCACCGTCAACGCGCTGCGCTGGCAGATGGACCACGACCGCTTCGCCGACCTGCGTGACGAGTGGCGCTTCGCCTTACCGGCGCAGGCCCGCACCACGCTCCTCGATCACCTCGACCGGGGCGGCGGGCTGCTGTGCATGCACTCGGCGTCGATCTGCTTCGACGACTGGCAGGGCTGGCCGCGCGTCCTGGGCGGCTGCTGGACCTGGCCCAAGTCCCACCATCCCCCGCTGGGGTGGACCGGCGTGCGGGTGCACGGCGATCACCCGGTGGTCGAGGGACTGCGGGACTTCGACGTGGTGGACGAGGTCTACAGCGACCTCGACATCCTGCCGGACGTCGAGCCGCTGGCGTCCTCGAACGGCCAGCCGCTGGTCTGGGCGCGGCCGGTGCGGCGCGGCCGGGTGTTCTATGACGCGCTGGGCCACGACACCAGGTCGTACGACAACGAGGTGCACCGCGCGATGCTCCAGCGGGCCGCGCTGTGGCTGCTGAAGCGGCCCGTCACCATCACGGAGTGAACGACCAGCCGCTCCAGCGGGTCACGTCCACGAGGATCACGGGGCCGCCGGGCCGGTGCTCGCGATACTGGCCGTACTTGGCCGCCAGCGCGTCGAGCGCCGGCTCGCGCTCCGGCCCCTCCTCGACGACTGTGGCCAGGCCGTCGGCGCGGGCCCACCACAGCCGGGCCCAGTCGTCCTCGTAGTGGTCGGCCAGCAGGCTGACCCGCGGGTTCTCCCGGATGTTGCGCACCCGTCTCAGGTCGGTGGTGGTCTTCGGCTTGTGATCGATCGCGGTCACCACCCGGTCCGCGACCACGGCGAAGGTGACGGGCACCAGGTGGGGTGTCCCGTCGCCGCTCGCCGTGGCCAGCCGCGCCACCCGCTCGCCCCGGAACCTCGCGCGGGCCCGCTCGCCGTCCATGCGCCCATTCTCACCGCCGGCGGATCGGTCCGGAACTTACAAGACCGCATGTCGCCGACGTGGGCACGATGAGTTCATGAACGTGAACCTTTCCGCGATCCCCGGCTTCCTCGCCGGGCACGCACGAGTACTGGACCGCCGCCGCTACGACCTGCTCATGGGCGACGGCGACGCCGCCTCCGCGCTGGGCGCGCTGGAGGCCTACCGCAACCCCGACGGCGGCTACGGCTGGGGCCTGGAGCCGGACCTGCGCTCACCCGAGAGCCAGCCGGGGGCCGCGCTGCACGCCTTCGAGGTGTTCGCGGACGTCGCCCCCGTGACCTCGCCCCGGGCCGCGGCGCTGTGCGACTGGCTGGACTCGGTCACGCTGCCGGACGGCGGGGTGCCGTTCTCGCTGCCGCTCACCGTCGGCGAGGCCACCGCGCCCTGGTGGGCGGGCGGCGACGCGGACACCTCGTCCCTGCAGATCACCTCGATCTCGGCGGCCGCCGCCCACCGCGTCGCGGCCCACGACCCGGCCGTCGCCGCGCATCCGTGGCTGGAGCGGGCCACGCGCTACTGCCTCGACGCGATCCAGGAGCTCGACAAGGCGCCGCACGCGTACGTGCTGGCGTTCGCGGTGCGCTTCCTCGACGCCGTGTACGACACCCAGCCCAGGGCGGCCGACCTGCTCAAGCGGCTGGCCGCGCACATCCCCGCGGACGGGCGGGTGCCGGTCGAGGGCGGCACCGAGTTCGAGACGCTGCGGCCGCTGGACTTCGCGCCCCACCCGGGCGGGCCGGCCCGCGACCTCTTCGAGCCGGACGTGATCGCGGCGGACCTCGTACGGCTGGCGGGGCAGCAGAAGGACGACGGCGGATGGGAAGTGGACTACGCGCGCATCTCCCCGGCCGGTGCGCTCGACTGGCGCGGGGCCGTCACCGTGAACAACCTCGCACTGCTGCGCGAGAACGGCCTCGTCTAGGGGGACAGGCGGCGGGCCGACTCCGACTCCTGGGCCATGCGGCGCAGCGCCTCGAAAGCCTTGCCGTACAGGACGGTGCCGAGCACCAGGGCCTCCACTGCGGCGTCGCGCGGGCCGTCGAAGGGGATGGTGTTCATCTCGACCTCGGAGACGAGCTTCTGCGCGATCTCGACGTACGGCTTCAGGTCGACGGGCAGGCCGAGCTGGCGCATCCGGACGATCGTCTGGGCCAGCTCGTCCCGGGCGGGGGCGGTCGGCGTGACGTCCCAGCCCTGGCCGGCGACGAGGCGGTCCACCTCGTCGCGGGCGATCTGCCACTCCTCGCCGGGCTCGGGCTCGACCGTGGCGCTCAGGGCATAGTGGGCGGTGCCGAGGAGCAGGTGCACGGGGAGCGACTCGTCCTCGACGGCCTCGATGATCTTCTTGATCGAGGCGACGGGGAGCCGGCCCACTTCGAGCAGGGCTCGGATCAGGCGGAGTCTGCGCAGGTGGGACTCGTCGTACTCGGCTCTGGTCGCGGCTGTCTGCTCGCCCGGGTGCAGCAGGCACTCGCGGAGGTAGTACTTGATCGTCGGGATGGCCACACCGGACTTGGCACTGAGTTCGGAGATGCGCATCGCTAGATAATAGCGCTATCCAGAGCGGGCGAGGTGCCGGGCGGCGCTGAGGAGCTCGTGGACGTCCGTCTGGCGGTTCCAGAGGAAGACCACCTCCAGCGGCGGCACGTCTTCTTTTATAGGGACAAATGCGAGTGTGTCGGGGATGGTGGTGCCCTCGTGGACGCACAGCGCGTAGCCCGCGCCTTCCTCCACCATGTTGATGACCAGGTCGTGCGTGGCCGCGGCCGGGCCGAGGCGGGGGTGGAGGCGGTGCCGTACGAACCCCTCCAGGAAGCGGCGGGCCCCGGCGACCGCGTCGGACTCCGGCATCACCAGCGGCTCGCCCGCCAGGTCCGCCAGCGACAGTGCCTCGTACGACGCCAGGGGGTGATCGCGGTGGAGCAGCGCGCGCACCGGGAAACGGTGGACCAGCATGCGGGCCACGCCCCTGGGCAGCGAGCCCGGCGCGTAGCCGAGCCCGGCCTGCAGGGTGCCGTCCGCGATGGAGACGATCTGCTCGGCCGTCCCCATGGGGGCCACGCGCAGGTTGGAGGTCTGGAGCTGGGAGAGCAGCCGGGCCACCACGTCCGCCAGCCCGTCGGCCACGCCCAGGCGCGCGGTCGTGACCCTGTTCCTGGCGGCGGCCACGGCGCGGTCGAAGGCGTCGACCGCCACGGTGGCCTGGGCCAGGAAGGCCTCGCCCGCCTCGGTCAACTGCACGCCGCTGGACGACCGGCTGAACAGCTCGACGCCGATCTCCTTCTCCAGGGCTCTGAGCTGCTCCGACAGCGTGGGCTGTGCGATGTGCAGCGCGGTGGCGGCGCGGCGGAGACTGCCCGCGCGGGCGATCGCCATCGCGTACCGGACGTAACGTAGATCCATCCCTCACCTCAGCGTGATGATGGGCTTATCGGTTGATCACTCCTCCGTATTACAAGAGGACCTGCCTCCCGTGAAGATATTCAGTTATCCACTGGTGGCGACATTTCCGGATTGGATGTGGTTGCCGAGCAAGCGCTTGTCTCGGCCGTCGGCGCGGGCTAGCGTGCGTCCTACAGAGCGGGCCGACGGCGAGGGAGCGCCGTCGCCTGGACTGAGGAGCGCCGGGAGCGGAGCGACCAGAGCGACGAGGGAAGGCGACGGCTTGAAGCGACCGAGCCCGCCTCACGGAGTGAGGCCATCAACACAGCAGCCGTTCGGGGGGTTGGCGGCGGTGGCCGGGGTCGGGATGACGGCGCTGACCAGGGAGTCCGGGCGGAGCGAGCTGGAGCTGGCGGTCGAGGCGTGCCGGGCGGCGTGCGCGGACGCGGGCATCGGGCCGCGTGACGTGGACGCGGTGCTCAGCTACCACCTGAACGACTCCGCCCCCGTCGTCCAGGTCGCGCGGGCCCTGGGCATCGAGCGGCTCGGGTGGCACAACGACATCGCCGGGGGAGGCACGCAGGCGGCGTCGATCCTGGGCGACGCGGCGATGCTCATACACGCCGGGTTGGCGCGAAATATCGTGGTCTATCGGGCGCTCAACGGCCGCTCCGGCAAGCGCATGAACACCGTCTCCACCGGCCCTCAGGAGGGTTTCACGTACGGGCTGGCGGGCCCGATCCCGCTGTTCGCTCTGGCCGCGACCCGCTACCTGCACGACACGGGCCTCACGGAGGAGCACCTGCACGCGGTCGTCGCCCAGTCCAGGGAGAACGCCAAGGCCAACCCCCGGGCCCTGCGCCGCGAACCCCTGGAGCTCGCCGACTACCTCGCCCGGCCGTACGTGAGCACCCCCCTCCGCACGGTCGACTGCTGCCAGGAGACCGACGGGGCCTGCGCCCTCGTGGTCAGCGGCGTGCTCGAGGGGCCGCGCGTGCGGGCGGTCGTCCGCGGGGGAGGCCCCGGCTGCTCGTCGATGGACCGCGCCCCGGACGTCACCGCGATCTTCTCGGCGTACGTGGCGCCCATGCTCTGGGAGGCGTCCGGGCTGCGGCCGTCGGACGTGGACGTGGCACTGCCGTACGACGCCTACTCGTGGCTCGTGCCCCGGCAGCTGGAGGACTTCGGGCTGGTCGAGCGCGCGGATCTGGGGCCGTACCTGCTGGAGCGCCGGCACGCCTGGGTGAACCCGCACGGCGGGCTGCTCTCGGAGGGCTACGTGCACGGCCTGAACAACGTGGCCCAGGCCGTCAGGGAGCTGCGTGAGGGGCGTGAGGTGGCCCTCGTGACGGGGTTCGGGGGCAGCTACGGGAGCGCCGCCCTGCTCGTACGGTGAAAAATCGGCTGAAATGCTGATGAGGCCTCCGACATGTACGGGGTGATCCGATCCCGACGACCGAGGAGGCCGACCATGGGGACCGCCCGTGGATGACGACCGGAAAACCCGGTTCGAGGCCGTTTACCAGCAGACGTACGAGCACATACTCGGCTACGCCATGCGCCGCTGCGACTCGCCGGAGGACGCGGCGGACGTGGTCGCCGAGACGTTCGCGATCGCCTGGCGCCGCATGGACGCGCTGCCGCCGGGCGGCGCGTCCAGATTGTGGCTGTACGGGGTGGCCAGGAACGTGCTGGCCAACCACCGCCGCGGCCAGGCCAGGCACCGCAACCACAGCATGGAGCTCGACGCCGACCTCGCCGACCTGTACGCGCACTCGCCCGAGACCAGCGTCGAGCTGGGCGCGATCGCGCGGGCGTTCGAGCAGTTGTCCGAGGAAGACCGGGAGCTGATCTCGCTGGTGGCCTGGGAGGGCCTGGACCGGGCCCAGATCGCCACCGTGCTCGGCTGCTCGCGCAACGCCGTCCGCATCCGCCTCCACCGGGCGCGCAAGCGCTTCTCCAAGGCGCTGGCCGCGGCGGGCGTGACCGTCAACTACCTGATCATGGAGTCCGCGTGAACGAGTTGCAGCACCTCGCCAGGGTCCGCGACGAGGATCTGGCGGCCCAGGCGTCCGGCGCGGGGGCGCGGGCGCTCCTCTCCTCGATCACCTCCGAGGCGCCCGCCGCCGAGCCCGCCCGCCGCCGGACCCCTCGGTGGCGTACCCGCCTGGCCGTGGGCGCCGTGGCCGTCACCGGGCTCGCCGCGGCCGCCGTGATCGCCCCCGCCGTCCTCGGCGCGCGCGGCCCCGCCACCTCCTACGCCAGCTCCGCCATCGACATCGAGCTGCGCGGCGACATGTACGTGGCCACCATCAAGGACCCGTTCGCCGACTACGCCAAGTACACCGAGGGCTTCAAGGCCGTGGGCCTGAATGTGAACCTGGAGGTCGTGCCGGTGTCTCCCACCCAGGTGGGCCAGATCACGGGCATGCGGCTGAGCGGTCGGCTGGCGCCCAACGGCGAGTCCATCACCAACGGCACGTCGCCCGAGGGCTGCGCGTTCGGCAGTGCGGGCTGCGCGATGACCGTCGAGGTGGCCCGCGGCTGGACCGGCTGGGCCTCGGTCCGGCTGGGGCGGGCGGCGCGGCCGGGGGAGAGGTACCAGAACTGGCGCTCGGCCATGAAGAAGGGCGAGATGCTGGCGGGCTACCGCGCTGACGGGAAGACCGTGGGCGAGGTCATGGCCGAGGTTCGCCGGCGCGGCCTCGAGGCGGTCTTCCAGATCATCACCCCCGCGCCGGACAACGACGGCTACGGGGTGGACCCGAAGCAGCAGTCGGCCAGGGTCGGCGACGACTGGATGGTCTGGGAGGTCCAGTCGGAGAAGGCCGGAGTCGTGCGCCTGATGGTGACCAAGGAACGGCTGCCGAAGAACCCCGTCTACGGCGACACGAAGATCCTGGACGAGTAGCCGGGATCAGGTGGTGAAGGCGGCGTGCCGGGCCCGTGCCTCGGCCTCCGGGAGCAGGTCCCGGGCCGCCAGCCAGGCCGCCGCCCCCGCCGGGTCCCCCGCCGTGACGGCGTCTGCCAGGAGGTCGTGGACCGCTCGCTGGACCGGGCCCTCCGACGTGAGCACGCCGCCTGCGAGCACGATGGGCAGGCCCGGCTCGTGCACCTGGGCCGCGGTGCCCGCCAGCCGGGCCGCGGCCTCGGCGACGAGGGCCCGCGCTTCCGGGTCGCCCGCCTCGGCGGCCCGGCTGACGAGGGGCGCCAGCTCGGCGAGCGCCAGCGGCGGCCGGGCGTGCACCGCCGCCGCGAGCTGCGCGACCGGATCCTCGCCCACGCCTTCGGGCAGCAACTGCCGGACGACGAGCTCCACCAGCAACCCGCCCCCGGCGCTTCGAGCGGTGAGGGCGGTGAGGGCGGTGAGGGCGCGGACGGTGGCGCGGGCGGCGGCGTGGCCGAGCCAGAAGCCCGAGCCCTCGTCCCCGAGCAGCCACCCGTACCCGTCGGCGGTCGCCGTCTGCTCGTGATCGGTAATTTTTGCCGCGATCGCCCCCGTCCCCGAAATCAGGACGGTGCCCGACGGCGAGGAGGTGCCGGCCGCGAACGCGGTCACGGTGTCACCGACGACCCGTACCGGCAGGCCCTGGGGGAGGAGCGGGCGCAGGACGCGCCCGGCCAGCTCCCGGCACGCCCCGGGATTCCCCGCCAGCCCCAGCACCACTGCGCTGACGTGCGCTAACGAGGATGATGCCGCCTCCTGGACGGCGGCGGTCAGGTGCGCGCAGGCCCGGTCCATGCCGAGCGTCACCGGGTTGGCGCCGGGCGCGTGCCCTCGTCCCACCGGCGCCCCGTCCACCGTGAACAGCGCGGCCCGCGACGAGGTGCCGCCCGCGTCGACCCCGAGTACCAGCATGTCAAAAATTATTGCCCAAATGCCTTGACGGCGCCAGATCCTGGTCATAATTTTCATCGCGTGGAACTACTCAACCGCATCGAGGCCGAGCAGCGCGACATGCCCGAGGCGCTGCGCAAGGTGGCCGAGGTGATCCTGGCCGCGCCCGCCGAGGCCGCCCGGCTGACCATCGTCGACCTGGCCGAGCGGAGCGGGACGTCCACGGCGACCATCACGCGCTTCTGCCGCGCCCTCGGCTTCACCGGGTACGCCGAGCTGCGCGTGGCCGTCGCCACCGAGACCGGCCGCAAGGCCCAGCAGACCTGGCACACCGACATCGGCCAGGAGATCCTCCCCGACGACAGCCTCGACAAGGTGCTCGGCGTCGTGTCCGGCAACGACATCCGCCTGATCCAGGAGACCGCCGACCAGCTCGACCTGGCCGTGGTGGACAAGGCCGCCCAGGCGGTGGCCAGGGCCGGGCGGGTGCTGCTGTTCGGCGTGTCGAGCAGCGCGGCGGTGGCCAGCGAGATGGAGTACCGGCTGCAGCGCATGCGCGTACCGACCTGGAGCAGGTCCGACGCGCACAGCGCGCTGACGGACGCCGCGCTGCTCGGACAGGGCGACGTGGCGATCGGGATCTCGCACAGCGGCCGGACGCGCGAGGTCATCGAGGTGCTCGCGGAGGCGAGCAGCCACGGCGCGATCACCGTGGCCGTCACCTCGCAGCCGCGCTCCCCGCTGGCCGAGGTGGCCGAGCTGGTGCTGACCACGGCCAGCCGCGCGACGAGCTTCAGGTCGGAGGGGTTCGCCGCGATCCACTCGCAACTCCTGGTGCTCGACGTCGTGTACGTGTCGGTGGCCCAACGCACGTACGAGCGCACCAGGCAGGCATTCGACGTGACTGTCCGGGCGGTGGCCGGACATCGGCTCCCGGAAGGGGATTTATGACAGTAGATCCAGCAAAGTTCGCTCAGCACATCGCCGACCTCGTCCGGACGATCCCGGAAGATCCGGAGATCGCCCGAGCCGCCGGCCTCTTCACCAAGGCGGTGAGCGCGGGCGGCGTCATCCAGGCGTTCGGCTCCGGCCACTCGGAGGCCGTCGCGATGGAGATCGCCGGCCGCGCCGGCGGCCTCGTGCCCACCAGCAAGCTCGCGCTCAGGGACCTCGTCCTGTACGGCGACGCCCCCCGCTCCGAGCTGGACCGCTACGACCTCGAACGCGACCCGTCCGTCGCCCGCGCCATTCTCGACCTGGCGCCCGTCCACCCCGGCGACCTGTTCGTCATCATCTCCAACTCGGGCGTCAACGGCGTGGTCGTCGAGCTGGCCACGCTCGTCAAGCAGCGCGGTCACGACCTGATCGCGATCACCTCGCGCGCCCACGGCGAAGCCGTCGCGTCCCGCCACCCCTCGGGCCGCAAGCTCCTCGACCTGGCCGACGTCGTCCTGGACAACCGGGCGCCCTACGGCGACGCCGTGCTCCCCCTGCCCGACGCGGGCGCCTCCGTCGGAGCCGTCTCCACCATCACCTCGGCGCTGCTGGCCCAGCTCGTCGTGGCCCAGACCGTACGCAACCTGCTCGAAGCGGGCGAGGTGCCGCCGGTCTACCTGTCGGCCAACGTCCCCGAGGGTGACGCCCACAACCTCAAGCTGGAGGCGCTGTACGCCGGTCGCATCCGGCGCGGCGCCTGAGTCCTCCGCAAGCTGTCACGAGCTCTGTTCGGCATGCCCGGAATCCGGGGCCGGACCTCGCAAGGAGAACCCCCCATGTACCGAAATATCGGAAAAGTTGTCCTCTCCTTAGCTCTCCCTCTCGTCCTCGTCGTCGTGGCCCTGGTCACCCCGGCCAGCGCCCAGCAGTCCGTACGCCTCCAGTACCGCACCAGCGCCCCTGGAGCCACCACCGCCCAGGCCGAGCCCTGGCTCCAGCTCTTCAACGACGGCACCACCACGATCCCGCTCAACCAGGTCAAGATCCGCTACTACCTGACCGGTGCGGAGACCTACCGCTTCGCCTGCTCCTGGGCCGTGGTGGGCTGCTCGACGGTGACCGGGCAGTTCGTCCGCCAGTCGGGCGCCGACCAGTACCTGGAGGTCGGCTTCACCTCCGGCAGCCTGGCCCCCGGCGCGAACACCGGCGACCTGCAACTGCGCTTCTACCGCGCGGACTGGCAGACGTTCACGCAGAGCGACGACTACTCCTACGGATCCAACACCGCCTACACGAACTGGGACAAGGTCACCGTCCACGTCAACGGCCAGCTCGCGTGGGGGCGGCCGAACGGCACCGAGCCCACCCCCACTCCCACGCCCACGGTCCCCCCGACGGGCTCGGCGGGGGTGCTGTTCGACGACTTCACGTACACGGGGTCGAGCGACCCGCGCCTCGCCCAGCGCGGCTGGACGGTGCGCTCCAGCTCCGGCGGCCCCGGCGTGCCCGGCGCCACCTGGTCGCCCTCGGCGGTCTCGTTCCCCGGCGGCCTGCTGACACTCGACTCCGCCACGGACGGCACCGCCGCCGGCACCGTCCAGACCGAGCTGTCCACCGCGAACCGCAAGTTCTTCGAGGGCACCTACGCCGCCCGCGTCCGCTTCAGCGACGCCCCGGCCAGTGGCCCCGACGGCGAGCACGTGGTGCAGACGTTCTTCACCATCACCCCGCTGCGCTACAACCTGGACCCCGACTACGGCGAGCTCGACTTCGAGTACCTGCCGAACGGCGGCTGGGGCGAGCCGTCCAACATCCTCTACACCACCAGCTGGGAGACCTACCAGGCCGACCCGTGGCAGGCCGTCAACACCCACACCGAGGAGCGCGCGAGCTTCGCCGGCTGGCACGACCTCGTGATCCAGGTCTCCGGCGGCCGGATCAGGTACTACGTGGACGGCCGCCTGTTCGCCGACCACGGTGACATCTACTATCCCGAGACGCCCATGTGGATCATGTTCAACCAGTGGTTCATCGATCTTCAGGCCGCCACGGGGACGCGTACGTACCGGCAGCAGGTGGACTGGCTCTACTACAGCAAGAACGAGGTCGTCCCGCCCGCCGACGTCACCGGCCGCGTCGCCTCCCTGCGCGCCGTCGGCACCGCCTTCACGGACACCGTCCCCAACCCGTGACAAGGATCGCCATGAAGAACCGCATCCTGGCCCTGGCGGCCGTGTTCGCGGTGGCCGCGTGCGGCGCCGCCGAGGAGCCCAAGACGTCCACGGGCCCCGCCAGGCTGACCGTCTGGATCATGGACGGCAGCGTCACGCAGGACCTGCTGAAGAAGTTCGAGACCGAGTACGAGGCGGCGCACAAGGGCGTGGACCTCGACATCCAGATCCAGGCGTGGGACGGCATCGGCGAGCGCGTCACCGCGGCACTGGCCAGCACCGACGCCCCCGACGTGATCGAGGTGGGCAACACCCAGGTCGCCCAGTACTCGGCCAGCGGCGGCGTCACGGACCTGACCGGCAAGGTCGCCGAGCTCAAGGGCGAGGACTGGCTGCCGGGCCTGGCCCAGCCGGGCAAGGTCGACGGCAAGCAGTACGGGATCCCCTGGTACGCCGCCAACCGCGTGGTCGTCTACAACAAGGACCTGTTCGCCGGGGCCGGCATCAAGGAGCCGCCGAAAACGCGGGATGAATGGCTAAATATCACCGCAAAACTAAATAAAAACGGAAATCAGGGCATTTATCTGACCGGGCAGACCTGGTACGCCCTGGCCGGCTTCATCTGGGACGAGGGCGGCGACCTGGCCGTCCAGGAGGGCGGCAAGTGGAAGGGCGCCCTCGACACCCCGCAGGCCCTGGCCGGCATGGACTTCTACCAGCGCCTCCAGGCCCTCGGCAAGGGCCCCAAGGACGCCGACGAGGCCAACCCGCCCCAGCACGAGGTCTTCGCCCAGGGCAAGGTGGCCCAGATCATCGCCGTCCCCGGCATCGCCGCCCGCGTCCTGGAGGTGGACCCCAAGCTGAAGGACAAGATGGGCTTCTTCACCATCCCGGGCAAGACGGCCGACAGGCCCGGCACCGTCTTCACGGGCGGCTCCGACCTGATCGTCCCGGCCGCGTCCAAGCGCCAGGAGGCGGCGTACGAGCTGGTCAGAGCCCTGTCCGGGGAGCAGTTCCAGACCGAGCTGGCCAAGACGATGAGCTTCGTGCCCAACCGCACCTCGCTGGCCGGCGTGCTGGACGGCGACGAGGGCACCGCGGCCATGGCGAAGGGCGCCGCGGGCGGCCGCGCCACCCCGAACACCCCCAACTGGGCCGCCGTCGAGGCCACCTCCGTGATCAAGCAGTACATGACCGCCGTGCTCACCGGCGCCGACCCCGCGACGGAGGCGAAGAAGGTCTCGGAGTCCATCACCACGACCCTGAACAGCGGGTCCTGAATGCGCGGCACCAGGAGCCCGTGGCCCTACCTGCTCATCGCGCCCACGGTGGCGGGCGGGGCCTTCCTCCTGCTCTACCCGATGCTCAAGGCCGCGGTGATCTCCTTCCAGCACTTCCGCATGGGGGAGCTGATCAGGGGCGGCGCGGCCTTCGCCGGTCTGGACAACTACGCCGAGCTGCTGGCCGGCGAGGAGTTCTGGCGGGTGCTGTGGCGCACGCTGGGGTGGACCGCGATCAACGTGGTGCTGATCGTGGTCCTGTCCACCGGCGTGGCGCTGATGCTCGCCCGCCTGCGCCGCGGGCTGCGCCTGGCCCTGATGAGCGCCCTCGCCCTGGCCTGGGCCACCCCGATCATCGCCGCCACGACGGTGTTCCAGTGGCTGTTCCAGTCGGAGCTCGGCGTGGTGAACTGGCTGCTGGTCGCGCTCGGGTTCGACTCCTTCCGCGGCTACCCGTGGTTCGCCGACGGCACGGCCACGTTCGCCGTGCTCGTGGTCCTCGTCGTGTGGCAGTCGGTGCCGTTCGCCGCGCTCACCCTCTACGCCGGGCTGACCACCATCCCGGTGGAGCTGTACGAGTCCGCCCGGATCGACGGCGGCACCGGCCGGCAGGTCTTCTGGAAGGTCACCCTGCCGATGCTGCGGCAGCTGTTCGCCCTGGTCGCCTCGCTGGAGGTGATCTGGGTGGCCAAGTGCTTCCCGCAGATCTGGGTGCTCAGCCAGGGCGGCCCGGACGGCGCCACGACCACCCTTCCGGTGTACGCGTTCAAGATCGCCCGGGTGCTGCACCGGTACGACCTGGGCTCGGCGGTCGCCATGCTCACCGTCGTCATCCTCGCCGTCGCCCTGGTCAGCAACCTGCGAAGGATGGTCCGCCAGTGAAGAGGCTGACGCTCAACGTGGCCGCGGTCGTCGTGCTCGTGATGACGATCTTCCCGGTCTACTGGATGTTCCTGACCGCGTTCAAGCCGACCGGGGAGATCCAGGCGGCCACGCCGACGTTCTGGCCGGCGCACCCGACCCTGGAGCACTTCGTGACGGCGGTGAACGCGCCGGGGTTCTGGACCTACTGGCGCAACAGCCTCGTCGTCACCGTGGTCGCGGTGCTGGTCGCGCTGGTGACGGCGCTGCTGGCGGCGTTCGCGGTGGCCAGGATGCGCTGGCGGGGGAGAGGGGCGTTCGTGATCGCGGTGTTCGCGGCGCAGATGGCGCCGTGGGAGGCGCTGCTGGTGCCGGTGTTCATCATCGCCAGGGACACCGAGTTGCTGGACTCGCTGGCGATGCTGACCGGCGTCTACTTCATGATCACGTTGCCGTTCACGATCGTGACGCTGCGCGGGTTCCTGGCCGCGATCCCGCCGGAGCTGGAGGAGGCGGCGCAGGTGGACGGGTGCGGCCGCCTGGCCGCCTTCCGCCGGGTGGTGTTCCCGCTGCTGGCGCCCGGGCTGATGGCGACGTCGCTGTTCGGGTTCATCACGGCGTGGAACGAGTTCGCGTTCGTGAACGTGCTGATCATCAAGGACCAGGACAAGCGCACGCTGCCGGTGTGGCTGTCGTCGTTCCGCGACGTCTTCGGCACGGACTGGGGCGCCACGATGGCCGCCGCCAGCCTGTTCGCGCTGCCCGCGCTGCTGCTCTTCCTGTTCCTGCAGCGCCGGGTGGGCACCGGGATGACGGCGGGGGCCGTCAAGGGCTGACGGCGGTGAACGCGGCGTGCAGGGCCTTCGCGTCCGCCTCCGGGAGCAGGTCCCGGGCCGCCAGCCAGGCCGCCGCGCCCGCCGCGTCCCCCGCGGTCGTGACGTTCTTGCCCGCCAGGAGCTTCACCACCGCCTGGCGTACCGGACCCTCGCTGGTGAGCACGCTTCCGGCGAGCACCACCGGACCGGACACGTGTACACGTCCGAGCGTGGCGACCAGGCGCTCGGCGGCCTCCCGCGTGACCTTGAGCGCCGCCTCGTCGCCTGCCTCGGCCGCCTGGCTGACCAGCGAGGACAGCGCGGCCAGGCGCATGTGGTCGGCCTGCGCCAGCCGTACGATGCGATCGGCGACGGCACGCGGCGCGGCGGGCCGCTCGTCGCCGAGGAAGTGCTCGACCACGAGCTCGGCCAACGCGCCGGTGGGCGGCGCGCCGCGGTCGAGGGCGCCGACCACCTCCTTGACGGCCTGGCGGCCGATCCAGAAGCCCGACCCCTCATCACCCAGCAGCCAGCCCAGCCCGTCGGCGATGGCGTCGAGCCGGAAGTCCACGATCCTGGCCGCCACCGCCCCCGTGCCCGACAGCAGCAGCGAGCCGTCGGGCTCCGGCGAGCCCGCGGTGTAGGCGATCGGCGTGTCGCCCATGTAGCGCGGCCCCTCCGCGATGCCGTGCCCGGCCCAGACCTTCGCCAGCTCGGGCACCATCTCCGCCACGTGCCCCGCCACCCCGGTCAGCGACGCCACGACCCGCCGGCCGTCATGCGCCCCCAGCGCCTCATCGAGCGCGGCGGCCACGTTGGCCACCGCCTTGCCCAGCCCGTGAGCAGTGGGATTGCCCGCGCCGGCCCGGGCGTAGCCGACCCTGGTGCCGTCGAGCGCGTGGACGGCGACCCGCGTGGACGTGGCCCCGGCGTCGACACCGACCACTAGCGATTCAGTCACGGTCCGAGTCTGGGGGTTGACGCGGACCGGAAGCAAGAATAATTTTCGCCAGAAGACCGGGTATTCGGAAGGAATATTCGTGACTTCAGGAGCGCTTGGGCGCGTCGAAACAGAACTACCCGGTTTGCCGGAAGCTTTGCGCAGAGTCGGCGAGGTGATTCTCGGCGATCCTGCGGAGGCGGCGCGTTCGACCATCATCGCGCTCGCCGAGCGGGCCGGCAGCTCGCCGGCGACCGTGACGAGGTTCTGCCGGGCGTTCGGCTTCTCGGGGTACGCCGAGCTGCGCGTCGCGCTCGCCACCGAGACCGGCCGGGCCGCGCAGGCGGGGTGGGGAGCGGGCGTCGGCCACGAGATCGGCCCCGACGACCCGCTCGACTCGGCCATCGAGGTGATGGCCGCCGCCGACGCCAGGCTCATCCAGGACACCGCCGCGCAGCTCGACCTCGACGTCGTCGCCAAGGTGGCCGACGCGATCGTGGCCGCGCCGCGCGTGCTCCTGGTCGGCGTCTCCACCAGCGGCAACGTCGCCGCCATGTTCGAGGGCCGGCTGCGCCGCATCGGCGTCCCCGGCTGGAGCGCCGGCGACGCGCACGTGGCCCTGTCGGAGGCGGCCCTGCTCAAGGAGGGTGACGTGGCCATCGGCATCAGCCACCGGGGCCGCACCCGCGAGGTCATGGAGGCGCTGGCCGAGGCCGGCAGCCACGGCGCGCTGACGGTCGCGGTCACCTCCTTCGCCCGCTCGCCGCTGGCCGAGCTGGCAGACCTGGTGCTGACCACGGCCAGCAGGGAGACCACGTTCCGGCTCGGCGGGCTGGCCGCCGTCCATTCGCAGCTGTTCGTGCTGGACGCCGTGTACGTGGCGGTGGCCCAGCGCACCTACGAACGCACCAACGAGGCGTTCGAGCGCACGATCAGCGCCGTGGAGAGCCATCGGGTGGAGAGAGGCTGAATGACGTACGCAACCGAGGTCCTCGATCTGGCACGCCAGGTCACGGAGAGCCAGGCCGAGCCGGTTCGGGAGGCGGCCGCGCTGATCGTGGCCTCGATCCGGGCGGGCGGCGTGGTCAACGCGTTCGGCTCGGGGCACTCCGAGGCCATCGCCATGGAGATCGCCGGACGGGCCGGCGGCCTCGTCCCCAGCAACCGCCTCTCACCCAGGGACCTCGTCCTGTACGGAGGCCACGCGCCCGGCGTGCTGACCTCCGAGCTGGAGCGCGACCCGGCCATCGCGCACGAGATCTACGACCTGGCGCCGGTGGCGCCGCAGGACGTGTTCGTGCTGATCTCCAGCTCCGGCGTGAACGGCACGGTCGTCGAGCTGGCCACGCTCGTCAAGGAGCGCGGGCACCCGCTGATCGCGCTCACCTCGGTCAAGCACAGCACTCAGATGACCTCGCGCCACCCGTCGGGCCGCAAGCTGCTCGACCTGGCCGACGTCGTGCTGGACAACGGGGCGCCGTACGGCGACGCCATCCTCGAGCTGCCCGGCGGCGGCACGTACGGAGCCGTGTCCACGGTCACCTCCGCGCTGCTCGCGCAGATGGTGGTCACCCGGGCGGTGGACGAGCTCGTGGCCATGGGCGAGACGCCCCCGATCTACATGTCGGTCAACGTGACCGGCGGCGACGAGCACAACAAGGCGCTGGAGAGCCGCTACGCAGGCCGTATCCGACGCGGATCATAGACAAGTCAGGAGCAGTCATATGCCCAACACCCCCCATATCAGCCGGCGTGAACTCCTTCGCGGCGCCGCACTCGTACCCGTGGCGGGAGCGCTGGCCGCCTGCGCCACGCCGGCCGCCAAGCCCACCGCGTCGTCCTCGGCGGCGCCGGTCGCGACCAGCGCGGCCAACCCGTTCGGCATGGCGGACAACAAGCCGCTGGAGGTGTGGATCTTCGACGGCGGCTTCGGCCAGGACTACGCCAAGAACATCCACCAGCCGCTCTTCAAGAGCAAGCACCCGAACATCGAGATCAAGCACAACGCGACCAAGGAGATCACCAAGGTCCTCCAGCCGCGCTTCGCCGGCGGCAACCCGCCGGACGTGATCGACAACTCCGGCGCCAACGCCATGGACTTCGGCGCGCTCGCCCAGGACGGCCAGCTCCAGGACCTCACCCCGCTGCTCGACGCGCCCAGCTGGGACGACCCTAACACCAAGGTCCGCGACACCATCGACCAGGCCGTCATCGACCTCGGCACGTACGACGGCACCTTCAGCGTGCTCGGCTACGTGAACTACATCTTCGGCATCTGGTACTCGCAGAAAGCCTTCCGCGACAACGGCTGGGAGGCCCCGAAGACCTGGGACGAGTTCCTCAAGCTCTGCGAGACCATCAAGAAGTCCGGCAAGATGGCGCCCTTCACCTACGCCGGGAAGTTCCCGCAGTACCTGTACGAGCCGCTGCTCACCATGGCCGCCAAGATCGGCGGCGCCGAGGTGCTCGTCAACATCGACAACCTCGAGGACGGCGCCTGGAAGAGCGACGCCATGAAGACCTCGGCCACCGCCTGGGCGGAGATCGGCGCGAAGTACCTCATGGAGGGCACCGCCGGCCTCGACCACGTGCAGACCCAGACGGCCCAGAACAAGTACAAGGTCGCCATGCTGCCCTCCGGCTCCTGGCTGGAGAACGAGCAGAAGACGACCACCCCGGCCGACTTCGAGTACGGGATGTTCCCGATCCCCGACTTCGGCAGCTCCGACAAGCTGCCGTCCGGCACCCTGCACAGCCAGCCGAGCGAGAACTTCATCGTGCCCTCCAAGTCCCCCAACCCGCAGGGCGGCATGGAGTACCTGCGGGCCATGCTGTCGAAGAAGGCGGCGGGCGACTTCAGCGAGATGGTCAAGACGGTCTCCGTGGTCAAGGGCGCGGGCGAGGGACGGCAGCTGTCGCCGGGCGCCGAGAGCGCGACCAAGGCGTTCGCCGCCGCGGGCACGAACGTCGTCTACTACCGCTGGCAGACCTGGTACGCCCAGCTCAAGGACGAGGCCATCGCCGCCACCGGCGAGCTGATGACCGGCGGGCTCAAGCCGGACGCCTACCTCGAGCGCCTGCAGAAGAAGGCCGACGAGATCAAGAACGACTCCTCGATCAAGAAGTACAAGCGCTGATGATGTTCAACAGGTATCGCCGCGGGCTGTTCATCACGTCGTTCCTGGCAGCCCCGGTGATCCTCTACCTGGTCTACGTGATCTCGCCGTACATCCAGGCGTTCTACATCGCGATGACCGACTGGCGCGGCGTGACGGCCACGCCCAGGTTCATCGGCCTGGACAACTTCAAGCGGCTCTTCGGCGACGGCACGTTCTGGAAGGCCGTCACGCACAACGGCGCGCTGCTCGTGCTGCTGCCGCTGATCACGATCGTCATCGCCCTGTTCTTCGCCTTCCTCCTCAACGTGGGCGGCGCGCAGGGCACGTCGGGGATCCGCGGGTCGAAGTTCTACCGCGTGGTGTTCTTCTTCCCGCAGGTCCTGGCCGTCACGGTGGTGGCGGTGCTGTTCCAGCAGGTGTTCCGGCCGGACGGCAGCGGCATGCTGAACGGCCCTCTGATGGCGCTCGGGGTCAGGCCGATCGGCTTCCTGTCCGATCCCGATGTGGCGTTCTGGTCGGTGCTGGGCGTCATGGTGTGGCAGGCGGTCGGTTTCTACGTGGTGCTCTTCTCCGCCGGCCTGGCCTCCATCCCCAGGGACATGTTCGAGGCCGCGCAGATCGACGGGGCCGGCCGGGTGAGCCTGTTCTTCCGCATCACGCTGCCGCTGCTCTGGGACACCGTCCAGGTGGCCTGGGTCTATCTGGGGATCGTGGCGCTGGACGTGTTCGCGATCGTCTGGGTGATGACCGACCAGCACGGCGGCCCCGACTGGTCGACCACGGTCATGGCCGCCGAGATCTACCGCAACGCGTTCCAGTACTTCCGCTTCGGCTACGCCTCCGCGCTGGGCGTGATCATGTTCCTCTTCACCGTCGGCTTCGCGATCCTCTCGCTGCGCCTCTCGCGGCGCGAACGAATCGAGTACTGATGACAACGACGATCTCGTGGACGGCGGCGAACTCCCGCAAGCTCGCCCGCCAGGAGCGCAGGCGCCGGCTCGGCCCGCTGGGCGTGCTGACGCATGTCGCGCTGCTGGTCTGGGCGCTGCTGGTGATCGTGCCGATCCTGTGGACGTTCCTGGCCTCGGTCAAGAGCGAGGACGAGATCTTCGGTGACGCCTGGTCGCTGCCGGCCACGCTGCACTGGGACAACTTCGCCAGGGCCTGGGAACAGGCGCACATCGGGCAGTACATGCTCAACAGCGTCATCGTCGTGGCGTTCAGCACGTTCGGGACGATGCTCATCGGGTCGATGGCGGCGTACGTGCTGGCGCGTTATCCCTTTCGCGGCAACCGGGCGATCTACCTGCTCTTCGTCTCGGGTCTGGCCTTTCCCGTCTACCTGGCCCTGACCCCGCTCTTCTTCGTCGTCCAGAACATGGGCAACGTGCCGCTCATCGGCCCCTTCATCGGCCTGAACACGCACGCGGGCCTGGTCCTGGTCTACATCGCGTACTCGATGCCGTTCACGGTCTTCTTCCTGTCGGCGTTCTTCCGCACGCTGCCCACGGCGGTGGGGGAGGCGGCGATGGTGGACGGCGCGTCGCACACCCGCGTCTTCTTCCAGATCATGCTGCCGATGGCCAAGCCGGGCATCATCAGCATCACGATCTTCAACATCCTGGGCCAGTGGAACCAGTACCAGCTGCCCCTGGTGCTGCTGCAGGAGCGCGACAAGTGGGTCCTCCCCATGGGCATCGCCGACATCTCCACCGCCGCCGGATACGACCAGGACTGGTCGGCCCTCTTCGCCGCCCTGACCCTGGCGATCCTGCCGATGCTGGCGGTCTACACGGTCTTCCAACGTCAGATCCAGAGCGGCCTGACCTCTGGAGCCCTCAAGTAGCGGGGGCTTAGGCTGCGGGGTGTGACTGGCGAAATCCGCGCGCTGCTGGCCCGCCATCTCCCCGACTATCGGGTGCGCTCCATCGATCGGCTGGGCCAGGGCCTCGACAACACGGTGTACGAGGTCAACAACGAATTACTGGTACGGCGTAACAAGGCGACGACCCCCGAGGAGAACCGCCAGGAGGTCGCCCGCCTGGCGGCCGTCAGGGAGCTGTCCCCGCTACCGGTCCCCGAGGTGGTCTTCGCCGACGACGAGTCGGGGGCGATCGCGTACAGCAAGCTCCCGGGCGAGCCCCTCAACCGGCACCCCGCCGCCGACCCCCGCCTCCTGGCCCAGCCCCTGGCCGAGTTCCTCAGCGCCCTGCACGGCGCCTCTCCTGACAGGATGCGCGACCTCGCACCGCTGGACACCTACCCGGCGCTGACCCTCCTCCAGGACGCCGAGCTCGACTACCGCGACGTCGAGGCCCACGTCCCGGAGGAACAGCGCCACCTGGTGGAGCGCTTCCTCCGGGAACCGCCGCCGGACGAGGCCGGCGAGCTCCGCTTCTGCCACAACGACCTGGGCACCGAGCACCTGCTGGCGGACGCGGCCACCAGCACGATCACCGGCGTCATCGACTGGACCGACGCCGCCCTCACCGACCCGGCCCACGACTTCGCCCTGATCTACCGCGACCTGGGGCCGGAGATCTTCGAGCTGACGGTGTCGCACTACGCCTTCGCCCTGGACGAGGCGGACCGCGCCCGGGTCCTCTTCTACGCGAGATGCGCACTCATCGAGGACCTGGCGTACGGCCTGAGCACGGGCCCCCACCACTACGCCGAAGCCGCCCTGACCCACCTGGCCTGGACCTTCGGCTAGGTCAAGCAAGCGCCACCCACCCGTCGCCCGATTCCGGGGTGGGCCTGCTGGAGCCCGCCCCGAGCGGTCCTCGCTTCGCTCGTCCCGGGACGCGCGCCTGGCGGCGCGCACGGTCTTCGCCTGGGGCGCTTCGCGCTCAGAGAGCTCAGGCGTTGCCCCCCAGTCGGGCCTGGTCCCGACTCCTGGAGGCCTTCGCTCCGCGAAGACGTCCTTATCCAGGCGCAGGCTTCGCCCGCGCCTGCCTTCAGAAATCCTTGGAAGAGCAGCCCTGAAGACGCGGATGCCGAAGAGCGGCATCTCGCTGGGCGCCGGGTGAGCAGGAGCTCCCTGCGGAGATTCAAGGGCACCGGCTTGCCAAGGTGACAGCGGAGGGTAAAATCTCAGACACCAAGAGCTACGATCGCGGTGTGAGGAGCTGCCGGTCATGGTGCGCCCGATGCCTACACTGGACGTCGTGTCGGCCCCCGTGCCTCTTCGCGGCTCTGCGGCGGCAGTCGCCTATCTGCTGGCGACCGCCCGGGCGACCGGCACGCGTGTGAGCCGCACCAAGCTCTCCCATCTCCTCTATCTGGCTGACCTCCGCGCAGTCGAGCGGGGATTGCCCGCCGGCTCCGGCCTCGAATGGCGTTGGAACCCCAGCGGTCCTCACAGCTTCCGTCTGGTCGAGGTCGAGCGTGACCTTCGTGAGGCGGGCGTGATCATCCTTGATGAGAGTGCGGATCCTTACGCCGGTCGTCGTGAGTGGACCATTCACCTGGTCGATGTTCCTTGGACGGTGGTGAGCGTCGAGTTCGCCATGATCATGCAGGCCGTTCTGGCCGACTACGGGCGACTTTCACCAGGCCAGTTGTGTGACCTCACGTGCCAGACGCTTCCCATGAGGGAGGCGAGTAGACAGCGTCGGGCCGACGCGCGACTTGACCTTGCTGGAGGGCCACCTCTGCCCGACCTGGGCTCCGGACTGGCTTCGCTCCGCCGGTGGGCCGAGCGCAATCCGCTGCCCGAAGACGAGCCTGGTGGTATCGAGGATCTCGCGGAAGAGATCCGGCACCTCGCAGAGCATCGGGCGGAGGCGATCAGCCGCCTCTTGGAGGAGTAGGTGCCGGGGCCCTACATCGTCGGAGGCGTCTATCTCGTCACCGACAAGACGCTTCGTCTCATCCCTGAAGAAGCACGAGTGGTCCACGACGAGCGACGTCCCGTGGTGGTCGTCACCGGAGCTCAGTCCAACAGCGATCCTGAATGGCCGTTCATTCTCGCTTGTCCCATCTCTGGCTCCACGTCGCGCCGGACGCGGTTCGACGTGCAACTCGCCAAAGGCCAGGGTGGAGCTGTCAAGAAATGCTGGATCAGGATCCCCGCCGTGCAGCCCTTACCGAAGTACGCCCTCGAAGACCGCACCGGCGTGCTGGACGAAGACCTGTTGACCCAGGTTCAAGGCCGGCTCGCTCAGTATCTTGGCCTGCTCAACTGACACATCGGCACGTGGCCGAAGACGGCGCCTTGCGGCGCGCACGGTCTTCGCCTGGGGCGCTTCGCGCTCAGAGAGCTCAGGCGTCTCCCCCCAGTCGGGCCTGGTCCCGACCCCTGGAGGTTTTCGCTCCGCGAAGAGGGCCTTATCCAGGCGCAGGCTTCGCCCGCGCGTTCCAGTCGTCCAGCGCGTCCTCGGCTCACATGGACCTGGCCACCACATCAGGGTCAATAGCCTCAGGCGCGGCGCGGAAGGACAGGTACGTCGTTCGGAAAACCAGCATCAGAATGTGTTCTGATTTATTCTGGCGGTGTGAGTACCAGCCCTGCCGACGCTGTCACCTTCTCCGACCTGTCCAGGAATCCTCGCGCCGTCGCTGAACGTGCGGCGCGGCTGGGTCGTGTGCGCGTCACCCACCGTGACGCCCCGGACTTCTATCTGACCACAGCCGACCGTGCGGAGCAGCGGGAGCAGACTCTGGCTACGGCGTCACGTCTGTTCCTCGCCTTGATCAAGCACGACCCCACCGCGCGCACACTGGTCATCGCCATGCCCGAGGTCTTTCCCTGGGTTCGCCACCTCACGGTGGACGAACTGCGCGCCTTCACCCTCGAACTGGTCGAGGCGCTTTCCGACGCTGCTGAGCTGGAAGTCGACACCACGACGCAGGAGGTCATCGCCGGGTGGCGGGCAACAGCCCGCATCAAGGCGGACCCCGTCTGCTACGCCGAGGCCCGCAAGGCCACCAAGGGTGATTTCGGGCCGGTTGAGGTTTCGGCGTGAGCCCGAAGCGCGGCGACCGAGTAACGGTGCCGCCCACGGATGATGAATGGGACGTGCGGTTCGGTGCAGGCGAAGCCGTCAGAGGCTGGGAAGAGTTGTGCCGGCACGCCCTCGCCAACACCCGCCGATGCTTCGAGACATTGCGAAGTGACCCACGCTCACGCGCTAATTACGAGCGTCAACACCGCCTGCGCGGCGACCTCGCGACTCATCGCCACAATGGCCAGGACCTAGAGCTATGGGAATTCGAAGTCACTAGTGGCGGGCGTGTCCGCTATGCCATAGATGACGTCACCCGCACTGTCTGGATCGTGTATGCGTCCCCCCGGCACCCCAAAGACACAGACACCTGACCAGTTCCAAGCGGCAGCGGCTGGGCTGGGAACGTCGGTCTGCGTCGCTTGGGGCGCGAAAACAGTTCGCGATGAGCCCTGCGTCGGCTCATTCCACTTCCTCCAGGTGGCGCTCGGCAGGCGGCACCCCCGCCGTGGACAAGGACGGCGCCGACCTGCTGGATGAGCAGATCGGGGGAGTGCATAGGGGCCTTGGCCAGGGCCAAGCGCTGAAAGCGCGCTCCCCGTCCGTCGATGGTGGTGACTTTGGCCTCCTGGAGCGCGATCAGCCCGACGCGGCCGTTCGGCATGCCTCGCAGGGATGGTGAAAGCATTCCGGCACATCGGGCAATCAGAGGTGACCGCCTTCTCGAACTGGACGGAGAGCAGTGCGTGACCCAATCACGAATGCCGACGGTGCCGCTCGCATGAGCGTCCCCACCCACCTGGGACTGGACCTTGATCAGATCTTCGACGCGTACTTCGCCGAGATCCACCGCTACATCGCTCAGCGGCTTTCCAGAGACGACGCAGACGACCTGGCGGGCGAGGTCTTTCTCATCGCTGCCGGAGGCGGATACGAACCCTCGCGCGGCGAGGTCAGGCCTTGGCTGTACGGCATCGCCACCAAGCTCATCTCGAGACACCGCCGTAGCGAGATCCGCAGATGGAGAGCACTCAGCCGGACATCCGAACGCGAGGCGCAAAGCCACGAGGACACGACGCTCACGCGTGTCACGGCTGGAAGGCTCACTGGCAGGCTCGCGGGGGCGCTTGCCGCTCTGAACAGCGGTGACCGGGACGTGGTGCTGCTGGTGGCGCTGGCCGAATTCACCCACCGGGAAGTCGCAGCCGCCCTGAAAATCCCCTATGGCACCGTCGCGTCCCGGCTCAACCGGGCACGCAAGCAACTTCGCAAGGCACTAGGCGACGTCAACCCGCTAAAGGAGGCGCACGATGGATGAAATTACGCTGCTCGCCCAGGCGATCCCGGATGAACCGCCGCCTTCGGCCGAGACCGTGGCCAGGGCCCGTGCGCGGCTGATCGCCCGCCAGGCTCCGGTACGTCAGCCCCGCCCGCGCCGGCAATGGGGATGGGGCTGGACGGCGGGCGCCGCCGTCGTCACCGCGTCGGTCGTCATGACAGTGGTCATGTTGGTGTCGAACCTGACCGGCGTTCCCGAGCCCGCGCCGCTGGCCCCGCCCGCGGCCCCGCCGGCCTTCGAAGAGCCACCACACGCCTATGAAGGGCTGAAGCGTCTGTCGGCAACGACGGTGCCGCAGTCGGCGACGAAAGAGCGCCTCCGCTTCCGTCCCACAAGCGAAAACATCAAGATCGTGATTTTCTGCCAGAAGCCGGGCTCGATCTTCTTCACCAATGAGGGAACGAGCAGTGCCAGCGGCAAATGCGGCCCAGACGGCGGGCTCAGCATGCTCGCCGACAAGGCGCACGAGCCGGGCTGGCTCGGCCGCGATCACCAAATCACTGTCTGGGTCTTCCCCCCTGATGCCCCCGTCGCGCGCGGAGGCGGTTCGTGCTCACCCAAGGATGCGTGCAAGGGGAGGTACGACCTTTCCGACCCGAAGACAGCCGACCGGCTGGCCGCCGAACTCGGCAAGCGCCCTGGGGCCTGGTCGATCGCGGCGTACGACACCCCGGCCGCGCCAACGGTTTCATCCGTGGATTGAGAGCTGTTTCTCAGGACCTTCCGGCCCAGGCGCCGAAACGACCTTGCCGATGCTCATGTCAGCAATGTTCACGACCACCTCGATGATCGGGCGTCCAGTGATCGGTGCTGCCGGGCACTCCATTGACGCTTAGCGATCTTGAAGGGTGGGGGTCACATGGCGACGGCCACCGCGTGATCGTTCGGGGTTTGTGAAGACAACCGAAGATCGTGTGGTGGCCGCGAGCCACGCCGCACCGCCCGCGCTTGGGGAGACGAGGCGTTCCAGGGAGGCGCCGGCCAGGCAGTGTCAGTCCCAGCGTTGGGCGTTCTGGTCGTTCAGGGAGCCCGGAGGCTGGGGGATGACGCAGAAGGGCAGTCCGGCGGGGTCCTCCATGACGCACCAATGATCGTTGACCAGCCGCAACCGTCGGGCCCCGAGGGCCTCCAGGCGTGCGGTCTCCGCCTCCAGGTCGTCGGTGTGGATGTCGAGATGCACGCGCGCGGGGCCCGTCCCGAGTCGTTGCACGAGCAGGGCGAACACGTCACCAGGTAAGAAAGCGCCGTGGTACTCCGGGTACCGCTCGAACCGGGTCAGCGTCTGACCGGTCGCCTCCTGCCAGAACGTCATCTCCTTGTCGTGATCACCCTCCGGGACGTCGATCACAACCTTGTAGAGCCTGCTGTAGTGCGTCATGTCCCCATCCTCCTGGATGGGGGTCCGGGTTCCTGCCGAGCGGCGGCATGGCAGGCCGGCGCATATGGCTGCGGGTTCGGCGAAGGGCGATTCGTGCAGGGAGTTCGGACGTGCTCCCAGTCGGGCGGCACGGCCAGACCCCTGGGCGTCAGTAGCCGAGGAGGGCGAGTACTCCGGCGCCCAGCGGGCCGAGCCACTGGGCGATGCGGCCCAGGGCGTCGATCAACGTGGCGCCGGCGTCGGCGAGAGCTCCGGCGCGCTCCAGCCCGGAGGTGAGCTCCTGGAGGTGCCGGCCGGCCTGCTCCCTGTCAGGTGTCTCTCCGCCCACCGCGTCCTCGACCGCGGACAGTTCGCGCTCCGCGCTCTGGCGTTCGGCCGCGGACAGCCTCAGCTCGTCCAGGGCGCTCCTGATGGCGTCCAGGTCGGAGTGGAGGCCCTGGCCGGCGAGCTGGTGTCCCGCGACGCCGTGGATGTTCCGCCCGGCGGTCTGGTGATGTCCGCCCACGTACTGTGTGCCGCTCCCGGCGTTCACCGGCCCGCTGACGTTCCCGAAACGGAAGGTCTCCCCCATAACCGTCACCTCTCCCTAGGTCCGCGGCCCGCGCCGCCGCCGTCTGCGCTGCTCCGCGCGCTTGCGCGCGGCCTTGGACATGGACGAGCCGATCCCCGCGAGCACCCCACCGGCCACGAAAAGACCGAAACCCGCAGGTGCCTGGGGAATGCCGGGAATCAACTCCTGCGTCATCGGGTTCGAGAAATCGTTGGAGGTCATGGCGCCGAAGATGAGGGACGACCAAATAGCGAACCCGGCGAGCGCGATCATCGTGCCGAGGACCAAGAGCACGCGCCCGAACCCTTTTCCCTGGAAGACTTCGTCGAACGGCTCGTAATCGGCGTTGACTTGAACGTCATAATTGTCGCCATAAATGTCCCGGCCGGCGTTCTGGTGGTGCCCGCCCACGTACTGGACGCCGCTTCCCGCGTTCACCGGCCCGCGTACGTCCCCGAACTCGTAACCTGCTGACGGACCCGTCCCGGCAGGCTGGACGAACCGCAGCTCCGCGTACCCCATCCGCAACTGGTCCCCGTCATGGAGCACTTGACCACCGGCGATCTTGTGACCGTTGAGCCAGGTGCCGTTTCGCGACCCGAGATCGTTGATGACCACGTGGTCGCCGTTCCGGTCGAGCGACGCGTGCCGCCGGCTGACCCCGTCGACCTCCAGCAGGATCCCCGAACCCCGCATGCTTCCGATCTCGGTGTGCCCGCCGGGAATGTCGAACCTGATCCCGGCCATTCCCCTGCTGACGACGAGCAGCTGGGGCTGAGAACCCATGCGCACCTCCCCATGGCGCCGGCCCCCGAATGGCGAACAGCACAATCAAAGCAAATAATAAAGCTGGATTCGGCGGGTTTTTATAAGGGCCGCCGAATCCCCGCAATAGGACGGTTCCGAAATGCGGCGCATCGGTGAGGGTCCCTTGACCCGGGTGGGCCACTCTCCGGCGGGAAAACCGTTCGCGGCGGTGTGCGGGGGCGTGGTTTGCTGCCGGGCATGACGTCGGCATGGGTAGGTCAGCTCGTCCGGTTGCGCGCCATCGAGCCCGAGGACTGGGAGGCGTTCCACTCCTTCGACGAATACTCCGACGCGGTCAGGAGCGGAGAGCACCTCCACCCGCCGCAGTCGGCGGCGCGGGCCAGGAAGTGGGCCGCCGAGCTGGCCGAGCGGACCCAGGGCCTGGACGAGGTGCGCCTGGTGATCGCCACCCGGGACGGGAACACCCCGGTCGGCATGATGAACACGCACAGCGTCGACCGGGTGCACGGCACCTTCGCGTACGGGATCGGCATCGGGACGCCCCACCACCGCAAGGGGTACGCCGGTGAGGCCGTCGTCCTGCTCCTGAGGTACATGTTCTTCGAGCGCCGCTTCCAGAAGGCCGAGGCGGGGGTCTACGGCTCCAACGAGGCGTCGCTGGCGCTGCACCGGCGGCTGGGGTTCGTCGAGGAGGGCCGCCGGCGCAGGTGCCACTACGCCAACGGCCGTTACGACGACGAGGTCCTGTTCGGGATGACGATCGAGGAGTTCGCCGAACGCTACGCCTCCTGAAGAGCGTCAAGGTCCGCACGGACCCGGCGGGTGGCCGTGACCACATTCGCCAGTGACGCCTCCACCTGCTCGTACGTCCGGGTCTTCAGCCCGCAGTCCGGGTTGACCCAGACCCGCTCCACCGGCAGCGCCGCCAGCGTCCGGCGCAGCAGGTCCTCGATCTCCGAGGCCGCGGGCACCCGCGGCGAGTGGATGTCGTAGACGCCGGGCCCGAGCCCTCGCCCGAAGGTCCCGACCGTGCCCAGGATGCGCGCGCCTGATCGGGCCGACTCGATGGTGGTCACGTCGGCGTCCAGGCCGTCGATGGCGGCCAGGATCTGGTCGGCGTCCGAGTAGCACAGGTGGGTGTGGATCTGCGTGCGGTCGCCGGCCCCCGACGTGGCCCGGCGGTACGCGGCCACCGCCCACTCCAGGTAGTCGGCCTGCGCGGCCCGCCGCAGCGGGAGCAGCTCGCGAAGGGCGGGTTCGTCCACCTGGATGACCGACACCCCGGCCGCCTCCAGGTCGCGGACCTCCTCGCGGACGGCGTCCGCCACCTGGAACACGACGTCGCGCAGCGGCAGGTCGTCGCGGACGAAGGACCAGGCCACGATGGTGACGGGGCCGGTGAGCATGCCCTTGACCGGCTTGTCCGTGAGCGACTGCGCGTACGTGGCCCACCGCACCGTGATCGGCGACGGGCGGCCGACGTCCCCGTGCAGGATCGGCGGCCGGGTGCAGCGGGAGCCGTACGACTGGACCCAGCCGTTCCTGGTGACGGCGAACCCGTCGAGGTGCTCGGCGAAGTACTGCACCATGTCGTTGCGCTCCGGCTCCCCGTGTACGAGGACGTCGAGCCCGAGGCGTTCCTGGACCCGGATGACGCGCTCGATCTCGGCCTCGACCTGCCGCTCGTAGCCGGCCTGCGAGAGCGTGCCCGAAGCGAGCGCGGCCCGGGCGGCGCGCAGCGAGCCGGTCTGCGGGAACGAGCCGATCGTGGTGATCGGCAGCGCGGGCAGCCGCAGGTGCTCGGCCTGCGCCGCCGCCCGGACCGCGTACGGGCTGCGCTCCTCCGGCACCACGGGCGCGGGCAGCGCCACGGAGGGCGCGGTGTGCGGCGCGTCCCGCAGCGGGGACCGCGCGAGCGCCACCACCTCCGCCACCTTCTGCTCGGCGAACGCCAGCCGCCCCTTCAGCGCGGGGTCCAGCTCCGACTCGGCCTCCACGTCGTAGGGGACGTGCAGCAGCGAGCACGACGTGCTGACCACCACCTCCGAGGCGCGTACGGCGCCCAGGGCGGCCAGGGCGCGACCGGGCGAGGTGCGCCACACGTCGCGCCCGGACACCACGCCCGCCACCACGGTCTTGCCGGTCAGGTCGAGCGCGGGCACGGCGCCGCGGACGAGGTCGATCCCGATGGCCTCCACCGGGGTCTCGGCCAGGACCGGGAGGGCCTCACCGAGGTCACCGAAGTAGGAGGCCACGAAGAGCCCGGGTCGGGTGGTGAGGGAGCCGAGCCGCGAGTAGGCGGCGCGCACGGCGGCCAGCTCTTCGGCGGTCCGGTCGCCGACCAGCGCGGGCTCGTCGAGCTGGACCCACGACACCCCCTCGGCGGCCAGCGCGGACAGCAGCTCCTCGTAGCAGGCCAGCACGTCGTCCAGCCGGTCCAGCGCCGAGCCCAGCAGCAGGAACGTCACCGGCCCCACCACCACGGGCCGCGTCTCGTACCCGAGGGCCCGCGCCTCGCGCACCTCGGAGAGCGGCTTGGCCGCGTCCAGCTTGAACACGGTGTCGGGGCCGATCTCCGGCACGATGTAGTGGTAGTTCGTGTCGAACCACTTCGTCATCCGCAGCGGCGCCAGCCCCTCGGTGCCCCTGGCCATCGCGAAGTAGGGGTCGCCGGCCTCGCGGTAGCGCGCGGGCACCGCGCCCAGCAGCACCGCCGTGTCCAGCACCTGGTCGTACAGCGAGAACGTGTTGGACGGCAGCCCTTCCAGCCCCAGCTCGGCGAGCCTGCGCCAGGTGCGCTCCCTGATCTCGGCCCCCACCCGCTCGAGCTCCGCCCGGCTCGACCGCCCGTCCCAGTACGACTCCAGCGCCCGCTTCAGCTCCCGCCGCGGCCCGATCCTCGGATACCCGAGGACGGTGGACTTGGGGAATGGGGACATGTCTGGCTCCCTTGATCTCGTTCGGCTGATCGCAGGCATCCTGCCGAGCACTCGGGAGTTCGTGCATCATGGATTGGTGCTGCTTATGCTCAAGGAGATGCACTGCTTCGCCAGGGTCGCGGAGCGGCTCAGCTTCTCCAGGGCCGCCGCCGACCTGGGGATGTCCCAGCCCGCCATGAGCCAGGCCATCACCCGGCTCGAGCGCGCCGCCGGGGTAAGGCTCTTCGAGCGGACGGCCCGCGACGTGCGGCTCACGGCGGAGGGCAAGGCGCTGCTGCCGTACGCGGAGCGGGTGATCGAGTCGGTCGGCGCCTTCGAGGCCGAGTCGGCCCGGCTGGCCAGGACGACCATTCATCTCGCTTATCCACCGCTCGTCGGGACGCTGGCGGCGCGGATCGTCAGGCGGCTGGCCGGTCGCACTCCGGCGATCGGCGTGGAGCTGCGGGCGGCGGGCCGGGGCGCGGCGGTGCGGGCGCTGGCGGACGGTGAGGTCTCGGCCGCGATCCTGGCCACCCCGGCGCCGGCGCAGTTCGTGACGGCGGCCAGGTTTCACGTGACGGTCGACCACCTGGCCGTGCCCGCGGGTCACCGGCTGGCCTCCAGGACCAAGGTGACCCCTGGCGAGCTGGGCGGGCAGGTGCTGCTCACGCCGGGCAGCCGCCCGTGGCCGGGGCTGCCGGGGCGTTCGCGCATGGCGGCCGACGACGACTTCGCGGCCGCGCTCGACCTCGTGGCCGCGGGCGCCGGGTTGCTGCCGATCCCGCAGCTCCTGGTCAGGACCATCAGGAGGGACGACGTGAGCTTCGTGCCGCTCGACGCCGGCGACCTGCGCATCACGTACGCGCTGGCCTGGTCGAAGGAGCGGGTGACGCCGGAGCTGATGGCTCTGGTGCAGGCCGTCCAGGACGCCCTGTGGACTAGGTGAGGGGGAGGTTCTTGAGCGCCTCGCGGCGGCTCAGGCCCGTGATGCCCTTGGCGTTGACGTAGCGGAGCACTTCGTCGGGGTTGGTCTTGGCGTATTCGCGTAACGCCCAGCCGATCGCCTTGCGTGCGAAGAAGTCGTTGTCCGACAGGCTCGGATCGATGCACGCGTACAGCAGAGCCGTGTCGGTGCGCTCCTTGAACCGGTTCTGGCTGAGGATCGCGGTGCGCCGCTTCCACAGGTCGCGGTCGTGCGCCCACTCCAGCATGAGCGGCCGCATGGAGTCGGGGTAGGTGGTCAGCAGCCCGCCGACGCGGTGGGTGGCCAGCTCGTCGACGAGGTCCCACCAGGCTCCGGTGACGATCATCTCCTCGTACATCGGCACCGTGTAGAGGGTCTGGTAGTCGCGGTAGAGGTGGTAGCCGGACAGCTCGACGGCGGCGTAGCGCTCCTCGCGGTATTCGGCCTCGCGCCACAGCGCCAGCACGGCCCGCCGCCACTCCGGCGCGGTGTCCAGCCGGTGCTCGGCGAACACCCGCCGCAGCGCCGCCCGCCTGCGCACCGCCTGGACACCGAGGAACGGCATCGTCGACTTCATGTACGTGCGCATCGCCTCGGCCTTGCCGGGCTCCGCCGCCTCCTGCAGTGCCAGCCGCACTGCCTTGCCGAGGCTCATCCCTTTTGCGTGGTGCGCTCGCCGGTGGCGAGGCCGTCGAAGAGCACGGTGATGTAGTGCTCGGCCAGCCCGGCCGTGTTGAGCCTGCCGCCGGGACGGAACCAGCGCACCGCGACCCAGATCGTGTCGCGGATCATGCGGTACGTCAGCTTCGGATCGACGTCGGACCGGAACAGCCCGGCCGCCTGGCCCGCCTTGATCTGCGTCACCCAGATCTGCTCGACCTCGTCCTCGGCCTTGACCAGGTAGTTGAACCGCTCGAACTGCCGCAGGTAGTTCCAGTCGTTCTGCATGACGGTGATCGCGGCGCGGTGCGGCTCCAGCGTGCCGAACCCGATGCGGACCATCTCCGACAGCACCGTGCGGGCGTCGGCGCTCGTGTCGACCGCCGCGCGGTAGCGGGCGATGAGGTCGTCGAGGAAGGTGGAGAGCACCTCGTCGACGATCGTCTCCTTGGAGTCGAAGTGGTGGTAGAGACTTCCGGAGAGGATGCCTGCCTCGTCGGCTATCTCACGTACTGTCGTGGCCTGGAAGCCCTTGCGTGCGAAGAGCTCCGCGGCGAGCTTGACGAGGTGGTCGCGGCGCTCGGAGGCGGACCCCGAGCTCGCGCGCTGACGCTTGGCCGGGGTGGTCGTGCTGCCGGAGTTCTTACGCGTGGTCACGACACCATTATGAGCCCTCGCACAATCGCTTGTTCACCTAACTGACGCAGCTCATGCGGCATTCCGTGCTCTACCAAGCGCTTGCTACGATGCGATGATGGTGAACGAGGCGTACATCGTCGGAGCCGTCCGCACCCCCGTCGCGCGCAGGAACGGCGGCCTGGCCGCGGCCCACCCCGCCGACCTCGGCGCGCACGTGCTCAGGGAGTTGATGCAGCGGGCGGACGCCGACCCGGCGGCCGTCGACGACGTGATCTTCGGCTGCGTGGACACGATCGGCCCGCAGGCCGGGGACGTCGCCCGCACCTGCTGGCTCGCGGCCGGGCTCCCCGAGGAGGTGCCCGGCGTCACGGTGGACCGCCAGTGCGGCTCGTCCCAGCAGGCGCTGCACTTCGCCGCCCAGGCCGTGCTGTCCGGCACGAGCGACCTGGTGGTGGCCGGCGGCGTGCAGAACATGAGCATGATCCCCATCTCGGCCGCGATGCTCGCGGGCCGTGCCTTCGGCCACGAGACGCCGTTCGGGGGGTCCAAGGGCTGGGCCGGGCGGTACGGCACGCAGGAGGTCTCCCAGTTCGCGGGGGCCGAGCAGATGGCCGCCACCTGGGACCTGTCGCGCGAGGAGATGGAGCGGTACGCGTACGAGTCGCACCGCCGGGCCCTGCACGCCATCGACGCCGGGCGCTTCGTGCGCGAGATCGCCCCTTACGAGGGCGTGACCACGGATGAGTGCCCGCGCCGGGACACCACGATCGAGCGGATGGCCGGGCTCAAGCCCCTGGTCGAGGGCGGCCGGCTCACCGCGGCCCTGGCGTCCCAGATCTCCGACGGCGCGGCGGCCCTGCTCGTCGCCTCACCCAGAGCCGTACGGGAGCACGGCCTGACCCCGCGCGCCCGCGTGCACCACCTGTCGGCCCGCGGCGCCGACCCGATCGTGATGCTCTCCGCCCCCATCCCGGCCACCGCCCGCGCCCTCGGCATGACGGGCCTGTCCATCGGCGACTTCGACGCGATCGAGATCAACGAGGCGTTCGCGCCGGTCGTGCTGGCCTGGATCAAGGAGACCGGCGCGGACCCCGCCAAGGTGAACCCGAACGGCGGCGCCATCGCGCTCGGCCACCCCCTCGGCGCGACCGGCGCCGTGCTGGCGGTGAAGCTGCTGCACGAGCTGGAGCGCACGGGCGGACGGTACGGCCTGCAGACCATGTGCGAAGGAGGAGGACAGGCGAACGTCACCGTCATCGAGCGCCTGCCTTCCTGAAAGAAGGTGCTGACGTCAGAAAATGACTCTAGCAAATAGGAAACTTTCCTATTAGATTTCGGGTCATGCCCTTGAGCGGTGACCTGCTTCGCCTTGCCGACGCCGTCCTCTTTCCCGGTTTCGCCGGGCACACGCCTCCCGACTGGCTGCGCCACCGGCTCGGCCAGGGGTTGGCCGGCGTGGCGCTGTTCTCGCGCAACATCGCCGACCCGGCTCAGGTGGCCCGGCTGACCGCCGCGCTGCGCGCGGAGAACCCCTCGGTGCTCGTCGGCATCGACGAGGAGTCGGGGGAGGTCACGCGACTGGAGGTGGCCACGGGGAGCAGCCGCCCCGGAGGGTACGCGCTGGGCGTCGTGGACGACGTGGCCCTGACCGAGGCCCTGGCCAGGGATCTCGGCGGCGACCTGGCGGCGGCGGGCATCACGCTCGACTTCGCCCCCTCGGCCGACGTGAACTCCAACCCGGACAACCCGGTCATCGGCCTGCGGGCTTTCGGCGCGGACCCGGTCCTGGTCTCCCGGCACACCAGGGCGTTCGTCCGCGGCCTGCAGTCGGCGGGCGTGGCCGCGTGCGCCAAGCACTTCCCCGGGCACGGGGACACCTCGGTCGACTCGCATCACGGCGTGCCCGTGGTGGCCGACGGGATCGAGGACGCGCTGCTCCCTTTCCGGGAGGCGATCAAGGAGGGCGTCAAGGCCGTCATGACCGGCCACCTCCTCGTGCCCTCGTACGACGCCGAGCTGCCCGCCACGCTCAGCCCGAAGGTGCTCACCGGGCTGCTGCGGGAGGAGCTCGGGTTCGAAGGAATGATCATCACTGACGGCATCGAGATGGCCGCGGTGGCGGGGGTGTACGGGATCGGGGGCGCCTCCGCCCGTGCCATCGCCGCCGGGGCCGACGCGATCTGCGTCGGCGGCGAACGGGCCGACGAGGCCACCGCCGCCGGTATCCGCGACGCGATCGCCACGGCGGTGACCCAGGGACTGCTGCCCGAGGAACGGCTGGCCGACGCCGCTCGAAGGGTCCGCGAGCTGGCCTCGTGGGCCGCCTCCTCGGGCAGCCAGGCGTCCCGCGACGGCTCCGTGGACGGCTCCGTGGACGGCTCCGTGGGCCTGGCCGCCGCGCGCCGGGCGATCCGGATCACCCGCCGGTCCACCGCCCCCGTGCTGCCGCTGACCTCGGCCGCGTCCGTGGTGGAGCTGGCCCCCGCGATGAACCTGGCCATCGACAGGAACACGCCGTGGGGCGTCGGGCAGCCGCTGGCCCGCCTGCTGCCGGGCACCGTGGTGACCCGGCTGGAGGTGGGGGACTCGACGGGTTCGGCGCTGGAGCGCCTGCTCGGGGAGTCCACCGGGCGGCCGCTGGTGATCGTGGTCCGGGACGTGCACCGGCACGCCTGGCAGGAGCAGGCGCTGCGGCACCTGCTCAGTGCCCGGCCCGACGCCGTGGTGGTGGAGATGGGGCTGCCCGAGCGCTCGGACCTGGGCGCCGTGCACATCGCCACGTACGGCTCGGCCCGGGTCTGCGGGCAGGCGGCCGCGGAGGTGCTCACCGGTAGGCTCTGATCCCGTGAACTTCGACGGCGAGGATCTTTCCCGCAAGGCGCTGGCCGATCGGCTCCCGGCGGACGAGACACATGTCTTCCGCGAGTGCGATCTGACGGAGACCGACCTGTGGGGCGCCCCGCTGGCGGGGGCCAGGTTCGAGTCGTGCGTGCTGGACCAGACCGACTTCCGCAAGGCCGACCTCGACGGGGCCTCGTTCACGGGCGGGGGCGGGATGCGGACCCGCTTCAACGACGCCGACCTCATCGACGTGACGTTCACCGACGTGGACCTGTCCTCGGCGCAGTTCGGCGGCGCGCTCCTCACGGACGTCTCGTTCACGGGGTGCCGCATGATCGGCGCCGCGCTGACGGGCTCGCGCGGCACCGGCTTCAAGATCGCCCGCTCCAACCTGACCCTGGCCAACCTCGGCGGGTGCTCCCTGCGCGCGGAGGTCATCGAGGGAGTCCGCTTCGACGACGCCGACCTGTCGGGGTGCGACTTCACGGAGGCCACGTTCAGCGACTGCCGGTTCATCGGGTCGCGCCTGCTCCAGACCAAGTTCAACAAGGCCGATCTACGCGGCGCGGACCTGGGCGAGCCGGACGACGCGAAGCTGCGGGCGTTCGCGGGCGCGATCATCAACCAGACCCAGGCCAACGCCATCCTGGCCGCCCGCGGCATCACCGTGCTCTAGCCTCGGGCGCTCCGAACGTCGCCCATTCGGCTGCCGATAGTCAGATCATCGATATATATTGATCATATGAAATCCATGCAGGAGCCCACGTTCCTGATCCTGACCGCGCTGGCGGCCGGGCCGCAGCACGGGTACGGCGTCATCACCGACGTGGAGCGCATCTCTGACGGACAGGTCCGCCTGCGCGCCGGCACCCTGTACGCCGCCTTCGACCGCCTCCAGGCGGAGGGCCTCATCGAGGCCGACCGGGAGGAGATCGTGGACGGGCGGGTGCGCCGCTACTACAGGCTCACCGGCGACGGCGCGGCCAGGCTGGCGGCGGAGGCCGAGCGGATGCGCAGGCACGCCCGGGCGGCCACCGCGCGCCTGCGCGCCGCGGGGGCGGGAGGCCTGGCATGAGCCCGCTCGAAGCTGATGGCATGAGCCCGCTCGAAGCCCGCTACCGCCGCCTCCTGGCCTGCTACCCGCGCGATCATCGGGAGCGGCACGAGGAGGAGATGATCGGCGTGCTGCTGGCCGGTGCGCGGCCCGGCCAACTCCGCCCGCATCCCGCCGACGCGGCCGACCTGCTGTGGGGGGCGCTGCGCGTGCACGTTCGGCGGGCGTTCGGGCCCGTCTCGGGGCCCGTCTGGCGCGAGGGCCTGACCGTGGCCGTGGCGCTGTGGCCGCTGCTGATGCTGACCGCCGCCCTCGCGATGGCGCTGCTGATGGCGGTCGAGATCGTGGAGTCCGCGCGGACCTTCGGCGCCGACCTGTTCCGGGAACCGGTCTGGCTCCTGCACTTCGTCGAGCCTGTCGCCGTCGCGGCCCTGCCCGCGCTGGCGGTGCTGCTCGGCCGCCGGTGGATCGCCGTGCTCGGCGCGGTAGCGCTCGCGTATCACCTGGCGGACCCCTGGAGCGGGCTGGACCTGTACGTCCTGTCGTCGCCGGACGGTGTGCGGGTCCTGCTGGCGGATCTGGCGCAGCCGAACACGGGCCTGATCCTGCTGGCGCAGGTGGCGGCGGCCGTCATCGCCTTCCTGCCCGGGGCGCACCGGGCGCTCGCGATCGTCCCCCGGAGGTCCCTCCTGCTGTGGGCGCCGCTCGCGCTGGCGGGGCTGACCGCCAGCAAGGCCATCGTGCGCTGGGTGGACGTGATCGACCATCACGACGTCGTGGCCTGGAAACCCGTGCCCTGGCTCGTCGTGGTCTCGCTGGCCGCCGGGTACGCGTGCCGGTCGGCGCTGGGGAGGCGGGTGGCGCTGGTGCTGTTCCTGCCCGCGGCGGCCCTCGGTGACCTCGGCGACCTGCTGCGGATACCCACCTCCATGGTCCTGGCCCAGCTCGGCTGCGCGGCCCTGGCCTTCGCCGCCGGCGCAACCCTGAGCCGCCGCCGCAGCGGCCTGGTCACCGGCGGCATCACCGCGGTCTGAGCCCGGCCGGGCGCGTCAACGCTCCTCGCTCTCCGGAGCGCGGGCGGTCAGGACACCTCCATCGTGCGGCCCAGGTGGGTCAGGGCGGTCTCGGCCTCGGCCATGATGCGCTCGATCAGCTCGCGGCAGGACGGCAGGTCGTCGATCACGCCCACCACCTGGCCCGACGCCATCACCCCGAGGTCCGCCCGGCCCTCCACCATCGCGGCCCGCAGCAGCACCGGCGTGTTGGCCGCCTGCAGCACCTGGGCCCAGGTCAGGTCGCGCGCCTGCCTCATCCGGCGGCCCTCGCGCAGCATCTCGCCCCACGACAGCCCCGACAGCCGCTTGAACCTGGCCCCGTTCACCACCGCCCTGACCAGGCGCGAGCGCTCCAGCGACGCCACGAACGGGGTCAGCAGGACCCGATGGGGCACCCCGTCCACCCTGGTCGTGACGACCGTGTCCCGCGTCGCCAGATAGAGCTTCTTCACCTCGTCGGGCACGGGGGAGTCGCTCGTCAGCAGGAACCTGGTCCCCATGGCGATCCCACAGGCCCCGTACGCCAGCGCCGCCACCAGCCCCCGCCCGTCGAAGAAGCCCCCGGCCGCGATCACCGGGATGTCCACCGCGTCCACGACCTGGGGCAGCAGCAACGTCGTGGCGACGGAGCCGGTGTGGCCGCCGCCCTCGCCGCCCTGGACGATCACCGCGTCCACGCCCCAGCCCGCCACCTTCTCCGCGTGCCGGCGCGCCCCGACCGACGGGATCGTGACCACGCCCGCGTCCTTGAGCCGGGCGATCAGGTCCCGCTTGGGCGCCATCGCGAACGACGCCACGCGCACGCCCTCCCTGATCAGCACCCCGATCCGCTCGGCGGCGTCGTCGGCGTCGGATCGGAGGTTCACCCCGAACGGCGCGTCCGTGCGCTCCTTCACCCGCCTGATCGCGGCGGTCATCTCGGCCACGGACATCGTCGCGGCGCCGATCACGCCGAGCCCGCCGGCCTGGGAGGTGGCCGCCGCCAGCCGGGCGCCCGCGACGTACCCCATGCCGGTCTGCACGATCGGGTGGCGGCACCCGACCAGGGACGTCAGCGCGGTCCTCACGCCGGCTCCCGGTCCCGCAGACGCTCGGGGTCGAGCCGGTCCAGGACCTCCAGCTCCTCGACGGTCGGCCCGCGCGTCCGGGGCACGTTGTCGGGAATGTCCAGCTCGAAGCCGGTCGCCGCCACGACATCGTTCACCTCGACCCCCGGGTGCACCGACACCAGGCGCATGGTCCCGCCGGGGGTGCGGAAGTCCAGGACGGCCAGGTTCGTCACGACGCGGCGCAGGTCGAAGGCGCCCCTGTCGGTCCCGACCCCGCTGACCATGTCCACCGAGGGCACGAACACCCGGGGGGAGTGGCGGGGGATCCAGTAGCTGGTGGGGTCGCAGCGGGTGTTCCCCGGGGCGCCCCGCACGCCCAGCAGCTGCGCCTTGGGGCGGGCCCAGTCGCCGATGCAGGAGATGTTCGTGTTGCCGTACCGGTCGATCTGGCTCGCCCCGAGCATGACGTGCCGGCGCCCGTTCAGCACCAGCCACAGGTGCTCGCGGAACGGCAGCCACCCCTCCACCACCCCGGGCGCCTCGCCCAGCGCGGGCACGTCGCCGGTGAGCAGGCAGGTGCCGTCGTGCGTGAGCAGCTCCGGCTCGAACGTCAGCCGCGCCAGCCGCGCCGCCAGCACCGTGACCGGCCCGCCGATGCCCGCCGCCAGGATCTCGCCGTCGCCCCGGAACGCCTCCGCGCACGCCACCACGCACACGTCAGCCCTGCTGCTCATCGAACTCCTCCCAAGGCGTCTCCACGTAGCGCCGCTGCAGCGCCTCGTCGCGCCCGTAGTCGGGCTCGCACGAGGTGAACCCCGCCCCGCCCGGCGCCTCCACCACCCCCGCCACCATCGACCGGCTGATCAGCAGCGACTGCACGGGCCCTTCCTTCAGCAGGTTCTCCACGACCCGCTCGCACGAGACGTAGCACCGCCGCGCCGCCTTGGCGTAGAGGTCGTCGAAGTACGGGTCGGGCCCCAGGTACTGGGCGTTGCCCCGCGCGTCGGCCCGGTTCAGGTGGACGAGGGCCACGTCCATGGTCAGCGCGGGCACCGCGACCAGCTCCTCCCCGTCCGCGTACGGCGACCGCACCGTCCGCAGCCCGGGGTTGACGCGCAGCACGTCCGACCCCAGCCCCGCCCGCGTCGGCAGGAACGGCAGCCGGTGCGCCGCCGCGAGCAGCCCGAACATGAACATCCCCTCGTCGTACTCCACGAACTCGATCTCCCCGGCCTGCCTGGCCCGCCGGAAATGGGGCTCCAGGGGGATGGAGTCGAGCGTCACGAACGGGGCCACGACCCTGCGCACCTTCTTCGCCGCGCACAGCATGCCCACGTCCGGGCCGCCGTACGAGACGATCGTGAGGTCGGTGGCGGGGGAGCGCAGGAGGGCGCGGACGAGGGCCATCGGCTTGCGCCGCGAGCCCCAGCCGCCGATCCCGATCGTCATCCCGCTCTCGACCGTGCCCGCGACCTCCTCGGCCGACATCAGCTTGGTCACGTGAATCGCTCCCTGTGCCGGTCTCCGGCGCCCATCAGGTTCAGCTCGAAGGTGAAGCCCTGCTCGAAGCGGTAGCTGCGCTTGACGTCCACGGGGTCGATGCCGTTGAGGGACTCCTTGGCGCGGCGGATCACGTACGGGTCCTTCGCGGCGATCTGCCCCGCCACCTCCAGCGCCGCGTCACGCAGCTTGTCGCGCGGCGCCACCTCCAGCACCGACCCGAACGCGTGCAGCTCGGCGGCCGTCACGTTCCTGCACGTGTAGACCATGGCCCGCATCAGGTGCTGCGGCACCAGCCTGGCCAGGTGCGTGGCCGCGCCCAGCGCGCCCCTGTCCACCTCGGGCAGCCCGAAGTACGCGTCCTCGCCGGCCACCACGATGTCGGCGTTCCCCACCAGGCCGACGCCGCCGCCCAGGCAGTGGCCGTGCACCGCCGCGATCACCGGCACCGCGCACTCGTAGACCGCCGCGAACGCGGCGTAACACGCCCGGTTGACCCCGACCAGCGCCTCGTACCCCTCGGCGTCCCGCAGCTCCTTGATGTCGACCCCGGCGTTGAACCCGCGCCCCTCGGCCCGCAGCACCACCACCCTGGTCTCCGGGTCCTCCCCGGCCCGCCGGAGGGTCCAGGCCAGCTCCTCCCAGCCGCGCACGGTCAACGCGTTCACCGGCGGCACGTCCATGACCACCTCGGCGATCGGCCCGGCCCGCAGAGTGATCCCCATGAGACTCCCTGGTTGCACCTAACGCTTGCTTGGTACGGTAGCACCCGTGACCGTGACTTACGACTACGCGGGCAGGGCCGTCCTGGTGACCGGCGGCACCCAGGGCATCGGCGCGGGGATCGCCCGCGCCTTCCGGGAGGCGGGCGCCGACGTGACGGTCTGCGCCCGGCGCGAGCCGGCCGCCCCGGCGCCGGGGATCCGGTTCGCGCGGGCCGACGTGCGGGTGGCCGAGGACGTTGAGCGGCTGATGTCCGGGTTCGACCGGCTGGACGTGGTGGTCAACAACGCCGGCGGCTCGCCGTACGCGCCGCTCGACGGCACCTCGCCGCGCCTGCACGCCCGGGTCGTCGAGCTCAACCTGACGGCCCCGCTGCTGGTCTCGCAGTTCGCGTACCCGCTGCTCGCCGCCGCCGGCGGGGCGATCGTGATGATCGGCAGCGCCAGCGGCGCCCGCCCCTCGCCCGGCACCTCCGCGTACGGCGCCGCCAAGGCCGGGCTGCACCACCTGGCCCGCTGCCTGGCCGCCGAGTGGGCCCCGGAGGTGCGCGTCAACACGGTCGTCGTCGGCCTCGCCGCGACCGGGAACACCACCGGGAACGCCGCCTCCCACTACGGCGGGCAGGAGGACGGGATGGGAGCGGCCATCCCGTCGGGCCGGATGGCGACGCCCGCCGACGTGGCCGCGGCCTGCCTGTGGCTGGCCGCGCCCGGCTATGTCACGGGCGCGGAGGTACGAGTGGACGGCGGCGGCGAGATCCCCGCCTGGCGACACCTGGCCTCCAGCGACATTTCCTGATATCTCTGCATGATCCTTCTGGGAGGTCTGTGTGGGAATCTGTGCTGGCCGCGTGGTGATCGTGACGGGCGCCGGACGGGGGATCGGGAGGGAGCACGCGCTGGAGTTCGCCCGTCAGGGCGCCCGCGTCGTGGTGAACGACCTAGGCACGGGCCCCGGCGGCGAGGGCGCCTCGGGAGGCCCCGCGCTGGAGGTGGTCGCGGAGATCGAGGCGTTCGGCGGCCAGGCGGTGGCCAACTGCGACGACGTGTCCGACTGGGGCGGCGCGGCCCGGCTGGTCAAGACCGCCGTCAGCGCGTACGGCCGCCTCGATGTCCTGGTGAACAACGCGGGCTTCGTCAGGGACCGGATGCTCGTCTCCATGACCGAGCAGGAGTGGGACGACGTCGTCCGCGTCCATCTCAAGGGTCACTTCCTGCCGCTGCGCCACGCGGCGGCGTACTGGCGGGAGAGCGCCAAGGCGGGCGAGCGCGTCACGGGCCGGGTGATCAACACCTCGTCCGGCGCGGGCCTGCTGGGCAGCGTCGGCCAGGCCAACTACTCGGCCGCCAAGGCGGGCATCGCCGCCCTGACCCAGGTCGCCGCGGCCGAGCTGGGCAGGTACGGCGTGACGGTGAACGCCGTCGCCCCCGCCGCCCGCACCCGCATGACCGAGGAGGTGTTCGCCGCGACCATGGCCAGGCCGGAGTCGGGCTTCGACCCCATGGACCCGGCCAACATCGCCCCGCTCGTCGTCTGGCTCGGCTCCGAGGAGTCGGGTCATGTGACGGGGCGGGTGTTCGAGGTGGAGGGCGGCTCGATCGCCCTGGCCACGGGCTGGCGCCACGGCGAGCGGGCCGAGCGCGGCGCCCGCTGGGACCCCGCGGCCGTCGGCGACGCGGTCGCCGGGCTCCTGGCCGCCGCCCCGTCGCCGGAGCCCGTGTACGGGACGTGAGCCGGACGGGTCAGCGCATGGCCGAGCGGGCGGTCGGGCGGAGCAGGATGCGCTCGGGGGCGGCCGTCAGGCGGGGCTTCAGCATCGGGAGGTCCACCTCCCGCTCCTCCTCGGCCGGGTCGAAGCGGGCGAGCCACACGAACACGTTCTCCCCGGTCCGGATCGGAAGACGGGGGAAGTTGTTCTCCGAGTGCTCCGTCTCCAGGCACGCGACGGGCGGCACCCCGGCCTCGGCCAGCACGGGCGCGACCTCACGGGCGAAGAAGGCGGAGAAGCCGTCCTCGACGTGGTAGATCGTGGCGGCGTACAAGGACTTCGGCAGCTCGGTCGCGCCCGCGGGCGGCCGCTCCCAGGCGGGCGGCTCGGCCCCCACGGAGTGCAGGAGGAGCACGTCGTCGCTGTCGATCATGGTGGCGTTGGCGGCGTCCCGGTGGGCCTGCCACACGGGACCGCCGTAGAAGGCCTCCAGCGCGTCCTTGCGCGCCGCCATGGACGGGAACGCGCGGAGCCAGGCGAACCGGTCGGGCGCGCCCTCGTCGCGGAAGGTGCCGGTGACCCGCATGCCCGTCGCCTCCTGGGTCTCCACGAATTCGCGCTCGAACAGCTCGATCAAGGTGTCCCGCTGCCCGGGCAGCAGCGTGTACTGGCGTAGTTCGAAGATCATGCGGCGGACGTTAGGTCCCGGTCACTGACATCCTCTGTCAGCGTATTGGGCGAATAATATTCTGGTAACTCATAGCTACCGATCGACAACTCACGGTTATATGCTCGCTGTGACCTTGATCTCCTGCGGTCAAGGAAGGTCAAAGGGGCGGCGCGCCCGTGCTCGCCGGCCCTGAACCCTACCGGCGAAGGAGCAGAAGTTGATCAAAAGAGTGTGCGCCGCCGCAGCCGTGCTGGCCGCGGCCGTCGGCGGCGCACTCCTGGCTGCCCCGGCTCACGCTGACGACGACTGGTTGGGGCCGCTGAGCGGCGACACCCGCGCCGGCAACTGGAGCGGCAACAGCGACTCGTCCCAGTCCGGAAACAACTTCGGGAACGTCGCCGGCGTCAACCGCGGCAGAGAGTTCTCGACCAACGTCAACAACGTCAACGGCATCGCGCCGACCGCCACCAACGGCGGCATCACGGTGACCTACATCTTCTACTGACCGGCTGACGTCCAAAGCCAACACGATCTGAAAGGACCATGATCATGGTGAAGAAGCTCTGCGTGACCGGTCTCGTCGCCGCCGCCGCTGCCGGGGTGACCCTGCTGGCGGCCCCCGCGTACGCGGACGTCAACGCGGGTAACTCCAGCTCCAACCGCAGCTCCTCGCAGTCGGGCAACAACTTCGGCAATGTCGTCAGCAGCAATGTGAGCGGCCGCGGCGCGACCAGCGTCAACAACGTCAACGGCAACGCCGCGACCGCCGCCAACCGCAGCATCGTGGGCATCGAGGACATGGTCGAGATCGACTAGCCGAGAGGCGCACACCAGCCCCGGACCAGGTCGATCTCGTGGAGAAGGCGCTCGCCGCCGTACCTCAGCCCCTTCTCCACGCCAGGGTCGACCTGGTCCGGCTACCCGGGGCGAGCCTGTGGTCATCGAGGTGGAGCTGACGGAGCCGTATCTCTACCTGCGGTGCGAGCCGCAAGCGTTGGCGAACTTCGCCAAGGCGCTACGCGAGCTGCTCTGAAGTCCTTCTGTCTGACCCCTGCGCGGTCGCGGGGGTTCGGAGCTCTTGGTGTTTGAGTGTGGGTGAAGGTGCATGCTGTAACTCTGCTCACGTCATCGCCAGAGTGCCGACTCGACGGCATGTGCACGCGCAGCGGGTAGTCCCCTCCCACGGCGCTGTCGCGCCGGTGCGCACTCTGCTCGGATTCCGGCTTCATCATCCAGCAGGGTAAACTCTTGGTATCGTTACGGACGCGCAACGTGAAATTCGGGAGGGGCTCGTGCCAGTCACGTCAGCGTGCCCGTTCGGCCTCGATCCACAAGCGCTGACCGTCCGTGTCCCCCGGTCGGCCCCGGACCGCGCCGGCATCGCGCTGGATGGCCTCCAGCGTGGCTGAGCTGTGCCCGATCGCCCCCGCCTTCGTGGTGCCGGGCCCGTCCGGTGTCGCCGTGCGCGACCGGCTCAAGCACCTCACCCCGGTAGACGAGCAGGTGCTGCGTCTGGTCGGTGCGCATCTGGGCGCGCTGGCCTCCTCGGACCTGAAGACCAGGTGCGCCGATGGGCTGGAGCACTGCGCCGGCACTTGGGCGTCGCGCAAGCGCGAGTTGACCGTGCAGTCGTCGGCGCGCTGGGCCGGGGCCATTACCAAGGCGTCCCATGATCAGTGGGCGCTGGCCCGCCGCGGTCAGGCCGATCACATCCGCGATCTCCAGGCCGCCATCGCCATGATCACCCGCCGGTTGTCGCTGCCCATCGGGAAGAAGGGCACCCGCAAGGAACCGGGCGGCTACCGCTCGGCGCGGGAGTGGTTCGCCAAGTCCCGCCGCCTGCACGTCCTGCAAGATCGGCTGAAGCGGCGGAAGGCCGACCAGCAGGCCGGGCGGGTGCGTGTGGTGCGAGGCGGTAAACGGCTGGCCCGTACCCGGCACCACCTGAGGGCCGCCGGGCTGACCGAGGCCGAGTGGCGGCAGACGTGGGAAGCCGAGCGGTGGTTTCTGGCCGCTGATGGCGAGTCCGGCAAACGCTACGGCAACGAGACCATCCGCATCACCCCTGACGGCCAGGTGTCGATCCGGCTGCCCGCGCCGCTGGCGCATCACGCGAACGCGCCGCACGGCCGCTACGTGTTGGCCTGCCGGGTGGCCTTCGCCCACCGGGGCACGGAGTGGCGGGATCGTATCGAGGTCAACCGGGCCGTGGCCTACCGCATCCACTTGGACGCGGCGCGCGGGCGCTGGTATATCACCGCCTCCTGGCAGATTCCCGCGGCCCCGGCCGTGCCCATGGCTGCCGCGCTCGCCGCAGGGGTGATCGGGGTGGACACCAACGCCGACCACCTGGCCGCCTGGCGCCTGGACACCCACGGCAACCCGATCGGCAACCCCCGCCGCTTCATCTTCGATCTGTCCGGCAACGCCGAGCATCGCGACGCCCAGGTCCGCCACGCCCTGACCCGGCTGCTGCACTGGGCAAGAGCCTGCGGTGTGAACGCCATCGCCATCGAGGACCTCGACTTCGCCACGGAGAAGACCCGGGAGAAGCACGGCCGCCGCAAACGCTTCCGCCAGGTGATCTCCGGCATGCCCACGAGCAGGCTGCGCGCTCGGCTGGCCTCGATGGCCAACCAGAGTGGGATCGCGATCATCGCCGCCGACCCGGCCTACACCTCCAAGTGGGGCGCCCAGCACTGGCAGGCCCCGCTGACCTCCACGAAACGCACGACCACCCGCCACGACGCAGCCGCCGTGGCGATCGGAAGACGCGCCCAAGGGCACCCGATCCGGCGACGGACGACACCGCCCCCTGCCCACCGGAGCGATGAGCAGGGGCATCGGACCATCCAGGCCGGACCGGACGTCCGCAGGCGTGAGGGACCCCGCCCCCATATCCCCGGACCACGGACACGATCCGTGCCGCCCGGACACGGCACGAACGCGGGCGACCAGAACGCTCAACACCGTTCGGAGCGTTCGGCTGAGCACGTGCACCTCATGCTCAGTCCATAGGAACGGTCAGACGCCAGGGAGCCGGCCGTTGCGGAACAGGTCGACGAACCGTTGATGGTCTTCCCGGGCCTGTGCCCCGTACCGATGGGCGAAATCCACCAGCATCCCGATAAATCCGGGTTTGTCGTTGCCGATGACCGTCACGATCGCCTCCTCCGTCGAGAAGTCGACCAGGTCGTGACTGGACTCGTCGTCGGCGACCGAGTGCATGCGCGCCACCGCCCGCCCCAGGTCCTGCACGATCGAGCGCAGCTCGGCCGGCTCGTTCACGTCGTCCCAGCCCAGGTCCGCCGAGTACGGGGACACCTCGGCCACGAGCTGCCCCACCCCGTTGAGCGTCGTGTATCCCAGCCAGGGATCGGCGTACGCCTGCAGCGCCCGCTGCGACTCCGCCGTGCGATGCCCCTGGTGCAGGAAGTACGAGGCCACCTTCTCGTCGGTGACGTGACGGGCCACCGCGGGCACGGCCGCCTGCTTCATGTAGAGGATGACGTCGTTCTCCAGCGCCTGCGAGCGCCCTTCGAGCAGCAGGTTGTACGAGGGCAGCCCCGCCGACCCGATGCCCACGCCCTTGCGCAGCGCCACGTCCTTGATCACGTGCTCGACCGGGTTGGCCTGCACGGGCAGCGTGGTCAGGTACTCCTCGAACGCGGCCAGCACCGCCTTCCTGGTCGCCGCGTCCACCGGCTCCCGCCCCTCCATGAGCGCGAACCGCCGGTCGTAGTCGTCGATCACGGTCTCGACGTCCAGCAGCGCCACCCGCGTGCTGAGCCGCGCCGTCTGGAGCACCCGGTGCAGCACGCCGCTGGTGGTCTCCAGGGTGAGCGAGCCGATCGCGTCGTCCCCGCCCGCGGCGAGGGCGCCCAGCTCGACCAGGTACGCGGCGGCGAAGTCGGTGACGAGCACGCTGATCGAGTCGTCGGACAGCGCCTTGGCGTAGCCGATGAGCGCCACGCTGGCGGCGAAGCGCTTGAGGTCCCAGACGTACGGGCCCACGTAGGCCTCGTCGAAGTCGTTGACGTTGAAGACGAGGACGCCGGAGGCGTTCATGTACGTGCCGAAGTTCTCGGCGTGCAGGTCGCCGTGGATCCAGACCCGGCTGGTGGGTTCGTCCAGGTAGGAACGGTCCGCGTAGGACTCGGCCATGTCCGCGTAGAACAGGCAGGCACTGCCCCGGTAGAACGCGAACGGAGAGGCCGCCATTTTCCGAAATTTCCGCCTAAAAGCGGCGGGGTCTCGCTTGATCGACTCGCCGAACTCTGCCATGAGGACATCGAGCAGGAAGGAGGAGCGTGCGCCCATGCCTCGGACACTAGATCCCCTGGACCCTGCCGACCACCCTGATCTTTCCCTGACAGGCCCGCGTCAGGGTAGGCGCGGCGTCCCTCGTCAGGGGTGCTGCGAGGAGACCGAGACCACCTCGCCCGTCATGTACGACGAGTAGTCGCTGGCCAGGAAGACGATCACGTTCGCCACCTCCCACGGCTCCGCCGAACGCCCGAACGCCTCCTTGGCCGCCAGCTCCGCCAGCAGCTCCTCGCTGGTCACCTTCGCCAGGAACGGGTGCACCGCCAGCGAGGGCGCCACCGCGTTCACCCGCACGCCGTGCTCGGCGGCCTCCAGCGCGACGCACCTGGTCAGCGCCATCACCCCGGCCTTGGCGGCGGCGTAGTGCGACTGCCCGCGCTGGGCCCGCCAGCCGATCACCGAGGCGTTGTTCACGATGACGCCGGAGCCCTGGGCGATCATCTGCCTGAGCGCGGCCCTGGTGCAGCGCATGGTGCCGTTGAGGGTGACGTCGATGACCGTGTGCCACTGCTCGTCGGACATCTCCGCCAGCGACGCCGTACCGCCGAGACCGGCGTTGTTGACCACCACGTCGAGCCTGCCGTGCGCCTCCACCACCGCGTCGAACAGCGCCAGCACCTGCGCCTCTGACGTCACGTCGCACGGCACGGCCAGCGGTTTGACGCCGGTGAGCTCGGTCAGCGCGTCGGCGGCGGCGGCCAGGCGGCGCTCGTGCCGGTCCGAGACGACGATCGTGGCGCCTTCCTCGGCACAGCGCCTCGCGGTCGCGTAGCCGATGCCCGCCCCTGCGGCGGCCGTCACGAGCGTCACCTTGCCGTCGAGCAGTCCGTGCGCCTTCGGGTACGGGGGCATCCGTGCTCCAATCAGCGGGGGAGTCCCAGGGTGCGCTCGGCGATGATGTTCCGCTGGATCTCGCTGGATCCGGCATAGATCGTGTCGGCGCGGCTGAACAGGTAGAGCCGCTGCAACTCATTGAACTCGCCCTGCCCGGCCTCACCGGCCCGGCCGTCCTGGGCGTCTTGGGTGGGCTCGGTCACCAGCCCTGCCTTCCCCTGCACGGCCTGTGCCAACTCGCCCAGCCTCCGGTGCCACTCCGACCAGTAGAGCTTGGCGATCGACACCTCGGGCCCCGGGTTCGGCCGCCGCAGCATCCGGAGCGCGTTCAGCCGCATGATCTCCAGCTCCAGCCACGACTGGACGAGCCTGTCACGCAGCACCGGATCGTCGATCGCGCCCGTCCGTCCGGCGGTCTCGACGACCTTGGCCAGCTCCCGCCTGAACCCGATCTGCTGCCCGAGCGTGGAGGCACCCCGCTCGTAGCCGAGCGTGGCCATCGCGACCCGCCAGCCGTCGCCCGGCGCTCCGAGGATGTTCCCCGCCGCCGTGCGCGCGCCGTCGAAGAACACCTCGTTGAACTCCGACGTACCGGTGAGCTGCACGATCGGCCGCACGTCCACGCCCGCCCGGTCCATGGGGACGAGCAGGTACGACAGCCCCTTGTGCCGCTGCGAGCCGGGCTCGGTACGGCACAGCACGAAGCACCAGTCGGCCACGTGCGCCAGCGACGTCCACACCTTCTGCCCGGTGACGACCCACTCGCCGCCTTCCAGGTGCGCCTTCGTCTGCACATTGGCCAGGTCTGAGCCCGCCTCGGGCTCGGAGTAGCCCTGGCACCAGAGCTCGTCGCCGCGCTGGATCGGCGGCAGGAAGCGGTCCTTCTGCTCGTCGGTGCCGAATTCGAGAATGGTCGGGCCGATCAGCCCTTCGCCGATGTGGCCCACCCTGGCGGGGGCGTCGGCCCTGGCGTACTCCTCGTAGAAGGCGACCTGGTCCTCCAGGGACGCGGCGCGGCCGCCGTACCGCTCGGGCCAGCCCAGGCAGGTCCAGCCGGCCTTGCCGAGGTGGCGCTCCCACGCCTGCCGCAGTTCGTGGCCCTCGTGCTCGCGCCCGGGCCCGCCAAGCCCTCTGACGTGCGCGAACTCGCCGCTCAGCGCCTCCTCCAACCAGGCCCGCGCCTCTCCCCGCAGCCCCGGCACCGCACTCTCAGGCCCCATCGCGCCCGTCGAGCTCATAGCGCCCGTCATGCCAGGGGGAACGTGCTCGCTGTGTCCTGACGGTGACGATCCTGCGCGCCCGTCAGAGACGCTCAACGAAGCCTCCGTAGCCCCCGCGGAAGAACAGCAGCGGGCCACCTTCGGAGTGGGTGTCAAGCTGGAGCACCCGGGCCACCACGATCATGTGGTCACCCGCCGGGTGCTCGGCCTCGATCGCGCAGTCGATCCAGGCCAGCGCGCCTTCGAGCACTGGGTTGCCACCGGGGGAGCCGGTCCACTCCAGGCCCGCGAACTTGTCGCCGCCCTTGGTCGCCATCTGGGCGCACACCGCCTGCTGATCCTCGGCCAGCACGTTCACGGTGATGACCTTCGCGCCGCGCACCTTGGGCCAGCTGGTGCTGGTGTAGGCGACGCAGAACGCCACCAGGGGCGGGTCGAGCGAGACCGAGGTGAAGGAGTTGGCCGCCAGGCCGGACGGGAGGCCGTTCATCGGATCGACCGCCGTGATCGCCACCACGCCGGTCGCGAACCTCCCGAGCACCTGCCGGAAGCGGAGGCTGTCGAGGTGACCGTTCGCGCTGTGGGGTGAAGGGCCGGTCGGCATGGCGGCTCCGTTGCGAATCCTGCGCTGAGGGGGCGTCGGAAGGCCGCGACAGCCGTCCGGCGCGACGAGCCGGGCAGCGTGTGTGCTCATGGTCCGCCTCCTAGTCCACCGTCTGCGCTCTATCATACCAAGCGCTTGCTTGGACGGTAGGGCGAACCAGGAAACCATGTCAAGTTCGCATGCCCCACGGGGTGTGACGAACCGCTGGCGCCCGGTCGCGTACCTCACCCGTCCGGTGGGTGGGTGCGTTGACATGGGGGAAATTTCAGGCCTAACGTGACGTTTGTGCCCAAGCGCTTGCTTGACATCCGAGACCGCACTGCGATAGCCGGGGTCGGCTACACCCCCTTCACGAAGGACTCGGGCGTCAGCACCCTCACGCTGGCCTGCCGTGCCGTGCTGGCCGCGCTGGAGGACGCGGGGCTGTCGGTGGACGAGGTGGACGGGCTGGCCACGCACCGCGTCGGTGACTCCGCCGCCCCCACGCTGGTGGCCCCCGCGCTGGGACTGACCGACCTCGCCTGGCATCTCGACCAGTTCGGCGGCGGCAGTGTCTCGCACGCGGTCGTCGGTCAGGCGGTGCTGGCGGTGGCGGCCGGGGTGGCCGAGACGGTGGTGTGCTACCGGGCCATCAACGCCCGTTCCGAGTTCCGCATGGGCGGCACCGGCCGGGGCGTGCCGGCGAGCCCGGAGGTGCAATATCAAGCGCCGTACGGGTACGTGGCGCCGCCGCAGCAGTACGCCATGTACGCCCGAGCGCACATGCTGAAATATGGCACTCAAGCGGAGCATTTCGGGCAAATAGCCGTCACCCAGCGCGCCAACGCGGCCAAGAACCCGCGTGCCCTGATGCGCACCCCCATCACACTGGACGACTACCTGGCGAGCAGGTGGATCGCGGAGCCGTTCCGGCTGCTGGACTGCTGCCTGGAGACGGACGGAGCCTGCGCCGTGGTCGTCACCACGGCCGAACGCGCCCGCGCTCTCCGCCGCCCCCCGGTGCTGATCTCGGCCGCGGCCTGGGGCGGCGGCACGTCCCACCTCTCGGGCCCGTCCGCCGACCCCACGGTGACCGCGGCCGCCGCACTGGCCCCGCGCCTCTACGCGCAGGCCGGGCTGGGGCCGGCGGACATCGACGTGGCCGAGCTGTACGACTGCTTCACGTACTCGGTGATCGTCCAGCTCGAGGACTACGGCTTCTGCGAGAAGGGCGAGGGCGGCCCGTACGTGGCCTCGGGCGCGACGGCGCCGGACGGTCCGCTCCCGGTCAACACCCACGGCGGCTTCCTGTCCGAGGGCTACGTCCACGGCATCAACCACATCGCCGAGGCGGTATCCCAGCTCAGAGGCGACGCCGGGGACCGCCAGGTGCCCGGAGCCGAGGTCGCGCTGTCCACGGCCCAGCCCGGCTACATCCTGCCGGCCACCTCCGCCCTGATCCTGAGGAGATCATGATGACGGCCTACCGGCCCGAACCCGACCGGGACTCCAGGCAGTGGTGGGAGCGGGTCGCCGGGCAGGAGTTCGCCGTGCAGGAGTGCGACGGGTGCGGGGCGGTGCGCTTCCCGGCGCGGGCGTTCTGTCCTGAGTGCCGTACGGAGGCGTGGCACTGGCGGGACGTGGAGCCCGAGGGGGTGGTCGAGAGCTGGATCGTCAACCACCAGCCGTTCATGCCGGGGTTCGGGGTGCCGTACGTGGTGGTGATGGTCCGGCTGGCGGCGGTGCCGGGGTGCTTCGTGTACGGGAACTGGTGCGGCGACGGCTCTCCGGAGCGCGGACGGCGGGTGCGGGCCGCCTACCGCCGGGTCGACGAGCGGTTGACCCTGGTGGACTGGGCGCCGGTGGAGGATGACGGGAATCTGGATGATCATCCGGTCCAGCGCAAATCCTCCCGCTAGTTGACCTTGTTCCGGAAATTGGATTGGTACCGGAAAATCCCACCAGTCCCACCATCACGAAGGGGCCCACAGGTTCGGCTCCGAGGGTTGATGATGATGTCAGAAGGCGTCGACGCGGACGGCTCGGACTGGCGGCGAACGATGACTGATGGGATCTCGGTGACACGCGTGACCTGCGGGTCACGAGTCGCGATCCCGCCTGCCCGCCGGTCCTCGACGGAACCACCCAGCCGGTCGTGCCGTGCCGTGACGGCGCCCGGCCCCGCACACCGGAGAAGCGTCTCCCTGGACGGGGCCCGGCCGTGGTCGGCGGGTGGGGTCGCCCGTGGCGACCGTAAAAGATGGGGTGCGCCGTTCTGGGCGGCGGCGAGTGCTTCGGGGTCGGCGAGGAACCTTGGTGACGTGCGCATCCGGAGGGCGGCGGGCACCTGGGGATCGGCGAGGACCCGAAGGCCGGCGAGCGCCCGGGATTCGGCGCGGACGGCGGTCACCCACGCGCCTGGGGCGCGGGATCCGCCTGGAAGGGCGCGGCCCCCGCCCATGGCGGGAAGGCGCGAGGCCCTGCGTTGGTCCCTTGGAGGAAAACGCGCCCTGGCGGGCGTGGGGGACCCGCCAGGACGCGCTTCCTGTCCCGTGCGCGACGGCGCCAGGACTCCGGCGAGGGATGGAGTCCTAGACCGTTGGTTCGCGCACGGAGTCGATGGGGGAGTGTGAAAGCTCCCGTTGCCGGTAACGTGCGGCGATGCGTTGAGCTGCACCAACCGGGTCATCAATGGGGTGCGTGACGGGGGCGCCACCCTCCTCATTCCAGACAAAGGATCCGTCATTGCACCACACGGTCAGCTCAGTCAACACCGATAGCTCGCGCACACCGATGCCCATGCTCTGGTAGGTGTGGGTGAACCCCTGGCGACGCAACCCGTAACGCAGTAAACGTGTTGCTTCGCAAGGAGAATGCCAGGGCAGGTACGGCGTACCCGTGCGGACCGGCAACACTGGCCTTCACCCCCTCACCGGCCTTTAGATGGATTTGTACCAACGAATGGATGATGGGCCGGTGGAGGCGGTTCGGTCAAGGGGTTGTGGCCTGCTAGAACCAGATCGTCTAAATTGTTGGAACAAAAGGGGTGAAAGTGGCAAGGTCGGTGCTGTATCAGCAGGTGGCTGCGGAGTTGCGTCGGGCCATCTACTCGGGCGTCCTCGGCCCGGGATCACAGCTGCCGACCGAGGCGCAGCTCATGGAAGACCATGGGGTGAGCAGGAACACCGTAAGGCTGGCCCTGGGAGAGCTCGTCAATGAGGGGCTCGTTACGCGCACGCCGCGGCGCGGAACCGTGGTCAGAGACCGCCGACCGCTGCTGATCTATCCGCAGCGGGAGCTGGAGCCACAACCTTCTGGGGAACTGCGGGAAGCCTTCGCCTATGCCGTGGCGCAGGAAGGCCGCGAGCCAAGCCAGTACATCGAGGTGCTGACGGTTTCTCCCGTCGAGGAGATCGCCAGCAGGCTGGAGCTGGCGGACGGGGAATTGGCGGTGGTGCGACGCCGGCTGCGTTTCGTGGACGGCCAGCCGTACAACACCAACGATTCCTACTTCCCTCGTGACATGGTTGCCGACTCCGAGATCGCCAGACCCGGAGACATCGCGCGTGGGGCGAACCGGGTGCTGGAGGAGCTGGGGCATGCGCAGGTGCGCGTCACCGACGACATCTGGGCCCGTATGCCCAACCAGGAGGAGGCCGAGCGCCTCCAGCTCGAGCTCGGCACACCAGTCATGGTGTATGTCCGAGTTGGATACGACGGGGCCGACATGCCAGTGCGTGTCGCGGTGTCGGTGCTGCCCGCCGACAAACATTTGATCAGATACGAGCTCGATGGCCGCTAACGAGCTCGATTGAAGGGGTGATCCCGCCGGCTGGGGCCGGGCGCAGCGAGAAATTAGCCGCCTCGCTGGCCTAGGGGAGTCGTGCATACTCCCCTAAATCGCCATTTATCCATATATATCGGGTTGAGGCCCCATTTTCGGCTACGCGCACCATTGCTTCATCACGCTTTGCGTATGCGCGTAAACCCTACGCAACGGGAGTTGTATTATGCACACCAACACGCTTCTTCACCCGCTCGCGCTCCGCAGAGCTGAGCCCGAGGACCTTCCCGGCGTGCTCACGCTGCTCGCGGACGCCTCCGAGTGGCTCTACTCGCAAGGAGTGCGGCAGTGGCCGCGCGGGGGCTTCGGCCCCGAGCGCATCGTGCCGCTCATCGAGGAGCGGGTGCTGTTCCTGCTCGAAGACGAGCTCAGATACCTGGACCCCGACGAATCGGCCCCGCCGGTGGCCACGATAGCCGTCGACGACAACGCCGACCCCGAGTTCTGGACACTCGACGACGACCCCGGGGCTGCCCTTTACGTCCACAAGCTCGCCGTGGCCCGTCCCTGGTCCGGCAGCGGCCTCGGGGACGCCCTCCTGGACTGGGCCTGCACCTACGCCCACGCGGCCGGCCTGCCGTGGCTGCGCCTGGACTGCGCCAAGGGGAACTGGCGGCTGCAGGAGTACTACCGCAGGCGCGGGTTCCGCCACGTCCGTACGGTGGACCTTCCCCACCGCGCGTCCGGCGCCCTCTTCGAGCGCCCGTCGCGGGACCAGACCACACCGGCCTTCCGTGACCTGACCATGGCCGAACTCATCTCCGCCTGACACCCCGCACTCATGGCCCCGGTCCCACCGGGATCGGGGCCAAGCGCCCGGGGGCGGCCCACAGGGCACGTGGCGGGCTGCGGGCTTGTCCGGTCGGGCCTGGCAGGGGGTTCCGGTTGCGCGTGCGCTGTGGGAGCGTTTGGGGGCCTGGAACGGGCCCTGCGGCGGTGGGGGAGGCCGTTGGCGGGGACTTTTTGGTGTGATCGGCGGCGGAACGGTGCAGAGCACCATATAACCTCTCCTCCATGACCGGATCCCTGCTCGAGGTGATCGCCCTCAACGTGCGTGACGCCGTGGCAGCTGAACAGGGTGGAGCCGACCGGCTGGAGGTCGTCGCCGACATGGCGGCCGACGGGCTGACCCCCTCCCCGGACACGGTTGCCGCGATCGCCGCGGAGTGCCCCCTCCCTCAGATGGTGATGCTCCGCTGTGACGCCAACTTCATCGCCGACCCCGACGTGCTCGACCGCCTGAGGCGGGACGCCAAGGCGTTGGCGCAGGCGGGGGCGGCGGGGTTCGTGTTCGGGTTCCTCGACGGCTCGGGGAAGGTCGACCTCACGGCGACCGAGGCGCTCATCCACGCCGTCTCGCCGCTCCCGTGGACGTTCCACCGGGCGGTCGATCACGCCGCCGACGTCCAGGCGTCCTGGCGGGCCGTGCGACTGCTGCCCAACCTGGCCACCGTGCTCACCTCGGGCTCGCCCAACGGGGTGGGGGAGGGGCTGCCGGTGCTGAGGGCGCGCGCCGACGCCGGTGACGGCTCGATCATCCTGGCCGGGGGCGGGCTGAAGCCGGCGCACGTGCCGGCGCTGCTCGACTACGGCATCCGCGCCTTCCACGTGGGCTCCGCCGTGCGGGCGAGCTGGTCCGACCCGGTGGAGTGGCGCCTGGTACGCCAGTGGCGGTCCCTGGTCGAACGCGACTGACCCCGCCCCTCACGTCAGGGCAGGGCCGCGTCCGCGCGCCTGAGAGCGGCCACCAGCGTGCGGATCGTGGCGGGCTCGTCCATGAGGCCGCCCTCCGCCTCCCGCTGCTCCTCCCACGCTCTCACCCGCTCCTGGTACGCGTCATAGCGCTCCAGATGGAAGGCGTAAACGGTGGCGAACCGGCTCACCAGATGGGAAGGATGCATGTCCCACCCCTGGTAGAAGCCGTGCCCCAGCGAATGCCTGACCAGCTCGGCGTGCCGCCGCCACAGCGCGTGCACGTCACGGGTGAGCCCGGAGGCCGGAGAGGCGGCCAGCGACCCGTCCGACAGCTCCACCCTCGTGCCTGCGAACGCCGTCTGCATCACGTGCCGGGCATGATCGCACGCCGGATGGTCCAGCCGCTGCTCGTGCGGCGGCAGCCCGATCGCGGCCGTGTAGTCGAAGACCCCGAAATGCGCCGCCGCGAGCCGCTCTCCCAGCGACTCCGCCAGGTCCCCGCGCAGGAAGTGCAGCGTCTGCGGCGCCTCCACCTGCATCTCGAACCGCAGCCGCACCTCCAGCTCGTCCTCCAGCCGGGCCAGCACCTCCGTGAACTGACCGAGGTAGGCCTCCATGAGGATCTTGGGAAAGGTCACCGTGAAGCCCGGCGGCAGCTCGCCGGCCCGCCCCATCAGCCCCGAGAGGAACAGGTCGAGCGTGCGCACCGACCGCGCGGGATCCCCGTCGGCGAACGACTTCACCCGAGGCCCCCACCGCCGCGGCAGCGTGCCCGCCGCGTGCATCGTGGCCACCGCCTCGACGGCCTGCCCCACGTGATCGTCCTCCACCAGGTCGGGACGTACGCCGTACCCGTCCTCGAAGTCGATGCGCAGGTCCTCGATCGGCTCCGAGGAGAGCTTCTGGATCACCTTGGGGTGCACGGCGGCGGCCAGCCCGCCGGGCACCCCGAAGACCTCCGCCAGCGCTGCGGGATCGGGCAGATGCGCCTTGACCAGGGACAACGCCTGATCGCGCCACTCGGAGAGTGTGCGGATCGAGAAGCCGTCGGCCGGGACGTAGACGGTGTGGACCGGCTGCCGGTCCGCGCCGGCGGAGGGATAGCGGGCCTGCTGGACCCGGTAGGCCTCGTCGAACCCCTCAGGAACGGAACGCACGGAGCATTGCCTCCAGGCCGACCAGCTTGACGCGTTCGCCCCGGCCCAGCGACCTGGCCAGCTCGGCCTCGGCCGCCTCGATCGCCAGCCAGTCCTCGTACGTCACGGGACGCACCCCGCGCGCGGTCAGCAGCGCGTCGATGGCCCCGCCGCTCACCCGCGGGCGATCCGAGAGGTCGGCGAGGAGCGTGCGGACCGTTTCCGCCGCGTCGGACTTGTTGGTGCCGATCACCCCGGTGGGACCGCGTTTGAGCCAGCCTGCCACGTATTCGCGGTCGCGCACCCGCCCGGCCTCGTTCGGCACGGTCATGGTCTTCTCCGAGAACGGCACCCCGGGCAGCGGCACGCTCTGGTAGCCCACCGAACGCAGCACCATGCCGACCGGCAGCGTCTCGAACTCGCCCGTGCCGACCACGCGCCCCTCCTCCGACAGGCGGGTGCGTTCGAGCTTGAGGCCCTCCACCCGCTCGGTGCCGAGGATCTCCACGGGCCGCAGCCAGAAGCGCACGTCGAGGCGGCGCGGGCGGCCCACCGGGTTGCGGGCGGCCCACGACTGCAGGACCTTGATGTTGCCCTGGACCTGGCGCGGGAAGTCGACGCCCAGGACGACGGCCTCGTCGGGGCGGACGCAGACGTCGGCGTTGGCCAGCTCGCCCAGCTCGCGCAGCTCCTTCAGGGTGAACTTGGCGTGCTCGGGGCCGCGGCGGCCGATCATGTGGATGGCCTTGACCTGGCTCGCCTCGAGGCGTTCGAGCACGTCGTGCGGCACGTCCGTGGAGCGCAGCTCCTCGTGGGTCTTGGCCAGGACGCGTACGACGTCGACCGCCACGTTGCCGACGCCGATCACCGCGACCTCGGAGCTGTCGAGCGTGAACCGCCCAGGATCGACGTCGGGGTGCCCGCAGTACCAGTTGACGAAGTCGGTCGCCGCCACGCTGCCGGGCAGGTCCTCGCCGGGGATGCCGAGCTTCCTGTCGACCATCGCGCCCGTGCAGTAGACGACCGCGTCGTAGGCGCCCAGCAGGTCCTCGACGGAGACGTGCTCGCCCAGCGTGACGCCGCCGAGGAAGCGGACCTCGGGCAGTTCGAGCACTTTCCGCAGGTAGTTCGCGATCGACTTGATCGACGTGTGGTCGGGCGCGACGCCGTACCTGACCAGCCCGTACGGGGTCGGCAGGCGTTCGAGGACATCGACCTCGACGGGCTCGGCCGACTGCTTCACCAGAGCCTCGGCCGTGTAGATCCCGGCGGGGCCCGACCCGATGACCGCCACGTGCAACGCCACGCTGCCTCCTAAGACTCGGTTACACGCGTCCCACCAGATGTAACCGGCCGGTGTGATCCAGGTATCCCCGATCGCCGGTCCGGATGAACCCGTCTCTCGCGAACACCGCATGATCGGTGTTCTTGCCAACGTAGCCGCTCATCACAGCCTCGGAGCGGAGGAGTACCTCGCCTTCGTCCTCATCTGACAGTACGCGTCCGTCGGCGCTTCTGATCGACACGTCCACACCGCCCCGTGGCCTGCCGACACAGACCTCGGCGTCCTCGGGCGGGTCGTCGGGCCGGGTGCCGAGCCCCAGCCCGGCTTCGGGGCAGATGTAGCGGTTGCATACGGGCACGCGGTATCTGTCCCGCAACGCCCGGATCAGCTTGGGCGGGGCGGGCGCGCCGGCGGACAGGACGAGGGCCAGGTCCGGCAGGTCCCCGCCGCAGGCCAGGATGCGCGAGAGCTGGTACGGAGTGCCGTGGAGCACCTCGATCCCGTGCTCGCGGATCACCTTGATCGCGGCGTCCGGGCTCCATTCGGGCAGGACGTGACAGGTCCGCCCGGTCTGCAGGAACATCGGCAGCCGCGTGGCGAACCCGAGCCGGCCCAGCGGATGCGGCACCAGCCGCGCGTCGCCCGTCCCCCAGCGCGTCCCCGCCCCGTGGGCTCGGATCGCCTCCAGCTGCTTGTTGCCGAACACGACCCCTTTGGGCGGTCCCGTCCTGCCCGAGGTGAACGTGATCACGACCGGTCGTGCGGGGTCCGGCGGGAACGGCGGCGGGGGCGGCTCCCGCCTGCACAGGCTCCCGAGCCGGACGGGGCCGCCGCGCTCGATGGGCAGCGTCACCACGTCGAGCCCGGGCAGCGGCGGGAGCACCCCGGGGGCGGTGATGACGATGGCCGGGTCCAGCCGGGCCAGCAGTTCCGGCCGCTCGGTCCCGATGCCGGCCGTCACCGCGTCGATCTTCGCGGCCGCCACGTAACAGATCACGAACTCGGGCCCGTCGGGGAGGGCCAGCGCCACGACGTCGCCGACGCGCGTCCCCCGATGGGCCAGCCCGGCGGCCATCTGGTCGGAGAGCCGGTCCAGGTCGGCGAAGGTCAGGACGGCGGAGCCGGTGACGACAGCGGCGCGCCCCCCGAATCTACGTGCGGCCTCCCCGGCCAACAGGCGCAACATGGCAGCTCCTGGGGCAGATGGCGCTAATTTGACCCTACCCGCCCTGGAGCCCCGGCAGACGTTCTCACCTTGCCGGAGATGGAGTTCACTCCCTCAAGAGAGCCTCGGCCGACGTGCGGAGCGTCAGCTTGTCCACCTTGCCGTTCACGTTCACCGGCAGCGAGTCCACCACCACGACCCGCCTGGGCACCTTGTAGTTGGACATGTTGTCCCTGGCCCAGCCGATCAGCCCCGCCGGATCGACGGCGGCCCCGGGCCGCGGGACGACGTACGCCACCCCCGCCTCCCCCCTGGCCGGGTCCGGCACGCCCACGACCGCCGCCTGCGCCAGCGAACCCTCCCGCAGCAGCAGCGACTCCACCTCGGCCGGCGAGACGTTGAACCCGTTGACGATGTAGAGCTCCTTCTTGCGGTCCACGATGGCCAGGTTGCCCGACGGGTCCAGCACCCCCACGTCCCCCGTGTGCAGCCACCCGTCGCCGTCCACGACCTCCGCCGTCCGCGCGGGCTCGCCCCAGTACCCCCGCATCACGCCGTAGCCCCGCTGCAGGATCTCCCCGCGCTCCCCGGCCGCGACCTCCTTGCCGTCGTCGTCCACGATCCGCACCTCGATCCCGGGCACGGTCCTGCCGGTGGTGTTGGCGATGACGTCGATGGGGTCCCCGGCGCGGGTCATGGAGACGACCGTGCCCTCCATCAGCCCGTACGCGTTGATCATCCGCTCCAGCCCGACCCGTTCCACCAGCCGCGTGATCAGGCGGGCGGGGACGGCGGCGGCGCCGCAGATGGCCACGCGCAGCGAGGACACGTCCCAGGGCCCGCGGTCCAGCTCGTCCAGTATCCGGTGGAAGAGCGTCGGCGGGCCGGCCAGCACCGTGATCCGCTCGGAGGAGATCAGCGACATCACGGCGTCGGGCGTGAAGACGGGGATCGGCATCATCGTGGCCCGGCGCAGGACGCAGGCGATGAGCCCCGCGTTCAGCCCGAACCCGTGGCTGAACGGGGCGACGATCGGATAGCGGTCGCGCTCGTCGAGGGTGACGATCTCGGACCAGTCCCAGTAGCCGCGCAGGACCTGGGCGTGGTCGATCATGACGCCCTTGGGCACGCCCGTGGTGCCCGACGTGGACATGATCTCGCACAGGTCGTCAGGGCGTACGGCGAGCGCCCGTCCCTCGGCCTCTTGAGCGGAGACCCGCGTGCCCAGGGCGCGTAAGTCGTCCGGGCGGTGCAGGCCGGAAAGGGGCGGCAGCAGGTCGGCGAGGGGGGCGGCCGACGGGCCCGCTCCGGTGATGAGCACCTTGGCGCCGGTCTTCTCGATCAGCTGGGCGGCCTCGATGCCCTTGAAACGGGACGAGAGCGGCACGATGACCGCCCCCGCGTCCCAGATCCCGAACGCGTGCCGCACCCAGAACGCCGAGTTCGCCCCCCACATCGCCACCCGGTCGCCGGGTCCGACGCCGAGGGCGATGAGGCCGCGGGCGATCTCGGCCGCCGAGGCCCGCAGCTCGGACAGTGTCGTCCGCGTGCCGCCCTCGGCGACCACGACGGCGCCGGGGTGGTTCTCTGCCTGGTCGCGAAGCATGCGGGGGAGCGTTCCCCAGTCCGGCATCGGTGCCATGTTGCCCCTAGGTGATGAGAGCGCGGTCCCTTCCGAGGTGCTGGCCGCGCAGGTCGTTCACCGTGCCCAGTGTCGGCGTCTCGGAGACGTCCTGGGCGATCTCCACGGTGATCGAGATGGGCGTCAGCGCCTGGACGGCCTGCTGGATCCGCGACTTCCACATGGGGTTGCGGACCAGGCTCTCCCGGCTGAACGTGACCGTGAGCACGGCCGCGTCCAGCGTCCCCTGGCGGCTGATCGACAGGTCCCAGCCGGACACGCCGTCGACCTTGGACAGCGCCTTCTCGATGCGTGGCAGCGCCAGCCACACGCCTCTGACCAGCACGTGGTCGCCCACCGTGTGGGCCGGTGCGGGTATGCCCGCACTGCCCAGCCGGGCGACCTGGCCGGTCCTGAACACGGTGTCGCCGGCCGCGGAGGTGACGACCAGCTCGGCGAGCTCGGCCGCGGGGTCGGGGAAGTCGTCCTTGGTCAGCGCCGCCAGGCCCAGCACGTCGTCGGCGAGCGGGGTGAGCGGCTCGTCCTCCGACGTCCGCCACGCCAGGGCGCCGCCGGTGAACGGGCTCGCGAACACCTCCGTCACCCTGGCCTCGAACTCTCCCGCCAGGTGGGCGATCGTCCGTTTGGAGGCGATCTCGCCGGTGAGGACGATGTTCCTGATCCCGAGGTCCAGCGGGTCCAGCAGGAACTCCAGATGCAGGCGGGCCAGGAAGTCCATCGCGCCCGTCGGGGTGCTGACCAGGGTGGAGGCCTTGAGGGCGGTCAGCGCATGGTGCAGGCGCATCCGGCCGCGCGGGCCCACGTCGGCGGCGGCCTCGGCCACGTCGGCCGCGGCGGCCGTCCAGAGCGCGCCGGCGGGTTCGGCGAGTGCCACCACGACGCGCTCGCGCTCGCCGACCCCGCACTCACGCAGGGCCTTCGCGGTCAGTACGTGGTCGCGGGGGTCCAGCGGGACGGCGCTCGACAGGTCAGGGGAGACGAGCAGGAGTCCGGTGGCGGACCGCGCGGCGGCGCCGAGGTCGTCACGGGTGAGCCAGCGGGCCATCAAAGCACCATCTCCGTACGGTCGGGCGTCCGGGGCGTGGGGCGGGCCGTCAACGTGCCACCTCGGTCATGAACAGCGTCATGGAGTCGCAGACCCGGTCATGCGCCAGCCCGCCCACCTGCGCCTGGATGATGAGGTCCGTCGCGCCCGCCTCGGCGATCCTGGCCAGAGCCTTGCGCGAGCCCTCCACGTCGTCGACCACCACCATCAGGTGCTCGCGCAGCGTGGCCATGGACTCGTCGGGCGGCATCCCGGCCGCGAGCTGCCCCAGCACCCGGTGGGTGGCGTGGCGGGCGTCGTAGTAGTCGGGCGGGGTGACGAGGTTGACCTGGCGGCGGATGTACCACAGGACGGCGTCGGCGGCCGAGGCGGTCGCCTCGTCGCGGGTGGGGGCGACGTACCAGGGGATCATCAGGGCGACGCGGCGGCTCGCGGGGTCGAAGCCGTGCTCCGCCAGACATTCCCGATATTTCGTGATGTCGGAGGCCACGTCGTCGATGCCCTTGAGCATCGTCATGCCGAGCAGGTTGTACCCGTGCCTGGCCGCCGCCAGATAGCCCTCCAGCGAGGTCGACGCCACCCACACCGGCGGGTGCGGCCGCTGGGCCGGGCGCGGGTAGACGGCCACGTCGGGGATCTCGAAGAACTCGTTCGACCGGCTGATCGGCTCGCCGTCGGCCTGCCAGATGGCCAGCGTCGCCTCCAGCGAGTCCTCCCAGATCTGCCGCGACTTCTCGAACGGCCGCTGGAACGCCTGGTACTCCAGGGGCGAGGCCCCCCGTCCCGTGCCGAACTCCACCCGGCCGCCGCTCAGCACGTCCAGCGTGGCGACGCGCTCCGCCGTGCGGATCGGGGACTGGAAGGGCAGCAGCACCACGCCGAGCCCCAGGTGGATGCGCTCGGTGCGCTGCGAAATGGCGGCCAGGACCAGGTCGGGTGCGGAGGAGTGGGAGAAGCCCCTGGTGAAGTGGTGCTCCACGAACCAGGCCGTGTCGAACCCCAGCCGGTCGCCCAGCACGACCTGGTCGACCACGTTCTGGAAGGTCTGCTGCTCCACTTCGCGGGTGCGACCGCGAACCTCCAGCTCATACCCCAGGCTGATCCGTAGGGACGTCATCGCGCCTCCGAAGTAGTGAACCAAGCGCTCGCTTGGTAGAGCGTATCAGCAGCGAAGACTTGCGGGAAGGGCGCGTGCCCGATCAGAGTGGATGGCTGTGAAGCGAAAGCGCGCGCTGCGGCGGCCCGGCCCGTACCCCGATTCCGCCGACGACGACCTCTCGCTCACCAGCGCCCGCAGGTATGAGGCGTTCGGCCGGGTGATGGCCGCGCTGGCGACCGAGGCCGACTTCATCGAGTCGTGCCGCGACCTGACGTGGTGGCGAGGGGCCGATCACAGCTGGCACATCGAGTGGCGCGACGGGCCGTACGCGTCCGAGGTGGCCTCACTGCTGGTCCAGCAGGTGCGCGACCCCGACTACGACGGCCCGCTCGTCGCCGAGGCCGGTCCGGGGAGCAGCGGTTCGGCCGTGCTCGACGTGATGGGCGTGCGGTTCGAGCTGCGCGCCATCGACCCGATCGGGCGGGCCACCGTACGGGAGCGGCCCGGCTTCTGGCGCCTGGCCGAAGCCCTCGACACCACCCGCCGCACCAACACCCGCCACCCCTGGGAAGAACTGCTCGGCGGCTGACCCCGCCCCCGACGGCACTTTTTTGGAGGACCCGCGCCCGGCACCGCCGCCGCCGTGTCCCTCCTCCTACGGGACCCCCGCAACCCCGCTTCCCTCCTCCACCAAAGGGACCTCCGCCGGAGTGCGGCGGGATGCGGGAGCGCTAACCGAGGGCGTGGGCCGCCAAGCGGGCGCGATGGGTTTGCGGCGGCCCGAAAAGCTGAGCATCCGAGGTGGCCCGCTTGAGGTAGCGGTGCGCAGGATGCTCCCAGGTGATCCCGATCCCGCCGTGCACCTGGATGTTCTCGCCCGCCGCCGCCAGATACGCCTCCGTGCAGTACGACCCCGCGATCGCCGCGTACACCTCGTCGGCCGCCGCCGCCCCCGCCGCCGACCTGGCCGACTCCACCACCAGCAGCAGATCGGCGAGCTTGTGCTTGATCGCCTGGAACGACCCGATCGGCCGCCCGAACTGCCGCCGCCGCTTCGCGTGCTCCACCGCCATCTCCAGGCACCGCTGAGCCCCGCCCACCTGCTCGGCGGCCAGCGCCGCGATCCCGAGGTCGCGTACGCGGGGCCACGAAGAGCCGTCGCCGAGCCGCCGTACCGGGGTGTCCTGGAAGGAGAGCTCCTGCAGCGGCCGGCTCTCGTCCATGGTCCGATACGTCCTCGCCCGGGTGGGCACGGCCGCCACCAGCAGCCCGTCCACGTAGACCAGCGCCAGCTCGCCCGCCGGCGCGTACGGGACCACGCCCGTGAGCAGGCCGGACTCCAGCCGGAGGGCACCCTCGCCCGGCGGCACCACGGTCGCGGTCGTGGCGCCGTCGGCCAGCGCCGGGAGGAGGTCGTACGCCCCGCTCGCCGTGAGCGCCTCGACGGCCATCACCGCCGTCTGCAGGAAGGGGTGGGGCGACAGCGCCCGGCCCAGTTCCTCGCTCACGGCAGCCATTTCGGCCGGACCGCATCCCGCGCCGCCGTGTTCCTCGGGGACGAGCAGCCCCGCGATCCCCACGTCGTGCGCGAAAGCCTGCCACGGTGCGTCCGGCCGGTCGGCGAGGTAGTCGCGGACGACGGCGCGGAGCTCATCGGGGAGTGCCATGGGCCAATATTAACCAAGCGATTGTTTGTTTGACATTCGGGTGACCTAAATTTGCCTTTTTTGTACAGTCACATAATCTGGCACTGGTCATCCCAAGGGTTACCCGGGGGAGGGTTGACCAGGGAAATGGATATGGACGACACCAGCATCGACTACGCCGACCTCGCCGAGTACGACCGGCGACAGCGCGGCATCGAACGTCACCTTCTGTCGGCTTTCTTCGGAGGACTCGCCGTCGGGCTCGTCGGCATGCTCCTCGCCGGCAAGGGTCCCGCGTGGGTCGGTCAGATCTATGACCCGTACGTCTACCTCGGCCTGTCGCTGGCCGTGGGCGCCACGGCGTCGGGGTTCGGGTGGGCGTTGCTGACGACGTTCCTGGCCGTGGCGTCGACGCTGGTCGCGGCCATGGGTACGAGCGCGCTGAGCGGCAGTATGGCCTTCGACGTCGTCGGAGGCAGCGCCGCCGGGCTCAACTGGACGCTCGCCCTGCTCGTCGCCTTGGGCCTGCTGGCGTTCACCACCCGCAGGGAGGACGTCTGGGGCGACCTCGCGGCGGGCGCGGTCGGCGCGGCGCTGATCGCGGACGTGGTGGACCGGGCGACGCCGGGGTTCATCGACAGTGAGCGGTCCTTCTGGCCGGTCCCGGCGCTGTTGATCGGGTTGCTGTCCGTCGCGCTGGTGTTCATGCTGCGCAGGAACGCCTGGGGCCGGGTACGCGCGCTGGCGCTGTCGGCGGTGTTCTCCGCTCTGTTCACGGCGTTTCTGGCCGCCTTCGTGTCCGGCTGGTTCCCGTTGACGGTCTGAGTCCTGCGGGACCTGTGGATAAGCTCGCGCGCGACGCCACCCGGAGTCGATAGCCTGTAATCCTTCACATCCAGGTTCGAGCAAGGAGTAGCCGTGTTGCTGCGCATGTCGTCGTTGTTTCTTCGCACCCTGCGGGACGACCCGGCAGACGCGGAAGTGCCGAGCCACAAGCTCCTGGTCCGCGCCGGCTACGTTCGCCGGGTGGCACCCGGCATCTACTCCTGGCTGCCCCTCGGCAAGATGGTGCTGGAGAACGTCGCCAGGATCGTCCGCGAGGAGATGAACCGGATGGGCGGCCAGGAGGTGCTCTTCCCCGCCCTGCTGCCCCGCGAATACTACGAGGCCACCGGCCGGTGGACCGAATACGGTGACACGCTCTTCCGGCTCCAGGACCGCAAGGGCGCCGACTACCTCCTCGGTCCCACGCACGAGGAGCTCTTCGCCGACATGGTCAAGAGCGAATACTCCTCGTACAAGGACTATCCGGTCATCCTCTACCAGATCCAGACCAAATACCGCGACGAGGCCCGGCCCAGGGCGGGCATCCTGCGCGGGCGCGAGTTCCTGATGAAGGACTCGTACTCGTTCGACCTCGACGACGACGGACTCAAGCACGCCTACGAGCAGCACCGCGAGACCTACATCCGCCTTTTCGACCGGCTCGGCATCGACTACAAGATCGTGTTCGCCCAGTCGGGGGCGATGGGCGGGTCGGCGTCGGAGGAGTTCCTGGCTCCCACGCCCACCGGTGAGGACACGTTCGTGGCCTGCCACTCGTGCGGCTACGCGGCCAACGCCGAGGCCGTCGTCACGACCGCGCCCGCGGCCCGTCCGGTCGAGGACGCGGCGCCGCTGCAGGTCATGGACACGCCCGACACCCCGACCATCGAGACGCTCGTGTCGTACGTCAACGAGCACCACGGCCTGTCCGTCACCGCCGCCGACACGCTCAAGAACGTGGTGGTCAAGGTCACCACGCCGGGCTCCGACAAGGTCGAGACCCTGATCATCGGCGTGCCCGGAGACCGCGAGGTCGACTTCAAGCGCCTGGAGGCGGCGCTGGCGCCCGGCGAGCCCGCCATCTTCGAGGCCGCCGACTTCGCCAAGCACCCCGGGCTCGTACGCGGCTACATCGGGCCGCAGGTCTTGAGCTCGCTCGGCATCCGCTACCTCGTCGACCCCCGGGTCGTCACCGGCACGTCCTGGGTGACCGGCGCCAACGAGCCGGGCAAGCACGCCGCCAACGTGGTGGCCGGGCGCGACTTCACCCCCGACGGCACGATCGAGGCCGCCGAGGTACGCGCCGGCGACCCCTGCCCCCGGTGCGGCTCCGGCCTGTCCATCGACCGCGGCATCGAGATCGGCCACATCTTCCAGCTCGGCCGCAAGTACGCCGACGCCGCCGGCCTCGACGCCCTGGGTCCCGACGGCAAGCCGATCCGCATCACGATGGGCTCCTACGGCATCGGCGTCTCCCGGGCCGTGGCGGTCATCGCCGAGCAGGCCCACGACGCGCTCGGGCTCGTGTGGCCCCGCGAGGTCGCTCCCGCGGACGTGCACATCGTCGGGACCGGCAAGGAAAACCAGGTGGAGGCGGCCCTGGAGCTGGGAGCCGAGCTGGAGTCGCGCGGGGTGCGGGTGCTCGTGGACGACCGGCCTTCGGTTTCGCCGGGGGTGAAGTTCAAGGACGCCGAGCTGCTGGGACTGCCGACCATCGTGGTGGTCGGGCGCGGGCTGTCGCAGGGGGTCGTGGAGCTTCGGGACCGGGTCTCCGGGGAGAAGTCGGAGATCCCCCTGTCCGAGGCCGCCGACCGCATCATCGCCGCCCTCGCCTGACCAACGCCTTCGCGCCGGGCCCCACGGGGCTCGGCGCGTCGACCCGCCTCCGGGGGTAACGCGCCCTTGGAGGCCAGGCATCCTCGAACACGGCGATGCGCCCTCGGATGGGGTCGTGCGCCGGGTAGGGATGCGCCCTCGGGAGCCGATGCGCCCGGGCGGTGATGTGTCTCCGGAGACGTCGGGCTCCGGCTCGTGGGGCTTCGGGGCCCGGGAGGCGATGTCGCTTCTTGGGGGCGACGCTGCGCCCACCTCCCGCCACCACGACGTGCCGGGCGCTTGAGCACCGCTCACGTGGTTGGCCGCCGTGCATGTGCGCCGGGCTCCGCCGCACGTCGTCCCGCCGACGCGGCGCGTTCGGGGGGTCTCCCCACGGTTGTGGCGATTGGGGACGTCTCCCACTGCGATGCCGCGTAGCGTCGTACCGACCACCGCCACATCCCGACGCCGCCACCGCGCCGCCGCCACCGCCGTCGCGCCCCGTTGCGCCGTCCCGCTCCGCTTCCGGTGGACGGCGCTTCCCTTGAACGGCGCTGGGGTCGGACGTCGTCGCGTGCCGTTCCGACCGGGTGATGCGGGAAGGCACGCGAGTGACGGGCTCGAAGCGTCAGGCAGCGGGAACGGGGGTTTTGGTGCGGCGGCGGAGCAGGGGTGGGCCGATGAGGCAGGCGGCTGCGATGAGCAGGATGGCCAGGGAGACCGGGCGGGTGACGAAGATCGAGGGGTCGCCCTCGCTGAAGGCCAGGGCGCGGCGGAACTGGACCTCCATCAGCGGCCCCAGCACCGCTCCCAGGATCAGCGGCGCCACCGGGTACCGGGCCCGGTGCAGGATCCAGCCCAGCAGCCCGAACCCGTACGCCACCAGCACCTCGAAGACGCTCTGGGAGATCGAGTAGACCCCCAGCGTGGCGAAGGTCAGGATGGCGGCCGTGAGGAGGGCGGCGGGGACGGTGAGGAGCTTCACCCAGACCCGGATCAGCGGCAGGTTGAGCACCAGCAGCATCACGTTCCCGATGTAGAGGCTGGCGATCAGCGTCCACACCAGCACCGGTTGCTGGTCGAAGAGCTGCGGCCCGGGCTGCACGTTGTAGATCTGGAACGCGATCAGCAGCATGCTCGCCGTGGCCGACGTCGGGATGCCCAGTGTCAGCAGCGGCACCAGGACCCCGGAGAACGCCGCGTTGTTGGCCGCCTCGGGCCCGGCCACGCCCTCGATCGCACCCTGGCCGAACTCCTCCTTGTGCTTGGACAGCCGCTTCTCGACGTTGTAGCTCAGGAACGTGGGAAGCTCGGCGCCTCCGGCGGGCAGCGACCCGATCGGCAGGCCGAACAGGGTCCCGCGCAGCCAGGGCTTCCACGACCTGCGCCAGTCCTCGCGGGTCATCCCCACTTTCCCGGAGACCGTGACCGGAGGTTGCGCCGGCTGGTGCCGGGAGGCGGCCGTGGAGATCGCCTCCGCCACCGCGAACAGCCCCACGGCGACCGCCACCACCGACAGCCCCTCGTAGAGGTCCGGAACGCCGAACGCGAACCGCGGCTGCCCGGTCATCTGGTCGATCCCCACCATCCCGATCGTCAGGCCGAGGAACAGGCTCGACAACCCCCGTACGATCGAGTCCCCCATGAGCGAGGTCACCGTCACGAACGCGAGCACCATGATCGAGAAGTACTCGGCCGGCTGGATCAGCTTGGCGATGTTCGACATGCCGGGGGCCAGGAACGTGATGACGACCGTCGAGATCGTGCCCGCCACGAACGACCCGATCGCCGCCGTGGCCAGAGCCGCCCCCGCCCGGCCGCGCCTGGCCATCGGATAACCCTCGAGCGTCGTGGGGATCGAGGCCGTCTCGCCCGGGATGTTGAGCAGGATCGCGGTCGTCGAGCCGCCGTACATGCCGCCGTAGTAGATCCCGGCGAACATCACGAACGCCCCCACCGGATCGAACACGAACGTCAGCGGCAGCAGCAACGCGATCGTCGTGGCGGGCCCGAGCCCGGGAAGCACGCCGACCAGCGTGCCGACCGTGACGCCGAGCATGGCGAGCAGCAGGTTCTGCAGGCTCAGCGCGTGGCCGAAGCCGTCCAGCAGGTTGCCGAGCACGTCCATCTCAGATCGCCAATCTGACCAGGCCCGGCGGCAGCGAGATGCCGAGGAGCCGGTCGAACAGGAAGTACGTGGCCAGCGCCAGCGCCAGCCCCACGAGCATGTCGCGCACCAGCCTTCTGCTGCCCAGCACCCTGGCGACGGCGACGAAGAAGGCGGTGGTCGCCTGCCAGTAGCCGGCCGGGACCAGGAGGATCGCGTACGCGGCCAGGCTGCCGATCAGGAGGAGGACGGAGGGCCAGTGCGGCTTCTCCGCCACCTCGCCACCGGCATCGGTGGTGGCGGGGGCCGGCTCCCGCGTGCCCGGTCTGAAGGCCTGGACGACCCCGATGACCGACACCACCGCCAGCCCGACCCCCACCAGCAGCGGGAACGCGCGCGGCCCCACCGCCTGGTAGCCCTCGCCCTGCGGGATCGCGAACGCCTGGGCCAGCACCACCACGGCCGCCGCCAGGAAGCCGAGCGAGACGATCCGCTGGGTCACTTGCCGAGCCCCAGTTCGCCCAGGATGGTGGTGACCTGGGTTCGCTGCTGGGCCAGCACCTGGCCGAACTGGTCGCCCGGCTGCCAGTCCTCGACCCAGTTGTTGCGCTCGAGCACCTTCTTCCAGCAGGGGGTCTGGCGCACCTTGTCCAGCAGTCCGATGACGTCCTGCTGCTGCTCCTTGGTCAGCCCGGCGGGAGCGAGCACGCCGGCCAGCGTGGAGATCGCCGCGTTGGCCAGGCCGAGCTCCTTCATCGTGGGCGCGTCGATGCCCGCGACCCGCTGCTCGGAGTCCACCGACAGCACCCGCAGCTCGCCCGCGGAGATCTGCGCGCGCAGCTCGGCGACGGTGTCGATGCCGGCCGTGGCGGCGCCGCTGAGCAGCAGGTTCAGGGACTCGCCGCCGCCCGCCGTGGGCACGAAGTTGACGTCCTTGGCGGCGACGTTCCGCTCCTTGGCGAGGCCCGCCACCGTCATCTGGCCGGGCCCGCCGAGCGAGCCGCCCGTCCACTTGACGCTGTGGGGCTTGGCCTCCATGGCGTCCAGCAGCGACTTCAGGTCCTTGTACGGCGACTTCGCCGCCACCACGATCGCGGTCGGCCCCCGGCTCAGCCCGGCCACGGGGGTGAGGGTGGCCAGGTCGACCGGCGACTTGTTGTTCACGATGCCGCCCAGCATGGTCACGCTGTCCATGACCATGAGCTGGTACGGGTCGCCCTTCTTCTTGGCGAACTGGGCCAGCCCGATGGTGCCGCCCGCGCCGGGCACGTTCGTGACCGTGGTGTCCACGTCGGCCACCTTGCACTCGCTGAGCGTGCTGGCGATGCCGCGCGCCCGCGTGTCCCAGCCGCCGCCGGGGCTGCCCGGCGCCATGATCGACAGGGGCTTGCTGGGATAGCCGCCACCCGAGTCGGTGGCCTCGCCCACGGCGCAGCCGCTGAGCGTCACGGCCACCGCGGCGGCGGCCAACAGCTTGATCTTCATGATGACTCCCGGGGGGTGAGGATCGATGCGAAGAAGTCCTTGACCGGTTCGAGCACCGACATCGGGTCGTGACCCACGCCCGGCACGACGTCGAACCGCACGTCGATGCCATGGGCCTCGAAGTTGTCGCGCAGCGCCTTGAGCCGTTCGATGCGGGTGACCCCGTGGGCGTCGGCGCCGTCCATCCAGTTGGAGTCGCCCTGGTTGTTGATCTCCCAGGTCTCCACGTCCGCACTGCCCACGACCATCTGCACCGGCACGTCACGAAGCTCCTCGAATCTGGGAGCGCTGCCGAACTCCTCCTCGAACCCCTCCAGCCCGATCCACCACGGGCTGCTGTGATCGATGTACGTTATCCGCCCTGGTGCACCGATTGACAATCCGGTGAGCCGGTCGGGGTGCAGGTAGGCGAAGCGGTGCACGAACTGGCCGCCGCCTGAGAACCCGTGCAGGAGGAACCGATCGGTCCGTACGTTGAAGCGCTCGCCGATCTCCTCGACCATGGCCAGCAGCGCGTGGTCGAAGCGGATGTCGCCGTACTTGAGGAACTTGAAGCTGTGCAGGTCGTAGGGGTCGTCGCCGATGCCGGCGGGGAAGAGGGGGGCCAGGACGAGGCAGCCGTGCTTCTCGGCCCACTCGGCGAAGTTGTCCCGGTACTGCGGGCCGCGCCGTCCCGTGCCGTGCTGCAGAACCGCCAGCGGCAGGGGAGCGCCGTCCTGGTCGTGCGCCGACGGGACGTACAAGCAGTAGGAGAGCCTCTGGTCGTACCTCGACGCGAATACGGTCGTCGCACCCGCCGAATAGAAGCCGGTCGGATGCTTGACCACGTGCAGTTCCTCAGCCATGACGCCACAGCCTGGGCAAACGCCGGGTGACTCTCAAGCAGATTGTCGTCAACGCGGTAATGTGCAGGGTGGCCGTCACGCTCCTCCTCGACTCCCCCGGCACCGGATCCGTCGCCGTCCAGCGCTCGCCGCTGGCCGAGCTGTGCGCCTGCCTCCACGTCCTCGACGAGCCTGGCCACCACCCCGGCAGCGCGAGCTGGGTGGCCAGGGCGCACGCCGGGCTCGACAGCGAACTGCTGGCCACGGCCGCCGCCTGGGCACCGCTCTGGAGCGCCTTCCGCGCCCGCTACCTGCTGCCGCTGTCGGCGGGGCCGGCGCGTACGCTGGCCGGCGAGCTGCGGGAGGTGGCCGGGCTGCCCATCGGCGACTTCGTGGCGATGACCGTGCAGGCCCTCATCGGCAAGAACGACACCGAGCTGGCGCCCAGGCTCAGCGACGAGGTGCTGCAGCGGCTGCGGCTGATCTCCACCAGCCGCATGGAGATCGGCGCCCGGCTGCGCGCCGACCCCGAGGCGTTCCGCGGTGAGCTGCTCGGCTTCCTCGCCGACTTCGCCGCCGCGGCCTTCGACGCCGAATGGCCGTCGCTGCGGCCGGCCCTCGATCGCGACCGCGCCGAACGCGTACGCGACCTGCACCGGCGTGGCGCCCTGGTCCTGGCCGACCTCCCGACCGCGTCCACGTCGTCCGGCGCGCGAAGGCCGCTGCGCATCGTGTTCGACAAGCTCTACAACGCCACCGCCCGCGTGGACGAGGGGCGGCCCTGCCTGCTCGTCCCGACCGTGCACGGCCGGCCGCACTTCGTGATCAAGCACTATCCCGGCTACCCGGTCGTCATCCAGTACAGCGCCGACGGCGCCACCACGCCGACGCTGGAGACGGCCAGGCGCCGGCTCGCCGCGCTCCAGGATCCGACCAGGCTGCGGCTGGCGTACGCGATCCTGCGCAACCCCGTCGCCACCTCCGAGCTGGCCATCCAGCTCGGCATGACCGCGCCCCAGGTCTCCAGGCACCTGCGCAGGCTCAGGGAGGCCCAGCTCGTGCACACCCACCGGCGCGGCTCGGTCGTCTACTACCAGCTCGACGCCGACGCCGTCGAACGCCTCGGCCCCGACCTGCTCTCCGTCCTGTACCGATGAAGAGCCCGCGCAGTGCGCAGGGTCAGCCGCCCTCCTGCGACGCCGAGGGCGACGAGGGCGGGGACGGGGGCGGCGCCGCCGCGGGCATGCCGGGGAAGGCCGGGGGCTGGGCGGGGCGGAAGGCGTACGAGCGGGTCGTCGCCTCCTGCATGGCCTGCGCGGCGTAGCGGCGCAGCGAGACGTCCTGCGCGGCGGCCAGCTCGAGGTAGGCGGCCGTGACGCCGGTCTCCAGGTGCACCGCCAGCTTGACCGCCAGCGCCGGCCCGGAGGGGAAGAACGGCAGCGCGTAGGACGCGTCGGGCTCGGCCGGCCGCCCGCCCCGCGCCGTGATCAACGTGCGGAGCTGGTCGCGCTGCGTCCGGTGGGCGTCGAAGGCCGCGCTCATCCTGGCCCGCAGCGACCCCGACGTCCGCGCCCCCAGCAGCCCGTACGCGAACAGCACGGCATGCTCGGCGGCCAGCGCCTTGCGGAGTCTCTCGACGTCGTCGGGGTTCACAGCGACCTCGGCAGGGCGAGTACGTGGGCGGCCTCGCAGGCCCCGATGCTGGCGAGGAGCTGGGCCACGCCCGGTGAGACGCGGTCGAGCTGGCGGATCCGCAGGGCTGCCGCCTTGCGCTCCAGATCGCGCAGGCGCGACAGGGACGGCTTGGGGGCGGAGGTCGGGGCGGAGGTGACAGGCGGGGCCGAGGCCACGGTGACGTATTTGCGAAGCTCGTTCACGTGGGCCTGGTGACGATCACGGAACGGCACCAGTTTCTGCGCCCCGCCGGAGATCAGCGCCGAATAGAGCGCGATCGTCCGCTCCTTCTCCGCGATCAGGTCCTTCAGCAGCGTGGTCTCAGGGGAGTCGGAGGCCCGGACGGACGGCTGCGGCGGGCCGGTGGCGCTGCAGGCGGTGAGAGCGGCCGCTCCGCCCGCCAGCAAGGCTCGCCGGGAGAGGTGACGCGGGCGCACGGGCTAGAACCTCCAGTGACGGTGGAGCCGACCGACGGGAAAGCCGCCCATGGGCAGGCGCACCCGATCGACGCCGCGGCGGCGGGCCCTTCGGGGGCTTTCTCGTCGGTAGCATCGTACGGGCTGGTGCCCGCGATCGCTGTCAGGCGACGCTCCGCCATTCGACCATGACGAGTGGCGCTCTTTCCGTGCCCCCATACAGATAGGGTGTCAACTGTCGTCGCTGGCTGAGCGGCCAGACGGCGGAGAGCCAGAGGCGAGGTCCGCCCGGCTGAGACATGACAATAGGGGAGGTCGATATGGGCAGCGCATCACCCCGCGACCACCTGATGAAGCTCCTTGAGCCTGTGGTCAGCGCGGAGGGCCTCGATCTTGAGGACATCACGGTCACCCAGGCCGGCAAGAGACGGCTGCTGCGCGTGATCGTCGATCGCGACGGCGGCGTGAGCCTCGACGACGTGGCCGACGTGAGCCAGGCGGTCTCCACGGCCCTCGACGACGACGACTCGATGGGCCAGGCGGCCTACACGCTGGAAGTCTCCTCGCCGGGCGTCGACCGCCCGCTCACCGAGCCACGCCACTGGCGCCGCGCCGCGAAACGCCTGGTGAAGGCCGAGATGCGAGACGGCACCGTGGTGGAGGGCCGCATTCTGGCCGCGGACGAGGCCGGTGTCGACCTCGACGTCGAGGGCGGCGCACGCAGACTTGATTACGAGGACCTGACCCGGGGACGGGTACAGGTGGAGTTCCGCCGGATCGACGACGTCGACGTCGACGGCGACGAAGGCTAAGGGGGAGCCGTCGTGGACATCGACATGAGCGTCCTGCGCAGCCTCGAGCGAGAAAAGGACATCTCCTTCGACCTGGTCGTCAAGGCGATCGAGGACGCGCTGCTGATCGCCTACTTCCGCACCGACGGCGCCGCCTCCAAGGCGCGCGCCGAGCTCGACCGCAGCAGCGGTCACGTCACGATCTGGGCCGCCGAGCTGGACGAGGACGGCGAGGTCGTCAGGGAGTACGACGACACGCCCAGCAACTTCAGCCGGATCGCCGCCACCACCGCCAAGCAGGTCATCCTGCAGCAGCTGCGCGACGCCGAGGACGAGATCAACTTCGGCGAGTTCGCCAGCCGCGAGGGCGAGCTGGTCTCCGGCGTCATCCAGCAGGGCAAGGACCCGCGGGTGGTGCTGGTCGACCTCGGCAAGATCGAGGCCGTGCTGCCGCACCCCGAGCAGGTCCCCGGCGAGGACTACGTGCACGGAGAGCGCATCCGCGTCTACGTCGTGCAGGTGAAGAAGGGTCACAAGGGCCCCTCCGTCACCTTGTCGCGCACGCATCCCGGGCTGGTGAAGAAGCTGTTCGCGCTGGAGGTGCCCGAGATCGCCGACGGCACCGTGGAGATCGCCGCGGTGGCGCGCGAGGCGGGCCACCGGACGAAGATCGCGGTCAGGTCGCGCAAGCCCGGCGTCAACGCCAAGGGCGCCTGCATCGGGCCGATGGGCTCGCGGGTGCGCAACGTGATGACCGAGCTGCACGGCGAGAAGATCGACATCATCGACTGGTCGGAAGATCCGGCCGAGTTCGTGGGGAATGCCCTGTCACCAGCGCGCGTTTCCCATGTCGAGGTGCTCGATCTCGAGGGGCGCGTCGCACGGGTGACCGTGCCCGACTACCAGCTTTCGCTGGCCATCGGGAAAGAGGGCCAGAACGCCCGGCTTGCCGCGAGACTCACCGGATGGCGGATCGACATCCGGCCGGATACTCAGGCCGAAGATGCCGCCGGTTCCGTAGATGCGTCGACACGGTAAGCTGGAATATGGTGGCCAAGCGACCCCACAGCGCACCTGTGTGGGCTGCAGGGTTCGTACGGCTAAGTCCGAGCTGCTCCGTCTGGTGCGGGTCGAGGACCATGTGGTCCCTGACCTGCGAGGACGGCTTCCTGGCCGCGGTGCATCGCTGCATCCGTCCTTGAGCTGTCTGGAGCTTGCCGAGCGTCGCCGAGCGTTTCCGCGCGCTTTCCGCGTGGCGGGGCCGCTTGACGTCTCGCGCGTGCGGGCGCAACTGGAGGGAGACCACTCAAATGTCATGTAGGACGCCGAGTTGATGGGCGGAGTCAGATTGCTATGAGCGCCTGATGAGCACGCGGCGATGAAGACGTCAAGTTAGCGACGGTCCGGACGGCATAGCCAGCCTCCCGGGCCGAGTAAGGGAGTGCAGTGGCGAAGGTCCGGGTATACGAGCTCGCTAAGGAGTTCGGCGTAGAGAGCAAGGTCGTCATGGCCAAGCTCCAGGAGATGGGAGAGTTCGTCCGCTCGGCGTCCTCGACCATCGAGGCGCCGGTGGTCCGCAGGCTCACCGAAGCTCTGGGCGCATCGAAGGGTGGGCCCTCCAGAGGCGGCGGACAGCCGTCCAACAGGCCGCAGCCGCCCAAGGCTGCTCCCCGGCCGGCAGAAGGCCAGGCCGGTAACGGCGCCGCACAGGCGCCGGTCCCCTCAGCCCCGCGTCCGGGGCCGGGCCCCAGGCCCGGTCCGGGTCCGCGTCCGGGCCCCGCGGGCGGCGGTCAGCCGCGCCCGCCGGTGCCCATGCCTCACCAGCAGCCGCAGCAGCCCGAGGCTGCTCGCGGTGAGACGTCCGGGGCTCCTCAGGCACGGTTCGAGAGCGGCGCGCCCGCGCGCCCGACTCCGGGTCCGCGTCCCGGCCCTGGTGGCGGTGGCGGTGGCGGTGGCGGTGGCGGTGGCGGCGGTGGCCGTCCCGGCCCCAAGCCGGGCCCCGCGCCCCGTCCGGGGCCCAGGGAAAGGGACGGTGGCGGCGACCGGGGCGAGCGGCAGGCGCCGCGTCCAGGCGCGCCCACCGGTGGCGGTCCCCGCCCCGGTCCGGGTCCCAAGCCGGGCCCGCGTGGTCCGCGTCCCGGTAACAACCCGTTCTCCTCGACCGCCAGCGGCATGGGCCAGTCCCGTCCGCCCCGTCCCGGCGGCCAGCGCGACGGCGGCGGTCCCGACCGCCGCGAGCGCCGCGACGGCCCGCCGCGCGACGGCGCGATGCCGCGCCCGCCGCAGGGCCGCGGTGGCACCGGTGACGCCGGTCCCCGTCCCGGTCCGCGTCCGGGCCCGCCCGGTGCGGGCGGTCCGCGTCCGGGTCCCGGTGCGGGCGGTCCCCGTCCCGGCGGTCCGCGTCCCAACCCGATGATGATGCCGCAGGGTCGTCCTGCCGGTCCCGGCGGTGGCGGCGGTGGCGGTCGTCCCGGCGGTGGCGGCGGTGGCGGTCGTCCCGGTGGTGGCGGCGGTGGCCGTCCCGGCGGTGGCGGCGGCGGTCGTCCCGGTGGTGGCGGCGGCTTCGCCGGTCGTCCCGGCGGCGGCGGTGGCACCGGCCAGCGCACCGGCACCGGTGGTCCCGGTGGTGGCGGCGGCGGTTTCGCCGGTCGTCCCGGTGGCGGCGGTCGCGGTCGCGGCGGCGGCACCGCGGGAGCCTTCGGGCGTCCCGGCGGCCGTCCGGCCCGCGGGCGCAAGTCGAAGCGGCAGAGGCGCCAGGAGTTCGACAACATGTCGGCGCCGGCGATCGGCGGTGTGCAGGTCGCTCGCGGCAACGGCGCGACGATCCGCCTTCCGCGCGGCGCGTCGCTGTCCGACTTCGCCGACCGCATCGGCGCGAACCCCGCCTCGCTCGTGCAGATCATGCTGCACCTCGGCGAGATGGTGACCGCGACGCAGTCGGTGAGCGAGGACACGCTGCAGATCCTCGGCACCGAGCTCGACTACAACATCCAGGTCGTCAGCCCGGAGGAGGAGGACCGCGAGCTTCTCGAGGCCTTCGACATCGAGTTCGGCGAGGACGAGGGCGACGAGGACGACCTCGCCGCGCGTCCGCCGGTCGTGACCGTCATGGGTCACGTCGACCACGGTAAGACCAAGCTGCTCGACGCCATCCGCAAGACCAACGTGGTGGCGCGCGAGGCGGGTGGCATCACCCAGCACATCGGTGCTTACCAGGTCGCCGCCGAGCACGAGGGCATCGACCGGAAGATCACCTTCATCGACACCCCGGGTCACGAGGCGTTCACCGCCATGCGTGCCCGAGGCGCCAAGTCCACCGACATCGCGGTGCTGGTGGTCGCGGCCGACGACGGTGTGAAGCCGCAGACGATCGAGGCTCTCAACCACGCCCAGGCGGCCGACGTGCCGATCGTGGTCGCGGTCAACAAGATCGACAAGGAGGGCGCCGACCCCAACAAGGTGCGGGCCCAGCTCACCGAGTACGGTCTGGTGGCGGAGGAGTACGGCGGTTCCACGCTGTTCGTCGACATCTCGGCGAAGAACGGCACGGGCATCGACAACCTCCTCGAGGCCATCCTGCTGACCGCGGACGCCGAGCTCGACCTGCGGGCCAACCCGACGATGGACGCCCAGGGCATCGCGATCGAGGCTCACCTCGACCGTGGCCGCGGCCCCGTCGCGACCGTCCTGGTCCAGCGCGGCACGCTGCGCGTCGGCGACTCGATCGTCTGTGGCGAGGCCTTCGGCCGCGTCCGGGCGCTGCTCGACGACAACGGCGAGCCGGTCGATGAGGCCACGCCGTCCCGTCCCGTCCTGGTGATGGGTCTGACGGCCGTGCCGAGCGCCGGTGACAACTTCATCGTCGTCACCGACGACCGGATGGCCCGCCAGATCGCCCAGCAGCGCGCGGCGCGCAAGCGCAGCGCCGACATGGCGAAGTCGAGCCGTCGCCGCAGCCTCGAGGACATCTTCAAGGACCTCGAGAAGGGCAGCGTCGACGAGCTCAAGCTCATCATCAAGGGTGACGTGTCCGGTTCGGTCGAGGCCCTGGAAGACGCCCTGCTCAAGATCGATGTCGGCGACGAGGTCAGGCTCCGTGTCCTGCACCGCGCGGTCGGCGCGATCACCGAGTACGACGTCAACCTGGCCGTGGCCGACGACAACGCGGTCATCATCGGCTTCAACGTCCGCCCCGAGCCCCGGGCGCGCGACCTGGCCGAGCGCGAGGGCGTCGACATCCGCTACTACTCGGTCATCTACCAGGCGATCGAGGAAATCGAAGCGGCGCTCAAGGGCATGCTCAAGCCCGAGTTCGAAGAGGTCCAGCTGGGCACGGCGGAGATCCGCGCGATCTTCAAGGTGCCGAAGATCGGCAACATCGCCGGTTCGCTGGTCCGCTCGGGCCGGATCGTGCGCAACAGCAAGGCCCGCCTCATCCGCGACGGTGTCGTCGTGACCGACAACCTCACCGTCTCCTCGCTGCGGCGGGAGAAGGACGATGTCACCGAGGTCCGCGAGGGCTTCGAGTGCGGTATCGGCATCGGCTACAACGATCTCAAGGAAGGCGACGTCATCGAAACCTTCGAGATGCGGGAGAAGCCGCGAGACTAACGCGCGGCGCGGCGCCCGGCGGGAGATCCGCCGGGCGCCTCTCGCACGTCCTGGCCTGGTCCCCACCGCAGCAGGCCGGGCGTGCGTTCACCACACCAGATCAAGCGGTGGTTACCAACGATGTATGTGGGTGCTCTGACCCTGGACATCCTGCTCGGCGACGTCAGGTCGCTGAAGCAGAAGCGCTCTGTCGTACGGCCGCTGATCGCCGAGCTGCAGCGCCGTTATCCCAGCATCGCGGTGGCCGAGGTCGGCCATCTCGACCTGCACCGCAGGGCCGAGGTCGGCGTCGCGGTGGTCTCCTCCTCCGCGGGTAACTGCAACGAGATCATGGACGCCTGCGAGCGGATGGTGGCCTTCCGCCCGGAGATCGAGCTGCTGTCGGCCAGGCACCGGCTCTACAACGACGAAGATTGAACGACTGCACGGCCAGATCGTGCGTGAGGGGGAGCGAACATGGTGGATGCCGCACGAGCGCGGAAGCTCGCCGACCGCATCCAGCAGATCGTCGCCGAGATGCTGGAGCGTCGGATCAAGGACCCGCGCCTGGGCTTCGTCACCGTGACCGACACGCGCGTCACCGCCGACCTGCGCGAGGCGACCGTGTTCTACACCGTGTACGGCTCCGAGGCCGAGCGGTCCGACAGCGCGGCCGCCCTCGAGAGCGCCAAGGGGATCATCCGCTCCGAGGTGGGCCGCCAGACCGGCGTGCGCTTCGCCCCGACGCTGACGTTCAAGCACGACCCGCTGCCCGACTCCGCGCGTCACCTCGACGACCTGATCACCGCCGCCCGGTCCCGGGACGCGGAGGTGGCGCGCCGGGCCGAGAACGCCTCCTACGCCGGCGAGTCCGACCCCTACCGCAAGCCCGAGGAGGGCGAAGCGGACCTGAGCGAGGACGACCAGGCGTGACGCCCGACGTGCGCGACAGGGCGGATCGCCCGTTCCGTGCGGACTCCCGTACGGTCACCGGCGGCGCGATCCCCGAGGCCGCATGGGACCGGGCCCTGCGGCTGATCGGCCGGGCCGACGAGATCGCGCTGGCCTGTCATGTGACGCCCGACGGCGACGCCCTCGGGTCGATGCTGGCCGTGGGGTTCGTGCTGCGGTCGCTGGGCAAGCGGGTCGTCGCGTCGTTCGGCGACCACCACTTCGTGGTGCCGCGGCTGCTGCGCTTCCTGCCCGGCCAGGACATGCTGGTGCCGCCGGCGGACTATCCCGCGGCGCCGGACCTGATGATCACCTTCGACGTCTCGACGTTCGAACGCCTCGGGCTCCTGCGCGAGAACACCGCCAGGGCCCGAGAGGTCATCGTCGTCGACCACCACCCCTCGAACGAGGGGTTCGGCACGCTCAGCCTCATCGACTCCACGGCAGCCGCGACGGCCGTGCTGGCCGAGCAGCTGATGTACCGGCTCGGCGGAGGGCTCGACCGCGACATCGCCGTCTGCCTCTACACCGGGCTGGTGACCGACACGGGGTCGTTCCGGCACTCCTCGACCACGCCCGCCGTGCACCAGATGGCGGCCAGGCTCGTGGCGACCGGGCTGCGCACCGACGAGATCGCCCGTGAGCTGTGGGACCGTTCCCCGTTCGGCTACCTCAAGGTGCTGGCCGCCGCCCTCGACCGGGCGGCGCTGGAGGACGGGCTGGTCTGGACGTACGTGACGCGGGTCGACCGGGCCGCGCACGGGCTCCCGTACGCGGAGCTGGAAGGCATCATCGACATCGTCCGGCGCACGGACGAGGCCGAGGTCGCGGTCGTGCTCAAGGAGGACGACCAGGGCGACTGGCAGGTGTCCACCCGATCCAAGGGCAAGGCCGACGTCGGGGCCGCGTGCGCGGCCCTGGGCGGCGGCGGGCACCACAACGCGGCCGGTTACACCTCGCACGAGACCGTGGAGGCGACCATGGACGCCTTCCGGCGCGAACTTGGGAAGGTTGGATGGTCGAGAGCGGGCTGATCATCGTCGACAAGCCGGGCGAGTGGACGTCCCACGACGTGGTGGCCAAGATGCGGCGCATCGCGGGCACCCGCCGTGTGGGACACGCGGGCACGCTCGACCCGATGGCGACGGGCGTGCTGGTGGTCGGCGTGGAGAAGGCCACCAGGCTGCTCGGCCACCTGACGCTGACCGAGAAGGTGTACGAGGCCACGATCAGGCTCGGCGTGAGCACGAACACCGACGACGCCGAGGGCGAGGTCATCGCCACGGCCCCGGCGTCCGGCGTCACGGCGGCCGAGATCCACAAGGGCGTCGCGGCGCTCACCGGGGAGATCATGCAGATCCCGCCGCAGGTGAGCGCCATCAAGGTGAACGGGCAGCGCGCCTACAAGATGGCCCGCGCGGGCGAAGAGGTCGAGCTGCGGGCCCGGCCCGTCACCGTGCGGACGTTCGACGTGCTCGACATCCGGGCGCACGACGACGTCGTGGACGTGGACGCGGTCGTGACCTGCTCCAGCGGCACCTACATCCGCGCGCTGGCCCGCGATCTGGGCGCGGCGCTCGGGGTCGGAGGGCATCTGACGGCGCTGCGGCGCACCCGCGTGGGGCCCTACGGCCTGTCGCTGGCCAGGACCATCGACCAGCTCACCGAGGAGTGCGTGATCCTGCCCATCGGCGAGGCGGTGGCGGCGGCGTTCCCGCGCCGGGACGTGACGGCCGAGGAGGCACGCGTCATCGGGCACGGGGGACGGCTGGCGGCCACCGGGCTGGGCAAGGGGCCGATCGGCGTCTTCGGGCCTGAGGGCGAGCTGCTGGCGCTGGTGGAGGAGCAGGGCCGGGTGGCCAAACCCCTCGCCGTCTTCGTCTCCTAGACCCCTCTGAGGGCTTCGTAAGGGGTTATGCGGGTTTGCGGGCGACGATGATGTCGCGGACGATCGCCTGGTCGACCCAGTGCTCGAAGTCGGGGTAGTCCATCACCTGGAGCCCCGCCCCCTCGAGGATCTGGGCCAGCTCCGAGCTCTTGCCGCCGTAGGTGTTCCACGAGATCCCCATGGCCCCGCCGGGCCGCAGCAGCTCAGCCCAGCCGGGCACGGCCTGTCGCAGCAGCTCCATCGGGCTGCGCGACAGCCCGCCGCCGCCCTTGCTGCCGTGCTGGACCCCGTACGGGGTGTCGGTCACCAGGGCGTCGAACGAACGCGGCTTGAAGAAGTCCCTGCTCTTGAGGGTGTCGGCGTTGACCACGGCCAGGTGCTGCACGTCGCCGGCCTTGACCGCCTCCTTCGACAGCCCGAAGGTGACGTTGAGCCGCCGCCCGACCAGGGCCCGCTCGCGCCGCACCGGCACGGTCTCGGCGGTGTGCTTGAGCCGCTTGTTGCGCAGCCAGGTCTTGATGAACCCGGAGTACGCCTCGAAGTCCTTGCCGTCGACGTCGAGCCCGTACGCGTCGTAGCCGTACATGAGGGCCTGGTTGAGCGTCGTGCCGCGCCCGCACAGCGGGTCGAAGACCGAGAGCCGCTCGCCCAGCCCCTTGGACCCGGCCAGCAGGGTGACGTTGAGCAGCAGCTTGGTGAAGTGCTCGTTGGTCTTGCCGGCGTATTTCTGGATGGTGATCAGGTCGCTGCTCAGCCGGTCGAGCGACGACATGGAGAGCGGCCGGAGCAGCTCCCCTTCAACCCCGAAAATCGCATAAACAGAGGAAAGATTCGACAAAAGAGAAATATCCGGCTGCGTCAACGGCTCGGATGTCTCGAAAGTCACATACGGCACACCGCCGACGGTGGTCTCCTCGCTGGCGAGGACCTTCCCGTCCAAGCCGTACCTGCTGAAGACCGCCAGCTCACTCCTGGTCAGCCGGATGGAGCTCTCCCCGTAGACCCGGTTGAAGGCAGGCAGGATCAGAAGCGCGTAACGAGGCATGATGCCCGATCCTATCGCCCTCGATTGGAGCGAACGGTGACGCGCGTGGCAGGCTTGTGGGGGATTGATCCGCCACAAGCGAATGGGGCCTAGCGTGCAGGGTTCGGGAAGGTCTGTCGTCACCATCGGCGTGTACGACGGGGTCCACCGCGGGCACCGGCGGGTGGTCGAACGCGCTGTCGCCATCGCCCGCGAGCGGGGGCTGCGCAGCGTGGCCGTCACGTTCGAGCCGCACCCCGACGAGGTCGTGCGGCCCGGGACGCATCCGCTGCGGCTCACCAGCCCGCGGCGCAGGGCCGAACTGCTGGCCGGGCTGGGGGTGGACGAGATCGACGTGGTGGAGTTCACGCTCGACCTGTCTCGGACGAGCCCGGACGACTTCGTCCAGGCCGTGCTGGCCGAGCGGCTGGCGGCGGCCGTCGTCGTGGTGGGCGAGGACTTCCTGTTCGGCCACGAGGCCAGCGGGGACGTCGAGACTTTGCGGACGCTGGGCGACAAGTACGACTTCGAGGTGGAGGCTGTGCCCCTGCTCGACGCCGTCTCCTCGGCCTCGATCCGCGCGCGGATCGTCACGGGCGACGTCGAGGGCGCCAGTGAGCAGCTCGGGCGGCCGCACCGGGTGGAAGGCGTCGTCGTACGCGGCTACCAGCGCGGACGCCAGCTCGGCTTCCCGACGGCGAACGTCGAGACCGCCCAGCACACCGCCATCCCGGCCGACGGGGTCTACGCGGGGTGGCTGGAGTGCGTGCCGATGGCCAATCTGCCCGCGCTCTACCAGGGGGAGCGGTGGCCGGCGGCGATCTCGGTCGGCACGAATCCGACGTTCGAGGGAGTGCCTCGGACGGTCGAGGCTTATGCGCTTGATCGGGATGATCTAGAGCTTTACGGGGTGCATGTGGCGGTCGAATTCCACGCCCGGCTACGTGGCAACACGCGATTCGACTCCATCGACGCGTTGATCGAGCAGATTCACGCCGATGTCGACGCCGCCCGCCGCCTCACGAGCTGAAATCCGCGAAATCGCGACGCGGTTAAAGCCCGGGAAAGGAGCGCCCGAGCACTGCGCGTGAAGTGGTAACCTTGCATGTCGGCTCAGTAGCGGCGCCGCTGCGCGCTGCCCATGACGGCCTTCACGCGGCGACTGTAGGCACGCACGGTCGTTCGCATCTTTCATCATCGTTCACGCGTGCCCGTAGCTCAAAGGAGAGCCGTGTCCCTCGACACCGCTGCCAAGAAGTCCATCATCGGCGAATACGCGACGGCCGAAGGCGACACCGGGTCGCCCGAGGTGCAGATCGCACTGCTGAGCAAGCGCATCAGCGAGCTCACCGAGCACCTGAAGACGCACAAGCACGACCACCACAGCCGTCGTGGCCTGCTTCTGCTCGTCGGTCGCCGGCGCCGCCTGCTGAAGTACCTGCAGAAGGTCGACATCCAGCGCTACCGCTCGCTCATCGAGCGGCTGGGCCTGCGCCGATAGCATGAAAGGGAGCGGCGAACGCGCCGCTCCCTTCTCATATGGGTAGAGCCATATGGTCGGATATGTGGCGATGTGGATACGTTGTCACATCTGACCTACAACTGAAGATCCGAGACACACAGCCCCCGCGTCCGTTCAGCACCATGCGACCCGCGACGCCTGCGGGCCGGTCCTCGGTAGTGGCTTCCGGTAGGAATTTGACAGTGAGACCGGGCGCTTCGATCGAAGACCGGCGCTGCACCTAACGAGGGTGCCGGTGAGAAAAAGGGCGCGGGAGACCGACCACAAGGAGGTCCCCCGTGGAGGGTGTCCACACCGCTGAAGCCGTCATAGACAACGGCTCATTCGGCACGCGCACGATCCGGTTCGAAACCGGTCGTCTCGCGCGCCAGGCGGCTGGCTCCGCCGTCGCCTACCTCGACAACGACACGATGGTGCTCTCAGCCACCACCGCGTCGAAGTCCCCGAAGGAGAACTTCGACTTCTTCCCGCTCACCGTCGACGTCGAAGAGCGCATGTACGCCGCGGGCCGCATCCCCGGTTCGTTCTTCCGGCGTGAGGGCCGTCCCTCCGAGGACGCGATCCTCACCTGCCGCCTGATCGACCGGCCGCTGCGCCCGTCGTTCGTCAAGGGTCTGCGCAACGAGATCCAGGTCGTCGCCACGGTGATGGCGCTCAACCCCGACCACCTCTACGACGTGGTGGCGATCAACGCCGCGTCGCTGTCCACCCAGCTCGCCGGGCTGCCGTTCTCCGGCCCGATCGGTGGCGTGCGCGTCGCCCTGATCGACGGCCAGTGGGTGGCGTTCCCGACGCACCACGAGCTGGAGCGGGCCACGTTCGACATGGTCGTCGCGGGCCGCGTGCTCGAGGACGGCGACGTCGCGATCATGATGGTCGAGGCCGAGTCCACCAAGGACACGCTGAAGCTGGTCGCCGACGGGGCCGTCGCGCCCACCGAGGAGACCGTCGCCCAGGGCCTGGACGCCGCCAAGCCGTTCATCAAGGTGCTGTGCGAGGCCCAGTCGCGCATCGCGCAGGTCGCGGCCAAGGAGACGGCCGAATACCCGGTCTTCCTCGACTACCAGGAGGACGTCTACGCCGCGGTCGAGGCCGCGGTGAAGACCGAGCTGACCGCCGCGCTGACCATCGCGGGCAAGCAGGAGCGCGAGAACGAGCTGGACAAGGTCAAGGCGCTGGCCGCCGAGAAGCTCCTGCCCGAGTTCGAGGGGCGCGAGAAGGAGATCTCCGCCGCGTTCCGCTCGGTGATGAAGAAGCTCATGCGCGAGCGGGTCGTCAAGGAGGGCATCCGCATCGACGGCCGCGGCACCAAGGACATCCGCGCCCTTTCTGCCGAGGTCCACGTGGTGCCCCGGGTGCACGGCTCGGCGCTGTTCGAGCGCGGCGAGACCCAGATCCTGGGCATCACCACGCTCAACATGCTGCGCATGGAGCAGGTCATCGACACGCTCAACCCTGAGCGGACCAAGCGCTACATGCACAACTACAACTTCCCGCCCTACTCCACCGGTGAGACCGGCCGGGTGGGCTCGCCCAAGCGCCGCGAGATCGGTCACGGCGCGCTGGCCGAGCGGGCGCTGATCCCGGTGCTCCCGACCCGCGAGGAGTTCCCGTACGCCATCCGCCAGGTCTCCGAGGCGCTCGGCTCCAACGGCTCCACCTCGATGGGCTCGGTCTGCGCGTCCACGATGGCGCTGCTGGACGCGGGTGTGCCGCTCAAGGAGATGGTCGCGGGCATCGCGATGGGCCTGATCGGTGAGGGCGACACGTACGTCACCCTGACCGACATCCTCGGCGCCGAGGACGCCATGGGCGACATGGACTTCAAGGTCGCCGGCACCAAGGACGTCATCACCGCCCTGCAGCTCGACACCAAGCTCGACGGCATCCCCGCGAGCGTGCTCGCGGCCGCCCTCAAGCAGGCCAAGGGCGCGCGCCTGGCGATCCTCGACGTGATGCAGGAGGCGATCGACTCTCCGGCGGAGATGAACCCGACCGCGCCGCGCATCATCACCATCAAGGTCCCGGTCGACAAGATCGGCGAGGTCATCGGCCCGAAGGGCAAGATGATCAACCAGATCCAGGACGACACGGGCGCCGAGATCACCATCGAGGACGACGGCACGATCTACATCGGCGCCACCGACGGCCCGTCGGCCGAGGCGGCCCGTTCGGCGATCAACGCCATCGCCAACCCGCACATGCCGGAGGTCGGTGAGCGCTACATCGGCACGGTCGTCAAGATCGCGGCCTTCGGCGCGTTCATCTCGCTCCTGCCCGGCAAGGACGGCCTGCTGCACGTCTCCCAGATCCGCAAGCTGCACGGCGGCAAGCGCATCGAGAACGTCGAGGACGTCATGAGCGTCGGCGAGAAGATCCAGGTCGAGATCGCCGAGATCGACGCCCGGGGCAAGCTCTCGCTGGTGCCCGTCGAGGTCATCGAGAAGGAGGCCGCGGAGAAGGAGGCGAAGGCCGCCGCCGCGCCCGCCGAGGGCGACGACGACACCACCGAGGCCCCGCAGGCCGAGGAGGCCGCCGCCGCGCCCGCCGAGGACAAGGCGGAGCGGCCCCGCCGCACCCGCACCCGCGTCCGCACGCGCGGCACCAGCGCCGACGGGGACGACCGGAACTCGTGACCACAACCACGTTGCACCCCGGCCGGGACGGAGCCGGGGTGGTGAGGCGCACCGTCCTCCCAGGTGGGCTGCGCGTGGTGACCGAGACCATGCCGACCGTGCGTAGCGTCGCGGTCGGCATGTGGGTCGGCATCGGCTCGCGTGACGAGGCCCCCGAGCACACGGGGGCCACCCACTTCCTCGAACACCTGCTGTTCAAGGGCACCCCGACGCGCGACGCCATGGAGATCTCCGCCTCCATCGAGGGCATCGGCGGTGAGATCAACGCCTTCACAGCCAAGGAGTACACGTGCTACTACGCACGCGTGCTCGACGAGGATCTGCCGGTCGCGGTCGACGTGCTGGCCGACGTGGTGACCAGCTCGCTGGTGACCGAGGAGGACGTCGAGTCCGAGCGCGGCGTGATCCTCGAAGAGATCGCCATGCACGACGACGACCCCTCTGACGTGGTGCACGAGCAGTTCGCCGCCGCGCTCTACGGCGACTCGGCCATCGGCCGGCCCATCCTGGGCACGGTCGAGTCGATCAACGCCCTCGGGCGCGAGCGGATCGCCGAGTACTACCACCGCTACTACCGGCCCCGCCGCACGGTCGTGTCCGTCGCGGGCAACATCCGGCACGAAGAGGTCGTCGAGCTGGTCACCAGGGCGTACGAGCGGGCGGGCGCGCTGGGCGGGCCGGCCGAGTTCGCGGCCCCGCGCACCAGCGGTCCCGGGGCCGAGATGCGTTCCGGCGTGCGGGTGCTCGACCGGCCGACCGAGCAGGCCAACCTGGTGCTCGGCACGACCGGCCTGTCCCGTACGGACGACCGCAGGTTCGCGCTGGGCGTGCTCAACGCGGCACTGGGCGGCGGCATGTCGTCCAGGCTCTTCCAGGAGATCAGGGAGAAGCGCGGCCTGGCCTACTCCGCCTACAGCTACACCTCCGCCTACGCCGACACCGGCCAGTTCGGGATCTACGTGGGCTGCCTGCCGTCGAAGATCGACGACGTGCTCAAGATCTGCCGGGACGAGGTGTCCAGGGTGGTGGCCGACGGCCTGAGCGCCGACGAGATCATGCGCGGCAAGGGCCAGATGCGCGGCGGGCTCGTGCTCGGCCTGGAGGACACCGGCTCGCGCATGTCGCGCATCGGCAAGAACGAGCTCGTCTACGACGAGCTGATGTCGGTGGACGAGGTGCTGGCACGCATCGAGGCGGTCACTCCCGACGAGATCGACGAGGTGGCGCGGGACGTGCTCAAGCGTCCGCTCACGCTCGCCGTGATCGGCCCGTACGGTGACAAGGACTTCACCGAGGCCGTCCGCCCGTAAGGACGAACCCGCCACATGGGTCCTGAACGGCCACGACAGTGAGCCGGCGGTCCCATGGGCGGGTTTTCCCGCTGGTATAGGGTTGGCCTGTGATCAGGGTAGGTGTGCTGGGCGCCCGCGGGCGCGTCGGCGTCGAAGTGTGCAAGGCGGTCGAGGCGGCTTCCGACATGGAGCTGGTGGCCGCGATCGACAAGGACGACCCCATCGAGGGCCTCGAAGGCGCCGAGGTGGTGGTCGACTTCACCCATCCCGATGTCGTCATGGGCAACCTCGAATGGGCGATCCGGCACGGCATCCACCCGGTGGTGGGCACGACCGGGTTCGACGAGGGGCGGCTGGAGACCGTGCGCGGCTGGCTGGCCGAGTCGCCGGGCACCCACTGCCTGATTGCGCCCAACTTCGGCATCGCGGCCGTGCTCATGATGCACTTCGCGCAGCAGGCGGCCCGCTACTTCGAGTCGGTCGAGATCGTCGAGCTGCACCACCCCAACAAGGCCGACGCGCCGTCCGGCACGGCCCGCCGCACAGCGGAGCTGGTGTCCGAGGCGCGCGCCAAGGCGGGGCTCGGCCAGATGCCCGACGCCACGAGCACGGCGCTCGACGGCGCCCGAGGGGCCGACGTCGGCGGTGTCCCCGTGCACTCCGTGCGGCTGTCCGGGCTCATCGCGCACCAGGAGGTGCTGCTGGGCGGTGAGGGCGAGATCCTCACGATCCGGCACGACTCGATGACCAGGGCGTCGTTCACGCCGGGCGTGCTGCTCGGGGTGCGCCGCGTACGCGAGCTCCCAGGCCTCACCGTGGGCCTCGAGCCGCTCCTCGACCTCTGACCTTCCTGGCCTCGGCAGCGACCTCGGCAGGGGCCGCACACGACGTGCCCACAACCGTACGGTCGCGGGCACGTCGTGAGGAGAGGGTTCCGGCTCCGCACAGCCGGGCCTTACGATCATCAACATTAAAATATGAGCGGCGGGATCCGGCTCCACCATGAGATCGTGTCGGCATGGTGCGATGGGCCGAAGCGGGTGAGCTCCCCGGACTGACCGCGATCGAGCTGGCGGCGGACAAGCTCTTCGAGCAGGTTGACATTGTTTTCCCGCCCGGTACCACCATGATCGAAGAGGTGGACGACCCCCTCAGGGTCCTGGTCGAGGGGACACCTCCCACGGGGTTCGCGCTGATCGGGTGGGTGGACGGCAACCTGCACCTGGAGCAGCTGGCCGTGGATCCCGGTCACATGCGCCAGGGCATCGGCGGGCGGCTGGTCGCGGCGGTGCTCGACCATGCGCGGGCCGCCGGAGCGCCTGCCGTGACGCTGACGACCTACCGCGACGTGCCCTGGAACGCGCCGTGGTACACGCGGCACGGTTTCGCGGTGCTGCCCGAGGAGGAGTGGGGCCCGGAGCTGCGCGCGCTGGTGGAGCACGAGCGGGAGCTGGGCATCGAGATCGCGCCCCGCGTGGTGATGCGCCACTAGGCAGGCTACGGGCGCCGTCCGTGGTCGGGGGTGCGGTTGGCGGCGAACCAGGCGGCGGCGTAGTCGACGGCGGCGGCCAGCGGGAACAACCGGGCCCGCGCCGCGCCGACCGCCCCACACCGTACGTCAACGGCCCGCTCGAAGTCGGCCCCCAGGCGCGCGAAGTCGCTGTCGTCCACCCGCACGTCCTCGAACTCGCACCACGCCCGCCCCTCCCCGTCGTCCACCACGGCGCGGTAGCTGCGGCGCGGCGGGTCCGGGTGGTAGCGGTATTCGGCCAGATGGAACGCGGTGCACCTGTCGTAGCCGACGCCGAGCAGCAGGACGAGGGCGCCGGCCTCGTAGAGCCTGGCCAGCGGGGATCGCTCGCCCAGGAGGCAGTCGCGGGCGTGATCCCCGATGATGTGCGCTGCCCGCGGGCCCACGGCGGCGAAGGACGTCTGCGGGTGCGCGCTGCGGCGGGCGTCCGGTGCGGTGCGGACGCACTCGGGGATCCGGCCCATCCGTACGGACGGGGTGGAGCCGGGGTCGTAGGCGGGCATCCTCGACCGGAAGGCCTCGATCTCCTCCGTCGTCATCCCGGCCACGGCGGCGCGGTAGACCGGGGAGGTGTCGGAGTTGGCCGAGGTGCCGGTGGGCACCGTGAGCGTGCCGTCCGGACCCAGCGACTCCCTGAGCGCCGCGACCACCGTGTGTTCCCCGCCCTCGACCCGGCCGATGCTGCTGAGTGAGGAATGCAGCAGCACGACCTGCCCCGGCTTAACACCCAGAGCGGAGAAATCCCGACTTATGCGGGCATAATTCACCATGACATTCCCTTTTGGGGAGCACACTGACCGGGCACCGCGTCAGCTTAACTTTCGTGCGGCGTGACCATTTCCCGCTTTCCTGCTTTCCCGATTGAGGATGGGTCAGCCGGTCGCGGCGACGTACGCGTCCACCTCGGCCAGATAGGCGTCCTTGAGGTGCCGGGGGAGCCAGGTGATCTCGAAGGCGTTCCGTTCGAGCTGGGCCAGCTCCTCGCGGTTGAGCTGGAGCGCGCCCTGCAGCGCCTCGAGGTTTTCCCCCACGTAACCGGCGAAATAGGCGGGATCGTCGGAGTTGATCGTCACGCGCACGCCCAGGTCCATCAGCTTGCGGATGCCCTCGGCCTTCATCGAGTCGGTGACGTAGCCGTTGGAGATCGGGCAGCAGGTCAGCCCCATGCCCCGCTCCAGGACGACCTCCACGAGCCGCTGGTCCTCCAGGATGTTGACGCCGTGGTCGATGCGGTTGACGCCGATGTCCTCGACGGCCTGGCGGATGTGCTCGATCGAGTTTTCCTGGTCGACGTCGCAGTGCATGGTCAGGAGGTAGCCCTCCTGCCTGGCGCGCTCGTACACGGCCGCGAACTTGACCGGCGGGTTGCCCTTCTCGTCGGAGTCGAGCCCCACGCCCGCGATCCACTCCTTGTACGGCAGCGACTCCAGCAGCGTCGCCATCGCGTATTCGGCCTGGAAGTCACGCAGGAAGCACATGATGAGCTGCGCCCGCACCCCGAGACGCGCCTCCGCGTCCATCAGCGCCCGCCGCAGCCCGCGGATCACCACGTCGAACGGCACGCCGCGCGAGGTGTGGGCCTGCGGATCGAAGAAGATCTCGGCGTAGCGGACGTTCTGCTCGGCGGCCTTGCGCAGGTAGGCCATGGCCAGGTCGTAGAAGTCGGGCTCGGTCCGCAGGACCTGCATGCCCTCGTAGTAGACCGTGAGGAAGGACGGCAGGCTGTCGAAGGCGTAGGCGGCCCGCATCTCCTCGACGGACGAGTACGGCAGCTCCAGGCCGTTGCGCCCGGCCAGCTCGAACTTGAGCTCGGGCTCCAGTGTGCCCTCGATGTGCAGATGCAGCTCGCACTTGGGCAGTCCCGCGATGAAGTCCTTCACACGCCCAAGCTTAGAAGACGATCGCCAGCCCCACGGCGAACAGGAGCCCGTACGCCATCTGCAGCTTGCCCGTCTGCTGCAGCACCGCGATCAGCGCGGGGCCGACGGCCTTGCCCAGCACGGTCCTGATCGGGGGGATCGCCAGCGGCGCGGCCAGCAGCACGAGCGCGGCCCACGGCGTCACCGGGACCATCGCCAGCGCCACCACGAACGGCACCACCTGGCAGGCCACATAGAGCGCCCGGGTGCGCTCGGCCCCCAGCACCACGGCCAGCGTGCGCTTGCCGGCCTGGCCGTCCGTGCCGACGTCGCGCAGGTTGTTGACCACGAGCATCGAGCACGAGAGCAGCCCCACCGGGATCGAGGCGAAGAACGCCGGCCAGCTCAGCGACTCGGTCTGCACGTATGCCGTGCCCATCACAGGCACGATCCCGAAGAACACGAACACGGCTATCTCGCCGAGCCCGCGGTAGCCGTACGGGCGCTTGCCGCCGGTGTAGAACCAGGCGGCCGCGATGCACGCCGCTCCCACCAGCAGGATCCACCACGCCCGCGTGACGACGACCAGGATCAGCCCCAGCACCGCCGCGACCGCGAAGCAGCCCAGCGCGGCGACCAGCACGTCACGCGGGCTCGCCGCCCGCGAGCCCACCAGCCGCATCGGGCCGACCCGCTGGTCGTCGGTGCCGCGGACGCCGTCGCTGTAGTCGTTGGCGTAGTTGACGCCGATCTGCAGCGACAGCGCCACGAACAGCGCCAGGACCGCCCGCCACCACACGAAGCCGCCCTCGCCGATCGCCACGCCCGTGCCCACCATGACGGGCACGACGGCGTTCGGGAGGGTGCGCGGGCGGGCGCCCGCGATCCACTGGCCAGGGGTTGCCATGTCTGTCGTTCGTCCTCTAGCTGATGTCCGTCGTGAGCCTGATCATCCGGATCGGACGGCCCATGTCGAGCACGCGTTCGGCCATGTCCTCGCCCCAGCCGGCCGACTCCAGGAAGCCCAGCACCGCGTAGTTGTCGGCGAACACCCAGGTGACGATCTGCCGGAAGCCGTCCTCACGCAGGTAGTCGACGGTCGCGTTGAGCAGCCGGCTGCCGTGGCCCCGGCGTACGAAATCGGGGTCGACCAGCAGCGTCAGCATCTCGGCCACCACGGTGGGATCCAGGTCGGGATCCTCGGCGGGAGCGTGTGAGGCCAGCCCGACCACGCGTTCGCCACCCCGGGGGGTGGTCAGGGCGGCGCTGCCGCCCGCGCCCAGGGCGGGGAAGCCCTCGGTGTCGAGGATGGTCTCCACCGCCACCAGCACCCGGTGCCTGGGGGTGGGCGGGGCCACGATCGCCTCGTCCCACTGGCGCAGCCACATCTTCTCGGCCGCCGCGCCTGTCATCTGCTCGAGTGGCCCCTCGGGAAGGAAATCCCGATAGCCATAGCGCCAGGCGCGGATCTGACAATTCGCAACCTGGAGCACATCCTCGCGCCGGGCCGCCCGGACGCCTACGTCTGCCATCTCGGCCCGCTCCTTCGCCTGCCGTCCATGCCACAAGGCACGAGTTACACCGTATCGGTGTTTGACCCTTGGAGACGACGCGAACCCCTCTTCGCCGCCGATCTCGCCCAGAGCTTCCTCAGCCGGTTCGAGTCACCTCAGCCAACGCCCCGGCGAGTCGCCGCACCCCCTCGTGCAACTCGGCCAGATGGGCGGCGGCGATGTGCGTCACTCGGATCCTCGGCCCCGGCGGCTCCGACGGGTAGTACAGCCTGCCCGGACTCACCAGCGCGCCGTTCCGCCTGGCGGCCTCGACCAGCGCGTTCTCGTCGACCTCGGCGGGCAGGCGCACCCACAGGTGCATCCCGCCGATGGGCAGCAGGTGCACCTCCGCCCGTGGCATGTGGGTGGCGAGCGCGGCCGCGAGGGCGTCGCGCCTGGTCCTGATCTCGCTGTGCACGGCCGCCAGATGCCGCTGCCAGGCCGGCGACCCCACGAACTCCAGCGCCGTCTCCTGCAGCGGCCGCGCCACGAAGAACGACTCCACGAGCTGGCTGGCCCGCAGCCGGCGCGCGGCCGGCCCCCTGGCGATCACGGCCGCCACCCGCATGCTCGGCGACAGGATCTTCGTCAGCGATCTCACGTGGACGACGGTGCCGTGCTGGTCCATGGAGGCCAGGGACGCCGGCGCCTGCTCGGTCAGGTACCGCGCGAAGTCGTCCTCGACCACGAACGCCCCCGCCGCCCTGGCCACCTGCAACACCTGCTCCCTGCGCTCCACCGGCAGGGTGGCCCCCGTCGGGTTCTGCAGGGTGGGCTGGCAGAAGAAGACCCTCGCGCCCGTGACGGCGAACGCCTCGGCCAGCAGCTCAGGACGTACGCCGTCCCGGTCGACGGGCACGGCCGTGGGCCGCAGCCCGGCCGCCCTGGCCGCTGCGAGCGCGCCCGGGTAGGTGGGCGTCTCGACCAGCACCGGCGTGCCCGGAGCCGCCAGCGCCCGGAACGCATGGGTGAGCGCCGCCTGCCCCCCGCTCACGATCAGCGCGTCGGCGGCGGTCACGTCGCCCCCGGTCTGCCTCGCGAACCACCTGCGCAGCTCCTGAAGGCCCGCCAGGGGCGGCATGGCCCACGCGTCCGGCCTGCGTACCGCCCGCGCCGCCGCGGCCCCCAGCTGCCTGTCCGGCCGCAGGCCCGCCGGCAGATACCCGCCGGTGAGGGGTACGACCCCTTCGGCCGCCGCCCCCAGCAGCGTCGCCACGGGCTCCTCGTCGACCACCCGGTCCCCGAGCGCCACGGTCTGCCACGAGAGATCGACCGGCTCCTGCGCGGCGGCCACCTGAGGGGTCACGAACACCCCGCTGCCGGGCCGCGCGACCACCCTGCCCTCGGCGGCCAGCTGCCCGATGGCCCTGGACACGGTGACGGGGGAGACGTTGTGCCGCCGCATGATCTCCCGGCTGGACGGCAGCCGCGCCCCGGGTCCCGCCCGGCCGGCCTCTTCGCGCAGTATCGCGGCGATCTGGGCGATACTGCTATCGTTGTCCATGAAGAGACAGAATAGCGCTACTGCTCCTGATGGAGTAGCACTCCCTCCCGTTCTGGATCGCGCCGCGCAGGGCACCTCGCTGGCTTTCCTGGGCGTTCTGGCCTTCTCCGGCTCCTTCCCCGCCACCGTTTTTGCCATGGAGGGCTTCCATCCGTGGCTGGTGGCGATCGGCCGCGCAGGCGTAGCCGGATTTATCGCGCTGATTTGCCTTAAATTTGCAAAAATCCCGATAATTCCGCAAAAGCGTGATTGGCCGTCGTACGCGCTCATCTCGCTGGGTGTGGTCTTCGGCTTCCCCGTCTTCAGCGGCCTGGCCCTGGCCCTGGGCGCCAGCACGTCGCACGCCGCCGTCGTGATAGCCCTCCTCCCGGCCGCCACCGCCGCCTGCGCCGTCGTCAGGGCGGCGGAACGCCCCCGTCCGCTCTTCTGGGTGGCCTGCGCGGCGGGCGCCCTGGCCATCACGGCCTTCACCCTCACCCAGCACCAGGGCACGCCCACCTGGCCCGACCTGCTCCTGGTGGGCGCGCTGCTGTCGGCCGCGATCGGCTACACGGAGGGCGGGCGGCTGTCCAGGCGGACCCCGGGCTGGCAGGTCATCTCCCACACCCTCGTCCTCTCGCTCCCCCTCACCGTCCCCGTGACCGTGGCGCTGGCCCTCCTCACCCCCATCACGCCGACTCCCCACGCGATAGCGGGCTTCGCGTACGTGTCCCTGATCTCGATGTTCCTCGGCTTCATCCCCTGGTACGCGGGTCTGGCGCGGGGCGGCATCGCCCGGGCCGGGCAGACGCAGCTCACCCAGCCCCTCCTCACCCTGCTCTGGGCCTGGTTCCTGATGGGGGAGCGGTTCGGCCCGGCCACGGTGGCCACCGCGCTGGCCGTGCTCGTGTGCGTGGCCGTCACCCAGCGTGCCCGTACTTGAAAGGCGTGACGCCTGCACGCAGGATGGGAGAGGAGGTGTCACAACAATGGCGGACCTCACGATCCCAGAGGGCGGCTTCTGGCCCGCGCCGGAGATCCCGCAGCCCAACATCTATCCCATGGAGTGGCGGGTAGAGACCGAGAAACTCGCCGCGATCTACGAGAAGTCCAAGCGCGTGGTCTGGAACCCGGCCGACCTGCCCTGGGACGGCCTGGACCCGGACGACTTCACCCGGGAGCAGCGGCTGGGAATCATGTACTGGTTCGCGGTCCTGGCGAACTTCGACGCTTCGGGGCCGGCGGTGTTCGCCCGCGCCACGATCCAGGCCTTCGAAAAGCACGAAGAGGACCCGGTCAGGAAGTGCTTCTTCTCGATCACCCGTGACGAGATGAACCACGAGGAATGCTGCCAGCGCACCATCGCCAAACTGTGGCCCGGCGGCCCGCTCGACTGGACCCCGTCGGACGATCTCGAAAGGGCCGCCCACAACAACATCGGCTGGCTCTACCACAATGGCGGCCGCTACTGGACCGGCTACACCTCCGCCGTCGGGAAATATTCGCTGCCGGTCCTCTTCACCAGCTTCATGATGGGGGAAATGGCCGCCTCGACGCTGTTCAGAGGAATGTCGTCGGGCACGCAGCATCCGGTCTTCAGCGAGATGTTCCAGCGAATAGGCAGGGACGAGTCCCGCCATCTGCAAATCTGCATGACCATTCTGGAGAACGAATGGCCGGGGCTCACCGACGAGACCCGCACCCTCATCACCCGCCAGCTCAGAGCGGGCTTCGTGTTTCTCAGCATGATTCTGTGGGAGCCGCCCGGGGGTTTCTGGGAGTTGCCGCCGTACTTCCTGCCCAACCACCGCGTTCTCATGGACCACGCCAGGCAGGCGGGCCTGGGCGTGCTGTCGTACGAGGAACAGGCGGAGAACTGGCGCGTGGCCATGGCCAGGATCCGCGCGATCGTGGAACGCTGGGGCATCGCCTTCCCCGCCATTCCCGAGCTGGACCTGGAAGGCGTAGAAGTGGACTTCATCGATCCGGAGGACATCATCCCGGTCTTCTAATATGCGTCCTATGTGGCCACGCATCGACGGACTCAGGGTTCTGGAGTTGGGCACGCCCGGCGAGTTCCGTACCCAGTTGACCGACCTTACTTTGGCGGGCGAGAAAACGGCCACGGCCGGTCTGCTGCCCCTCGACTACCACGCCGAGGGGGAGGAGGTGGAGCACGTCGGCGAGCGCCTGGTCCTCGTGGACGACGCGGGTGCGCAAGTGGCCGAGATAGAGATGACGCGGGTGGAGCTGACCCCGTTCGCGGCGGTCACCTGGGAGTTCGCCCAGGCCGAAGGCGAGGGCTTCCGCTCGGTGGAGCACTGGCGCGAGGGGCACCGCCGCTACTGGAAGAGCCAGGGGTACGAGGTGGACGACTCGACCATGGTGGTGTGCCTGTGGTTTCGCGTCGTGGATCAGGAAGGCGGCCGGCGCTCCTCGGGCGCGACGTAACTGCCGCGGTGCGGGACGGTGAACACCCATCCCTGCTCCCGCAGCAGCGCAATGGCCCGCCGTACGGTCTCGCGGGCGGCGCCGTACTGGCGCACCAGCGTCACCTCGCGCGGCAGCGGCCGGTGCGCGACCAGCTCGCCGGCCTTGATGCGGTTCCTGATTTCGTCGGCGATCTGCTGGTAGAGCGGAATCTGCTCGGCCCCTTCGCCGGGGGAGCTGACGAATGTGCCCTCGCCTTGGCGAGTGTGGACCAGCCCTTGGTTGCGCAGCACCCGAATCGCCCGGCGCGCCGTGGTCCGGGCCACCCGGAACTCCCGCTGGATCCCCGCCTCGCTGATCACGAGATCCCCTGGGGAGAGCTTGCCGGTTATGCGTGACTTGAGGACTTCGCTGATCTGAAGATAGAGGTACGTGTCCCCCGAGCGATCCAGCACGTCTCAATGATATACAAGCGGCCTGACATGGGAGGGGGATTAAGAATCCCTATTCCTGGGCCACTTTTCCGGCTCATTCACAAAAGTGCCCCTATAAGGGACGGTGAACACCCATCCCTGCTCCCTGAGATGCGCGACCGCCTGCCGCACCGTCACCTTGGCTACGCCGTATTGCCGCATCATCACTTTCTCGCCGGGAATAGCCCGGTTCGGCGAGAGCTCGCCCTGGACGATACGCGTGGACACCTCCGTGGAGATCTGCTGATACAGCGGCACCTTCCTGGGTGAACGCGGCGTCCCCGGCCGGCCGACGAACGTCCCCTCACCCTGAATGGTGTGCGCGAGCCCCTGCTCCCGCAGCTCACGAGCCACCCGCCGGGCTGTGGTGCGCGCGATGTCGTAGTCCTTCTCGAGCGTCGCCTCACTGGGCACCGGATCGCCGGCTTTGAGCTCACCCCGCTCGATCTGATCGCGGACCAGGTCAGCGACCTGCTTGTAGATAGGCACGGGACCTTCGCGATCTAACACGGTACGGATCGTAGACGAAACCGTACATACCTGCACAAGGAAAACGTCTAGTGGAAGGGTGGATACGTGCTCTAAACATACGGACCCTGCATGACGCGAGAACCGACGGCTATCCGGGAAGCGCTATCGGTGACTCCGGCCGGTGCCTCCTCGATCGCCACGCCCGGCCTTACCACCAAGCAACAGAAAACCGGTGACTCCGGATCGCGCATCACGAAATCGGAGCAACTCGGCTGGGTGACGACTCGCCGACACCGGGCATTCGCTGGCAGTGGGCACTCGCCGGCAGTAGGCACTCACGGGACGTGGGCACTCACGGGGGCGTGGGCACTCACGGGGGCGTGGGCACTCACGGGGGCGTGGGCGCTCACCGGACGCAGGCACCTGCTGGACATGAGCACTCGTCGGACTCGGGCACTCGTCGGACTCGGGCACTCATCGTCAGTGGGGAGTTGCTGGCAGTGTGGGCTTGCCGCCAGGGGACATGCCGCCGGAGGACTTGCCGGCAGGGGACTTGCCGGCAGGGGGACTTATCGACAGCGGGGGTTTGCTGGCAGTTGCGGCGACTCGCTGGGCATCCACGGCGACCCGCTGGGCCCGCCGCAACGCGACCCTCTTCCATCCCGTCGGCAACGCGCCCCCGGTGACTCGCTGGGCCAGCCGCGGCGAAGATCCCTTCCCACGTCCACTGTCGTATGAGCGGAGATCGGTTTCCTCGCTCGCCGCCGTATGAGCCCATCCCCCGTCCCCGACATCGCTCACTGGGTCCAGTCACAAGGCGCCCCTCCTCCATGACGCCGGCAACATGCCCCCGGCGACCTCCCTCGCCTAGTGAGGCGCCGCACTTACCCAAGGACGCAGCGAGGCACAAGGCGCAGTAGGGCACAAGGCGCAGTAGGGCACAAGGCGCAGTAGGGCTATCGGACGCTCTCGTGCGAGGGCCACTTTCCGGGCTCATTCACATAAGTCCCTCTATAAGGAACAGTGAACACCCAACCCTGCTCCCTGAGATGCGCAATGGCCTTCCGGACCGTGACCCTGGCAACCCCATGCCGCAGCATCAAGGTCGCATCACTCGCTATCGAACAGTTCGGCCGGAGCTTACCGCGCCTGATTTTCGCAGCGATATCATGAGCGATATCCAGATAGAGGGCCCTCTTCGCCCTTATCCGAGGAATACCGATAGGCCCAACAAAGGTGCCTTGGCCTTGCACGGTGTGGACAAGACGACGCTCGCGCAGCTCCCGAACCACGTTGCGTGCGGTCGATCGCGCGACACCGAACCTCGCCTCCAACGCCGCCTCACTCGGCACGGCCTCGCCGGCTCGCAACCGCCCGCCGACGATCTGCTGCTGGATCGCGTCGGCAATCTGTACGTAGATCGGGACCGGCCCGTCGCGGTCGAGCATGATCACAGCGTAGACGTCTGGATACAAGCAGGCGAGCACAGTCAGTCCTGGGGCCACGACTCCTTCGGCGACACGTAACTGCCGCGCTGCGCAACGGTATAGATCCACCCTTGCTCCCGCAGGAGCGCCATCGCGCGCCGCACAGTCTCCCGAGCCACGTCGTACTGCTCCACCAACGCCGACTCACCCGGTATGGAGCGCCGAGGCAAGAAATGTCCCTCCTTGATCTGCTCGGCGATGTCCGTCGCGATCTGTTGGTATAGAGGGACTTTCCGCTGCTTACGAGGCGCTTCGTCTGGCCCGCCGACAAAGGTCCCTTCGCCCTGAACGGTGTAGATGAGCCCTTCCTCGCGAAGTACGTGCACCGCCCGCCTGGCAGTGGTCCTGGCGACGCCGAACTCCTGCTGGATGTCCGCCTCGCTCGGCACCGGGTGTCCGGACGCGAGCCCGGAGACTCGTCGCCGAAGGATCTCGGCGATCTGGAGGTAGATGTGGGTGTCCCCGTCATAGTCGAGCACGCCTGCAACTTAGACCAACAGGTGCAAGACCTCCCATATTGTGCTGTCTATATAGACAGAGCATCCCTACTCACTAGACAAGAGGAGACGACCAGACGTACTGTTCAACCGTGCCCAAGCCCCTCGACTGGCCCTGCTGCCAGATTGCGGCCCACGTGCCGGACCCACAGCCCGATCACGCCGTCATCAAGTGGTATCCCTCGTCGCCGCGCGCCGTACGTGTGAGAGTCCGGGATTACACGTGCGCTTGTAAGCCGACGTTCTACGAGCTGTGCCAGAGCGGCGGCCAGTACTTCATCCGCAGAACTCGTCGCTTTCGTCAAAAGGTGCTGATCGAGGAAAGTCTCTGGAACACCCAGGCAAGCGTGCTGGCTATCTGGACCAGCCTGCTGGACGGCACGGGACGGTAAGAACAACGGTTCTGTCCCGTAATCGGTGGTGGCGCTGGGTGATCCATTGCAGCAGGACGCGGTGGCGCAGAAGGTCGAACCCGCCACGGCCGTGCATCTGTCACATGATGCTCTTGGTCTTGGTGTTCACACTCTCGGGCGCACCGTTGTGAAAGGGCAAGGTGACGGCATCGTGGTCCTGGTCAAGGCCGCGGATGAAGGAGTGCAGGTGAGGCAGATGGGTGGCGTCGGCTGCGGGGATCCACGCATCGAGACGATCAGCATTGCCTTCGCGTGGCCGGAGCAGGTCGGCGAAGCTGCGGATGAGTCCCGCCAGGTCGATCATCTCCGGGCAGGCGACGGTGGGGTCGTCCAGCAGGCTCCGGTGCTCTTCGCTGAGGATGCCGGGCCGGGTGAGCAGCAGTCGGGCAAAGCGGCGCGGGGAGATGGGCAGGCGGTCGACTTCGACGCTGCGGCCTTGGGCGAATGCAGCGGTAGAGAGGTGCTTACCCGTTCTGCAGGGGCGGTCCGGTTTTGGCCGCAGCAGGCGCTTTGGGCGGTGACTTCTTTCAGAACCGCCTCGGCCGAAGTTGTGCCGCAGGGTACTGGTGGGCCGCTGACGAGGTGCCTGCTGAGCAGGTCCTGTTCCAGCGGCCCCCAGCCCGAACGACGCATGCGACTTATCACCGCACGTCGCTCTCCAGTGACTACTCCGTGAGTGCTGGGGCAGGGTTCTTGCCGTGGATGTCCGCGTGACAGTTTCCGCAGACCACGAGGGTTTTGCGGTGACGCGCGGCCATGAGATCTGCCCATGGCGGCCGCTCTCCCGCTCGTCCGAGATCAGCGAGTCTGGCGACGTGGTGGACTTCCACCTGGTCGACATGTCCGCATGCCTCGCATCGTCCGGCCAAGAGCCGGGTGACCAGCTCCTTGCGTTTGATGTTGACCGGGGGCAGCCGACGGTCGGTGATGACCGTCTTCTTGTTCTGTCTCAGCAGGATCCCGCCGAATCGTCCGACCAGTGGCTTCCTGCCGACGCGTTCGACGCGGGCCTCGAAGCACTTGCGCAGCCCGTGCGGTGTGGCGATGGTGGCCGCGTACTTGCGGGCCATCTTCGACACCGTCGAGCGGTGCTTGTTGGCCAACGTCATCAGCATCGAGGTCTCCATGACCCATTGCAGCCGGGCGAGTCGGAAGACGTCGCCGGCCAGCAGGTAGCACTGGACGATGCCGCGGTATTCGGACCCGAAGGTGCTGATGATGACATGGTCGTCTTGGTTCAGCAGTTCGGGCCGACGCGCGGGTTTTCCGCGCTGCATATACTGGGCCTGCTTGGCCACCACCACCGAGCGAGGGACACGCAGACCGATCGTCCCGTTGAGGGATCGCCGTCTGCCGGAGACCTTGCGGTCGTTGTGGTGCACGGTGATGTCGTAGCCGAGGAACCTCGCCGCCCCGGTGCGGGCGTGCGTGATGAGCGTCTTGTCCGGTGACAGTTCCAGCTTGAGGTCGTCACGCAGGAACTGCGCCAGGCGCTGTTTGATTTCCTCTGCTTCTGCCTTTGGTCCGGCGAACCCGAGGAGGGTGTCGTCGGCATAGCGCACATACCGCAGCCGCCGATAGCCGGGATCCTGCGGATCCAGACTGGGCATGCTATGGAGTTGTCTACGCAGCTCGCGCACTGCCGTGCGGTCACCGCGCTTGCTCGCGCGCTGCATCGCGCCCCATATTCGATAGAAGGCGCGATTGCTTTTCCTGACCTTTCCTCGGGTGTATTGAGGGATCAGAGTCTGCTCGACAAATTCATCCAACTTATGCAGGTAGATGTTGGACAAGATAGGAGAAACAACCCCGCCTTGCGGGCTCCCGCTGTGCGTGGCGTTCCATGCCCAATCCTCCATGTATCCGGCTTTCAGCATGTTCCGCATCAGCCGCAGAAACCGGTTATCGTGAATCTTCTCACCCAGGGTTCGGAGCATGACCTCGTGGTCAAGCCGGTCGAAGCACTGAGCGATATCTCCCTCGATGAACCACGTCGACCCCGTCCAGGTATGTGCCACATCGCGTAAGGCGGTGTGGCAGCCTCGGCGGGGACGGAAACCTGGACGCGGCGGTGTCGTGGTCAGCGCCAACGTCGACCTGGCCGCTGCCGGAGGTCAGGTCGTAAATGCCGTACGGGATGGCCTTGCCCGTCACGCCACACCCAGCGGATAGGGCTCTCACCGCTTGCCGCGGGCCTGGAGAGGATGGACAGGTGTCCGGTTCGCGCTTTGGCCGCCGAGCGCGCGAACCGGACACCCTAGGTGATGGCACAACGCAGGTGCCATCGGGGGCGCACCTTGCGATCCCAGGCGACGCGCCTGCCCGAACGCCCGCCGAAGAGCGCCGGGCTTCGCCTGGGATCGGTGCGAGTGTCGGGCATGGTCCCGAGCCCTCCGGAGGCAAGGGACCATGCCGCTGCGAGTAATGGCCGGCTGACGTCCGTAACGGCCTACCCGCGGTATTAGATTCTCATGGCCGTCCCTTGGAAAACTGCAGTTCGGCGCTATACACAGGATGATTCCCTTTGGTGTTCGGTGGGTTCATGGTCCCTAGAGGAATTGATTTATGTAGGGATTCGCCGCCAGGCGGCATCCGTGATGATCAGGTGGTCGAGGAGCCGTAGCCCCACCGTCTCGGCGGCTCGGATGAGTTGGGCGGTGGCCTCGAGGTCGGATTGGCTCGGTTCGAGGGAGCCGGCCGGGTGGTTGTGGGCGAGGCCGAACAGGGCCCCGCTCGCGGTGAGCACCTCCGTGATCACCTCCCGGATCGGCACCGCCGTGTGGTCGGACGCGCCTTCGGTCAGGATCGAATGCTTCAGCACCCTGCCACGGGTGTCGCACACCACAAGGACGAGCCGCTCCTGCTTGCGGCCCCGGAGCAGCGGGGCGCAGTGGTTGGCGAGGTCGGATGTGCTGGTGATCCGCTCGCGCTCCGGCCACGCGTCCGCACGGCGTACGAGATGGAAGGCCGCAGCGACTCGCGCGGCCTTGGCGGGGCCCACTCCGGGCACGGCGAGTAACCGATGCGGGTCCGAACGGCGGAGGCCATCGAGATCTCCGCAGTGCTTGATCACCTGGCTGGCGAGATCCAGGGCACTCGACCCGCGAAATCCCGAGCCGAGCAGCACGGCCAGCAGCTCGCGGTCCGCCAGCGCGGCGGCGCCGCTGGACATGAGCCGTTCGCGTGGCCGGTCGCTCTTGGACAGGTCTTTGACTCGCATCGGCAACCTCCGCGTCCGTTGTATCAGCGCGCACCGACAATCTCTGACCTGCACTTTTGCCGGGAATCCAGCGTTCGTCGCCGGATGGGAAAGATGTGTCAGCCCGGCGCGCGGTCGACCTCGATGATCAAGGTGGAGGCGAGATCGCCCCGCCTGCGTGGCGATCTCGTACGGTGACATCGGCCACCCGTTCTCCGGCCACCACGTGATCGCCTGTACGAAGATCCCGCCGGCCAGCGTCGAGACCAGGCCGCTCGATGTGGGGAGCGGGTCCGCGTGCCGGGCGACCATGTTCGAGAGCGAGGACCGCTTCTTCGCCGCGAACCACGGGCCGTCTTTTTTTACCGAACAATGCGCCGCACAAAGGCTGATATTCGGCGACATATTCAAAGAACGCGGCCCAGTGCTCGATCGAGGGCCGCTCGCCGTCATCGCCCATACTGCCCAGCAGCGCCGCAATGGCCTCGTCGAAGATTTGCTCCATGAGGTGGTATTTACCGCGACAATTCCGATAAAAAGCGACACGGCTCGCCATCGCTCGCTCGGTGATCTCGCCCACGGTGAGACGTTCGAACCCGCGTTCCTCGATGAGATCGACCAGCGCGTCCCGTAGCAGCGGGCACCGCCGCCCCGACTACGTCACTGTCATCCCAGCGAGGCCTCCGCCATGGATTGGTCTCATCCTGGTCGGCGCCGTCCAGCCCACCGTTGCCGTGGGCGCATCAGCGCCGTACGCCTGCGGTCCGCTGCTCGTCGGCGACGGTGTGGGCAGCCTCCGGCTCCAACTCGGCCAGGCCACGGGCACCAAGGTCACTGCCGGCGCCGTAAATGCGCAGTGCCGCCGCGATCTCGGCGCCGCCTACCTGGGTGACGATGCGGCTCGCGGCAGGCCCGGACGAGGACTTCGATGCGATCCTCAACGCTTTCGGCGGTTCGCTGGGTGCGTACCGTCGTCACTTGCTCCCTCGCGGAGGCCGGAGCGTGACCAGGTCTGCGGATGGGATGAGGTTCGAGCTGCCGACGGACCCAGCGTGTGCGCCCGCTCTCACCGTGCTCGCGGAATTCATAGATCAGGGCAGATGCGCCCGATTGTGGGCCAGATTGACCCGCTGGCGAGCCTCGAGGAGGCTCACCGCCCCATCGGAACCGGCCTGTCCGTCCGAAAGGAGGTGATATCCGCTATGCCCGGGCTGAGGGGCTCCGGGCGAGAAGGGGCTTCGCCCGGAGACGCCCGCGTCCGAGAGCTCAGACGGGCATGCTGTACGTGACTCTGAACCGGTCGCCTGGAACGACGATGTCGCTCGTCTCGACGGGACGGTCACCTGCCCAGTGGGTACGCTCGATGTGCAGCACGTGGACGCCAGCCGCCAGATCGAGCGCGTCGCTCTCCGCGGGGCGCGGAACCCGGGTGTGCACGCTCTCGACGACTTCAGTGATCTTTATGCCGTGCGCGTACATCCTGGCGACCAGGCTCCGCCGCTCCTCCTCGGAGTGGGGGGTGAACTCCAGCGGCTCGTACGACGTGGCGAGCTGCAGCGGTTTGCCCTCGCCGCGAAAGATGTAGTGCGTTCTGGTCAGCGTGGTCGACTCGCTGAGGCGCAGGCGTTTGGCGATGTCGGGCCCCGCTTCGGTTGGTTCGCTGTGCCAGTCCCATGTCACGCGTCTGCCCTGTGACTGCAGATCGGCCGCGAACGGGGCGGGGTGATCGAGAAAGCGCCATCGATAGAGCGGGGTGAGGTCGGGGCGATCCCTGACGTAATGGCCCGAGCCCACGCGGCCGATGATGAGGCCTTCACCCGCGAGCACGCGTAGCGCGTGCCGGGCGGCGGTCTCTCCGACCTGATATTTACGGGTCAGCTGCGCTCGTGATGGGATCGGCGCGCCGGGGGGAAGGGTGCCGTCGGTGATCTGCCGCCGAATGTCTTCGACGACACGCAGGTAGACCGGATCTGAGGTGGCCACTAGTCCATCCCTGGGGGTTCGTGTGAGGCGTTGCCCCATGTTGCCGTATTCGGCAGGTAACCGACCGTCATCGATGGTCGTTGGAGCCCCAACTTTGCGATGGCAGAAAATTATCGGAGAAACCCTGTAACGCCGGTGTAAGAGGGGCCGATTCTCCGATAGAGGTCGTCGATGTGTGTACCCCCGAGCACATATCGGCGACCTCTTCCAATTCGCGTACTTGGGGCTGCAGCAGCGCCCTGACCAGTGGGTTGACCTGGCCGAACGCGGCTGCTGGCCCGGTCCCTTGGACGCATCCGCACCGTCCGGCGTCTGCGATGGGCACAGACCTCGGAAGTCCGGTGAGTGCGCTGGCCCTTGAGCGGTCCTGATCAGTGAGACTCCTGGTCGCACGTTACCTCGTGGGGCCCGTGATGGGCGCGGGATTTCGAAACGAGCGGGGCCTGCGCTGTCGCTTGGGTACGCAGTCGGTTGAGTCCGGCGGTGGATGCGGCCTTGGAGCTGCGGTGGCTGCGTTGCGTGCGTGAAACGGCCTGGCCGGTCGGCAGCTGAGTCGGCTGGAAGGCTCTCATGTGAGGCATGCGATGGGCGGGCTGTCGAGGTCCACGGTGGCCGCGATGCCTCTCAAGGCAGCCTTGCTAGTGAGGTGGAGGCTGGTCGGCGCGCTGCCGCGCGAGGCTTGCGGTCAACGTGAGCTTTGGAGGCGGGATGGCCGCGTTGCCTGGTTGAGGCGGCCTTGCTGGCCACGATGTTTTGCAGAGGCCTGATAGCGGCGTGGTCTTTGAGAGCGGGTGGCTGCGTCGCCGTTCGGGACGTGCACTGACCCTTCACCTTGTAGGCGTGCAACAGGCGCCTTGCCGTTCGAGCCGTGCAGTGGACTGCAGTTTTCGACCGGCCGCGTGCGATGGGTGCGCTGCCATTCGAGGCGCGCGACGGATGCACTGCCGTTCGCTGCGGTGCGATGGGGCGCACTGTTGTACCGCGCATTGCCATCCACGTCAGTGCGCGTGGCGACCAACCATCAGGCGCAAGTGGTCTTCTGATATCACCGCCGAGTGGCCGTACCTCACTGGGCCACTTTTCCCTAAGTTGGTGGCACTGACTCCGACATCAATCACTCTCCAGGACATATCCCGCACTGCCCCACCAAGCCACAGCAGACCTGTGCTCCTCGGAGATGTCCAAGCAAGAGGAAGCTTCATGATCGACATAGGCAAGCTCCTTCCATCCGACCGGGATGTCTGGGAGGACTTGTTCCGCGCGTACATCGACTTCTACCAGCGTGTCGAACCGGACAAGATGTACGACCGCGCATGGCAGGAGTTCCAGGCGGACACCCGTCTGCACGCCTTCGGCGCGAGGCTGGACGGCAGGCTCGTCGGCATCACGCATTTCTTCACCCACGCGAACACCTCGGCGCCTGACACCGATGTCTGCTACCTGCAGGATCTGTTCACCGCTCCAGAAGCCCGAGGCAGAGGCGTGGCTCGCGCGCTGATCGAGGCTGTGACCGCTTGGGCCCGGGAGCGCGGCTGCTCCCGCGTGTACTGGAACACGCATGAGTCAAACGCGACAGCACGCCGCTTGTACGACAAGGTGGCTGAGAATCGAGGTTTCATCAGATACCAGATTGACCTGTCCTAGTAGAAGCCTTGCAACATGACCGGGGCAACCGTGCGCAGCCGGGCTCACCTTTGGAAGCTGGGCGAGCGTAACGGCCGCCGCACTCCTCTGGGGTGGCCGCCAGGGCAGGAAAGTCGCTCGCAATTTCCACCTGCGGCTTCCCTCCGGACGAGGGTCGTGGGCGGACGGGGGATACGCGTCGGGATCACCGAAGCCGGCGGCCGCTCAGCCAGCTGGGTACTGCGGACCCAACGTTCACATGCCCGCCGCGGCCTGGTGTGGCTTCGGCCGTCGGATGCGGCACGCTATGCGGCCTGACAGGTGCTCTGGCCGCGGTGGGAAGGTCGAGTACCCGGTGCTGCTGTCGGCTGCGGCGGGGTGCGGAACGCTATACGGCCTGACGGGCGCCTTGGCCGCGCTGGGGAGGTCGGATAGCCGTCGCTCTTCTACGACGCCACGCCCATGACCAGGCCAAACTCGTACACCGCTCTCGTGGACGCAACCGGATGCGGCGCACTAGGCGATCCGACGGGCGTTTCGGCTGCCGCGGAAAGATCGAGTAGCCGGCGCTGCTGTCGGCTATGGCGATGGGACGGCACGCTATGCGGCCCGATGGGTGTTTCGGTTGCAGTGGGAAGATCCGGTAGGCCGTACTGATTTCGGCGGCGACGGTCAGACGTAGCGCTCTTTGCGGCCTGACGGGTGCTTTGGATACTGCGGCCAGGTCCGGCGCTCCGCCTGGCCGCCAGACGGGCGTGCTGGCCAGGCATGGTGCCCCGCCTGGCGGGTGTGGTGGGCAGGTGTGGTGTGTAGCGTGGCCTGCCGGGTGCATCGCTGTGACTTGATGACCAGTGGACGGGTTCCGATGTCAGGTGAGATGGTTGTCGTCGTCAGGGAAGCCTCTGAGATGCCCGCGAAAGGGGGCAAAAAGCGGCTCCAGGCAGGCAAAGCGGGGTGGCGGCGTCCAATGGATTTCTGAATCCAGGTAGCGTTCGCACTATGGCATCGCCAACTGGAACCACAGACGCGCCCTTCGGCCGCATGCTGACCGCCATGGTCACGCCGTTCACTCCTGACGGCGAGGTCGATTATGTGGCTGTGCGACGTCTTGCCACCTATCTGGTGGACGAGCAGCGCAACGATGGCTTGATCGTCAACGGGACGACCGGTGAGTCGCCCACCACGTCGGACGAGGAGAAGCAGCGCATCGTCAGCGCCGTCCTCGAGGCGGTCGGCGATCGCGCGACTGTGGTCGCAGGGGCGGGCACCAACGACACCCGCCACAGTGTCGAGCTCGCGAAGCAGGCGGCACGTGCGGGCGCGCACGGTCTGCTGGTGGTGACGCCTTACTACAACAAGCCCCCTCAAGAGGGGCTGTACCAGCACTTCACCGCCGTCGCCGACGCGACCGACCTTCCGGTGATGTTGTACGACATTCCGGGGCGCAGTGGCGTGCCGATCAAGACCGAAACTCTGCTGAGGCTGGCGCAGCACGAACGCATCGTGGCCGTCAAGGACGCCAAGGGCGATCTGTTCGCCGCCAGCCAGGTGATGAGCGCGACCGAGCTGGCCTTCTACTCCGGCGACGACCTGCTCAACCTGGCCTGGCTCTCCCTGGGGGCGGCCGGGTTCGTCAGCGTCGTCGGGCATGTAGTGGGCGCCGAGCTGGCGCGCATGATCCACCTGCACAAGAACGGTGAGGTCTCCCAGGCCCTGGCCGTACACAGCCAGGTGACCCCCGTGGTAGACGGGATCATGCTGCGCGCCGGTGGCGCGATCATGGCAAAGGCGGCACTGAGCATGGTGGGCGTACCGGTGGGTTCGGTACGACTGCCGCTCGTGGACGCGACAGAGACGCAAATCGCCGAGCTGCGTGCTTGCCTGGTAGCCGGCGGGGTGAAGTTGACAGACGCATAGGAACGGGGAGGAACCGGGAGTTTTGAGAACACGAACTGACCGTGGGGGCCAGGCATGAGCCATCCGCATCCTGAGCTTGGTCCCCCGCCGGTGCTGCCTGACGGCGGCTTGCGCATCGTCGCGCTCGGCGGGTTGGGGGAGATCGGCCGGAACATGGCCGTCTTCGAATATGACGGCCGTCTGCTGATCGTCGACTGCGGGGTACTCTTCCCCGAGCCCGATCAGCCGGGTGTCGACCTCATCCTGCCCGACTTCGAATACATCAGAGACCGGCTCGACGACGTCGAAGCCGTGGTGCTCACGCACGCTCACGAAGACCACATCGGGGCGGTGCCGTACCTGCTGCGCGAGCGGCGCGATATCCCGCTCATCGGATCGAGGCTCACGCTTGCCCTGATCGAGGCCAAGCTCACCGAGCACAGGATCCAACCGACCAAGCTCGAGGTCGTCGAGGGCGAACGGCACGTCTTCGGGCCGTTCGACTGCGAGTTCCTCGCGGTCAACCACTCGATCCCCGACGCACTGGCCGTCGCCATCAGGACGCCTGCGGGCATAGTCCTGCACACCGGCGACTTCCGCATGGACCAGTTGCCAAGCGACGGCCGCCTCACCGACCTCGGCGGTTTCGCCAGGCTCGGCACCGAGGGCGTCGACCTGCTGATGTCCGACTCCACCAACGCCGAAGTGCCAGGGTTCGTCACCAGCGAGCGCGAGATCGGGCCGGTCATCGACGAGGTGATCCGCACCTCCGAACAGCGGGTCATCGTGGCCAGCTTCGCCTCGCACGTGCACCGCATTCAGCAGGTGATGGACGCCGCCGCCAAGCACCGCCGCAAGGTGGCCCTGGTCGGACGTTCGATGGTGCGCAACATGGGCGTGGCCCGCGACCTGGGATATCTCAAGGTGCCGCCGGAGTTGATCGTCGACTCGCGCGACATCGAAGAGTGGCCGCCGCAGGACGTGGTGCTCATCTGCACCGGCTCTCAAGGCGAGCCCATGGCCGCGCTGTCCAGGATGGCCAACCGCGATCATCCGATCCGCATCGCCGAGGGCGACACCGTACTCCTGGCCTCGTCGCTGGTTCCGGGGAACGAGACCGCGGTCAACAAGGTCATCAACGGACTGACCAGGTGGGGCGCCCGCGTCGTGCACAAGGGCAACGCCAAGGTGCACGTCTCCGGCCACGCGGCCGCCGGCGAGCTCCTGTACGTGCTCAACCTGACCCGCCCGTCGAACTTCATGCCCGTTCACGGTGAGTGGCGTCATTTGCGTGCGCACGCCAGGCTGGCCGCTCTCACGGGCGTGCCCGAGGACCACATCGTGATCGCCGAGGACGGCGTCGTGGTGGACCTGGTCGACGGCCGAGCGAAGATCGTCGGTGCGGTTCACGCCGGGTACGTCTACGTCGACGGCTCGTCGGTGGGCGAGATCACCGACACCTCGCTGAAGGACCGCAGGATTCTCGGCGACGAGGGGTTCATCTCGGTGGTCGTCGTGGTCGACTCCAACACGGGCAAGCTCACCGCCGGCCCCGAGATCCACGCGCGTGGTTCCGGCATCGACCCTGCCCAGTTCGAGGAGTTCATCCCGCAGATCGAGCGAGCCCTCGCGGAGAAGGCCGCAGACGGGGTGGTCGACATGCAGGAGATCCGACGGGTGGTCCGCCGTACGGTGGGACGCTGGGTAAGCGACACCTACCGCCGCCGCCCCATGATCATCCCTGTGATCCTCGAGGTCTGAGCTTTCCCACGGTACGGCAGACGCGTTCGTCTGCCGTACCCCCGGGGGAGCAGGCGTGGGACGGGCATCCGACCACATCGCCTGCTCCTTCGGGGGGCCGACCGAAGGCCAGGCGATTCGCTGCCTTCGCCCCTCCGGGCTAGCGGCACTATCGGCCCGGACGATGCGGTGCTGCTGCCTCTTCGGGGCGCTGGCGGTCTGCGGGTTCCAGCGACCTTTCCCTTCGACGTGGGTGCTGGTTGTTACGGGTGTTTGGTGGTCTCGTCCTTCGAGGTGGGTGCTGGTCGTTACCGGTGTTTGGCGGTCTTGTCCTGCGGGGCGGGGCCCGCTCATCACTGGTGCTTGGTGCTCTCGCCCTCCAGGGTGGATGCCGGGCATCTGAGGTGCTTGGTGGTCTCGCCTTCCGGAACGGCCTCTAGCGATTCGGGGGACTTGGCGCCGATGCCCTTTGAGCAGCCGCAGTCGGTGTTGATGGTTCGATGCCATCGCCGGTCCAGATGGCCGCTGAGGGCTGAGGGGTTTGTTGTCCTCGCTGTCCATTGAGTGGGCGCAGGTGCTTTGGATGGTGTGGCGTCGTTCGCCGTTCTGGGTGGCTGCTGAGGGCTGAGGCATTTGCTGTCCCTGTAGCCCCTGCTGCTCCCAGCTGTCCCTGCTGTTCCGGCCGTCCTTGCCACTCGTGAGTGCGACTGGTGGCTTTGGCGCTGATGGGCGCCCCAAGGGGTGGCAGGAACCTTGGCTGCAAAGGGTCGGCGGTGTTGTGAGCGACCCGATTCGTTGGGCGTTCGTCGAAGACGGTTGAGCTCTTCTGGCGCTTTCGTGCGCGGCAGACCGATGGTGCGCTGGTCGGATCGGATGTTGCGGACGACTGGTCTTTCTCGCCTTGCCAGGAAACGGGGAGCCCATGGATCCCGTCGGCGCCTCCGTGCCTGGTGAACGGGCACGCTTGCTTGTCCTGTGGGTCTCGCTGCGACGGTGTTACGGCGTGTTCTTGGGAGACCGATGATGCGGCGGACGAGTTGCCAGGCGCGTCTGAGGAGAGAAGTGGCGCTCGGCCTGACGTGGTGATGGAGTGGTCGCATCAAAGGCCCCAGGGTGGACATCTCAGGCGTCCCTCCGGCCTACCAGCCACATGGCCACTGCCAACGGGCACGCGGCGTACGCGACCAGCACTGCGGCGGCCGCTACGGGAGACAGGAGGGAGCCGTATACCGATGTGGTGATCAGCTCGCCCGTGATTTCGCGGGGAAGTGCGCCGATCATCACAGAGCCGAGGCGTTCACTCCATGGCTCCGGGATGTTGCCGATGATTATGGGGATCACGTAGACGAGGCCGGCCAAGGTGGCGATCGAGGCGGCGGTCGAACGGAAGAGCGCGCCCAAGCCCAAGCCGAGCAACGCGAACGTAGGCACTGTGAGGCTGATGGCAGTGAGGAGTGGCAGTCGGTCCATGAAGGCGTCGGTGTATGCGCCGGAGAAGCGGTCGCCTATCACCCATCGGGTGACGAAGTAGGTGCCGAAGACTGTCACCAAGCCGATGATCAGGCCCAGCGTGCCGACAATGGCGGATTTGGCGACGAGGACGGGCCAACGACGCGGGACGATGGTCAAGCTCGTTCTGATCAAGCCGGTCACGTATTCGGAAGTGATGGCAAGCGTGCCCAGGATGCCCGTGCACAGTTGGGGCACGATCACGATCACCTCCTCCAGATCCGCGATCCGAGCGCCGGGTCGCCGGGCGGCGGGGGCGGTGTCGTACATGTTGGCGGCCATCATGGCGAGCCCGAACCCCAAGGCAACCGTGCCTAGGCTGAGGCTGAGAATCAGGTGCGTGGAGCGGAGGGAACGTACCTTCAGCCATTCCGAGGTAAGAACGCTCATGCTTCCGTCCGCTCCGAGCTGAGGATGCCGATGCGGGTACCCATTCTTCGGATGAGTGTGGTCATGTGGGGTTGGTCCGTTCGTGAGGGAAATGCTCCGTTATGCCTGTTCCTGGGGCAGGAGCGTTCGTGTGGCCTTGCGTTCCAGAGCCATTGCTGTGGTGTGGGAACGTTCGGTCAGGTGATGGTGAGGAAGCTCGTGCGGCCGTCGTTATAGCGCTTACTGAAGAACTTTGAGCGAGAGCGTGCCGCGGCTCCGCCGGGAAACGCTTACGCAAGTGGCTCTTCCTGCTGCTGGGAGATGCTCATATGAGCGTCCCTTCGTAGGGCGAAAGCGTGCTCGGTCGCGTTGTTGCCGCGGTTGGGGCGTTCATGGTCGTTGGTTCTTGGTGGGGGATGCTCGAACGCTCGTGCGTCCTTCGGGCGAGAGCGTTCGTTTCACTGGCTGCTCATTTGGTGAGAGCGGGCTTTGGTGTCCTTGCTCCAGTGCTTAGAGTGGGCTTCGCCGTTCGCGCGCCAGCGGTGAGGGCGGCTTCGCGGCCCGCGCTTCCGTGGTGAGAGTGCGTCTGCGGTTGCTCGATCGTGGCGTAGGGGATGCTCGTGTCACTTCTGGCGCCGCATGCTCCTACGGGTATTTCGGTTCGCGTGGGAGCGCGCCTGCATGGGTGCTCGTTTCGGGGCTGATGGCGCTCTGTCGGAGCTTGTCTCGTTTGTGTGGCGGCGTCTGTGGTGTTCGTCCTGGAAAGGGAAGCGAGGACTCAGACGTCTCTGCGGCTGAGTTGGTAGTAGCCGATGGCGAGGGCGACGAGGGGATAGGCGAGGAGGGCGGCAAGTGCGGCCCAGGGAGGCAGAAGACCGTCGCCCAAGCGCGAGGAGAGGCGCTGGTCGGCTATTTGGGGGACGAGGTTCGGTAGGAGGAGCGTGGCCACGCGGGTGTTCCAGGGCGGGGGCAAGTAGTTGACGACACCTGGGAGCACGAACAGCAATGCCACGATCGAGCCGATTGCTCCCGCTGTTGAGCGGATCGCGGTGCCGAGGCCGAGGCCTACCAGTGCCAGGGCGGTCACCGACAGGCCGGAAGCGAGCAGCATGGGCAGGTCGTCGGTGATCGAGGTGTTGTTGAAGCCCAGCTCGTGACCGCTCGCTATCAAGCGGCTCGCCGAATATGTGACCAGGAGGACCGCGTTCGCGGCTGTCAACGTGGCCAGGCCGACGATGCCGGCCTTGGCCAGAAGTAATGTGCCGCGTTTCGGGACGGCGATCAGACTGGTGCTGATCGTCCCCGTGGCGTACTCGGAAGTGATCGCGAGCACGCCCAGCACCGCCAGGCTGATCTGGACGAGCGGAAGGAAGCCCTGCTCTGGGGCCGCTGCCCGCAGCTCGCCTCGCTCGTCGGCCAGGCCGCTCACATAGAGGGTCCAGGCCACGCCCAGGAGAGCTGTGAGGGCCGCCGTACCCAGGGTCTGGTAGGTGGAGGTCACTGAGCGCAGCTTCAGCCATTCGGCGGAGAGGACCGCTTTCATCGGGACGCTCCGTACTGCACGCTTCCGGCGGTCAGGGCCATGTAGGCGTCTTCTAGCGAGGGGTAGCGCGCTGTCAGCTCCGCGACGGTGGCCTCGGCGATCAGCCTGCCGCGGCCCACGATGATGATGCACTCGGCGGTGAGGGCCATCTCGCTCATCAGATGGCTGGAGAGCAGGATCGTGCGACCTTCGGCGGCCAGAGAACGCATGAGGTCGCGGATCCAGCGCACACCATCTGGATCCAGGCCGTTCACTGGCTCGTCGAACATCAACACGGCCGGATCGCCGAGCAGCGCCGACGCTATGCCGAGCCGCTGTTTCATGCCGAGTGAGAACCCGCCCACCCGTTTTCGGGCCACGCCTGCCAGGCCGACCTGGTCGAGCACCTCGGCCACTCGTGTAGGGCCGATGTCATTGGTGCGGGCCAGGGACAGCAGGTGGTTGTAGGCGCTGCGACCGCCGTGGACGGCACTGGCATCGAGGAGGGCGCCCACCTCGTGCATCGGCTTGGCGATCGACGTGTATCGGCGCCCGTTGACCAGTGCTTGGCCGGAGGTCGGGGCGTCGAGGCCGAGGATCAGGCGCATCGTGGTGGACTTGCCCGCGCCGTTGGGGCCGAGGAAGCCGGTTACGTGACCCGGCTCGACCCTGAACGACAGGTCGTCCACGGCGAGGGTGCCGCCGTAGCGCTTCGTGAGGTGCTGGAGTTCGATCACGCGGTAAAGGATGCGGGACGGCGGGCCGCCCGCGCGTCGGACCACGGTTCGAATCTCAAGGTCAGACCCTGGGTTGACGTGAGGAGACCGCCGCAGCGGCTACCGTTCAACGCGTGGACGACACCCATCCCTTCTTCGCCAGGCGATTGAGCCGTGGCCAGCTGATCATGCTCGATCTGGCGGCGGGGATGTGCTTTGCCTTTGTCTCTTTCACGGTGGCGGTGAACGCCACCGCGCTGCCGCCCTGGATGAGGATCGCCATCCCCTGCTGGCTGGGGCTGCCGCTGGGGCTGCGAAGACTGTGGCCCCTGCCCGTCTTCTGCTTCACGCTTGTGGTCGCCGTCTTCGCCGCGCTGGTCGACGCCGTGGGGTTCGCCTACCTCGCGCCTGCGTACGCGCTTTATATAGTCGCCCTCTCCGACAGGTTCGGGGCCGTGGTCCCGACATCGGCCATCGGCGGGTTGAGCCTGGTCACAGTCCTTGGCTTGGCTCTAGCGGGTGCGCCGCGTGACACCGCTCCGGGATGGCTGTTGCATCTCGACCAGCCACTCATGGGGATCGCAGCGCTGGGCGGCGCTTGGACGGTCGGCCGGGCCGTGCAGGAGCGCCGGCTCTACGCGGCCCGCGACGCTGAGCGGTTGGCGGCGCAGGCGGTGACGGAGGAGCGTTTACGGATCGCTCGCGAGCTGCACGATGTGGTCACACACAGCGTGGGATTGATCGCCGTCAAGGCTGGCGTGGCCAATCACGTGATGGCGACCAGGCCGGATGAGGCGCACGACGCGCTGCGTGTGATCGAGACGGCCAGCCGGAGTGCGCTGGTTGAGATGCGCTATTTGCTCGGTGTGCTTCGATCTTCATCCAAGCCCGACCTTGTCCCCGCGCCTGGTCTGGCGGGGATCGAAGGGCTGGTGGCGCAGGCTCGGCTGGCCGGGGTCGAGGTCAGGCTCGAGGTACGGATCGGGAACGGCGATGGAGACGGAGAAGGGGAGCCCGGCAGGCGAGGGCGGATGCCTGAGGGCGTGGGGCTGTCGGTTTATCGCATCGTGCAGGAAGCGCTGACGAATGTCATCAAGCACGCCGCGCGCGCTCGCTGCCGGGTTTCCGTGGTCGCTGATGGCAAGAAAGTACGGATCGAGGTGGTGGATGACGGGACTGGCAGTCGTACGTCGTCTGCTGCCGGCACCGGGCATGGTCTGATCGGAATGCGGGAGCGGGTCATGATGTACGGCGGGACGTTTGAAGCCGGGCGCCTTTCTGGCCGAGGGTTTCGTGTTTTCGCCGAACTGCCTTATGAGGAGGTCTCGTGATCCGGGTCGTTATCGCCGACGATCAGGCGTTGCTCAGGGGAAGTTTTCGCGTGCTTGTGGACTCCGAGCCGGATCTGGCTGTTGTCGGTGAGGCGGCCACTGGGGTGGAGGCTGTTACCGTTGCTTTGGAGCAGCGGCCGGATGTCGTGCTTATGGATGTTCGAATGCCCGAAATGGATGGGATCGAGGCCACTCGGCGTCTCCGGGATGTTTCCCGAGTGCTTGTCGTGACGATGTTCGACCTCGATTCTTATGTCTATGACGCATTGAGGGCTGGGGCTAGCGGATTCCTGCTGAAGGACACGCCGCCTGCGGATCTGCTCGCCGCTATCCGCGTGGTCGCGAGTGGGGAAGCTTTGTTGGCGCCTACGGTTACGCGCAGGCTGATTGAGGAGTTCACGCGTACACCGGTTCTGCCTCGGGTAAAGGGGTTGGACGGGGTAACGGAGCGGGAGCGCGAGGTTCTGATGTTGATCGCGCGCGGCTTGTCCAATGGGGAGATCGCGGAATATCTTCAGGTGAGCTTGGCTACGGTGAAGACTCATATCACTCGGTTGCTGGCCAAATTGGAGGCTCGGGATCGGGCACAGCTTGTTATCGCGGCATATGAGAGTGGGCTCGTTTCCGCTGCGGGCTAAATTCGCGCGCGCCGGCGCCGAGTCCCGGAGCTGATGTTGGAGCTGTCAGCGCTTGCTAGGGCGATATTGGCGGCCTTGTTTGAGGAATTGGCCGAGGTCTCGAGGGCCAGGGTCTCGGGTGACGTCATAGCGAGATGCGGCGTGGTGGTGAAGTGCGGCGTGATGGTGGGATGCGGCGCGGTGGTGAGTGCCGGGCGGTGGTGCGGTGGGGCGCGGTGGTGGGATGCGGCGCGGTGGTGAGTTGCCGGGCGGTGGTGAGTGCCGGGCGGTGGTGAGGCTTTTCATCCTGGGTCTATTTGAGGCAGTTGCTGGTCCTCAGCTGAGGCGCAGCTTCGACTCGAGTCGTGCGTCGGCTGCCGATGTCGCCGACCGACTGCTGGGGATCTTCGAGGACCGTGACCTCGTTGGTCCGGAAGGCGACGCGCTTCAGGAGATGGCCCGCTTGATGCGGCAGAACGGCACTCGTAGCCGTCGGGCTCGTGGCGCCTTACAGCCGGGATCTCAGGACGTCGACCTCGCAGCCTGGCGAGGACGGGTCGAAGCCGTGCTCGACCAGCCAGCGGATCGCCAGCAGGCTTCGCAGCGACCACCACGCGCGGATCACGTCGAGGTCGACGTCGGTGCCGTAGCCGGCGACGACGTCGCCAAGGTGCTCCTCGTGTCCGAGCGTCAAGGTGGCGAGGTCGAACAGGGCATCGCCCCGGCTCGCCTCGGACCAGTCGATCACGCCGGTGATCTCGTCACCGTCGACGAACACGTGGGTGATCTGCAGGTCGCCGTGCGTGAACACCGGTGTCCACGGCCGGAGCGCAGCCTCGGCGACCTGGCGATTGCGCGTGACCAGGTCGGTGGGAAGGACGCCGTTCGTGATGAGCCACTCGCATTCGACGTCGAGGTGCGATGCGACCTCGTCGAGGCTCCGACCAGGCCATGGCGGCAGTGGCGCGTCATGCAGCATCCGTGCGGCGGCACCCGCCGCGGCCCACGCCGCCGGCGACGCGGTCGACGGCTCGCCGAGGCGGCCGAGTGCCGTGCCTGGGAGGGCGGCGAGCGCGAGCACGGGCGGTTTCCGCCACAGGACCTCCGGCGTCGGGATCGGCGCCATCGCCATCGCCTCGACCTCGACGTCGGTGCGCGTCTGATCGGAGTCGATCTTCAGAAACACGTCACCGACACGCAGGGTTGCGCGCTCGTTATGGGCGACGATGACCTGGACCTCGCCCTCGACCTGGACCTCGCCCTCGACCTCGACCTCGACCTCGACCTCGACCTCTTCCACCTTGGCGATTATCGCGGGGATGACCATCGATGTCACCGGGTTTATCGTGTGCGACTGCGCGGCTGATCCACTCCGGCGCCGGCGGCGTGGGCCTGCCCGGCGGCCTTGTGCACGCCACTGACCGCTGACGGATCGAGCAGCCTGGTATTTCTCATCTGAATGCGCAGGTCATGACCCGATTGCGGATCACCCGGCTTGATCACAAATAGCGAAGCCCCTGGTAGATGGGTTGTCGACCAAGAGCAACGCCATTTCAGGAGCTTCGTGTGCTGTTCTACCGCGCCGCAGTACCGGTGTCACGCCGCTCCCTGGCCCACCTCGCCGGCATCATCCGCCGCCGCCACCGCACCGCCGGCGGCTCACGATGGCGCAAGCTCACCTCTGGCCAGCAGGCATTACTGGTGCCGGCCCACCTGCGCAACGGCGACACTTACGCCCAGGGCGGCTGCGTCCACGCCAAGCTCCGCGGTCTCGACGAGCGCGCGAAAGGCCCAGGTTGTAGAGGCTTCGCTGTAGCCCGTTCAAGGTTGAGCATCTCTGCAAGGTCGTCGCTGGGCTTCACGGTCGGCGCGTTGCCCGTGCCGTATAGAGATGAAAAGGGGTTGTTGGTGGATATTTTGGTGTGGTTTTTCTCGGTGGTTGTAAGGCGTGGCGGTGCGGGTTCTTTTAGTTGGTGGTGAGTTGGTCAGGTGGTTCTGGTGAGCCATTCGAGGTGGGCGCCGCCGAATGGGCCCTTTCTGTGGCCTACTGCGTCGAGTAGCCAGCGGGCAGTGGCTTCTGCCTGGGTGATGAGCTCGGGGGGATAGCCCAGGAGGACCTGATGTTCGGCGAACTCGTCTTCGTCGTCGAGGATGAGCCGGCCGTCTCGCATCCTGATCACGTCGAGGTCGAGGTCGAGCATCGTCACCTCGCCGTCTCTCCACTCGGGAACGGTCGTGACGTCGACGTAGATCTCGCTTCGGTGGGGTGGTGCGTTGAAGGACGCAGTCCACCAGGCGTTTCGAGGGAACAGCATGATCGCAGTGGTCTCCCACGTGACCGGTGGGCCCTCGCCCTTGCGGGCGACCGTTCCGCCGGGGACTTCGGCCCAGACTCCGTGTTCGTCCTCGCCCAGCAGTTGGCCGGGGTGGTTCCAGTGCAGCGCTCCGCCGTACTTTCGGTACACAATTCGCACATTGGTCACGTATGGCAACTTATCTACGGTGCGAGGGCTTCAGCGTTCAGGGCCCTGCGTATTGCGCAGGACCCTGGAGTTCGGTTCTCGGCGGGAGTTCGGGTGGCTGGGTTTGTCGCGTTAGGCGTGCTGACGTAGGGCCTCTGTGATGGCGGCCAGGCGCTGTGGGGAGGCCAGACCGGCGTGGTACAGGTGAAACTCGGTCGCGCCTGCCTTGGCGTACGTACGGAGTTGGTCGGCCAGGGCGGCGGCGTCGGCTGGACGAGGGGGCAGGGCCAGGACGTAGGCGCCGATTCGCTGGCCAGGGGTGGACAGGTCCTTGAGCTGGGCGAGGCGGGTGGCGTCCGTGGCGGGGTCGCCCCAGCAGTTGGCCACCAGCACGTCTGCTCCCGGTTCGCCTGACGGCAGTGGCGCGAAGGCGCCTGCTGCCCAGGGGTTCGGGTTGGCGTGCAGGGTGATGGGGGTGTTGGGGGCGGTGCTACGGGCGACGGCGATCAGGCGGTGGCGGAGAGAGTCGGACAGGTCTACGCGGATGGCGCGGACCTCGTCGGTCAGCTCGCCGAGAGCCTGTTCGATCGTGAGTGGGTGAGTGCTGGGAGTCGTGGTGCCGGCCGTGGTGCTGGTGCCGGCTGTTGTGGCGCTGGCCGTGGTGGCACCGGCCGTGGTGGCGCCGGCCATGGTGTTGCCCGCCGTGGTGGTGCCGATCGTGGTGCCGATCGTGGTGCTGGTGCTGGCGGTGGTGCCGGCCGTGGGGGCTGGGGTGGGTTGTGCGGGGTGGGTGCGGTCGATGGTGGCGCGGACTCTGTCTCGGGTGTCTGCGGGGTAGCGGTCGGCGCAGGCAGTGCAGAAGCACAGGGAGAGGAGGTCCGAGTCGGCGGGTGTCCAGTCCGCACCGGAGGTCTTCTCGTGGACGCTCTGGTGGCCGAAGCCCATGGGGCCGCAGGCCTCCAGGATGAGGCCGTCCGGCTCGCCCACCGTGAGGATCTCCTTGACCAGGAGCTCGCAGTACTCCAGGACGTCCTCGTGGGCGGGGCAGAGCGCGTACGGGTACGGGTCGCCGAAGGCGTTGCGTACGACCAGGTCGGGATTCGCGGTGCCCAGGTGGGAGTTGTGAGTCAGGACGGTCCAGGCGTGCACCTGGAGGCCGACCGCCTTCAGAGCGTCTCGGGCCTGGAGGTACGCGTCCTCCGGGGTCCAGGTGGGGGTCGCGGGGACCAGGCGGGACCAGGACGCCGGGCGGATCGGCAGGTAGAAGGCCGGATAGGGAACGTCGAGTACGCGATGGGACGGGTGGTAAGGCGTGGCCGCTCTCGTCGAGTGGTAGCTCGCTGCCAGAGCCACCGCCTCCACCCCGAGGCCGGCCAGGCGGTCGGGGGCGGAGGGGTCGCCGACGATGTCCCAGGGGTAGACGTAGGCCACGTTCACCAGCGCGGTCTCCTTGCGGAAAAGGTGGGCTCGAAGCGTTGCATGTAACTCGTGTCGTCGCGGGCGGAGATCCCGCACTTCTCGTACTGCTCGTTCATGACGGCCAGCGCGTCACGGTCGAGCTCGACGCCGAGGCCGGGGCCGGTGGGCACGGGGACGGCGCCGTTCACGAAGCGCAGGACGCCGGGCGCCACCACGTCCTGGCCGTCCTGCCAGGGGGTGTGCGTGTCGCACGCGAACGTGAGGTTCGGTGTGGCGGCGGCCAAATGGGTCATGGCGGCCAGGCTGATCCCGAGATGGGAGTTGGAGTGCATGGACAGCGCCAGGCCGAATGTGTCGCACAAGGTGGCGACGTGCGCGGAACGTACGAGACCGCCCCAGTAGTGGTGGTCCAGGAGGAGTACGCCGATCGCGCGGGATGCGATGGCGGGAGGGAGGTGTTCATGGGTGACCACGCACATGTTCGTGGCGAGCGGCATGGGGACGGCGGCGGCCACTTCCGCCATGCCGGAAATGCCGGGAGTGGGGTCCTCCAGGTATTGGAGGGTGCCTTCCAGTTCCTGGCCCACGCGGATCGAGGTCTCGACCGTCCAGGCGGCGTTCGGGTCCAGGCGGAGGGGAACCCCGGGGAATGCCTCGTGAAGCGCGCGGGTTGCGGCTATTTCCTGGTCGGGAGGGAAAACGCCGCCTTTGAGCTTGATGGACTCGAAGCCGTATTCCTTGATGAGGAGGGACGCTTGTTCTACGAGACCCGATTCGTCCAAGGCTGCGCCGAACCGGTCGGGGTCCTGGCCGTGGTGGCCCGCCCACTTGTAGAAGAGGTACGCGCTGTACGGCACCGCATCCCGGACACGGCCGCCCAACAGGTCGCTCACCGGGACACCGGCCGCCTTGCCCCGGATGTCGAGGCAGGTCACCTCGAAGGGGGAGAAGACCCGGTCGATGCTCTTCTCCTTGGTGGCGGCACCGGTCAGTCCGTGCAGGTCGGTCACCGTGTGACCGACGATCGCGCTGATCCGGGCGTACATCGTGTTCGTGGCGTGCACGTCGAGGCCGATCAGGGCCTGCGCGCACTCGCGTATCTTGCCCAGGTGCCCGAGGTCCCCATAGGTCTCTCCCAACCCGGTCAGGCCCTCATCGGTGACGACCTCGACAATGGTACGGAGGGCCCACGGTTCGTGGACTCCGGCGGCGTTCAGAAGCGGCGGATCCCGGAAGGCGACAGGGGTGACGTGGATCTGTCTGATGATCATTTAGACCGCCGTCCAGATATGTGAACAATAGCCAGATTTGTGGACAAGTTGCCGCAACTGTAAGAATCAAGCTGAAGAAGTGTCAAGCTCGGAAGGGCCTTTCGATGATCTACGGACACGACCCCAGGACCGGCGGGACCGTTGGCGCCGCACTGCCGGAGACCGACAGTGCCGGGGTCGACTTGATCGTTTCCGCCGCGGCCGCCGTCGGCGCTGCCTGGCGGGCGACTCCGGCGCCTGAGCGGGCGCTCGCGCTCGAGGCCGTCGCCGACGCGCTCACCGCGCACGTGGACGAGCTGTGGCAGCTCGCCGACCAGGAGACCGCGCTCGGCGAGGTACGGCTGCGCGGCGAGGTCGCGCGTACGGCGGGACAGTTCCGGCTCTTCGCCCAGGTCCTCAGGGACGGCGGTTACGTCGAGGCCATCATCGATCATGCGGATGCCTCGCTCGCGCCGCCGCGGCCCGACGTGCGGCGGATGAAGCACGCGCTGCCCGGCGTCGTCGCCGTGTTCGCGGCCAGCAACTTCCCGTTCGCGTTCTCGGTGGCCGGTGGTGACACGGCGTCCGCGCTGGCAGCGGGATGTCCGGTGGTCGTCAAGGCGCACCCCGGGCACCCGAACACCTCCGAGCGGGTGGCGAAGATCGTTCGTGACGCGCTCCCGTACCCCGACCTGCTGGGTCTGGTGCAGGGCATGCAGGCGGGGATCGATCTGGTGCAGCACCCCGGAGTGGTCGCGGCCGGGTTCACCGGGTCCGTGGCCGGGGGCAAGGCGATCCAGCGCCTGATCGACGAGCGGGAGGTGCCGATCCCGTTCTATGGCGAGCTGGGCAGCGTCAACCCCGTCGTCGTGCTGCCCTCCGCGCCGGCCAAGGACGTGGCCACGGGGTTCGCCGGGTCGCTGACGCTGGGGGTCGGGCAGTTCTGCACGAACCCCGGGCTCATGTTCGTGCCCGAGGGTGACCAGCTGCGCAAGGCCCTGGCCGAGGCGGTCGAGGGGACCAGCGGTGGCCCCATGCTGGCCGAGCGGATCAGGGATGGGTACGTCGGCGGTGTCGAGCGGCTGGGCGAGCTGCAGCTGCTGGCCGAGGGCAAGCCTGGGGAGGGGAGCTGGGCGGTCACGCCCAAGGTGTTCACCGCCGATCTCGACACGTTCGAGGAGAAGCTGCCGCGGATCGCCGAGGAGTGCTTCGGGCCGGCGTCGATCGTGGTGACGTATCGGGAAATTTCCGATTTGCGGCCCGTGCTTGAGCGGCTGGAAGGGTCGCTGACCGCGACCGTCCACGGCACCGATCCTGAGGAGGCCGGCGAGGTCGTCGAGGTGCTCGGGAGGAAGGCCGGCCGGCTCATCTGGAACGGGTGGCCGACCGGGGTGGCCGTGTGCTGGGCGATGCAGCACGGTGGTCCTTGGCCTGCCGCGACCACGACGTCCACCTCTGTCGGGGCGACGGCGATCGATCGGTGGCTGGCGCCTACGGCGTACCAGGACTGGCCGGAGGCGCTGCTGCCGGACGAGCTCAAGGACGACAACCCGCTGTCCGTTCCGCGGAGGGTTGACGGTCGTCTGGAGGTGTGAGCGGGTCACTCCCGAAGCGGGGGTGATGGTGGTCGCGGGCTGACAGGGCTCGTGGCGATGGTTTCGTGCGGCTGACTGGCCGGCTGTGAGGCTGGCTGGTCGGTCGTGGGCCGAGAGGCGGCCATGGGCGACGGCGTGGCAATGGCGACGGCGTGGCAATGGCGACGGCGTGGCAATGGCGACGGCGTGCCAATGGCGACGGCGTGGCAATGGGGCTGGGTCCGGTTGCCCGGGGGCGGGGGTCGGGTGTCGGCTTCGGGATGAGGTGGGGGTGGGGCTGGGCGCCGGCCCTGGGTGGGGTTGAGCGTCGGTGCTGGAGTGAAGGTCAGGCGTTGGCATGGGGCGGGCGCTGCGTCCCGACGCGGTCATACTGCGATCCGTGACCCTTGAAGAGGTACGTGTCCACCACCGCACTGGGCAATGGTGCTCCGGCGTCCGAACAGGCGACAACATCGTGGCCTACGACGTCGAGATCCTTCCCCCGTGGCGGGTTCCCGGCCGCCCCACGACCGATCGCTGCTTCGTCATCGCCGACGAAGGGATACAGCTCCGAAGGCCGGTCACCTTCGTCGACGCACTCGAAGGCGGTTGGTACGTCGACCTGGTCGAACTGGAGGAGGCGGCCCCGAAGCGGCTGGTGGTCCACGACCTCTACGTGGACATCGTCGTGCCCCCGTTCAGCCGGCGCTACGAAGTCCTGGACCTCGACGAGCTCGCTGAAGCGCTGCAGGACGGCGCCATCGACGCCGCCACCGCGGTCAGGGTTCTGCGCAATGCCCAGCGCTTCATCGACAAGCACCTGCGCAACCTGGACCAAGACCCGCCGAGCTCGTGGCCGGACTTCCCGCCGGCAGCCATTCTGAACCTGGCTGAGCTGCCGCCCTTCGACGTCGGCTGAGGCCGGATCAAGGGCCGGTGGGTCAGGCACCGGCTATGGCCAGGCCGGTGGTGATGATGCGCTCCAGGGAGGCCGTGTGCTCGGGGGTCGGGTCCAGCAGGGGAGGGCGTACGCCTCCGACCTCCGCCCCCCGCAACCGCGCCCCCGCCTTCACCAGCGAGACCGCGTAGCCGGGCACGAGATCGCGGAGCTCCACCAGCGGGAGGTAGAAGTCGGTCAGCAGCCGCTGCGTCAGCACCTCGTCCCCACCCGTCACCGCCTTGTAGAAGGCCAGGGAGATCTCGGGCGCGAAGGCGAACACCGCGCTCGAGTACAGGTTGACGCCGAGGCCGCGGTAGGCGGGGACGGTCAGTTCGGCGGTGGGGAGGCCGTTGAAGAAGGTGAAATCCTTGCCGGTGGATCGGCGGACGGTGAGGATGATCCGTTGCAGCAGGTCGAAGTCGCCCAGGCCGTCCTTGAAGCCGATGATGTTGGGCAGCTCGGCGAGTTCGGCGACGGCTGCGGGGGTGAAGCGGGCGGTGCCGCGCTGGTAGATGATGATCGGCAGGTCGACGGTCGCGGCCACCTCGCGTACGTACCGCACCAGGCCCGCGGGCGGGCCGCTGACCAGGTACGGAGGCATGAGCAGCAGCCCGTCGGCGCCCTGGGCGGCGGCCGCGCGGGCGATGGCCCTGGCGGCGGGCAGCGGGCCGCCGGCGCCGGCGAAGACGGGGACGCGGCCCGCGGTGGAGGCGACGGAGACGCCCACCACCCGGGTGTACTCGTCGAGGTCGAGGGCGTTGAACTCACCGGTGCCGCACGCGGCGAACACTCCTCCCGCTCCTGCCGCGACTCCGTCGGCGACGTGCCGGGCCAGCGCGGGTTCGGCGAGGTCGCCATCGGATTCGAAGGGGGTCACCGGGAAGAAGAGAACACCATCCAGCCGCATCGACGGTCCTTTCTAGCGGATGCCCTCCCTGCGCAGGGTGGCAGCCAGCTTGCGGGTGTGTTTGATCGCCGCCTCGGTGATCCGCTCGACCTCGGCGGGCGCCAGCCTCGCGGGCATCGAGCAGCTGATCGCGTCCGTGGCCGGGATGCGGTAGTCGACAGCCACGGCCACGCAGGCCAGGCCGGGGGTGCCCTGCTCGCGTTCGTACGCCCAGCCGCGGGTGCGGACCTGGTCGAGCTCGCCGGTCAGTTTGTTCAGGTCGGTGATGGTGCGGTCGGTGAGCGGGGACAGCGGGTCGGGCAGGATGGCCATGACCTCGTCGTCGGTGAGCTGGGCGAGCAGCACCTGGCCGAGCGCCGTGACGTGGGCGGGCAGGCGCCGGCCCACCCTGGGGATCACGTGGTCGGCCTCGCGTGACTCGCGGGTGGCCAGGTAGAGCACGTGCGCGCCGTCCCGGCGGGCGAAATGGGCGGTCTGGCCGATCTCTGCCCGCAGGTCCTCCAAGGTCTCCTGCGCGAACGGCAGCGCGGGATCCTTGTCGAGGTACGCGGTGCCGGTGAGCAGCGCGTGCGGCCCGATCCCGAACGCGGACCTGGCCGAGTCGGTCTCGACCCAGTTGAGCTCGACCAGCGTCCGCATGAGGGCATGGAGGCTGCTGCGCGGGAACCCGGTGCGCTGCTGGAGCTCCGACAGCGTCAGGCTGTCGTGCGAATCGGCCAGGGCCTCCAGGATGCGCACCGTCCGCTCCGCGGACTTGACCAGCTGAGGCTCCATACTCAATCCCCTCTACTGCTGCGGGTTGACATCCAGGATATGGGATAGCGTCCAGATACATGGACACTTAACCCTTGATGGCGCCGCTTGTCAGACCGCGCATGAACTGCCGCTGGAAGGCCAGGAACGCGATGATCGACGGCAGCAGCGCCAGCAGCGAGGCGGCCAGCAGCACGCCGATCCCGACCTCCTCGTCGGAGCGGAGCGAACGCAGCGCGATGGGCAGCGTCCACATGCTCGACTCGGGCGCGACGATCAGGGGCAGCAGGTACTGGTCCCAGATCATCGTGAAGCCGAACACCCCGATCACGCCGAGCGCGGGACGGCACAGCGGCAGGATGATGGTGGCGAAGATCCGCATTTCCCCCGCGCCGTCGATGCGCGCGGCCTCCTCCAGTTCGACCGGCACCTCCTTCATGAACTCGGTCATGACCAGGATGGAGAAGCCCCAGGCGCCGACCGGCAGGATCATGCCCGCGTACGTGCCGATGAGGTTCACGTGCAGCAGCGGCATGTCGGCCAGGACCAGCGAGAGGGGGATCGCGATGATCTCCTCGGGGAGCATCATCGTGGTGAGCATGAGCAGCAGCACGAACGTCATGCCGCGAAACTTCTTGCGGGCCAGCGAGTACGCGGCGAAGACGCTCACCAGCATCTGCAGCAGCAGGCCGAAGCCCACGACGATGAAGGAGTTCAGCAGGTAGAGGTAGACGTTCTTCTCCTTGGCCTGGACGAAGTTCTCCAGCGTGAACTCGTCCGGCCACAGGGAGAAGGCGGTGGGGTCGAGCGTCTTGCTGAAGGCGCTGACGAGCAGCCCGACCAGCGGCCCGGTGAAAACCACCACCATAAAGCTATAAATCAGGACTTTTCCGCCGACGGCCAGAGGTCCCTTGCGCGACTCCAGCCCCAGCGCGCTGTCGAACCTCATGTCGCCTGCCTCCTGCGCAACATCTGCGCGACCAGGGTGAGCACCAGCGTGGCCAGGAACAGCACGATCCCGCCCGCCGAGGCCACGCCCAGGTCGTTCTTCTGGAACCCGAGCTTGTAGATCAGCGTCATCAGCACCTCGGACGACCCGTTCGGACCGCCGTTCGTCAGGACGTACACCTCGACGAAGACCCGCAGCCCGCGGATGGCGGCCAGCGTGAACAGGATCCAGAACACCGGCCGCAGGGCGGGCAGCGTGATGTGCCGCAGCCGGTGCCAGGTGGAGGCGCCGTCGACGGCCGCGGCCTCGTAAAGCGTGCGGTCGACGCCGACCAGCCCGGCCAGGAAGATCATCATGTCGTACGGGGTGCCGCGCCAGATGCTCATCAGCATGATCGACCACAGGGAGGAGTGCTCGCTGGCCAGCCACGGCTGGGGATCGATGCCGGCCCAGCCGATGATGACGTTCAGCATCCCGCTGTCGGCCGGGTGGAACATGATCCGCCACACCTCGGCCACGGCCGCCATCGTGGTGACGACGGGCAGGAAGGCCGCGGTGCGCACGAACCACAGGTAGCGCGCCGGCCCCTCGATGAGCAGCGCGAACCCCAGACCCAGGACGAGCGAGCCGACCGTGGTGCCCAGCGCCAGCAGGATGCTGTGCCAGATGGCCGCGGCGAAGTCGGCGTCGCTGATGATCGTCTGATAGTTCTGCAGGCCCAGCCACTCGTCACCGAGGAACGTCTGGACCTTGAAGAAGCTCTTCCACAGGCCCACGAACATCGGGATGAACTTGAAGTACAGGAACAGCAGCAGCGCGGGCGCCAGGAACAGCCAGGTGATCAGCGGCCCCCGCCACCGCACCCGCTTGGTGCGGCGGTGGGGGGTCGCCGTACGGCTGCGCGCCTCGGTCAGTGTCGAGGTCATGACGCTTTCTGGCTCTGGAGTTCCTGGGTGAGCTTGGTGTTCAGCTGGTCCATGGCCGCCTTGACGTTGGAGGAGCAGTCGGCCCAGACCGCGTTGATGGAGTCGGCCGAGTCCTGGCGGATGGGCGCCCAGTTCGGCACGGGCGGGGCGTAGACGGCGTTCGCGTAGGCGTCCTGGAACACCTTCCAGCGCGGATCCTGCCGCTCGGCGGCCATGTCGACCTGCGTGTTGACGGGCAGGCGGACGATGGCGCCGTTGGCGTCCTTGTTCATGCCGACCCTCTGGCCGTCAGGGGAGATCGCGAACTCGGCGAACTTCTTCTGCGCGTCCTGCTGGTCGGAGCCGGCCATCAGGTAGACGTTCTCGCCCTCGCCGAGGGTGCCGGGACCGCCGGACGGGCCCTTGGGCAGGGGCAGGACCTCGATCTTGTCGGTGCCGACGCTCTTGACGAACCTGGCCAGCACGTACGGACCGACCAGGTAGATGCCGCCCTGGCCCTTCTCGAACACCTCGTGCGTGACGGTCGTGTCGTTGCTGACGGCTCCGGGGTTGACGGTCTTGGACTTGCAGAACTGGTCCTGCAGATACTGGACGGCCTCGACGGTCTTGGGGTCGCTGACCGTGGACTGGAAGTGGCCGCCACCGGTGCTCTTGATGAAGTCTCCGCCGTTGGCGTAGATGAGGGACGAGGCGTACCAGGAGGCGTAGCCGCGTTTGGTGCCCGCCGGGATGACGAAGCCCGCCGTGTCGGCCTGGCCGTTGCCGTCGGGGTCCTTCTCGGTGAACGCCTGCGCCAGCTTGGCCAGGTCGTCCCAGGTCTTCGGCGGCTCCATGCCGACCTTCTCGCGCCAGTCCTTCCGTACGATCAGCGCGAAGGCCTGGGCGGAGAACGGGGCGGCGTAGAACTTGCCGTCGCTGCCCGTCGCGGCCACCCACGCGCGGTCGGACAGCTTGTCGCCGCCGGCCAGCGTGGCCTTGTCGATCTCGCGCAGCCAGCCCTGCGAGTGCATGTTTCCGAGCTGGGCGGTGTCGTTGATCACAATGTCGGGAAGCTTCTTCTGGGCGGCCTGCTGGTTGAGCTTGGTCTCGAAGTCGTCGAATAGCGCGACGACTTTCGTCTTCACCCCGCTGGCCTTCGTGAATGCGTCGGCGAGTTTCACCGCCGTCTTGGCGGAGTCCGAATCGGGCGCCTGCCTGATCCAGATCTCCAGAGCGTTGTCTGAGCTTGATCCCCCGGAACCGCAGCCTGTCAGCGTTACGGCCAGGGTCGCTGTCATCGCGACCCCGAGCAGACGACGTGACATCAGACCGCCTCCCGTTCACATACGTGGACTTGAGTCGTGGACTTGAACTCGTGGCTGTGAACGTAACTAGTTGCATGGTTCACGGTCAATATTCAAGGATGTGAATTTCGGCCAGAATCGTGTACACCATGAGACATGCGCATTCTTATGACCGGAGCCGCTGGAAAAGTTGGCACGCTGCTCCGCCCACGGCTCGCCCGTGACGGCCGCACCCTGCGGCTTTCCGACCTTCACCCGATCGAGCCGGGCCCCGGCGAGGAGTGGGTGACTGCCGACCTCGCCGACCCGGCCGCGGTGGCCGAGGCGATGAAGGGCGTGGACGCGGTGATCCACCTTGGCGGCCAGAGCCGGGAACATCCCTGGGCGGACATCGTGCAGGCCAACATCAACGGCACGCAAGTGCTGTTGGAGGCGGCGCGCGAGGAGGGCGTCCAGCAGTTGGTGCTCATGGGCAGCCATCACGCGGCCGGTTACCACACCCGCCCCGCTGACGGCTCCGATTTGCCCGACTACGCCTTTCCCCGGCCTGACACCTTCTACGGAGTGAGCAAGGTCGTCATGGAGGCGCTCGGGAGCCTGTACCACGACCGGTTCGGCATGAACGTCACCGTGGTCCGGCTCGGCACCTGCAACGAGGCCTCCGGCGACACGCGCGGGCTGGCCACGTGGATCTCACCTGACGACCTGACCCGGCTGATCGAGGCGGCGCTGACCGCGCCCGGGTACCACGTGGTCTGGGGGGTCTCGGACAACGCGCGGCGGTGGTGGTCGCTGGAGGAGGCCAAGGCCATCGGGTACGAGTCCCGCGACTCCTCCGACTCCCAGGCGGCGGCGCTCATCGCCGAGCTGGGGGAGCCGGATCTTTCTGAGCCGCTCCACAACCGCGCCGGAGGGGTGTTCACCCTCAACGAGCTGGGGGGTCGCTGGTAACCCTGGTTGATCGGCGGCCGCTGCCGTACCGGGCCGGCCGCATCAGCGGAGGGGCCGGCAACCGGTTGCAAGAACCTTGACGACGGGAGGCGCGAAGGTCAAGGTTTATTCTGGCAACCGTTTGCAAGGGAGAACGACGATGGCGGCGACGATCAAGGACGTGGCCCGCGCCTGCGGCGTGCACGTCTCCACCGTGTCCCGCACCTTCTCCGCCCCCCACCTGGTCAATCCTGCCACCAGAAGCCGTGTGCTGGCCGCCGCCGACGACCTCGGTTACCGGCCCAACCGCGCCGCCAGGGCGCTCACGACCGGCCGCACGTTCAACATGGGCCTGATCGTGGCGGACATCGCCAACCCGTTCTTCCCGCCGCTCATCAAGGCCGCCCAGGCGCAGGCCAGGGGCCGCGACTACCACGTGTTCGTGGCCGACACCGACGAGGATCCGCGCGTCGAGGAGGAGCTGATCAGGACGTTCACCAAGCAGGTGGACGGCGTCCTGCTGTGCAGCCCCCGCCTGTCGAACAAGATGATCGAACGGCTGGCCGAGGACGTGCCGTTCGTGGTGGTCAACCGGCGCATCCGGGGCATGCCCGCCGTGCTGATGAACGTCGCCCAGGGCGCCAAGCTGGCACTGGAGCACCTGGTCGGGCTGGGGCATCGCAGGATCGCGCTCGTGTCGGGCCCGATCGGCTCGTGGACCAGCAACGAGATGCAGGGTGCCGCGGCCGAGGCGCCCGGGCTCGACCTCGTCTTCTTCGGCCCCAACCAGCCCACGGAGTCGGGCGGCCTGGCGGTGGCCGCCGACGTGGCGGCCTGCGGGGCCACGGCGGTGCTGGCGTACAACGATCTCGTCGCGCTTGGCCTCATTGAGGGGCTGTCGGAGATGGGGATAGGGGTACCAGACCAGATAAGTGTGATCGGGTTCGACGACATCCTGCCGGGACGGCTCAACCGGCCCAAGCTCACCACGGTGGCCATGCCGGCGGTGGCCGCCGGGAGGATGGCCGTCGACCTGCTGCTCCAGTCGGGGGGCGAGGGCGCGACAGTGACCCTCGACACCGCCCTCATTGTCAGAGAGTCCACGGGAAGGGCCCAATCATGAACTTCGGAACGCTGCCGTCAGGGGAGAGCGTCGAGCTGGTGGAGCTGTCGTCGGGACGGCTGCGCGCCGAGGTGCTCACGTACGGCGCCATCGTGCGCTCGCTGGAGGTGTCCGGCCGCAACGTGGTCCTCGGCCTGGACACGCTGGAGGACTACCTGACCCGCAGCCGCTACTTCGGCGCGGTCGTCGGCAGGTACGGCAACCGCATCGCGAACGGCCGCTTCACCCTGGACGGCGTCGAGTACGAGCTGGCCGTCAACAACGGCACCGCCCACCTGCACGGCGGCATCGTGGGCTTCGACAAGCAGGTGTGGTCCATCGAGTCCAACGACGCCACGTCGGTGACGCTCAGGCTGATCAGCTCCGACGGCGACGAGGGCTACCCCGGCACGCTGACCGCCCGGGTGACGTACACGCTCGAGGACGACGCGCTCCGCATCGACTACGAGACGGAGACCGAGGCCCCGACCGTGGTCAACCTGACCAACCACTCCTACTTCGACCTCTCGGGCGAGGGCGACGTGCGCGACCACGTCGTGCGGATCGACGCCGACCACTACCTGCCGGTGGACGACGCCAAGATCCCTACGGGAGAGCTCGCGCCGGTCAAGGGCACGGCGTTCGACTTCACCGAGCCGCACGCGGTGGGGGAGCGCAACGACGGCGCCTACGACCACTGCTACGTGCTCGGCGGTGGCGGTGCCACGGTGACGGCCGGCGACCTGACCATGGAGGTCACGACGACCGAGCCGGGCGTGCAGTTCTACACCGGCCACATGCTGGACGGGGACGCGACGCCGTACGGGCCCTTCGGCGGGCTGTGCCTGGAGACGCAGCACTTCCCCGACTCGCCCAACAAGCCCCAGTTCCCTTCCACGGTGCTCCGCCCGGGCACGCGCCGCACCTCGACGACCACGTACCGGTTCACGTCCTGACCCTGCTCATGGCCTCACTCCGTGAGGCGGCTCGGTCGCTGGAGCGCCGTCGCCTTCCCTCGTCGCTCTGGTCGCTGCGCTCCCGGCGCTCCTCAGTCCAGGCGACGGCGCTCCCTCGCGGTGCAGGGCGGCGGAGGCCTTGATCACCAACAGGGCCACGTCGTCCTGCGACGGCTCATCGGCGAACGTCTCGACCGCGTGCCGCACGCGTTCGGCCACCGCGTGGGCGCTCAGCCCCGTGCAGCCGGACAGCAGCTCGGCCAGCCCGTCGCCGTCGTCGAGCAGCCGGCCGCCGTTGCGCCGCTCGGTCACCCCGTCGGTGACGCACAGCAGCAGCTCCTCCGGCGCCAGCTCGAACGTCTCGACGTAGAACCTGGCGCCGGACTCGATGCCCAGCAGGAGCTGCGGGCTCGCCATGGGCTCGACCTTGCCGTCCCGCCGCAGCAGGAGTGGGGGAGGGTGGCCCGCGGAGGCGATCGTGCAGAGCGCGCCGCCCTGCGGCAGCGGGGTCAGCTCGCCGCACAGCAGGCTGAGGAACCTGCCCTCCTCACCCTCCTCCAGCAGCGCGTGGTTGAGCCGGTCGAAGATGTCGGCCACCGTGTAGTGCTCCTTGGCCAGCAGGCGTACGGCGTGGCGGGCGAGCCCGGTGACGGCCGCCGCCTCGGGCCCGCTGCCGCAGACGTCGCCCAGCGCGAAGCACCAGTGGTCGGCCACCGTGAACAGGTCGTAGAAGTCGCCCCCGACGTGCGCCCCCTCCTCGGCCGGCTCGTAGACGACCGCGGACTCCAGGCCGGGCATGGGCGCCACGCGCATGGGCAGCAGGCTGCGCTGCAGCACCCGGGAGGTGGTCGCCTGCCTGGCGTACAGCATGGCGGTGTGCAGGTTGAGCGCCACCAGGCGGCACAGGTCCGACAGCAGGTCGGCCAGCTCCAGCGGCAGGGTCGGCTCGGTGCGGCCGATCACCAGCGCCCCGTGCGACCTGCCCTGCGTGAGCAGCGGGAACGACAGCACGGTCTCGGGGCCGACCGGCCAGCTCACCTCGCTGAGGGCGGTGCGCGGGATGGCGGGCAGCGACTTGCGCAGGTCGGCGTTGTGGCGCTCCTCGCTGTGCCAGACGTGGGCGAGCCTGGTCATGCCCGCGAGGTCGGTCAGGTAGACGGCCGCCCAGGTGGCGATCTTGGGTACGACGAGCTGCGCGGTCAGCGCCGCGATCAGCTCCTCGTCGTGCACGCCCGCGAGCAGCTCGCCCGCCTCCGCCAGGAACGACAGCCGCCCCCGGTGCGCGCGGTCCTGCTCGGCCAGCCGCTCGCGCTGCACGGGCACGGCCACCTGGCCGGCGATGTGCTGGAGGCTGACCGTGAGCTCCTGGTCGAAGCGGTCCGGCTGGGCGGCCGTCACCACGATGTAGCCGGCCAGCTCGCCGCCGACCAGCAGCGGCGCGCACGCCAGCGACCTGGCGCGCAACTGCTGGGCCAGCTCGACGTCCACGGCGAGCAGGTCCTCGATCATCGTGGGGGTCGTGCGCTCCGCGCCGAACACGCCGGTGGCCAGCACCCCCACCAGCCCCGCCGTCGCGCCCGCGCCCGCCGCCACGCCGAACCTGTTGCCGCCTTCCGCGGCGAGCAGCACGTACGCGGCGTCGCCCCCGCTGGAGATCTGCACGATCCGGGCGATCGTGTCGAGCAGCTCGGCGAACGGCATGTCCTGGCCGAGCAGGTCCTTGATGCGCCGGCCTGCCCCGCCCAGCTGCGGCGCCGGCGGCGGCGTCAGCACGTAGCCGTGGTCGGCGGCCACCACCATCCAGATCGAGCAGCGCTGCCGCCGGGAGCGCAGGTGGGAGACGTAGACGGGGACGAGCCGGCCGTCCTGGTGCCGCATGCGCGCCTCGCCCCGCCACCGGCCCAGGCCGAGGGTGTCGGCCAGCGACAGCGCGTACGGCCCGTGGCCGCGCCAGGCCACTAACCGCTCCAGGGATCGGCCGACCGCCTGGTCGGCCCGCCAGCCGAGCAGCTTCTCGGCCTCCGGGTTCCACGACCGCACGACCCCGTCGCGGTCGGCGACGATCACGCCGACGTGCAGGGTCTCGATGGGCGCCGCGGTGGGCGGCGGCGGCGCGGGCTCCTGGACGTCGCAGCCGTCCGAGATCTCCATGCGCACCCAGACGCGCTTGGCGGTCCTCGTGTACGTGACGCCCCAGGCGTCGGCCAGCATGCCCGCGAGCGCGAGGCCGCGCCCGGACGCGCGCGTCGGCTCGGGCGCGGGCCCGGCCGCCAGGATCGTCCGCGTGGGGTGGCGGTCGTCGACCTCGATCTCCAGCTTCGGAGGGCTGGCCGTCACGTCCAGGCGGCAGGTGAGCTCGACGCCGGTGCCCGCGTGCACGACGGCGTTCGTGACGAGTTCGCTGGTCAGCAGCACGGCGTCCTCCGCCAGATGGCTCAGGCGCCATTCGCCGAGCACCTGGCGGACGAACTTGCGCGCCTGAGCCGGGGCATGGGGAGTCCCGTCGAAGGCCGTGCTCGACACCCTGGTCGTGTCCACTCTGCGTCCTAGAACATCACTCGATGTGGCAGTACGGTCACTCTCAGAGTGTCAGAATGGTGCCGTTGATACCTCCTGTTGTGAAGAAGGTGGGCCGGACCGGCGCGCTCAGGGCACGAGGGCGGCCCTGAGGCGGTCCACGTGCGCCTTGGTGAGGCCGTTGGCCAGCAGGAGCCGCTCCGCGCCGCCGAGTTCGCCCAGCGCGACCAGGAACGTCCGCATCGCGCTCTCCGGCGCCTCCAGCAGCGCGGCGGGCGCGTCCCGCGACGGCGTCATGTCGAGCATCACCATGACGTCGGGCAGCGCCTTCGCGGTGAGTGCGTAGTCGCGGACGATGGCCTCGTGCTCCACGCCGAGCAGGTCGAGGATCAGCGCGACGACGATGCCGGTGCGGTCCTTGCCGGCGGCGCAGTGGACGAGGGCGGGCAGGCCGTCGGCGATCTCGGCGACGACGCCGGCGAACCAGGTCGTCCTGTGCCGCAGGAGGCCGACGTACAGGTCGCCGAGGGTCAGGTCGGGCGGCAGCGCCGCGAGCTGGGCGGGCGAGGCGTCGGAGGAGCCCGCGCCGAGCAGCGCGTGCCGGACGGCGCCGCCGAGGACGGGCGCCCAGTCGCCGGGGCCCCGCTCGTTGTCGCCGCGCAGGTCGGCGATGAGCCGCAGCCCGGCCACCAGCTTCGCGTCCTCGGCCGTGAGGGTGTGCGGCTGCGCGGAGCGGTAGAGCACACCGGGGCGCAGCGCGGTCTCCGTCGCGATGTCCCGGAGGTTGAGGAGTGGCATAGGACCATTCAGGAAGGAGTTGTCTGCGGCCGTACGGCTTTTACGTGGACATCGGGTGAACCTTCCCGGGATCTTCGTGCCCGTTTGGCGGGGTCGTCGGCGAGCCTCCGCGCGATCCACGGTGTCTCCGACGTACCTTTGGCATCATGGCCACCCGTACGCCGAAAAGCGCATCGAAGGGGCCGGCGAAGCGGTCGACCTCGTCTCGCTCGACCCCCGCCAAGCGCGGGGCCTCGTCGACGGGACGTCCCCGGGCGGCCTCCGGTCGCAAGCCTTCGATGACCCACCCGGACCCGATCAGCTGGGTCTTCACGATGATCGGCAAGCTGATCGTCGGGCTGTGGATGCTGCTCGCCAACGGCATCGGCAGCACGGCTCGCGCGCTGGGCAAGAACGCCCGCGAGCTCGATCCCGCGCACCGGCGCGACGGGGTGGGCCTGACGGTGCTCGCGGGAGCGATCGTGCTGGCGGCCATGACGTGGCGCAACGCCGACGGGGCCGTCTCCGGCGTGGTGAACGCGACCGTGCACGGCGTGTTCGGCTCGCTGGCGTGGGCGCTGCCGCTGCTGTTCGGGCTGCTGGCCTGGCGCTACCTGCGCCACCCCGACCAGAACGCCGACACCGGGCGCATGGTGATCGGGTGGGCCGCGCTGATGGTCGGCGTGCTGGGCGTCATCCACGTGGCCAACGGCACCCCCTACCCGGCCGGCGAGGGCCAGGGCATGGACAGGGTGTCGCAGGCCGGGGGCATGGTCGGGTTCATCGTGTCGGCGCCGCCGATGAGCATCCTGCCGCCGTGGATCACGATCCCGCTGCTGCTGCTCCTGTCCGGGTTCGGCGTGCTGGTGATCACCGCGACCCCCGTGCACCGGATCCCGGAGCGGCTGGCCGAGCTGAAGCACATGCTCTTCGAGCGGCATGCCGAGCCCGCGCCGCGGCAGCCGGGCAAGAAGCGGGTCAGGACCTCCAAGAAGTCCGCCGATGAGGGGGGCGAATCGGTCAAGCCGTACGACACCCCGGTCCTGTCGGACAAGACCGACAAGCGGCCCGAGCACTCGCCCGAGATCGTGCCCGGTCTGACGGACGAGGACGAGGCGCCCGCCGCCGAGCCCGAGAAGCGGCCGGAGCCGCCCCAGCCGACGCCCGCGCCCCGCAAGGTGGAGCAGCTCGTGCTGTCGCCGCAGGCGGGCCCGTACAGCCTGCCCGACCTGCAGTTCCTCAAGCAGGGCACGGCCCCCAAGCCGCAGACCAAGGCCAACACCACCGTGGTCAACGCGCTGACCAGCGTGCTGGAGCAGTTCACCATCGACGCGCAGGTGATCGGGTTCACCCGGGGGCCGACGGTGACCCGCTACGAGATCGAGCTGGGGCCCGCGGTCAAGGTGGAGAAGGTCACGGCGCTCACGAAGAACATCGCGTACGCCGTCAAGTCCGCCGACGTCCGGATCCTGTCGCCCATCCCGGGCAAGTCGGCGATCGGGGTCGAGATCCCGAACGCCGACAAGGACCTGGTGGCCCTGGGCGACGTGCTGCGTGCGCAGGTGGCGCAGGCCGACCATCACCCGATGATCGTCGGCCTGGGCAAGGACGTCGAGGGCCGCACCATCGTCGCGAACCTCGCCAAAATGCCCCACCTGCTCATCGCGGGCGCCACCGGCGCCGGTAAGTCGGTCTGCGTCAACGGGCTGATCACCAGCATCCTGATGCGGGCCACGCCCGACGAGGTGCGGATGGTGCTGGTCGACCCGAAGCGGGTCGAGCTCAGCGTGTACGAGGGCATCCCCCACCTGATCACGCCGATCATCACCAGCCCGAAGAAGGCCGCCGAAGCCCTCGAATGGGTCGTGGGCGAGATGGACCGGCGCTACGACGACCTGGCGGCGTCGGGGTTCAGGCACGTCGACGAGTTCAACAAGGCCGTGCGGGCCGGCAAGCTGCAGCCGCCGCCCGGGAGCGAGCGGGTCTACCAGCCGTACCCGTACCTGCTGGTGATCGTGGACGAGCTGGCCGACCTCATGATGGTGGCCCCGCGCGACGTCGAGGACTCGATCGTGCGCATCACGCAGCTCGCCCGCGCGGCCGGCATCCACCTGGTGATCGCCACCCAGCGGCCCTCCGTCGATGTCGTCACCGGCCTGATCAAGGCGAACGTGCCGTCCAGGCTGGCGTTCGCCGTGTCGAGCCTCACCGACTCGCGGGTCATCCTCGACCAGCCGGGCGCCGACAAGCTGGTCGGCCAGGGTGACGCGCTGTTCCTGCCGATGGGCGCGAGCAAGCCCATCCGCATCCAGAACGCGTTCGTCTCCGAGAAGGAGATCGCCGAGATCGTCACGCACTGCAAGGCGCAGATGCAGGCCGAATACCGCGAGGACGTGGCCGCCGCGCCGGTCAAGCGGGAGATCGACGAGGACATCGGCGACGACCTCGACGTGCTGATCCAGGCCGCCGAGCTGATCGTGACCACCCAGTTCGGCTCGACCTCGATGCTGCAGCGCAAGCTGCGGGTCGGGTTCGCCAAGGCGGGACGGCTGATGGACCTCCTGGAGAGCCGGAACGTGGTCGGCCCGAGCGAGGGCTCCAAGGCCCGCGAGGTGCTGGTCAAACCGGACGATCTGCCGGGTTTGCTGGCCGACCTGCGTGGCGAATGACCCCAATGCGTGCCTGCCGGGTAGTAACTGGTTGAATATAAATCACTACCCATTGTGGTAGCAGGTGCAGGTGCCGTGGGGGAGGCGTTCGTTGTGCAGGAGCAGAGCATCGGGGCCATGCTGGCGGCAGCCAGGCATGCTGCCGGGCTGACCGTCGAGCAGGTCAGCGCGGCCACCAGGATCCGCGAGGCGATCATCCATGGCCTGGAGCAGGATGACGGCAGCCAGTGCGGTGGCGACTTCTACACCAGGGGGCACGTCAAGGCCGTGGCCAAGGCGGTGGGGCTCGATCCGGAGGCCACCGTCCATCTCTACGACCAGCAGCACGGCGGGGCGCCCAGGCCGGTCGCGGCCTCGGCCGTGTTCCAGGCCGACAAGAAGATCAACGTTCCGGAGCGGCGGGGGCCCAACTGGACGATGGCGCTCGGGGTGGCGCTGGCGATCGTGGTCGTCTTCGGCATGATGCGGGTGCTGGGCGGCGCGAGCGACCAGGTGCGGACGGCCGACGTGCAGGTGGCCTCGGCCCGGCCCAAGGTCCCGCCGAACATGCCCGTCCAGCCGAAGCCGGCGGCGGGCAAGGCGGTCAAACGCACGGTGACCGTCGAGATCAAGGCGAAGCGGTCGTCGTACGTCCAGGCTCACGACGCGATGGGGCGCAAGCTGTTCTCGGGCACGCTGAAGGCCGGAAAGTCCGACACGTGGAGTGCGGAAGACAAGGTCAGCGTGCTGCTGGCGGATGCGTCGGCCGTTACGCTGCAGGTGAACGGCAAGAAAGTGAAGCTGGACGCAGGCAGGGGGGAGATGCTGCGGCGCTCGTTCGGGCCACCCAAAACGACCGAGCGATAGCCATCTGGCGGGAGCCCGTGCATCGGGTGGTGGCCAACTCCCGATACCGTAGTGTTCACCATGTCATCCCGCCGAACCGCATCGCTGATCACTCTGGGCTGCGCGCGCAACGAGGTCGACTCCGAGGAGCTGGCCGCGCGACTTGAGGCTGCCGGTTGGCAGCTGGGCGACGACGACCCCGATGTCGTCGTCGTCAACACGTGTGGCTTCATCGACTCGGCCAAGAAGGACTCCATCGACACGCTGCTGGCCGCCGCCGACACCGGCGCAAAGGTGGTCGCAGCGGGCTGTATGGCCGAGCGCTACGGCAACGAGCTGGCCGAGGCACTGCCCGAAGCCAGCGCGGTGATCTCCTTCGACGACTACACGGAGATCGGCGGCCGCCTCGACGACGTCCTCGCCGGGCGGCCGCTGAAGCCCCACACGCCACGTGACCGCCGCACCCTGCTACCCATCTCGCCGGTGGACCGTGCCAGTGCCCCCAAGGCCAACATCCCCGGTCACGGCGATCTGCCCGCGGGCCTGGCGCCCGCGAGCGGCCCGCGCGTGCTGCGCAAGCGCCTGGACGAGAGCCCGGTGGCCTCGCTCAAGCTGGCCTCCGGCTGCGACCGGCGCTGCACGTTCTGCGCCATCCCGGCCTTCCGCGGCTCCTACGTCTCGCGCCGGCCCGACGAGCTGCTGGCCGAGGCCGACTGGCTGGCCCACCGTGGCGTGCGCGAGCTCGTCCTGGTCAGCGAGAACTCCACGTCCTACGGCAAGGATCTCGGTGACCTCCGGGCGCTGGAGAAGCTGCTGCCCGACCTGGCGGCCGTCGAGGGCGTCTCCCGGGTGCGGGTCAGCTACCTGCAGCCCGCCGAGCTGCGTCCTGGGCTCATCGACGTGCTCACGGGCACCGAGGGCGTCGCCCCCTACTTCGACCTGTCCTTCCAGCACGCGAGCGGCACCGTGCTGCGCAGGATGCGCCGCTTCGGCGACCCTGAGCGCTTCCTGGGGCTGCTCGAGACCATCCGCGAGCGCGCTCCCGAGGCGGGCGTGCGCTCCAACTTCATCGTGGGCTTCCCCGGCGAGACCGAGGAGGAGTTCGGCGAGCTGGTGGGCTTCCTGGAGGCGGCCAGGCTCGACGTGATCGGCGTGTTCGGCTACTCCGACGAGGACGGCACGGAGGCCGCCGATCTGCCGGGCAAGCTCGACCAGGAGGTCATCGACGAGCGCGTGCGCGTGCTCACCGAGCTGGCCGAGGAGCTGACCGCCCAGCGCGCGGAGGAGCGCATCGGCACCGAGGTCGACGTGCTGATCGACGACGACCTGGGCGACGGGGGCTACGAGGGCCGGGCCGCCCACCAGGGTCCCGAGGTCGACGGTTCCGTCACGGTTCAGGGGATCGGCCTCGTCAGGGGGCAGATCGTGCGCGCGGTCGTGGTCGACTCCGAGGGGGTCGACCTGATCGCGCGTATCAAGGCAAGTCCATGAAAAGGGACGAGCGCCGCGTCGTAAGCCCGTGGAACATCGCCAACGTCCTCACGGTTCTCCGGTTGGTGCTCGTCCCCTTCTTCGTCGTCTGCCTGTTCCTGCCGGGGACGGGCTGGCGGGTGGCCGCGCTGGCGGTCTTCGCGGTGGCCTCGATCACCGACCACCTGGACGGTGAGCTGGCCAGGCGGTACGGCCTGATCACCGACTTCGGCAAGATCGCCGACCCGATAGCGGACAAGGCGCTCACCGGCGCGGCGCTGGTGAGCCTGTCCATACTCAACGAGCTGCCCTGGTGGGTCACGATCCCGATCCTCACCAGGGAGCTCGGCATCACGGCCCTCAGGTTCCTGCTGCTGCGGCGCGCGGTCATCCCGGCCAGCTACGGCGGCAAGGTCAAGACCGTGCTGCAGATCGCCGCGATCGTGCTCTACCTCCTGCCGGGGGTGCCGGGGCCCGTCCGGTGGGTGGTCATGGGGGCGGCGCTGGTGGTCACCGTGGCCACCGGGGTCGACTACGTCATCAGAGCAATGCGGCTGCGCAAGGTCGCGAAGCAGGTGCGCGGGGAGTGATCGATGGCCGACGTGGCCGAGGTTCTGACGATGCTGGTGGGCCGGTCCGCCACGGTGGCGGTGGCCGAGTCGCTGACCGGCGGGCTCATCGGGGCCGCCATCACGTCGGTCTCGGGGTCGTCGAAGGCGTTCAGGGGCGGGGTGATCTCGTACGCCACCGACCTCAAGCAGGAGCTGCTAGGGGTGCCGGGGGAGTTGCTGCGGCGCGAGGGGGCCGTACATCCTGAGGTGGCCGCGGCCATGGCGGCGGGGGTCGCGCGGCTGTGCGGGGCCACGTACGGGCTGGCCGTGACGGGTGTGGCCGGGCCGGAGCCGCAGGACGGCAAGCCCGTCGGCACCGTGTACGCGGCCGTCTGCGGGCCGGGGGGCAGGATTTGGGGGCGTGAATTGAGACTTGGCGGGTCGCGCGAACGTATCAGGGTAGAGACGGTGGACGAGGCAGTCGATCTACTGTCAGGTGTGCTGAAGGCGAACATAGGGGAACATTCCGGGTGATTACCGTGTTACGTCCCGAGCGAACATGCGAAGCACGGTCTGACGCGGTGTCGGTGGATACGGGTACGGTGGAGCTGTGAGTGAGGTCCGTGAGCCAACTGCAAGCACCGAGCGCCCGGCAGGCGGGCCTGAAGCGTCGCGAGCGGCGGTCCAGGGGCGGCCACGCCCCATGATGACGGCGAGGAGTATGTACGAAGCTAAGAAGACCACAGTGCGGCACGATCCGATCGCGCGGGGCGTGGTGAAGTCATCCGCGCCGGGGAGGGAGCGACAGATGATTCTGCTGCGTCAGCTGCTCGGCGACGTGCTGAGGCGGTTGAGGGTGCGGCAGGGACGCACGCTACGCGAGGTGTCCACCCAGGCACGTGTCTCGCTCGGCTACTTGTCCGAGGTCGAGCGCGGCCAGAAGGAAGCCTCGTCGGAGCTGCTGGCGTCCATTTGCGGCGCACTCGAAGTTCCCCTTTCGCAGGTGTTGCGTGAGGTTTCCGACCAGTTCGCGCTGGCGGAGCTCCAGGCTGCCCCTGTGCTGGCCGACGTGCCCGATCGCGAACGGCTGCCCCTTACGGAGACGGTCCCCGGGTCTATTTCCGACTCCGTGTTCCCCGAAGTCAAGGACATGGTGGCTGCCTAACCCAGCTGGCAGCCAGCACACCACAGGATCAGCCGTTCCTGTGGCTGCGCCCCCATCTCCCCACGGCTGATGCGGGTGCCGCATCGGCGACAGGGCCTCCCTGCCCTGCCGTAGACCCACGTCTGGTTCGCCGGGCGGCGATCACCTGTGGTCACCGTGCCCGCATGCCCCTTGTTCGCGTCCAGCAAGCGCTGGGCCAGTGACACGAGCCCGTTGAGATCCTCGATCTCCCCGACCTTCTTCCACGGCCAGACACCGCGCAGGAACAGGGTCTCGGCGCGATAGATCGTGCCGATCCCAGCCAGGTTGCGCTGATCGAGCAGCGCCTCCCCGATGGTCCTGTCGGGCGCCCCTCGCAGCCTTCGCACGGCCTCATCCGGGTCCCAGTCCGGGCCGAGCAGATCCGGCCCCAGATGGCCGACCAGCCGTGCCTCCTCGCCTGTCCTGACGAGATCCACCATTCCCAGCCTGACCCCCACCGCCTGCCATCGCTCGTTGGCCAGGATCAGCCTGACCTGGTCGCCAGGAGCGGTCCGGCGACCGGCCGCCATGACCTGCCAGCTCCCGTCCATGCGCAGATGGGTGTGCACGGTCAGGTCGCCTTCGACGCGGGTGAGCAGGTGCTTGCCCCTGGAGACCGTGGTGATGACCGTACGGCCGGTCAGGTCGGCCGTGGCGTGCCTGGGGACGCGGAAGTCCGACCTGGTGAGCACCTGACCGTCCAGCGCGCCGCGCAGCTTCGCGGCCGTGCGGTAGACGGCGTCTCCTTCGGGCATCCCTCCAGTCTAAGAACGCGCACCCGCCTCGTGCGCGGCCACCCAGCCGTCCACCAGCGCGCACAGCTGGTCCAGCGCCTCCTCCGCACGCTCGCGCTCGCCGGTCGTGAGGAAGTCGATCTGCAGCCCCGAGTACGCCGAGTTGACCAGCGTGGAGATCCGCATCGCCTCCGCCTCCGGGACGCCCCGATCGCGCAGCAGGCCCGCCACGAACTCCGACCGGTCCGCCAGCAGCCGGGGCACGTGCCCCAGGAGCCGGCCACCGGCCGCCAGCCCCTCGATCTCGCGGATCAGGCGGGCGACCGGCAGATTCTCCTCCCGTGCCTGCCAGTCCCAGGTGCGGCGGATGATCGTGCCCACGCTGTCGGAGCCCGACCAGCCCGGCAGCGCGCGCAGCCATTCGCGGTGCCGCTCGTCCAGGCGCTCCATGGTGGCCGAGAGCAGCGCTTCCTTGTCGGCGAAGTGGTGGGTCAGCACACGGGTGGACTTGCCCAGGTGCTCGGCGAGCGGGCGCATCGACAGGGTCGAGAGGCCATGTCCGGCCAGGTAGTCGACGATCTGGTCGAGCAGTTCGGCCCGGCGGTGCGGGTCGGCGGTCCTGGCCATCGGCGAAATCCCTTTGCGGTCATTGGGGTTACGACTGTTACCTTATATGGGAAACGACTGTTACCCTTATCGAGGGGATACCCATGCCCGCGTGGTTGCTCGCCCTGGTCTTCACCATGTTCACCTTCGCCACCGACGACTACGTGATCGCGGGCGTGCTGCCCGAGGTCTCCGCCGATCTCGGGGTCAGCGTGGCGGCGGGCGGGCAGCTCGTCACCGCCTTCTCGCTGGCGTTCGCGCTGGGGGCGCCCGTGGCCTCCGTGGTGAGCGCCACCTGGTCGCGGCGGGGGCTGTTCACCTGGGCCCTGGCACTGTTCACCGCAGCGAACTGGGCGGCCGCGTTCACGACCTCCTACGCCGTCCTCATGGGGCTGCGCGTGCTGGCGGCGCTGGCCGCGGCTGCCGTCGTGCCCGCCGTGTACGCCCTCGCGACCTCGCTGGCCCCCGAAGAGCGCCGGGGACGTTACCTGGCTCTGGTGATGGGCGGGATGACCGGCTCGCTCATGCTCGGCGTTCCCGTCGGCACGTGGGTGGGCGGCGCGTTCGGCTGGCAGGCCACGTTCGGGCTCGGCGGGCTGCTGGGGCTCGTCGCGCTGGTCGCGATCAGGGCGACGCTGCCCGAGTCACCCCCGGCGGCCGCCATGCCGGTCAGGGAGCGGCTGGCGCCGCTGGCCCGGCCGCAGGTGCTGCTCGGCCTGCTCGGGGTCGTGGGGATCGTGCTGGGCAGCATGATGCTGATGACCTATCTCGCGCCGTTCCTGCGGGACCTGGCCGGGGCCGGGCCGGCGGAGCTGGGGTGGGTGTTCGCGCTGGCCGGGCTCGCCGGGCTGGCGGGCGGACAGCTCGGCGGGTGGGCCGCCGACCGGTGGGGCGCCGACCGGGCGCTGATCGTGGGCATCGCCGGGTTCACGGCGGTGATGGGCCTGTTCGCCGTCTGCTGGGCGCTGCGGCCGCTGCCGCTGCCCGCGCTCCTGCCGCTGCTGCTGGTGTGGGCGGCCGTGTCGTGGTGGATCCCGCCGCCCGCGCAGACCCGGCTGCTCGCCCTGGCCGGCCCGGCCGGGCCGCAGGCGCTGGCGCTCAACAGCAGCGCCGTCTACGTCGGGGTCTCGGGCGGTGGCGCGGTGGGCGGGCTCGTTCTGGAGAGCCACGGAAGTGGCCGGCTGCCCTTGGCCGCGGCCGCCGTCGAGCTGGCCGCCCTCGCGCTCTTCTGGGCGGCCGGCAGGGCACGCCCCCCGGCTACCGTCGAGGATCGCGCGGCGCCGCAGGGTGAGGCGGGCGGTTGATGATCGAGAACGGCTGCGTCGGGGCGGTGGGGGGATCATAATGACGGCGAGGAGTAGGCCTGGCGGAAGGCTGATCGCGGCATGCCGGAGATCACAGGTTTACGCGGGGGCGACCCCGCCGAGATCGGCGGATATCGGCTGACCGGCCGCCTGGGCTCCAGCGTGTACGCCGCACGCTCCCGCTCCGGGGAACCCGTGGCCGTCAGGCTGCTGCCGGCCGAGATGGAGCCCGAGCCCTTCCTCCTCGCCATGGAGCGTCAGCAGGCCGTCTCCGCGGTCACCACCGCGCAGATCCTGGCCACCGGCATGCTGGGCGAGCAGGCGTACGTCGTCAGCGAGTACGTCGAAGGGCCCGCGCTCGAAGAGGCCGGAGGCTTCCTCGGCGAGGTGGGGCTCCACCGGCTCGCCGTCGGGACCATCACGGCGCTGGTCGCGATCCATCAGGCAGGGCTCGTGCACGGCGACATCCGGCCCGGCAACGTGCTGCTCGGCCCGGACGGGCCACGGGTGATCAACGCCGGGCTCGAGCAGGCGATGGCGGAGGCGGCCATCTCCACCCGCAAGGTCGCCGTGCCCGCGTACAGCGCGCCCGAGCGGCTGCGGGGCGCGGGGGCCGAGCCGCCCGCGGACGTGTTCTCCTGGGCGGCCACCATGGTGTTCGCCGCGACCGGGTCGGCTCCGTTCGACGGCGGCTCCATGGCCGCGACGGTCGATCGGATCGTCCGCGACGCGCCCACGCTGCCCGGCAATCTGGGTGAGCTGCACGGCCTGATCGTGGCGTGCCTGGACAAGGATCCGGCGGGGCGGCCCAGCGCCAGCGCGGTGTTGTTACGGCTGGTGGGCCAGACGATGTTCCTGACCGGGCAGGCGGAGCCGCCCGCCCCGCAGCCACCGCCGCCCGACCGGCCGAGGCGTGGGGGAAGGGGACCGGCCGCACTGGCCGCGGCGTTCGCGGCCGGGGCGCTGGTCTCAGGAGCCGGGGTGTACGTGCTGGTCGACGAACCGGCACCGGTCAGGCAGGCGGCCGCGACCACCAGTGCCACGCCGAGCACCACGCCCACGGTCACCTCCTCGCTGAACCAGGTGCCGGTGGAGAAGGTGGAGGCGAAGGCCGCCACGGACACCAAGCTCCCGGCGGTCGGCGCGACCCTGCACGAGAACCCCAAGGACCCCGTCAGGCTGACGGCCTACCTGGAGGTCGCCGGCAAGTTCACCAGCTACGTCAGGGACAGGTCGGGTGCCTTCAAGGCCGTCGGCCTGGCCGAGGAGCCGATGGTCTCGCCCGACGGCGACTGGGTCGCGCTCAACCCGTGGCTGAAGTTCCAGAACGCGGAGATGGACCAGGTGAAGTTCACCAGGCTGTCCACCGGCGAGAGCTTCACCGTCGCCACGGTCAAGAAGCCCTTGCGGACCATGATCCCGGCCTGGTCGCGCGACGGGCGCAGGCTGCTGCTCTCGGTCGTCGACGACGGCAAGCCGCAGCGGATCGTGGGCTTCGTGCTGGTCGACGTGGCCGCCAGGAAGGCCGTGCACGTCGAGACGGCCTTCACCGACAACGCCTCGCTCAACTTCACCTTCACCCCCGACGGCAGGATCGCCAAAGCCTACTTCGACGGCAAGACCAACGGGATCGACTTCTACAGCGACTCAGGTGAGGTGACCAGGTCGATGCACTGGGTGGGCCTGCCGCGTGACCGCGACTGGTACTCGCCGTCGGGCAAGCAGTTCGTCACCGTCTGCCCGGGCGGCCGCAAGGACCTGTGCGTCTGGAACGCCGCGACCGGCGTCAGGCTGAAAACGGTGCCCCGCGCCACCTCGGAGGGCAACCTGCTCGGCTGGTTCGGCGAGTCGCACCTGCTGGTGCAGGAGCCGGGCAAGAAGAAGGGCACGGCCCAGGTCAAGGTCATCGATCTGGTCGGTGCCACCGTCCGCGTGCTCGCCGACGTGCTCCCGCTCAAAGCCTCCATGCAGTTCGCCGCCGCGCCGCGATGACGAAAGCGCTGAGCGCCGGTGATCCCGCCCAGGTGGGCGGGTACCGCATCGTGGGCCGGCTCGGCGAGGGCGGCCAGGGGGTGGTCTACCTCGGTGAGGCGCCCGGCGGAAGACGGGTCGCGGTCAAGATGCTGGGGGCCGGGCTGGACGACCCCGACGCGCGGACGCGCTTCCAGCAGGAGATCGGGTACGCGCGCCGGGTCAAGGCGTTCTGCACCGCCCAGGTGCTGGCCAGCGGCGAGCTGAACGGCAGCCCGTACGTGGTGAGCGAGTTCGTCGACGGGCCCTCGCTGGCGGAGATGATCCGCGAACGCGGCGCGCTGCGCGGAGCGGAGCTGCGCAGGCTCGCCAGCGGCACGCTGACCGCGCTGTCGGCCATCCACCAGGCGGGCGTGGTGCACAGGGACTTCAAGCCCGGCAACGTGCTGCTCAGCAGGGACGGGCCACGGGTGATCGACTTCGGCATCTCCAGGGCGCTGGAGGAGTCGGAGCTGGCGGGGGAGCACCTGGTGGGGACGCCGCCGTACATGGCTCCCGAGCAGTTCGGCGGGCGGGCGGCGGGGCCGGCGGCCGACATGTTCGCCTGGGCCTCGACCATGGTGGCCGCCGCCACGGGCACCCCGCCGTTCGGGGCGGGCGACGTGCCCGCGCTGATCAACCGGATCCTGTACGCCGAGCCCGACCTGGGCGGTCTCGACGAGGAGCTGCGGGACCTGGTGGCGCGGTGCCTGGTCAAGGCTCCGGAGGCCCGCCCCACCGCGGCCCGGGCGCTGCTCGGCCTGCTCGGCCACCACGTGCCTGAGCAGCGCCTCCTGGCCGAAGGGCAGCAGTCGGCGGCACCGCCTCCCGGCCGAGCGCCGGGCCGCCGGTGGTGGCTCGTCGCCGGGGCCGTGACCGCCGCCGTGGCTGTGACGGCGGCCGTGCTGCTCACCCGGCCCGCCCCGCCGCCTGTCGGCACGGGCACCCCCACGCTGATCGCCGCGCCCCTGCCCGCCCCGCGCGAGGGCCGGATGGAGCTCACCTCGACGGCGAAGGTGAAGATCCCCGACACCAAGATCACGCTGTACGAGAACCCGGCCGACCCGATCTGGGTCTCGTCGTACCACGACCAGCGCGACGGCAGCGGCTACCCGTCGTACGTGCGGGACCCGTCGAACGGGACCTTCGGCTACTTCGGGGGCTTCGAGGAGCCGATCGTCTCGCCCGGCGGCGGCTACGTGGCCTCGCTCTCGGCCACCCGCTTCCGCACGCCGGACTTCGAGTCCGTCCGGATACGCGACCGCGTCACCGGCCAGGACCGGCAGATCCGTACCGTCGACAAACCCGCCACGCTGTTCCGCCCGAACTGGTCGGCCGACGGGCGCCGGTGGCTGGCCACCGTCATCGAGGATCAGGAACAGGACCGCGTGGTGGGCTTCGCGGTCGTGGACGCTGTCGCGGGCACCGTCAAAATCACCAAGGTCGCCGGCGGGAACGACGTCAGGTTCGGGTGGGGCGCGGACGGCAAGAGCGTGCTGTACGAGATGCCCGGCGGGGCCGTGCGGGTGCTGGATCTCGAAGGCAGGGCGTTGCGGACGTTCATGGGAGTGGGCGAGCTTTATGAAGGCGGCGTGGCCCGCACCACGCTCGGGTCAATCTTTTCCACTAAATGCCCCGATATTTCGGCAAATGTCTGTTTCTGGGATGCGGAGAGCGGCGCCAAAAAGGGCGTGGCCCGGCTGCCGAAGGGCGGCGCCTACCACGGGTGGCTCGACGACGCCCACCTCCTGGCCACCACGCCCGTCGGCAAGAACACCGACGTGGTCCTCGCGGACGCCACCGGCCGCACCGTGCGCAAGCTGGCCGCCGGGCCCAAGACCGAGATCGCCCGGGTGGTGCTCTGGTTCACCCGGAAGTGATCAGTCCCAGGCGGCCGGGTCCGCGGCGAGCTGGCGGACCCGCTCGGGCAACGCCCCGGAGGCGACCTGGTCGAGGGTGACCTCCTCCAGGATGGAACGCTCGGTGGCGCGCAACGCGATCCACACCTGCTGCAACGACTCGGCGGGCCCCCGGTAGCCGACATGCTCGGGCCGCTCGCCGCGTACGTTGGCCAGCGGGCCGTCCACGGCCCTGATCACATCGGCCAGCGAGATTTCGGTGGCGGGCCTGGCCAGCACGTAGCCACCCTCGGGCCCACGCTGCCCGCGCACGAGCCCGGCACGCCGCATCTGCAACAGGATGTTCTCCAGGTATTTGGGCGGCATGTCCTGTTCCTTGGCGAGTTCGCCCACGGTAGTCGGCCCTGCACCGGCTGCGGCGAGTTCGGCGGCGGCACGGAGGGCGTAGTCGACACGAGCGGAAAGGCGCATGTTCTCGATTATCCCCCCTGGTCAACATGGTTGGTGCGCTCGTGTGCTGGTTGTGGGGGCGCACGTTGTGCTTGACCTGCATGCGGACAACGGCCAGCGTCTCAGGGAATCTCAGGACATGTTGCCTCCCGAGGCCGACGAAGCCCCGGCCGGACGGCTCGGGGGACGTCGTCGCCTGCGGACGCTTCCAGGTTCGGGAGGAGATCTGGGATGCTCTGCGGCGTGACTGACTCAGAGCACACCTCCAAGCCCGCAGACGCGCCCGGCCCCTTGAACTTTGACCCACTGCGCGTTGGCACCAACGCCTTGTACGCGGGTGCCGGGCTGGCCGTGCTGGTCTTCATCGCCTTCTTGGGACGGCCGCCGTGGCTGTGGATCGCGGCGGCCTTCGGCATCGCGTTGATCGGGGTGGGCTTGCGCATCGAAGCCGCGATTCGGGCTCAGTCGAAACGCTGATGGGAACAGCGGTTCGCGCCGGGGAGAGGCAGAATCGGGTCATGGTGCGGCAGGAGATCGACTGGAGCAGGCTCAAGGTCACGAGCCGGCAGCAGATCGCGGAGTTACGCGTTGCGCGGGCCCATGAGCGGGAGATGCGCGAGGTGCGCAAAAGGGTGCGGCTTTACCAGAATGTCCGCACGGCCTCGATCTTGATCCTCGTGACGGCGTGGGCTGTGGTGGCGGTTCTGCGTGGGGTCGGTGTACTCCCGCCGCTGGTTCCGTAGTGCGCCGCGGGCACCCGATCCGAATGCGCGCGATGGTGAGAGCGCTAAACTTCCAACAACCTTTTCGATAACAGCGGTTCTCATGAGACGGCGGAATTCAGCGTGGAGCGACGCCCTGGTGTGCCCAGACTGCTCAGGGAGATCAACGACCGGGCCGCGCTGGACCTGTTGCTCGCCACAGGCCCCATGACCCGTGGCCAGATCGGCGATCTGACCGGCCTGTCCAAGGTCACGGCCTCGCAGACGCTGGCCAGGCTGGAGGAGCGCGGCCTGGTCGAGGTGGTCGGCGCCCAGGCCGGCGGGCGGGGGCCCAACGCGGCGCTCTACTCGGTGATCCCCTCCAGCGCGTACGTGGCCGGCCTCGAGGTCGGGCCCGAGTTGATCTCCACCGCGGTGGCCGACATCCACGGTCACACGATCGCCGAGGTCACGGTCGACCCCGGCGGCCACGACGACCCTGTCTCGGTGGTCCACGGCGCGATCGTCAAGGCCTGCCGCAGCGCCAAGATCAGCCTCTCCAAGCTGCGCGGCGTCGTGATCGGCACCCCTGGCGTGGTCGATCCGCGCAGCGGCGACGTACGCTTCTCGTTCGACCTGCCGGGCTGGCACGAGGGCATCCACGAGGCCCTGGCCGGCGACCTGCGGCGCGCGGTCACCATCGAGAACGACGTCAACCTCGCCGCCATCGCCGAGCGGGCCGACGGGGCGGCCAAGGGGCTCGACGACTTCGTCCTGCTGTGGTCCAGCCGTGGCCTGGGCCTGGCGATCATGCTCGGCGGCAAGCTGCACCGGGGCCGCTCCGGCAGCGCGGGCGAGATCGGCTACCTGCCGGTGCCCGGCGTGCCACTGCCCGAGGACATCCGCACCGAGCCCGGGCGGCTGCCCTCGCTGGCCGGCGGCCTGCAGTCGCTGGTCAGCGCCGAGGCGGTGGCGGAGCTGGCCCAGACGTACGGGTTCGCGGCCGGCAGCGCGGGCGAGTGCGTCAAGGTCGCGATGGCGGCGGGCGCCCAGGGCGAGCCGCTGCTCGACGAGATCGCCAACCGGCTCGCCCTGGGCGTCGCCGCCGTGTGCGTGATCCTCGACCCCGGGCTGGTCGTGCTGGCCGGGGAGATCGGCCACGCCGGCGGACCCGCGCTCACGTCCCGGGTGGAGGAGGCGGTGGCCAGGATCTGCCCGGTGCGCCCCCAGGTCGTCACCACGAAGATCACCGACGCCAACCCGGTGCTGCGCGGCGCCGTGCTGGCCGCCCTCGACCAGGCCCGCGAGGAGCTGCTGGCGCCTTAGACAGTGAGCGGCTCGACCGGGCCCGCGAGGAGCTAGGCCGTGAGCAGTTCGATCGCGGCCTGGGCGTTGGCCCGGGCGGCCCCGTACGTGGCGATGTAGGCGGCGCTGTCGGGGCGCCACACGGGCAGCCCCATCTCGATCACCGTCGCGTCCGGACGAGCCGCCACCAGCGCGGAGACCAGTTCCTGGCTCGCCTGGTGGCGGTGCGCGTCCTTGACCACCACGACCAGGGACCGGTTCACGGCCTTGGCCAGCAGGTCAGGAACGTCGGCGGCCGCGGGCTTGACCCGGACGATCTCCGCGTCCGGCAGCCACGGGCCCACGCCCCACGGCACGTCGCCCACGGCGATCGTCGGCGGGGTGTCCACCTCGATCACCAGGGGCTCGACCAGGGGCTCCGTCGCTCCGGTCAGCCGCACGGCGCGGCGCGCGGCGTGCAGGCCGACCACGTTCTGCTCGGCGGCGACAGGCGCGGGCGCCCCGAACCAGGCCCGCAGCGCCGCCACCCGCGCCGCCGCCTCCTCCAGCCGGGAGAGCGGCAGCCGCCCCTCGCGCACCGCGGAGACGATCTCCGCGATGATGGCCTGGACGTCGTCGTAGGTCGGCAGCGGCCCGAGGCACAGCAGGTCGGCCCCGGCCGCGAGCGTCAGCACCGCGCCGCCGGCCAGGCCCACGCTCCTGGTGATCGCCCGCATGTCGAGCGCGTCGGTGATGACCACGCCGTCGTAGCCGAGCTCGCCCCTGAGGAGCCCGGTGAGCGCGGCGCTGGACAGCGTGGCGGGCGTCTCGCCCGTCACTGCGGGCACCGCGACGTGCGCGGTCATCACCGACCTGGCCCCCGCGCCGACCGCCGCGCGGAACGGGGCCAGCTCCCGCTCCCGCAGCACGTCCAGGTCCACGTCCACGACGGGGATCGCCAGGTGGGAGTCCACCCGGGTGGCGCCGTGGCCGGGGAAGTGCTTGACGCAGGCGGCCACGTTCACCGACTGCAGGCCCTCCACGGCCGCCACCGTGTGCCTGGCGACCAGCTCCGGGTCGGGCCCGAAGGACCTGGTGCCGATCACCGGGTTGTCGGCCTCGGTGTTGACGTCGGCGCTGGGCGCCATGTCCAGGTTGATGCCGCAGGCGGCCAGCTCCGAGCCGATCGCGCGGTAGACCCGGCGGGTCAGCTCGACGTCGTCCACCGCGCCCAGTGCCGCGTTCCCCGGGTACGGGCTGCCGACGTGGTACGCCAGCCGCGTCACGTCGCCGCCCTCCTCGTCCAGCGAGATGACGGGCTCACCGGCGCCCCGCAGCGCGGACGTCAGGTCGCTCACCTGGCCGGGATCGGCCACGTTGAAGCCGAAGAGCGTGACGCCGCCCAGGCCCTGCTCCAGCTCGCGCAGCACCCATTCGGGCGCCACGGTGCCCTGGAAGGCGACGAGCAGCGTGCCGGCCGCGAGACGGCGCAGCCCCCGATCACTCTGACTCATAGCTCCTCATCGGATTTCAGGCCCAAAGATGGGCAGGGTCGAATAAGGCATTCGCCCTGCGGATGTCAGCCCTTCACGGCCCCGGCGACCAGGCCGGAGACCATGCGGCGTTGTACGAGAAGGAAGAAGATGACGACCGGGATGGTCATCATCGTGGAGCTGGCCATGATGGCGCCCCAGTCGGTGCCCTTCTGCCCGAAGAAGTACTGCAGGGCCACCGGCATCGTGTACTTGGTCGGGTCGTTGATCAGGTAGAGCGCCATGATCAGCTCGTTCCACGCGGTGATGAACGAGAAGATGCTGGTCGCGACCAGACCCGGGGCCACCAGCGGGAAGAGCACCTTCCAGAAGGTGGTGAACCGGCTCGCGCCGTCGATCCAGGCCGCCTCCTCCAGCGACTTGGGCACGGCGGCCACGAACGTGCGCAGCATCCAGATCCCGAACGGCAGCGTCAGCGCGACCTGCGTCACGATCAGACCGAGCAACTGGTCATAGAGGCCCAGCCGCTTGACGCCGAGGAACAGCGGGATGAGCAGCGCCTCGGCCGGGATCATCTGCGCGACGAGCAGCAGGCTCAGGAACGCCGTGCGCCCCTTGAACCGGAACCGGGCCACCGCGGTGGCCGACAGCAGCGCGAAGACCGCGCCGATCAGGACCGTCCCGAGCGCGACGATGGCGCTGTTGCGCATGTAGAGCCAGATCGAGTGCCCGGCCACGCCGTCGGTGAGCACCCGCGTGACGTGCTCGAAGGTGAAGTGCGTGGGGAACGGGATGAATTCGGTGGTGAAGATCTGGTCGTTCGCCTTGAAGCCGGTGGAGACCATCCAGTAGACGGGGAAGACGGCGACCAGGAAGACCAGCACGCCTGCCGCGTTGAGCGTGGCCTTGCCCAGGCGCCTGCGGGCCTGCGGGCTCTTCACAGCTCCTCCTGCTTGAACATCTGGCGGATGTAGGCCGCGGTGACGATGAGCAGGATCACGGTCAGGACCACCGCGATGGCGGCGCCCGATCCCATCTTCGGCGGGGCCTTGAACGCCTCGGTCACCGCGTACATCGACAGGTTGTAGGCCTCCCGGTTGGTGGTGCCGGCCAGCACGTACAGCTGGGAGAAGACCTTGAAGTCCCAGATGATCGAGAGCACGGTCAGCACCGCGAACACCGGCTTGAGCAGCGGGAAGGTGATCTTCCTGAACGTGCGCCAGGCGCCGGAGCCGTCCACCTTGGCCGCCTCGTACAGCTCGGCCGGGATGCCCTTGAGGCCGGCCAGCACCGAGACCGCGATGAAGGGGAAGCCCGCCCAGACGACGCAGACGATCAGCGCCATGTAGATGGACCAGGCGTCGTTGAGCCACGGCTGACCGGTCCAGTCGGCCCGTCCGAACAGGGCTTTGGAGAGCCCGTCGGGCAGCAGGTTGAGCGCCCAGTTGACGATGCCGGCCTCGGCGTCGAACAGCGAGCGCCAGATCATGCCCTGCGCCACCGGCGGGACCGCCCAGGCGAACATGATGCCGATGATGACGAACAGCGACATCTTCTTGCCGAGCCGGTGCAGCAGGACGCCGACGGCGGTGCCGAGGATCAGCGTGAGCGGCACCGCGATCACCGCGAACACCAGCGTGTTGCGCAGCGAGGACCAGAAGATGTCGTTCTCGAAGACCTTGGTGAAGTTCTCGAGCCCGACCCAGGTGGCCGGCTTCTTGCCCGAGATCTGGACGAGTCCCACCTTCTGGAAGGAGATGATCACCATCTGGATCAGCGGCCACAGCAGCAGCGCGCCGATGACCAGCAGTCCCGGGATCAGCAGGACGTAGGGGATCGACCAGGCGGGCAGGCCGCTGGCCCGCGGTGGCCGGTGTGAGCGGCGCCGCCCCGGGGCGGAGGCGCGGCCTCCGCCCCGGGGGGCGAGCGTTGACGTGTTCGTCACAGGACTCAGGAGGCGTTGAGGATGTCTTCGAGTTCCTTGTTGGCAGCGGCCAGCGCGTCATCCGCGCTCGCCTTGCCCTCGATGACCTTGCGGGCCGCGTTCTGCAGCACCGCCTTGGTCTCGTTGGCCTCCGTCCACTGCGGGTCGGCGGGGAAGGCCTTGGCCTTGGCGAAGGCGGCGGCGAACGGCGCCTGCGCGGGGTCACTGGACAGCGCGGCGAGGGCCTCGGGGTAGACGGGGAGCAGACCGCCGTCGGTGGCGTACTTGACGCCCCACTGCTTGTTGGAGGCCAGCTTCACGAACTCCTTGGCCGCGTCCTTCTCCTTCGCGGAGCCCCACACGGCGATGTCGTTGCCGCCGAGGAAGGACTGCGCCTCGCCGCCCGCCTTGGACGGGAGCGGGAAGAAGGCCAGCTTGTCACCCTTGAGCTTGCCCTTGCTGTCCTCCGCGATCCCCGGCAGGTCCCACGACGCGGTCAGGTACATGCCGACCTTGTTGTTGGCGAAGCGGGTGCGGATCTCGGTGGTGTTCTGGTTGAGCCGCGACTTGCTGGACAGGCCGTCGGTCACCAGGCCGGTGTACTGGGCGAAGCCCTCCTTGAAGCCGGGGTCGGTGAGCTTGCCGACCCACTTGTCGCCGTCCTTGGCGGCGTAGTCGCCGCCGGCGGTCCAGGCGAGGGCGCCGAGCAGGTGGTTGGCGTCGGAGCCGCCGTTGAAGGCGAAGCCGTCCACGTCCTTGCCCTTCTTGGCCTGGATCTTCTTGGCGGCCGCCACGAGCTCGTCCCAGGTCTTGGGGATCTCGATCTTGAGCTCCTTGAACCAGTCGGCGCGGTAGAGCACCGCCCGGCTGCCGCCGCCCCATGGCACGGCGTACGTCTCGCCGTCGATGGTCTCCAGCCCCATGAGGTTCTTGGGGATCTGGGCCTGGTCGCCGCCCGCCACGATGTCGGTGATCGGCTCCAGGGCCTCCTGGCTCTGCCACAGCGGCACCTGGTCGTTGCCGATCTCCGTCACGTCAGGGCCGGTGCCGCCGGCGGCCGCGGCCGTGAACTTGTCGTTGACCTGCGGCCAAGGGATCCACTCGACGTTCACCTTGGCGCCGGTCTCCTTCTCGAACTCGGCGACCAGCTCGTCGGTGTACTTCTGCGCGGCGGGGTTGGTGTCCCCGAGGCGCCAGAACGTCAGCGTCTTGCCGGCGTACTTGGGGCCGCTGCTGGCGGGTGCGGCGGCGCTTGGTGAGGACGAGGGGGTCTCGCTCGAGCCACAGGCGGCCAGACCCAGGGCCAGCGCGGCCGTGCTGACCGTAGCGGCTGTGATCTTCGCGATCCTCACAGGGTTCTCCCTTCCCGGGTGCCGGCCTACGTCCGCACCAGGCTGATCGTCAAATGTCGAACAACGCTGCTAAACTAACAAGAAACTTTCTTAAAAGAAACGCCCGTTAGCCATTCGTGACGAGAGGGGTGCGGTAATGAGTCGAAGCCCGGGAGTCCCCCGGCTGCTGCGCAGGTTGAACGATCGCGCGGCACTCGAACTCCTCCTGATGGACGGCCCGCTCACCCGGGCCGAGCTGGGGGAAAGGACCGGGCTCTCCAAGGTAACCGCAGGTCAGCTGCTCGCTCGCCTGGAGGAGCGGGGGCTGGTCGAGGTCGCGGGGGAGCGCGCCGGGGGCAGGGGGCCGCACGCCGCCCTGTACGCCGTCGTTCCCTCCAGCGCGTACGTGGCCGGGCTCGAGGTCCTGCCCGACAGCCTCAAGGTCGCTGTGGCGGACATCACAGGCAGGGTGGTCGTGGAGATCACGCTCAACCCGTCCGACGGCCGCGACCCGGTCAAGGCGGTCCACGAGGCGGTGCAGCGCGCCTGCGACACGGCGAACGTCAGCCTGTCGCGGTTGCGCGCGTTCGTCATCGGCACCAGGGGCGTGGTCGACCCGATCACGGGTGACGTGCGCTGGTCGTACGACCTGCCGGACTGGCACGTCGGCGTGCTGGCCAGCCTGCGCGAGACGCTCGGCGCGTCCGTCACCATCGAGAACGACGTCAACCTGGTCGCCCTCGCCGAGCACAAGTACGGCGCGGCCGTCGGCCACGACGACTTCGTGGTGATCTGGGCCGGCGTCGGCCAGGGCCTCGGCGTCATGCTGGGCGGCAGGCTGCACCGGGGCATCAGCGGGGGAGCGGGCGAGATCGGCTGGCTGCCGGTCCCCGGCGAGCCGCTGCCGACGGACGTCTCCGAGCCGCAGTCGGGCTCGTTCCAGCGCCTGGTGGGCCACGACGCGCTGCGCGGCCTGGCAGATCGGCACGGCGTGACCGGCAGGACGGTGCCCGACCTGGTGCGCGGCGGCGACGAGGGCTACCTGGACGAGGTGGCGGGACGGCTGGCCGTGGGCGCGGCGGCGGTGACCGTCGTGCTCGATCCCGGGCTGATCGTGCTCAGCGGCGACATCGGCCGGGCAGGCGGCGCGCGGCTGGCCGCCAAGGTGCAGGAGGCGGTGGCCCGCGTCTGTCCCAGCCGGCCGACCGTGGTCACGACCCAGGTCGCGGGCAACCCCGTGCTGCGCGGGGCGCTGGTGGCCGCTCTGGAGCAGGCCCGGGAGCAGGTCTTCTCCGATACTGTGTGAGAATTTCTGCTCATGTGGCTGTCCCCCAACGATGTCGTGCTCATCTCCGACCCCAGGGTGACCGCGCTTCCCGTGCGCGAGTGCGGCGAGCCGCTGGCCGACGTGCGCGGGCGGCTGCGGGTCGACACGCGGCTGGCCGACGACGAGGGCGCGTACGCGCACCTGCGCTCCGGCCTGCTCGACCGGCTGGAGCGGGCCGAGCGTTCGCTGCCCGAGGGGTTCCACCTGCTGATCGTCGAGGGCTACCGGCCCATCGCCACCCAGCGGCGGATCTTCGAGACGTACCGGGCAGAACTCCACACCACATTCCCCGAAATTTCCCCCGACGAGTCATATATCGCGGCGAGTCGGTACGTGTCCCCGGTCGAGGTCGCCCCCCACACCGCCGGCGCCGCCGTGGACCTGACCCTGTGCGACCCCGACGGCGTCGAGTACGACATGGGCACCCAGGTCAACGACAACCCGGAGCAGAGCGACGGCGCCTGCTATACGGCCGCCCCCAATATCACCGCCGACGCGCGCGCCCACCGCAAGCTCCTCGCCGCCGCCCTGGAGCCCACCGGCCTGGTCAACTACCCCACCGAGTGGTGGCACTGGTCGTACGGCGACCGTTATTGGGCCATGTCCACGGGATTTGCCCACGCCCTCTACGGGCCCATCTGAGCAATCGTTTGCTCCAGGGGTTTTCCCCTGGGCGTGCGCCGGGCACAACCTTCAGTCGGAGGTTTGGACTCCCAGCGAGGTGTGGGTATGGTTCCGTTGATCGGGATCGAAGAGGAATACCTCGTAGTCGATCCCCGCACCCGCCACGTGGCTCCCCGAGCGGCCGATGTCCTGGCCGCGGCGACGGATGTGCTCGACGTGGTGCAAGAAATCACGCGTTTCCAGGTGGAGGCTCGCACGCCGCCCTCCGCCGACCTCAGCGAGCTCGGCTCGCAATTGCGTTCCGCGCGGCAGGAGGTGGCGTTCGCCGCCCGTTCGTGCGGACTGGCCGTCGTCGCGAGCGGCATCCCCGTGCTGGGGAACGTCATGCCGCCGCCGCTCGCCGACGACGATCGCTATCACCAAGGGAGGACGCTCTATCGCGCACTTCATGACGAGATCAGCATCTGCGCCCTGCACGTGCACGTGGACGTGCCCGACGAGGAGCACGCTGTCTACGTCGGCAACCACCTGCGTCCCTGGCTGCCCACGCTGATCGCGCTGGCCGCCAACTCGCCGTTCTTCGTGGGCCGCGACACCGGCTACGCGTCCTGGCGGGTGATCAGCTGGGGTCGCTGGCCGGTGTCCGGCGCGCCGCCGTACTTCCCTTCGTTCGGCGACTACGAGCTGGCGGTGCGGGCGCTCACGGACTCGGGCGTGCTGCTCGACGCCAAGACGGTCTACTGGGACGCCAGGCCGTCGTCCCGGCTGCCCACGGTCGAGATCAGGGTGGCCGACGTGCCGCTCGACGTGAGCGACAGTCTCACCCTGATCGGGCTCATCCGCGCGCTGGTGGTGACCGCGCTGGCCGCGGTGGAGCGGGGTGACCGTGGGCTGCCGATCCCGGCGGAGGTGCTGCGCGCCGCCTACTGGCGCGCGGCCCGCTACGGGCTGACGGGCGACAGCATGGACGTGCGGCACGGCGCCCTCGTGCCCGCGCCGGTGATGGCGGGCCGCCTCCTGGAGCACGTACGCCCGGCGCTGGCGGAGGCCGGCGACCTGACGTTCGTCCAGGAGGGGCTGGACCGGCTGCTGCGCAAGGGCTCGGGAGCCATGCGCCAGCGCCGGGTGCACGCCAGGGGCCACGACCTGGCCGACGTGGTGGACGACCTCATCGAGGCCACCGTCGCGTAGCGATACCGCCTAACGCAAGGCAAGCGCCACGGCCACACCCAGGCCGAACGCGACAACGACGCCGCGCAGGACCTTGGCCGACATGAGTTTGGCCAGACGCGTGCCCAGGAACCCGCCGACCAGGCTGGCCGGCGCGATCACCGCCACGGCCTGCCACTGCACGGGACCGAACAGGGAGAACGCCACGACCGACACCGTGCTGATCACCAGCGCGAGCGTGGCCCGCACGGCGTTCACCCGATGCAGGTTGTCGTGCAGGAACATGCCGAGCACCGTCAGGAGCAGGACACCCATTCCGCCGTTGAAGTAGGCGCCGTAACAGCCGCCCAGGAAGACCCCGGCGTACACCAGCTTGCTGGGCGGCCCGTCGGCCTCACCGCCGAAGAGCCTGCGCAGCCACGGCTGGGCCAGCAGCGCCAGGCTGGCGAAGGCCACCAGCCACGGCACCAGCGACTCGAACAGCCGGCCGGGCGTGAGCAGCAGCAACGCGCTGCCCACGCCCGCGCCCAGCACGGTCGTGATCGACAACGCCGCCGCCCGGCGCCGCTGGCCGCGCAGCTCGGCCCGGTAGCCGAGCACGCCGCCCAGGTAGCCGGGCCACAGCGCCACCGCGTTGGTCACGGACGCGGTCAGACTCGGATAACCCAGCGCCAGCAGCGCGGGGAACGAGATGAGCGTCCCGCCGCCCGCCAGCGCGTTCACCACACCGGCCAGTAGACCGGCGCCCAGCATGAACAGGAGATCCGTCATCGGCCGACTGCGTAGCCCTGGGCGCCGCGCGGGTTGGCGGCGGCCTTGAGGAACTCGCCGTCACGGGCGACGGCGCTGAGCCTGCCGAGCGTCCACGGGCCCTGCACCTCGACCTCGTGCCCGCGCCGCCGCAGCTCCGCCGGCACGCCCGCGTCCACCCGGTCCTCGACGTGCAGCACGCCGGGACGGGAGCCGCGCGGGAAGAACGAGCTGGGGAAGTGCTCGGAGTGGAACATGGGGGCGTCGATGGCCTCCTGCAGGTTCAGCCCGCCGTGGACGACCGCGAGGAAGAAGTTCAGGCTCCACTGGTCCTGCTGGTCGCCGCCGGGGGTGCCGAACGCCAGCCACGGCCTGCCGTCCCTGAGCGCGAACGACGGCGTCAGCGTGGTGCGCGGACGCGTGCCGGGACGCAGCGAGGCGGGCAGCCCGTCCTGCAGCCAGAACATCTGAGCCCTGGTGCCCAGGCAGAAGCCCAGCTCGGGGATGGTGGGGGAGCTCTGCAGCCAGCCGCCGCTGGGGGTGGCGGAGACCATGTTGCCGTACCGGTCCACGACGTCGAGGTGGCAGGTGTCACCCTTCACCGTGCCGTCGCGGGCCACGGTCGGCTCGCCGACGCCCTGCGGGGAGCGCGCGCCGGAGATACCGGGGGCGTCGCTCGCCGTGCCGGGCGCGGGGTAGTCGGGCAGCCTGGGCACGCGGCCGCCCGGGGCGCCGGGCCGCAGCTCGAAGCTGGCCTGCGCGCCTATGAGCTTGCGCCGCTCTGCGTTGTAGGCCTCGCTGAGCAGGTCGGACACGGGCACGTCGGTGTCGCCGTACCAGGCCTCGCGGTCGGCGAAGGCGAGCTTGGCGGCCTCCGTCACCGTGTGCACGTAGTCGGCGCCGAGGAACTCCATCCCGTCCAGGTCGAAGCCCTGCAGGAGCGCGAGCTGCTGCAGGAACACCGGCCCCTGCCCCCACGGCCGCGTCTTGTAGACGGTGTGGCCGCGGTAGTCGAAGGCGAGCGGCTCCTCGACCGAGGCCGACCACCGGGCCAGGTCGTCGCCGGTGAGCAGCCCGCCGTGCGCCTCGCCGCTGCTGTCCCGCCAGGCCGTCTTGGCGCAGAACTCGGCGATCGCCTCGGCCACGAACCCCTCGTACCAGGCGCGGCGGGCGGCGTCGAGCTGGCCTTCGCGGGTGCTCGACGCGGCCTCGGCCTCGGCGACCACCCGCCGGTAGGTGGCCGCCAGCACCGGGTTGGCCAGCTTCGACCCGGCCGCCGGGACCCGGCCGCCGGGCAGCCAGGTCGCCGCCGACGTCGGCCAGTCGTCGTTGAACAGCCCTTCGACCGACTCGATCGTGGCCGCGATGCGCTCCAGCACCGGCACCCCGTGCTCGGCGTAGTGGATCGCGGGGGCCAGCACGTCGGCCAGCGACCAGGTGCCCCAGCGCTCCAGCATGAGCATCCAGCCGCCGAACGCTCCCGGCACGGTGGCCGCCAGCAGCCCCGTGCCGGGCACGATGTCCAGGCCCAGCCCGGTGTAGCGCTCGACGGTGGCCGCGGCCGGCGCCACGCCCTGCCCGCACACCACGGACACCTTCTGCTCGTCCTCGCTCCACAGCAGGATCGGCACCTCGCCGCCGGGGCCGTTCAGGTGCGGCTCGGCGACCTGGAGCACGAACCCGGCGGCCACCGCCGCGTCGAAGGCGTTGCCGCCGCGTTCCAGCACGCCCATGCCGGTGGCCGAGGCCAGCCAGTGCGTGCTGGCGACCATGCCGAAGTCGCCCGTCAGCTCGGGCCTGGTGGTGAACAAGATCTCTCCTTCTACAGATTGGCGGCCGCGTCGGGGACGCGGTCCACCGTGACAAGATGACACGCGGCCGGATGGCCGTTGCCGCGAGGATCCCGAAGCAGCGGCTCCTCGGTACGGCAGGCGTCGTACGCCAGCGGGCACCGCGTGTGGAACCGGCACCCGGACGGCGGGTCGACCGGGCTGGGGACGTCCCCGCCGAGCACGATCCTGCGCCGCTCCCGCTGCCGGACCGGATCGGGCACCGGCGCCGCCGACAGCAGGGCCTGCGTGTACGGGTGCCGCGGCGCGGCGAAGATCTCGGCCGTCGGACCGGACTCGACGATCTTGCCCAGGTACATGACGGCGATCCGGTCGGCGAGAAACTCCACCACCGACAAGTCGTGCGTGATGAACAGGCACGAGAACCCCATGTCCCGCTGCAGGTCCGTGATCAGGTTGAGCACCGACGCCTGCACCGACACGTCCAGCGCCGACACCGGCTCGTCCGCCACGACCAGCTTGGGCTCCAGGATCAGCGCCCTGGCCAGCCCGACCCGCTGCCGCTGCCCGCCGGACAGCTCGTGCGGGAACCGGGAACGCATCTCCTGCCGCAGCCCCACCTTCTCCAGCATGGCGGACACGCGTCCGGAGACCTCACGCCGGTCGGCCACCTTGTGCCGCAGCAGCGGCTCGGCGACGATCTGCCCGATCGTGAAACGCGGGTTGAGCGAGGAGTAGGGGTCCTGGAAGACCATGTGGACGTCCCTGCGCAGCGGGCGCATGGCCCGGCGCGACAGGTGGGTGATGTCGCGGCCGTCCAGCTCGATGGCCCCCGAGGTGGGCTCGGTCAGGCGCAGCACGCACTTGCCGACCGTGGACTTGCCGCTGCCCGACTCGCCGACCAGGCCGAGTACCTCGCCCTGGGCGAGCTCCAGCGACAGGCCGTCCACGGCGCGTACCTGGCCGTAGTGCTTGACCAGGTTGTCGATCCGCAGGATCACTGCTTGCCTCCCGGGTGGAAACAGGCCGCCAGATGGCCGTCCGCGTGCCGTTCGAGCGGGGGTCTGGCCGCGCGGCAGTCGCCTTGGGCGCGCGGGCAGCGGGCCTGGAACGCGCACTCGTCGGGATCCGACAGCGGCGAGGGCACCATGCCGGGGATCTCGGCCAGGCGGCCGTTGACCGCCGCGGACGGGAGCGCGTTCATCAGGCCCAGCGTGTACGGGTGCCGCGGGTTCGCGAACAACTCGGCCACCGGGGCCTGCTCGACGGCGCGGCCGGCGTACATGACCACGGCCCGGTCGGCGATGTCGGCCACCACGCCCAGGTCGTGCGTGATGAGGATGATCGCCGTGCCGAGCCGGTCGCGCAGGTCGCGGAAGACGTCCAGCACGCCCGCCTGGATCGTCACGTCGAGCGCCGTGGTGGGCTCGTCGGCGATCAGCACCCGGGGCGAGCAGGCCACCGCGATCGCGATCATCACGCGCTGGCGCATGCCGCCAGAGAGCTGGTGCGGGTACTCCTTCATGCGGCGCTGCGGCGCCGGGATGCCGACCAGCTCCAGCAGCTCGACGGCGCGGCTCCTGGCGGCCTGGCGCGAGAGGCGCTCGTGCCTGCGCAGCACCTCGATGATCTGGTAACCGACGCTGAACGACGGGTTCAGCGAGGTCATCGGCTCCTGGAAGACGACCGAGACGTCCTTGCCGCGTACGTGCCGCAGGTCCGCCTCGGGGAGCGTGGTGAGCTCGCGCCCGTCCAGCTTGACCGAGCCGGACAGCCGGGTCGTCTCGGGCGGCAGCAGCCTGGGCACCGACATCGCGGTGACCGACTTGCCGCAGCCGGACTCGCCGCACAGTGCCAGGATCTCGCCTTCGTCCAGCGTGAGCGAGATGTCCCTGACCGCCTGCACCAGGCCGTCCTCGGTGTCGAAGCCGACCCTCAGGTCGGTGATCTCCAGCAGGCTCATCGGCCGCTCCTCGGGTCCAGAACGTCCCGCAGCCCGTCGCCCAGCAGGTTGAAGCCGAGGGTGGCCAGCGCGATCATGATCCCGGGCCAGACGGCCAGCCAGGGGGCGTCGCTCAGATACTGCTGCGCGGTCGTCAGCATCACGCCCCACGAGGGCGTGGGCGGCTGCACGCCCAGCCCCAGGAACGACAGCGTGGCCTCGCCGATGATCGCCCCCGGGATCGCCACGGTGGCCTGCACGATGAGCGGGTTGAGGCAGTTCGGGAGCACGTAACGGAAGATGAGGTGCCCGTCGCCCGCGCCGTCGGCGACGGCCGCGGCCACGTAGTCCATCTCCCTGACCGCCAGCACCTCGCCACGGGTGATCCTGATGACGGCGGGCAGCTGCGAGAAGCCCAGCGCGAACACCACGCCCTTCAGCGAGGGCCCGATGATCGCCGCCAGGCCCACCGCGAACACCAGGAACGGGAACGCCAGCGTCACGTCCACCAGTCGCATCACGACCGGGTCGAGCCAGCGCCGGTAGAACCCGGCGACCAGGCCGATCGGGATGCCCACGACCATCGCCAGCAGCGTGGAGAGCACGCCGGCCTGCAACGACACCTGAGCGCCGTGCGCGATCCTGGCGAACGCGTCGCGGCCCAGGTCGTCGGTGCCCATCGGGTGCGCGCCCGACGGAGGCGCGAGCGTGGCCAGGTAGTCCTGCGCGGTGGGGTCGCCGGTCACCAGCGGCCCGATCAGCGCCAGCAGCACGAACGCGACCACCAGCACCAGCCCGGCCATCGGCATCGGGCGCCGCTTGAAACGCCGCCACAGCCTAGTCATTCGCGCCCCCCGACAGCCTGATCCGGGGGTTGAGGAACGCGTACACGATGTCGACCAGCAGGTTGACCAGCACGTAGCCGATGACCGTGATCAGCACGACGGCCTGGATGACGGGGTAGTTCCTGGTCAGCACCGCGTCCACGGTCAGCTTGCCGAACCCGGGGATCACGAAGATCTGCTCGGTCACCACCGCGCCGCTGATCAGCGCGCCGAGTTGGAGGCCGAGCACCGTGACCACGGTCGTCAGGCTGTTGCGCAACGCGTGCGCGCCCACGACCTTGATCTCGGACAGGCCCTTCGACCTGGCGGTCCGGACGTAGTCGGCCGAGAGCGCGCCGAGCATGGCCGAGCGGGTCTGCCGCATGAGGATGGCGGCGAAGCCGGTGCCGAGCACGAGGGCGGGCAGGATCATGCGCTGGAGGTTCTGGCCGGGGTCCTGGGTGAAGGGGACGTACCCGGAGGCGGGCAGGACCCGCCAGGTGACCGCGAACAGCAGGATGCCGAGCAGGCCGAGCCAGAAGTGCGGCACCGACAGCCCGGCCAGGCCGAACCCGGTGGCCAGGTAGTCGGCGAGCCGGCCGCGCCGGACGGCCGCGACGATGCCCGCGCCCACCCCGACGACGATCGCGACCAGCATGGCCAGGGCCGACAGCTCCAGCGTCACCGGCAGCCGCTCGGCGATGATGTCGATCACCGGAAGCTGGTCCTGCGTGGAGCGGCCGAGGTTGCCGGTCAGGGTCTGGCCGACGTAGTCGAGGTACTGGGCGGGCAGCGGCTTGTCCAGGCCGAACTCGTGCCGGATGGCCTCGATCACGGCGGGCGAGGCCTCCTCGCCCGCCATGACCGTGGCCGGGTCCCCGGGCAGCGCCCTGATCCCGAGGAAGATCAGGACGCTGGCCAGGAACAGCACGATCACGGCCGATCCGCAGCGCCGGAGGATGAACCAGAGCATTACGCGGTGAACCCGGCGGTGACGAAGCGCGGCAGGCCGTCCTTGAAGTACTGGACGCCGGCCACGTTCTTGCTCATGCCCAGGTAGTACTTGTTGTGGTACAGGTACAGGACGCCTCTCACCTCGGCGGCCTTCTTCAGGGCGCCCGCGTAGAGCTCGGCCCGCTTGACAGGGTCCGACTCGGCGGCGGCCTGCTTGATCGGGTCGTCGATGCCCGGGTCGGACATGCCGCTGTAGTTGTTGCTGCCGCGGCTGGTGATGAGGTTCGTGAGGTTGCCGTCCGGGTCGACGCGGCCCGACCAGCCGTTCAGCAGGACGTCGAACTTGCCGGACTTGCCCTGCTCGAGCGTGCTGACGAACTCGGCGGTCTGCACGTTCACGTTGAAGCCCGCCTCCTTGGTCATCTGCTGGATGACCTGCGCCAGGCGCACGTTGGTGGCGTCGTTCGGGCTGGTGAGCGTGACCGGGATCGGTGTCTGCACGCCGGACGCCTGCACCAGTTGCTTGGCCTTGGCCAGGTCACGCGCCGGGCACTGCAGGTCCTTGGCGCGGTACGGGCTGTCCACCGGCACGGGGAAGCAGTCCACCTCGTGCAGGCCGTTGTAGACGGTCTTGTTGATCACGTCGCGGTCGAGGGCCAGCTCGAACGCCTCGCGCAGCTGCGGGCTCTTGGCCAGCGCCGTGTTCACCGTGCCGGGCTTCTCGGTGGAGCCGCCGGCGTTGCCGGTGTTGATCGTGATGCCGTAGTAGCCGAGGCCGCCACCGGACACGACCTTGAGGTTGGGGTCGCTCTGCACGCCCTTGACCGTGGTGGTGGCGAGGTTGTCGCCCACCTGGACGTCGCCGGACTTCAGGTTCGCGGCCCGTACGTTCGGGTCCACGATGATTTTGTATACGAGCTTGTCGAGCTTGACCTTGGCCGCGTCGTAGTAGTCGGGAGCCTTCTCCAGCACGATCTGGCTGCCGGACGTGCGGCTCGCGAACTTGAACGGCCCGACGCAGACCGGGCTCGCCCCGAAGTTGTCGTTGCCCGCGTCCAGGGCCTTGGGCGACATGATCATGCCGGCGCGGTCGGCGAGCTGCGCGGTCAGCGGCGTGAACGCCTGCGTCAGCGTGAGCTTGACCGTCGTGGGGTCGACCACGGTCACCTTGGACACCGCCGCCAGGTCGGCCTGGCGCGCGGACTTCTCCCAGGTGCGGTGCCGGTCCAGCGACTTCTTGACCGCCTCGGCGTCGAACGCCGTGCCGTCGTTGAACTTCACGCCCTCGCGCAGCTTGATCGTCACCTCCTTGCCGTCGCCGGAGACCTCGGGCAAGGCACTGGCCAGCTGCGGGACCAGGCTCGACTGCGCGTCGATGTCGAAGAGCTTCTCGCACATGTTCGCGAACACCTCGCGACCCACCAGCGTGGTCGAGATGCTCGGGTCGAGCGCGTCGGGGTCGGCGCTGAGCGCCACGTTGAGCGTGCCGCCCGCCTTGACCGGCCGGTTGTCGGCCGAGGCGTCGGCTATGGAGGGAGGGGCTGCGGGGGTGCCGCTCGATCCGCCTCCGCCGCAAGCTGTCAGGGCAAGGGGGAGAACGGCGAGCGCCGCGACGAGCCTGGGGGACGGTCTCATGGGGCCTCCGTTGAAAGGTTTAGGAGACTGTATACAAGACCTCACATTTCACTGGTGTTTCCTGACCCTGTGTTGTTATCTGAGTGTTTTCTAATCGTTCGGGGGATTTGCCCTGCGGATCGCCGCCAGGAACGACCGCCTGGCCGCGGCCACGTGCGCGATGGCCCTGGCCTGCGCCTCATCCTCGTCGCCCGCCGCGATGGCCTCGCACAGACTCAGGTGCTCGGTCCAGGAGTGCGGCCCGCGGGCGGCGGCGGTCTGGCTGAAGACCCACTGCGCCCGCAGGAGCATGGGCTTCATCATCAGACTCAGGTACGAGTTGCCCGCCGCCTCGCCGACGGCCAGGTGGAAGGCCGTGTTGAGATCGGCCACCTCCTCCAGCCGCCCGTTCTCCACGGCCTCCTTGGCCTGCTCCAGCACCTGTCGCAGCCGCTCGGCGGACTCGGGGGTGCGCTTGCGCGCGGCCAGCCGCGCCGCCAGGCCCTCGACCGCCATGCGCACGTCGAAGAGCTCCTCACCCTCCGCCGCCGACAGCCGCGCGACGGTGGCGCCGAACCGGGGCACGACCTCGACGAACCCTTCGGCGGCCAGCACCCGGATGGACTCGCGCACGGGGTTGCGCGAGACGCCGAGCAGCGCGGCCAGCCGGTCCTCGACCAGCCGCTCACCCTGGGAGAGCTCGCCGGAGAGTATGCGTCGCCGCAGCTCCTTGGTGACCTCGTCGCGCAAGGTCGGATGGGCCGCGCCCAGCGTCAAATCAGCCATGAGGCGACAATCGTATACAGCCCGGACCAACTCCCCCACCCAGCCCGCCTCACCCCCAACCCCCGCCCCCACACCACCCCGGCCCCGGCCCTCGACCTCCGGCTCCCACACCGCCAGCCCCACATTTCGGCCCCGGCCCTGCCCTGTCGCCTCCGTGCCTCGGGACCCCGCCACCCCTCCGAGCCCTTCGGTCGTTGCGTCGCAGGGGCTCAGGCGCGTAGGCGCAGCCCCCGGGGGGTGGGGTGGAAACCGGCCGCCTCCAGGGCCGCCGCCAGCGGCGACTCGACGATGGCCGTGCCGTCGGCCCGTTCCACGGTCAGCTTCCCGAGCGCCCCGTCCCGCACGGCCAGCGCGAGGGCGTCGACGGCGGGCTGCAGCCGGTCGTCGTCGGCGAACGACAGCAGCGTCTTGCCGCCCCGTTCGACGTAGAGCACCAGGTGCCCGTCCACGAGCACGACCAGCGAACCGGCCTTCCGGCCAGGCTTGTGCCCGAGTTCGCCGGGGTGCTGCGGCCAGGGGAGCGCGGCCCCGTACGGGCTGGCCGGGTCGGCAGAGGCCAGTACCACGGCCCGCCGCCCACCACCGACCCCCGAACCGGCCCCTGCGCCGGGCCACGGGCCACCGACCCCCGAACCGGCCCCAGGGTCGGGCCCCGGACCGCCGGACGGGGCGAGGCCGGGCGCCATGGCGCGCATCCGGTCGACCGCTCCCGGCAGGGCGAACTGCGCGCCCCCGAGGCCCTCGACGAAGTAGCCCCGGCGGCAGCGCCCGCTCTCCTCGTACGCCCGCAAGACCTGATATACGGGCGTAAATCCCCCAGGAAGTCGTTCCGATGTCACCGCGCCCCGCGTCACCACGCCGTGCCGTTCCAGCAGCACCTCGGCCTGAGCGTGCGCCCGCTGGGTGGAGTCGGCGGCGGGCGCGGGCAGCAGCCACCACCGGCCGCCCACCGTGGGCGGCCCGCTCCTGCTCGGCAGCACGGCCCGGCGCCGCCGCGTGGTGGCGGGCCGGTGCGCGGGACGGCCGGTGCCGAGCGTGGCCCGCAGCGGCGCCAGCGTGTCGCCGGAGATCCGCCCCGCCCACACCAGATCCCACACCGCCGCCGCCAGGGTGGCGTCGTCCAGGGACCCGAGCTGGTCGGAGATGCCGCGGAAGAACAGCGCGCCGCCCCCGCCCAGCAACTCCAGCACGCGCTCGTGCAGAGGGGTCATCGTGATCTCGGCGGGCTCGGGCAGCAGCAGCGGCGCGGTGTCGCCGTAGTAGAGCGACACCCAGCCGTCGCCGCCGGGCAGCGAGCCCTGCCCTGCCCACATCACCTCGCCCGACGAGGTCAGCTCGTCGAGCAGCGCCGGATGGTAGCCGGGCACCCGCGCGGGCAGCACCAGCGTCTCCAGCGCGGACGCGGGCACGGCGGCCCCTTGGAGCTGTTCGATCGAGCGGACCAGCGCGTCCATGGCCCGGGCCGCCTCGCTCGCGCCCCGGCCGCCGGCCGCCCCCGCGGCCCCCGAGCCGGTGATGCCGTGCCAGGCGGGCAGGAAGCGGGCCAGGGTCTCCGGCGCGACCGGCTCGACCTCCTTGCGCAGCCGGGCCAGCGACCTGCGCCGCAGCATCCGCAGCACCCCGGCGTCGCACCACTCCTCGCCCCGTCCGCCGGGCCGGAACTCCCCGTTCACGACCCGCCCGGACGCGGCCAGTCGGCGCAACGCGTCCGTCACCACCGCCACGCCCAGCCCGAACCGGGCCGCGGCCGAGCCCGCATGGAAGGGCCCGCGGGTGCGGGCGTGCCGCGCCACCAGGTCGGCCAGCGGATCGGCGACCGGCTCCAGGAACGCGTGGGGCACCCCGACCGGCAGCGGCACGCCCAGCGCGTCACGCATGCGGGCCGCGTCCTCGATGGCCGCCCAGTGCTCCTCGCCGGCGATGCGTACGTGGATCGCGCGACGCGAGCGTTCGAGCTCCGCCAGCCAGGCCGGGTCGCCGCCGCGCACGCTCACGTCGGGCGCGAGCAGCGGCCCGTGGGAGCGCAGCAGGTCGGCGAGGTCCTCCAGGTCGCGCAGCGGCCGGTCGAGCCTGGCCAGCTCGCGCTCGGTGTCGGAGATCACGTCGGGGTCGAGCAGCTCGCGCAGGTCGGCCTGGCCCAGCAGCTCGGCCAGCAGCGTGGTGTCCAGTGCCAGCGCCTGGGCGCGCCGCTCGGCCAGGGGCGCGTCGCCCTCGTACATGAACGCGCCCACGTAATGGAACAGCAGCGACGCCGCGAACGGCGAGGCCTGCGAGGTCTCCACCTCCACCAGCCGCACCCTGCGCGCGGCGATGTCCCGCATGAGCTGGACGAGCCCCGGCACGTCGAAGACGTCCTGCAGGCACTCGCGCATGGTCTCCAGCACGATCGGGAACGAGGCGTACTGCGAGGCCACGCCCAGCAGGTGGGCGGCGCGCTGGCGCTGCTGCCACAGGGGACTGCGCTTGCCCGGCGTGCGGCGCGGCAGCAGCAGCGCCCGTCCCGCGCACTCCCTGAACCGGGAGGCGAACATGGCCGACCCGCCCAGCTCCTCCGTGACGATCTGCTCGATCTCCTCGGCGTCGAACGCGGCCACGTCGGTCGGCGGCTCGGCCAGCGTGTCGGGGATGCGCAGCACGATGCCGTCGTCGGAGTGGACCGCCTGCACGTCGATGCCGTAGCGCTCGCGCAGGCGCCGGTTGATCGCCAGCGCCCACGGGGCGTGCACCCGCGCGCCGTAGGGGGAGTGGATGACCACGCGCCAGTCGCCGAGCTCGTCGTGGAAACGCTCGACGAGGAGGGTGCGGTCGTCGGGGACGTAGCCGGTGGCCTCGCGCTGTTCGTGGAGGTAGGACAGCAGGTTTCCGGAGGCGAACTCGTCGAGCCCCGCCTCCCGCATGCGCTCGGTCGAGCCGTTCTTGGCCTGCTCACGCAGGAACTGCCCGATCGCCTTGCCCAGCTCGGCCGGGCGCCCTGGCGCGTCGCCGTGCCAGAACGGCAGCTTGCCCGGCTGGCCCGGCGCGGGCGAGACGAGCACCCGGTCGGTCGTGATGTCCTCGATCCGCCAGGACGTCGCACCCAGCACGAACACGTCGCCCACGCGCGACTCGTAGACCATCTCCTCGTCCAGCTCGCCCACCCGGGAGGCCTTCTCACCCACCAGGAAGACGCCGAACAGGCCGCGGTCGGGGATCGTGCCGCCGTTGGTGACCGCCAGCCGCTGCGCGCCCGGACGGCCCTGGAGGGTGCCGGTGACCCGGTCCCACACGATGCGCGGCCGCAGCTCGGCGAACTCCTCGCTCGGATAGCGCCCGGCCAGCATGTCGAGCGTGGCCTCCAGTGCGGTCCTGGGCAGCGTGGCATAGGGGGCGGCCCGCTTGACCACGGACTCCAGCTCGTCGACCGTCCACTCGTCGAGCGCGGTCATCGCCACGATCTGCTGCGCCAGCACGTCGAGCGGGTTACGCGGATAGCGCAGCTCCTCGATCTGGCCGCTCTTCATCCGCTCGGCCACCACGGCCGTCTGCACCAGGTCACCCCGGTACTTCGGGAAGATCACACCCTTGGACACCGCGCCGACCTGGTGGCCGGCCCGGCCGATGCGCTGCAGCCCGCTGGCCACGCTCGGCGGCGCCTCCACGCACGCGACCAGGTCGACCGCGCCCATGTCGATGCCCAGCTCCAGGCTGGAGGTGGCGACCACGGCGGGCAGCCGGCCCGACTTGAGCGCCTCCTCGATCTGCGCCCGCTCCTCCTTGGAGACCGAGCCGTGGTGCGCGCGGACGATCTCGGTCACGACACCCTTGCTCGCCCCGGCCTGCGCCATCATGTCGGCAGGCATCCGCTGGGGCTTCTGCGATGATGGGGGTGTCTCCCAGATGGAGAGGTCGATGGCCTCGACCCCGCCGCCCTCCCGTTCGTACGCGAGCTCGTTGAGGCGGGTGCACAGCCGCTCGGCCAGCCGCCGCGAGTTGGCGAAGACGATCGTCGAGCTGTGCGCCCCGATCAGGTCGAACAGCCGGTCCTCCACATGGGGCCAGATCGACCGGTTGCCCGGCTCGGGGGCGAACTCCTCCCCGCCCTCCGGCTGGGGTCGGCCCTCCATCTCCGTCATGTCCTCGACCGGGACGACGACCTCGACCTCGATCCGCTTCTCCGACGGCGGCTGCACGACCGTGGCCGGTCGCGTGCCGCCCAGGAACGCCGCCACCTCGCTCACCGGCCGCACCGTCGCCGACAGCCCGATCCGCTGCGCCGGCCTGTCGAGCAGCGCGTCGAGCCGTTCCAGGCTGAGCGCCAGATGAGCGCCGCGCTTGGTGGCCGCGACCGCGTGGACCTCGTCCACGATCACCGTCTCCACGCCCCGCAACGCCTCGCGCGCCTGGCTGGTGAGCAGCAGGAACAGCGACTCCGGCGTCGTGATCAGGATGTCGGACGGCTTGGCGGCGTAGCGCCTGCGGTCTTCCGAGGGGGTGTCGCCCGAGCGGATCGCCACCGAGATCTCCGGCACCGGCAGCCCGAGCCGGCGCGCCGTCTGCTTGAGCCCGGCCAGCGGCGCGCGCAGGTTGCGCTCGACGTCCACGGCCAGGGCCTTGAGCGGCGACACGTACAGCACCCGCGTCCCCTTCGGCGCGCCTTTGCGCGCGTCGGCGCCCTCGGACGCGGCGGCGCCTTTACGCACTGCGGCGGCCACGGAGACGGCGGGCCCGGCCTCGGGTGTGGCGGCGGGACCGGTCTGCTCGAACGCCAGCCTGTCGAGCGACCACAGGAAGGCCGCCAGCGTCTTGCCCGACCCGGTGGGAGCGACGACCAGGGTGTTGTCGCCGCGCGAGATCGATTCCCACGCCCCCTCCTGGGCGGCCGTGGGAGCTTGGAAGGCCCCGGCGAACCATTGCCTGGTCACCTGGCTGAACTGGTCTAGCGAGCTCACCAGCACATATTGCCTCGCGCCACCGACAGAAAACGCATTTGGCTCCCGGGCGAGCGGTTGAGCGGGGGCCCTGGCGGACATACAGCGACCGTGACCATTGACTATGCGGCCATCGAAGCCCGCCGAGCGGAGATGAGACGGCGCCACGTCTTAGCGCACCGGCCATCGAGCAGCGCTCGGGGCCTGCACCACATGGCCCTGCTCTCGTCGGACGTGGAACGCACCATCAAGTTCTACCAGGAACTCCTGGAGTTCCCGCTCACGGAGATCATCGAGAACCGCGACTACAAGGGCTCGAACCACTTCTTCTTCGACATCGGCAACGGCAACCTGCTCGCGTTCTTCGACTTCCCCGGCCTCGACCTCGGGCCGTACCAAGAGGTGCTGGGCGGGCTGCACCACGTCGCGATCTCCGTCGACCCCGCCACCTGGGAGCGGTTGCGCGGGAAACTGGAGATGGCCGGCGTGCCGCACCAGATAGAGAGCGGCGCCTCCATCTACTTCAAGGACCCCGATGGCGCCCGGCTGGAGCTGCTCGCCGACCATCTCGGTGAGATGTACGGCTCGCGTGTGCTGTGACCGCGGGTCTAGCGCCGCGACGCCCTGCGCGTACGCGGCTTGCCCGCACGGGGCTCCTGCCTGACGCCCGCGTGCCTTTCTGATCGCTCAGACTTCTCCTTCTGTACGGTGAGGCGCAGCGTGTGCAGTAATCGGCGGCGCCTGGCCCTGTGGGCCTTGGTCTCGGCTGTCTTCGGTGGCGAAGACTTGGGGGTCTTTGGCATGGGGATGTCCTACCCACCCCCCAGGCGATTCCATACTTGAATCCATGCGCCTGACCGAGTTCTGGAGACGGATGAACGCTCACTTCGGCGACACGTACGCCGAGTCGTGGGCCCGCGACTACGTGCTCGCGCCGTTGGGCGGGCGGACCGTCATACAGGCGCTGGCCGACGGGGAGAGCGCCAAGACCGTCTGGCGCGCGGTCTGCCAGGTGGAGAACGTCTCACCCAAGCTCCGCTAGCCGCGGCGGCGTCAGGGCTGTGACATGTCCAGGGCCTGCTGCAACGCGGCGGCCGTGAGCTCCAGCTCGTCCACGCTGCCCTGCCCTCCGGGCGACCACAGGAACGTCCATCCGTGGTGTGACGGGGTGGCGAAAATGATCGTCTGACGGCCCGTACGCGGGTGCCAGACCCACAGCACCGGATCGTCGTTGCCGACCATGCGACTGACCAGACCATGATGGGGGAGCACCTCGGCGAGTGCCTCCAGATGGGTGCGCCGTTCCCTGGTGTAGCCCCTCGACACTCGCCGCCTCCAACCTTCGGCCCTGCAGTGAGTCTCCCCAGCTCACTGCCCGGACAACACATTGGCGGCCAACATCAGCGGGGTGTGTTCATGAGGATGAGCATGCGTCCGAAGTCGAACGTGAGCGCATACGGCTTGAAGAACTCGTGCGTGGGCAGGCCCCCGATGCGGAAGCCGAAACCGTGCTCGAACCAGGAGAGGAACGCGCCGGACAACCCGGGCACCCGGCGGCGGGCGACGGACCCGAGCGTCACCTCGTCCACGGTCACCGGGTGAAAGCCGTCGCCCGGGGGGATCGGGATGCCGGCGGCCTCGAAGGTGGCGCGGGGAGCGGTGAACCCGATGTCGGCGCCCCCGGTGTCGACGAGGAACACCGTCCGGTCCAGGCCGTTCACGGTGCTGTGGGACAGCAGGAAGTGGTCGCCCACGTACCACATGGGCACGCTGTGCTCCGGCCGGACCCGGCCGTTCCTGCGTTCGACGGCAAGGAGGACCTGCTGCCGGCGGTCATGCGGCACCGGCTCGAGAGCGAGTCGCGGACGCAGGCGGATCGCCTGCTCCGTGCCGGGCGGCGGCGACCCGCCATCCCGCCGTCCGTGACCAGCTCGTCGCGCTGTTGTTCCCGCCGGGGCGCCCCGGCCGCCACCCCCTTGCGCCTCCCGGCAGCGGGCTGGGGGAGCTCCCGTACAGGCAGGCCGACGCGATACTGAAGTCGCTGGACATCGGCATGCGCCTGCTCACCCTTCTCGCTCCTGAGCAGTGCACTCCGGAGCTGCTCAGGACGGCGCTCGGGCTCCTCACCACCCCCAGGTGTCCCGTGACAGCGAACCTTCAGTTGTGACAGCGAAGTTTGAGCGGTCAGGCCCCCACCTGGCGTGACCCACTCTTGACTCACGCCTTCGCGTCGCCATCGTCGATCGGCTCACCTTCGGCGGTCGGCGCTTGGTCCCGTGGAACCTGCTCAGGAGTGACGGCGCAGGCCGTCGACGATGACGCGCAGGAGGTGATGGGCGCGGGCGTCCCACTCGGCGGGTTCCAGACGGGTCAGGTAGCCGATCAGCAGGATGATGTCGCGGGCGTCCACGTCGGGGCGGACGACGCCCTCGGCTTTGCCCGCGTCGAGGAGCGTGGTCAGCGTCTCGCCGATCGGGCCGAGGCTGTGCGCGGACAGATCCTCCCACACCCCCGCCTCGACAGCTGCGAACACCTCGCGCTTGACCTTCGCGTACTCGGCCACCCGGTCCAGCCAGCCGACCAGGGCGGGCAGCGGCTCGTGTTCGGCGAGCAGTTTCGGCGCGGCGGCCACGAGGTCGTCCACGTCCTTGCGATAGACCTCGGCGAGCAGGGCCTCCCGCGTCGGGAAGTGGCGGTAGAGGGTGCCCTGACCGACGCCCGCCCGCTTGGCGATCTCATTGAGCTTCACCTCGTTCGCGTTCACGATGACCTCTCGTGCGGCCTTGAGGATCCGTGCGCGGTTCTCGGTGGCGTCGGCTCGGCGGCGGGGGGCGTTCATCGGTCCTCTTCATGGCGAGTTGGCTAAGCGGACACGTGTCCGGTACGGTGGGAGCCCTTAAACGGACACGTGTCCAGTTTACTGTGGAGGAAATCCCCATGTCAGCCATCAGGGGCAAGGTCGTGGCCATCACCGGGGCGAGCAGCGGGATAGGCGAGGCCACCGCGCGCCTGCTCGCCGAGCGGGGCGCCGCCGTCGTGCTCGGCGCGCGGCGGACGGAGCGGCTCGACAAGATCGCCCGTGAGATCCGCGACCGCGGCGGGCGCGCCGTCACCCGAGCCGTGGACGTCACCGCCCGCGAGGACCTCGAACAACTCGTCGGCCTGGCCGTGACGGAGTTCGGGCAGCTCGACGTGTTGGTCGGCAACGCCGGCATCAGCAAGATCGGCCCCGTGGCCGACCTTGACGTGGCCGGCTGGTCGGCGATGATCGACGTCAACCTACGCGGCGTGCTGCACGGCATCGCCGCCGCGCTGCCGGTGTTCCGCGAGCAGGGACAGGGCCACCTCGTGACCACCGTGTCGACGGCCGGGCTGAAGATCACACCCACGATGGCGGTCTACGCCGCGACCAAGAATGCCGTGCGTACCCTCCTGGAAGGGCTGCGGCAGGAGTCGACCGACGGCGTGTTGCGGACGACGGCGGTCTCGCCGGGCTACGTGCGTACGGAACTCGTCGGCTCCATCGACAACCCCGAGATCCGCGAGGAGATCCGCCGCAACATGAACCAGTACGCCATCGCGCCGGAAGCCGTCGCCCGCGCTGTCGCCTTCGCCATCGAACAGCCCCGTGATGTGGAGATCGGCGAGATCGTCATCCGCCCGACGACCCAGAACTGAGCCGGCCGCCCGCGATCAGGGCGATGTCCTCCAGCGGGCGGCCAGGTGTCGTGGTCGACCCGAACGCCGCGCAGGCTCGCCTCCCACGCGCCCGCGATGTCCGCGAGAAGGTTGGCGCCCATCTTCCAGCCGCCCTCGTCCACGCCGGCCCCACACCGCCGGGCCGCGATGACGAACAGCTCCGCCGCAGGCTTGCGCACTCCTCGGCCCCCGAGATCAACCTTCGACGGCACGAAACCAGTGTTCATCGACCTTCGGTGACAATGATCAGTCTTCAGTGACACAGGACACCAGGGCGGGGTGATTGACGGCGACCTGCGTGTTCTTGCTGTGATCGAACAGCCGTTCGGCTACGATGGATTTCGCCCGAGCCACGTCTTCCCCGGCAGTCGCATGAAAAATGTCGGTGGCAGGCCGTAGCTTTCACTCGACTGATCGGACCACGACCCTCCAGGGGGAGTTCCCATGGCAATCAACGACCGCGAGAAGGCCCTCGAGACCGCGCTCGCTCAGATCGAGCGACAGTTCGGCAAGGGCTCCGTCATGCGCCTGGGCGATGACGCCCGAGCTCCCATCGAGGTGATCCCCACCGGGTCGATCTCCCTTGACGTGGCTCTCGGCATCGGCGGCCTGCCGCGCGGCCGCATCGTCGAGATCTACGGCCCCGAGTCCTCCGGTAAGACCACGATCGCCCTGCACGCGGTGGCCAACGCCCAGCGTGCCGGCGGCATCGCGGCGTTCATCGACGCCGAGCACGCCCTCGACCCCGAATACGCCAAGAAGCTGGGGGTCGACACCGACGCCCTGCTGGTCTCCCAGCCCGACACCGGTGAGCAGGCGCTGGAGATCGCCGACATGCTGATCAGGTCCGGCGCCGTCGACATCATCGTCATCGACTCGGTGGCCGCGCTGGTGCCCAAGGCCGAGATCGAGGGCGAGATGGGCGACAGCCACGTCGGCCTCCAGGCCCGCCTCATGTCCCAGGCCCTGCGCAAGGTGGCCGGCGCGCTCAACAGCACGGGCACCACCGCCATCTTCATCAACCAGCTCCGCGAGAAGATCGGCGTCATGTTCGGCAGCCCCGAGACCACGACCGGTGGTAAGGCGCTCAAGTTCTACGCCTCGGTCCGGATGGACATCCGCCGCATCGAGACCCTCAAGGACGGCACGGAGGCGGTCGGCAACCGCACCAGGATCAAGGTCGTGAAGAACAAGATGGCCCCGCCCTTCCGCGTGGCCGACTTCGACATCCTCTACGGCGTGGGCATCTCCCGCGAGGGCGGCCTCATCGACATGGGTGTGGAGCACGGCTTCGTCCGCAAGTCCGGCGCCTGGTACACGTACGAGGGCGACCAGCTCGGCCAGGGCAAGGAGAACGCCCGCAACTTCCTGAAGAACCACCCCGACATGGCCAACGAGATCGAGAAGAAGATCAAGGACAAGCTGGGCGTGGGCCCTCGCCTCGACGCCCCGGCCGAAGCCGCCGCGGCTCCTGCCCCTGCCCCGGCCGCCGCTCCTTCCGGCCGTGGCTCGAAGTCCACCCCGAAGCCGGGTGACGTCTGATCGTCCACCCCATGAGCGATCGTGCCCCCTCCCATGAGTAACCCGAACCGGCCACCGGCGCCCCAATCCGGGGGCGCCCGGCCCGTCCCTTCCCCCTCCCGGGGCCGCGACCTGGCCCGCTCGGCCGCGGACGGCTGGCCATCGGTCGACGAGTGGCGCGAGCATCGCACCCGCCAACGCGTCTCGGCCGAGAGCGAGGCCGCGGCAGACCAGGAAGGACACCCCAACAACCCCTCCGCCACAGACGAACAGCCCGACGAGCCCACGGTCACAAGCGAACAGCACGACAAGCACACGGCTACTGACGGACAGGGCGTTGTGCATGCCGCCACGGGCGAGCCGGATGATGTCCGTGCCGCCATGGGCGGACAGGACGGCGTCCACACCGACGATCACGTGACCACCGGCATCCGGGAGGCCACAGGCCACCTCTACCGGGAACGCACCGGCAGACACCCCTTCTTCGGGGACGACACCGACGATCAGGACGGACCCCGCTTCATCCCCGGGGCCCAAGCCCGATCAGCCGACCAGTACGAATCTCGTACAACCGCCGACACCCAAGCCGGCGCGGATGATCAGCACGCATCCCGGATCGCTGCCGAGGGCCAGGCCGTCGCAGACGATCAGCACGATATGCGCACCGATACCCAGGCCAGCCCAGACGCTGAGGCTGCCGGACGCCCTGGCGACGGTGGCTCCGCTGACGCTGACCCGAGTCCTGCCGGCGCCGACCGGGGAGACCCGGACGGCGGATGGGCCATCACCAAGGGATGGCGTGCCACCGAGGAGGCCGCGCCTGCCGAGCCTGCCGCGCCTGCCGCGCCTGCCAACCGGGGGGACGGTGGGTGGCACTCCGAGGTGCTCGCGGGGAGCAGCTGGTTCGCGGCCGAACCGTCGGACGACGGCGAGACCGGGAGGAAGCGATCGAGCAGAGGGCGGCGATCCGCCCGCTCCAACGGACGGGCCGGGCGAAATGCCCGAGGGCGCAGCTGGCCATCCGAGGAGCCGGACGCCGAAGGCCCTGCCGAAAGCCGACAAGACAGTGAGCCCTCCACCACCGAAGCTGCGCAGCATGGCCACCACTTCGCCGGAGCGCCAGACGACGGCGGCGGTTTCGCCGGGGCCAGGTGGGATGACGGGAGCCCCGCCGGAGCGGCACGCGATGGCGCTGACGCCGCCGGATTGAGGCGTGACAGCGAGGACCGCGCCGGACAAGACGGCGGCTTCGCTGGAAGCGCGCGAGGCGGTGACGGGTTTGCTGGGGCCTGGCCTGATGACGAGCGTCTTGGCGGAGCTGGGCGCAGTGGCGGGGGCTTTGCCGGGACGGGGCGCGGTGATGGGCGTTCTGGCAGATCCAGGCGGCGTGGCAAGGGCTTCGCTGGGGCCGAGCGTGATGGTGAGGGCGGGCAGGGTGATGGGAGCTCTGCCGGATCCGGGCGGAGAGGTGGAAGGTCTCGCGGGTCTGGGCTGAGTGGTGAGGGCTTCGGCGGGGGCGGACAGGACGCTGATCCGGAGTCGGTGGCGCGGGCTATTTGTCTTCGGTTGCTCACCATGGCGCCCAAGACGCGGGCCCAGCTTGCCGAGGCGCTCCGGAAACGTGACGTGCCCGACGAAGCCGCCGAAGCGGTTCTCAGTCGCTTCTCCGAACTGGGGCTGATCAACGACGAGGCGTTCGCTGCGGCTTGGGTCGACTCGCGGCACCACGGACGAGGGCTGGCCAAGCGTGCCTTGGCCGCTGAGCTACGTCATCGCGGTGTGGACACCGACACGGTCAAGGAGGCAGTCGAGCGGCTGGATCCCGACCAGGAGGCGGAGACGGCGCGGCGGCTGGTGGAGCGCAAGCTCGCGTCCACTCGGTCGCTCGACCCGCAGACCCGCACGCGGCGGCTGGCGGGCATGCTGGCACGCAAGGGGTATGCCTCAGGGCTGGCTTTCCGCGTCATCCGCGAGGCGCTTGAGCAGGAGGGGATCGAGATGGATGAGGACTTCCCGTAACATCTCCTGCTCCACGGCGCGCCGCGGCTCCATGGCTCTCCCCGGGCTTCCGTGGGTCCCGTGTTCTGTGGCTTGTCCTGGTGTGGGGCTTGTCTCGTTCTGGGGCTGGTCCGTCTGGGGATCTTCGGGTGGCGGCTTTTGGTGGATTGCTCGGTCTGCATGTGCTCTTGCATCTGCATCTGCCAGTGCGGCAGTGATTGCGGGTGCATATGCGGGTGCGGGTGCTCTTGCACTCGCACATGCTTCCTTGCCCATGGGCGTCCCCTGTCTTGCCTGTAGGTGTCGGTAGAGATGCAGGCCCGTAAGACACGCTTGATGACGCGTTTGCTTGCTCGTGACCTGTTCGACGCATAACCTCGACGGCAGTGAGGAGTTACTCCGCGCAGCGCGGATTGCCATACCGGTGAACGACGGACGAACGAGGCTGGTTGATCTAGGCGGGCGAGGTGTCGGCTTTGCGAGTCGACGCCCGGTCAGCCTTGGCTGTATATCGATCCAGACGCCGACCGGGCTATTCGTGGCGCGCTTGTGACCCCTCCCGTTTGTGGCCGCGTTATGAGGTGTTGACGACGCGAGGAGGGCGGGGCGCACATGGGGCCGCTTGTCGTAGTGCTGATGGTGGCGGTGCTCGTGCTCGCGTTCGGGATGATCGTCGCGCTTCTCGTCGTCATAAGGCGCACCTCGAGCAGTCTGCCACGCGCTTCCAAAACCAGTCCCGAGCAGCAGCAAGTCGTACACGAGGAGCTTGAGCAGGCGCGCGAGGAGGCGCAGGAGATCCGGCACAAGGCCGAGACCGACGCCCAGGAGATTCTGCGCAGGTCGGAGGCCGCGGCCGAGAGCGCCGCGCAGATGCGGCGGGAGGTCGAGGAGGAGAGCCGGATACTCAAGTCCGAGCTCAAGGAGCTGCGCGCCGACCTGGAGCGCCGGGAGTCCAGGCTGGCCGAGCGGGAGCAGCGGCTGGACGAGGAGGCCAGGCGGCAGTCCGAGCGCGACAGGAAGCTGGGCGAGACCGAGGTCGAGCTGGCCGACCGGCGCGAGGAACTGCTCCAGGTCGAGGGGGAACGGCGGGCCATCCTCGAACGGGTCTCCGGGCTGACCGGCGACCAGGCCAAGGCCGAGCTGGTCAAGGAGATCGAGAACCAGGCCAAGCGCGAGGCCGCGCTGATCGTCCGGGAGATCGAGGGCGATGCCCGCAAGGAGGGCGAGAAGCGGGCCACCAAGATCGTGACGCTGGCCGTGCAGCGGGTGGCGGCGGAGCAGACGGCGGAGTCGGTCGTCAGCGTGCTGCATCTGCCCGGAGACGAGATGAAGGGCCGGATCATCGGGCGCGAAGGGCGGAACATCCGGGCCTTCGAGTCCACGACCGGCGTGAATCTCATCATCGACGACACCCCTGAGGCCGTGCTGCTGTCGTGTTTCGATCCCGTACGCCGGGAGACGGCCCGGCTGACGCTGGAGAAGCTCGTGCTGGACGGGCGCATCCACCCCCAGCGCATCGAGGAGGCGCACGATCGCAGCCGCCAGGAGGTGCAGGACCTGTGCGCGCGGGCCGGCGAGGACGCCCTGGTCGAGCTGGGGATCACCGACATGCATCCCGAGCTGACGCTGCTGCTCGGGCAGCTCAGGTATCGGACGTCGTACGGGCAGAACGTGCTCAAGCACCTGATCGAGTCCGCGCACATCGCTGGGATCATGGCCGCCGAGCTGAGGATGAACCAGGCGCTGATGAAGCGCTGCGCGCTCCTCCACGACATCGGCAAGGCGCTCACGCACGAGGTCGAGGGCAGCCACGCGCTGATCGGGGCGGAGATCGCCCGCAGGTACGGCGAGGAGGAGGACGTGGTGCACGCCATCGAGGCGCACCACAACGAGGTCGAGGTGCGCACCGTCGAAGCGGTTCTCACGCAGGCCGCCGACGCGATCAGCGGCAGCCGTCCCGGCGCCCGCCGCGAGTCCCTGGAGGCGTACGTCAAGCGGCTGGAGCGGCTGGAGGAGATCGCGCAGTCGTACGAGGGCGTGGAGAAGGTCTTCGCCATGCAGGCCGGGCGGGAGATCCGGGTCATGGTCAAGCCGGATGCGATCGATGACATCCAGGCCCAGGTGATCGCCCGTGATGTGGCCAAGCAGGTGGAGGAGGAGCTGACGTATCCGGGGCAGATCCGCATCACCGTGGTGAGGGAGTCCCGGGCCACCGAGTTCGCGAGGTAGGTCTCGGCGCCGGTCTGGAACACCGCGGTGTGGGGGAACACCGCGATGGGTGTGGTGGTTGGCAGGCGTTTGTGGAGGGCCAGTGGGCGTGGCGGGTCAGTGGGCGTGGAGGGGCGGCGTTCGGGGAGGGCCAGCGGGTGCGGAGGGCCAGCGGGCGCAAAAGGGCCAATGGACGTGGAGGGCCGGCGGGCGTGGCGGTGCCTGAGGGAGGCTGAGGCGCCGGAGCACGCCCGCCGGAGTCCACCCCCGGACGAGCGTCAGGCAAGGCGGATGCGGGGGTCGAGGAGCCCGTACGCCACATCCACCAGCAAGTTCGCCACCACCACCGCGGTCGTCGCCAGCGTGACCACGCCCATGATCACGGGCAGGTCCCCGCTGACGAACGCCTGCACCACCGCCTGCCCCACGCCGCCCAGGCCGAAGACCGACTCCGTCACCACCACCCCGCCGATCAGCGTGCCCACGTCCACCCCGAGCTGCGTCACCACCGGCGTGAGCGCTGCCCGCAGGCCGTGCCGGTAGATCACGCGCCGCTCGGGAACCCCCTTGGCCCGGGCCGTGCGGATGTAGTCCTCGCCGAGCACGTCCAGCATGGAGCCGCGGGTGAGCCGGGCGTAGGACGCCGCCTGGACCGTGGCCAGCGTGATCCACGGCAGGATCAGGTGGCGGGCCCATTCGGCGGGGTTCTGCGAGAACGGCACGTACGAGTCGGGCGGCAGGATGGGCACCCCCGCCATGGTGAGCTGGAAGAACAGGAAGTACAGCAGCAGCAGGCCCACCACGAAGGTCGGCATGGAGACCCCGGCCAGCGCCAGCAGCGTCAGGCCGCGATCCACCAGCGACCGGGCCCGGGTGGCGCTGAGCACCCCCGCGCCGACGCCGAGCGTGAACCACAGCACCGCGCCCCCCAGCACCAGCGAGAACGTCGGCGGGAAGTCGGCGGCCAGCAGCTTGCCGACCGATTCGCCGGAGAAGTACGACTGGCCGAGGTCGCCGTGGAGCAGCCTGCCCAGGTAGTCCAGGTACTGGACGAGGGTGGGCCGGTCGAGGCCGAGGTTGTGGCGGATCAGCTCCACCTGCTCGGGCGTGGCCTGCCGCCCGGCCAGCGTCCTGGCGGGATCGCTCGGCGCGACGAAGAACAGCAGGAACGTCCCGAGGGTGACCAGCCAGAGCACGAGCAGGCCGAGCAGGGCCCGGCGCAGCAGGAACGCGCGCAGCATCACGCCCCCTTACGAGTACGGCGGCGGCTGAACAGACGCTCCATCCGCGGATCGAGCGCGTCCCTGATCCCGTCGCCCACCAGGTTGAACGCGAGCGTGGTGACCAGCAGCGTGGCGGCCGGGAACCCCAGGTACCAGTACGCCACCCGGTAGAACCCCTGCGCCTCGCTCAGCAGGTTCCCCCACGACGGGGTGGGCGGGACGATCCCCAGCCCCAGGTACGACAGCGTCGACTCGAACACGATGGCCGCCGGCACCAGCAGCGTGGTCAGCACGATGACGGGAGCGAGCAGGTTCGGCAGGATGTCCACGAACATGATCCGGAAGTCGCCCGCCCCCATGGACCGGGCCGCGTCGACGTACTCGCGCTCCTTCACCGACAACGTCTGCCCGCGCACCACGCGGGCGATGGCCGCCCACGAGTAGAAGGCGATCACCCCGATCGTGGCGGACAGCGAGGGCCCGGCGATGGACACCACCGCGATCGCGAAGATCAGGTACGGGAACGACAGCACCACGTCCATGAGCCGCGACAGCACGGTGTCCACGACGCCGCCGTAATATCCGGCCAGCAGCCCGATGACCACCCCGACCAACGCCGCCAGGCCGGTGGCGACCACGCCGACGAGCAGCGAGACCCGGGCCCCGTACAGGACCCTGATGAACAGGTCGCGCCCGAGCCGGTCGGTGCCGAACCAGAACTCCCCGTTCGGCGGCACGGGCAGCCCCTGGGCCGTGATGCCGGTGTCGCGGAACTGGTCGTCGGGGCCGTGGCCGTTCCAGGCGGCGATGAGCGGCGCGGCCAGCGCCAGCGCGCACAGGAGGATGACGACGAGGCCGGACACCATGGCGATCCGGTCGGTCCTGATCCGGCGCCAGGCGAGCTGCCAGGGCCCGCGCCCGGCTATCCCCTGGGAGGTGACGGCGCCGGGTCTGATCTCGGTCAGTGTCATACGACCACCTCAATGGGGAAGTGGCAGGCCGCCGACCCTTCAAGCTGGGGCTCCACGGACGAGCAGACCTCCTGGGCCCGCGGGCAGCGCGGATGGAACCGGCACCCGGACGGCGGATCGATCGGCGAGGGCACGTCCCCGGTCAGCACGATCCGCTGCCGCCGCTCCGCCTCGTCCGGGTCGGCCACCGCCGTGGCCGACAGCAGCGCGTTCGTGTACGGGTGCCGCGGTCGGTCGTACACCGGCTCCGCGTCCCCCACCTCGACCACCTTGCCCAGGTACATGACCGCGATCCGGTCGCTGATGTGCCGCACCACGGACAGGTCGTGGGCGATGAACAGGTATGTCAGCCCGAACTCGGCCTGCAGGTCCTTCAGCAGGTTGAGGATCTGCGCCTGGATGGACACGTCGAGCGCCGACACCGGCTCGTCGCAGATGATCAGCCGGGGCCGCAGCGCGAGCGCCCTGGCCACCCCGATCCGCTGCCGCTGCCCGCCGGAGAACTCCGCCGGGAACCGGTTGTAGTGCTCCGGATTGAGCCCGACGCGCTCCATCAGCTCCTGCACGGTCCGGCGGAGCTGCTCGCCGCTCATGACCCGGTGGATGACGAGCGGGTCGGCGATGATCGATCCGACCCTCCGGCGCGGGTTCAGCGAGCCGTACGGGTCCTGGAAGATGACCTGGATGTCGCGGCGGTAGGGCCGCATGCGCTTCCTGGGCAGGTTCGTGATGTCCGCGCCGTCGAACCGCACGCTGCCGGAGGTGACCGGATGCAGCCCCGCGATGCACCGCGCGAGCGTGGACTTGCCGCAGCCGGTCTCGCCGACCAGGCCCAGCGTCTCGCCGGGGGCGAGCGCGAAGCTGACCCCGTCGACCGCCTTGACCTGCCCGATCACGTGCTTGACCAGCGCGCCCGTGGTGATGGGGTAGTGCTTGACCAGGTTCGAGACTTCGAGCAGCATCACGACTCCTTCGCCTTGAGCCGCAGCGCGTCCGCCGCCGCGCCCAGCCCGACCGCCTCGTGCGGCAGCCAACAGGCTGAGGCGTGACTGCCCTCACCTGTGACCGTGGCCAGGGGCGGCCGCTCGGCCGAGCAGACCGGCATCGCGTACGGGCAGCGCGGGTGGAACGCGCACCCGGACGGCAGCGCGATCAGGCTCGGCGGCGAGCCGGGGATGGGCCTCAGCCGCCCGCCCCGGTCCCCGCTGCTGCCCGGGATCGACTCCAGCAGGCCCTTGGTGTACGGGTGGTGCGGCCGGTAGTAGAGCGTGCGCCGGTCGGCCCGCTCCACGGCGAGCCCGGCGTACATGACCAGCACCTCGTCGGCCATGCCCGCCACCACGCCGAGGTCGTGCGTGATGAGGATGAGCGCGATCCCGAACTCCGCCTGCACCCGCGTGATGAGCTCCAGGATCTGCGCCTGCACGGTCGCGTCGAGCGCCGTGGTCGGCTCGTCGGCCACGATCAGCTTCGGGTTGAGCGCGAGCGACATCGCGATCATCGCCCGCTGCCGCATGCCGCCGGAGAACTGGTGGGGGTAGTCGTCCACCCGGCGATCCGGCCGGGGGATGCCGACCAGGCCGAGCAGCTCGACCGCCCGCCTCCTGGCCTCGGCGCGCGAGGTGTCCGGCCGGTGCACCCTGATCAGCTCCTCGATCTGCCAGCCGACCTTGTAGAGCGGGTGCAGGCTGGTCAGCGGGTCCTGGAAGATCACGCTGATCTCGGCGCCGCGGATGTGGCGCAGCCGCTCGCCGTCGAGCTCGAGCAGGTCGACGCCGTCGAACACGGCGCTGCCCGAGATGTCGGCCCCGGGGGTGAGCCCCAGGATGGCCTGGGTGCTCACCGTCTTGCCGCTGCCGGACTCGCCGACGATCGCCAGCGTGCGGCCGCGTTCGATGCGGAACGACAGCCCCCGCACGGCCTGCACCACGCCGTCGGACGTGGGGAAGGCCACGCGGAGGTCCGTCACCTCGAGCAGGCTCATCACGGGTTGTTGGGGTCGAGCCAGAGGTTGGTGAAGTCGTAGAGCTGGAACGCCGGCAGGTACAGGGCGTTCTGCACGCGCTTGCTCTTGTAGATCGGCGTGTTCTGGTTGTTGAGCGGCACGATCACCGCGTCGCCCATCACCGTCGTGTCGACCTGGTGCCACAGCGCGGCCGACTTCGTCTGGTCCTGCTCGGCCAGCGCCTGCTTGATCAGCGAGTCCACCTTGGGGTTGCTGTAGCAGCCGTAGTTGCTGGTGCCGGGGTTGCAGTTGGTCTCGAACAGCGGCTGGACGACCGCGCGGCCGTTGTTGCCGTACCAGTCGGGGACCCAGCCGGGCGCCGAGATGTCCCACTTGCTGGCCTTGGCGATGGACGTGTTCTGCAGGAAGGCGCCGTAGTAGTCGCCCTGCCGGACCGGCAGCCCCTTCACCGTGATCCCGCACTTCTGCAGGTCCGCCGAGTACGACTGGAAGTTGGCCGGGTGGTTGCCCGCGTTGCGGAAGGCGCCGATGAGGGTCAGCCCGTTCGGGTAGCCGGCCTCGGTGAGCAGTTGCTTGCACTTGGCCGGGTCGCCCGCGTCACCCGGGCTCGGGTACGGGTTGTACTCCTGGTATCCGATGTTGCCCGGCGGGATCGCGGTGTGCAGCGGCGTGGCCACGTCCGCGCCGCCGTAGACCTTGGCGATGGCGACCTTGCTGACCGCGTACTCGATGGCCTGGCGGACCTTGAGCTTGCCCATGGCGCCGCCGGCGTTCTTGCTCTGCAGGTTGAAGACGATGTACGGGTTGCTCACCGCGCCCGGGAAGATCGTGAAGTTGGGGTCGCCGGAGCTCTTGAGCCGCGGGATCTGCGCAGTCGGCACCGGCAGGTCCCATGACAGGTCGGCGCTGCCGGCCTCGAGCTGCTGCTGCACGGCGTCCGGCTCGTTGACGCCCATCTTGACCTCGATGGCGTTCACGTACTGGTGCCTGATCGGGTCCGAATCCTGCTTCCAGGCCGGGTTCCGCTCCAGCCTGATCGACTTGGTGGCCACGTACTGGGTGATCCGGTACGGGCCGTCAGAGATCGTGTGCTGGCGGAACGTGGCGTCGTCCGGCACGTACTGGTCGTACTCCTTGGGCGCGGCCACGGAGAAGTTCAGCGACAGGATGTTGAGGAAGTCGCTGGCGGGCTGGGTCAGCGTGAACACCAGCGTCTTGTCGTCCTTGGCCTGGACACCCGCGATCTCGTGGGAGTTCTGGAAGTCGGCCAGCGCCGCGGCGGTGGGCTTGGCCTTGGTGAACGCCTTGGCGTACGCGTCGCAGTACGCCTTCATGCCCTTGATCGTGCTCGTGTAGTAGCCGGGCGCGCCGGAGCCCGCCACCGGGTTGCAGATGCGCTTGAAGCCGCGCACGAAGTCGCCCGCCGTCACGTCGCGCGGCGGCTGCGTGTCCCACTGCACGCCGTCACGGAGCTTGATCGTGTACGTGAGCCCGTCGCCGCTCAGGCCGCCGTTGCCCGTCGTGGGCAGCTCGGAGGCGACGTCGGGAACGAGCGCGAAGCCCTTGGTGGTGTCGGACCCCTTCGCCACCCCGTTGAGCGCGAAGAGCCCGCGGGTGTACGTGCGCAGGATCCCGTTGGTGACCGTGTAGTACGAGCTGGTGGGGTCGAGGTGATCGACGTCCCCGCCGCCCACGAGCCTGAGCGTGCCCCCGGAAACCGGCTGGCCGGGGGCGGAGGAGGTGGGCGGGGCGGAATTCCTGGCTCCGGTGTCTGTCTGGCAGGCGGTGGCGAACAAAGTTGCGAAGACCGCCACGGCAATGCTGAAATGGCGCATGCTGGCCATCTGGCCTCCCTCGTGCCGAGATGCGGGGCGTGCATGGCTGGCCGTGTGGGGCGTGCGCCGTGGCCGCGGAGCACGTCCCACTTTGCATGGTCACGCCGGAGGAAGCGCAGGAGAAAAGTCGGTTATACAACCGATGATGATTAGCGACTGGTAAGTAATACTGATTTGGTGCGAATTCTGTTAAAGAATTACGACATTAGCTAAAAAGCTGCTGGTAGAAGGCCAACTCGGCGGCCAGCGCGGTCACCCGCGTCTCCGTGCGGCGGAAGCCGTGCGACTCGCCCTCGAACGCCAGATACGTGCACGGCACGCCCCGCTCCGACAGCGCGTCGACGAACGCCGTCGACTGCTCGGGCGGCACCACGGGATCGTCGAGCCCCTGCAGGAGCAGCATGGGGCAGCTCACGCCGTTCACGAGGGCGAGCGGCTCCCTGGAGGCGTACACCTGCGGGTCCTCCGGCCCCACCAGCCACTCCACGTATCGGGACTCGAAGTCGTGGGTGTGCGCCGCGAGGGGCGCGAGCGCGCTGACGCCGAAGTACGACACCCCGCCGGCGAACACGTCGGACCGGCAGCAGGCCGCCATCACGGTCCACCCGCCCGCGCTGCCGCCACGCACCGCGATCCTGCGGGGGTCGGCGAGCCCTTCCGCGGCCAGCCACCGGGCGGCGGCGATCGTGTCGGCCACGTCCACCAGCCCCCACTGCCCCTTCAGCCGCTCGCGGTAGGCCCTGCCGTAGCCGGTCGAGCCGCCGTAGTTGACGTCGAGCACGCCGATGCCGCGCGAGGTCAGGAACGCCTTCTCCAGATCGAGCGCGGTGTCGGCGTGCGCGGTCGGCCCGCCGTGCACGAAGATCACGTAGGGTGGCGTGCCCTCGGTCGCCGGACCGTACGGCGGGTAGAGGAACGCGGGCGCGGGCGACTCGACCGCGCGGGGAACGGGCAGGAGGGCCCGGTCGGGCAGCCGCGAGAGGTCGCTCTTGAGCGGGCCGGCCGCGCCGGAGGCGACGTCCACGCTGACGACCGACCGGGGGAGCGTGGGGGCGTACCCGATGCCGACCACGGACGTGCCCTCAGCGGCCAGCGCCGCGTCCCACCCGTCGTAGGGCACCTCGAGGTCGGTGAGCGTGCCCGAGCCGGGGTCCAGCAGGCCCAGCCGCAGGTCGCCGCGGCCGTGCAGGACCGCGAGGCGGCCGTCGCCGAGCACGGTGTACGGTTGCCCGCCCAGCCGCCACGGCGGCAGCGTGAACTCCTCCTCGGCGGCGTGGAGCGCTCGGAGCCCGTCGCCGCGCAGGCCGACCTCGTAGAGGTTCCACCAGCCGGAGCAGTCGGAGACCAGGTAGAGGCTGGAGTCGTCCTTCCAGGCCGGGGCCAGCACCGACTCGGCCGGGCCGCCCTTCACCGTCCAGGCGCCGCCGCCCGACAGCCGGGTGACGCGCAGCTCGGTGCCGTCCCAGGGCATGCGCGGGTGGTTCCAGCAGACGTAGGCCAGGTGCCGCCCGTCGGGGGAGAGGGCGGGAGAGGCGTAGAAGTCGCAGCCGGTGGCCCATTCGTGGATCTCGCCGCCGTCCAGCGAGATCGACACGATCGCCCGGGTGACCTTGCCGTCTTCGGTGTGGCGCTCGCGGACGCACCAGACCTGGCCGTCGCGCACCAGCGGGTCCGCGTAGCGGCATCCCTCGTCCGTGATGGGTTTCGGGTCGCCGTAATCGCCCAGAATGTACAGGCGTTGGTCTTTGAGGTTGGCGAAGACCACTTCGCCCCCGGTTGTGATGGCGTACGGTCTGCCGCCGTACTCGTGGACCCTGGTGTGCGCGCTCCACGGTGCCCGCAGCAGGTCACGCTGGGTGCCGTCGGCGTCGCGGCACACGATCGTGGTGCGCCCGCCTTCGTCCGGACGGTCCTCGGTCCACCAGATCCGGCCGTCCTGGGCCGTGGGCCAACCGGGGCGCACGCCGGAGGCGGCCACGTCTCTGGTCGAGATGGGGGAGGGCCAGAAAGGCATACCCGCATCCTGCCGGAAGATCGGCAAGCGCGTGGGGCGGTCCCCACAGTTCAGGGGCACCCCGCGGGCGCCGGGAGGGAGGACGGCAGCTTGAGCCCCGTCTTGCCGAACCACCTGCGCAGCAGCCGCGTGGCCGTGCCGTCGTGCCACATCGCGGCGACCGCCTGGTCGACGGCCTCGCAGGTGGCGGTGTCGCCCTTCTTGATGCCGACTCCCCAGTACTCGTTGCTGACGGGGTCGTTCAGCAGCCGGAAGCGGCCCGGCTCCTGCTCGGCGAACCCCGCCAGGACCAGGTTCTCGGTGCTGATCGCGTCGAGCCGGCCGTCGGCCAGCTTGCGTACGCAGTCGGAGTAGTTGGCCGCGGGCACCAGCTGCATGGGCAGGCTCAGCTTGCCGTTGGGCGGGGGATCGACGATCCGCCGGTACGCGTTCGAGCCCTCCGCCAGGCAGAGCCGCTTGCCCCGCAGGTCGGTCACCTTCTTGATGCTGGTGTCGCTCGCGCGGACCATCGTGTCCTGCGGGGTGACGATGTAGGGCCCGCCGAAGGTCACCTTGGGCCGGCGCGACGGGATGACGCTGTAGGTGGCGACGATGAGGTCCACGCTGCCGTTCTGGAGCAGCACCTCACGGGCGGACGAGGGCGACTCGCGCCAGGTGATCTGCACGTGCCGGCCGCGGGCGAGGTACTTGACGATGTAATTGGCCACGTCAACGTCGAAGCCCTCGGGAGGGCCGTCCCCGGTCTTCAGGCCCAGGCTCGGCTGGTCCCACTTGGTGCCGACGACGACCCTGCCGGCGTTCCTGACCTTGTCCACGACGCTGGCGTAGGAGCCCGCGCCTCCGCACGCGGCGGCCAATGCCACCACAACCGCCCCCGCGAGCGCCACCCCACGCATGGAGACAGTCTGGTGGGTGGGCAAACCGTACGGGCCGGACTTGGGGTGGTTTCAACGGAGAAATGGGATCTTTTTGGAGATTAACGGACGTACGGGCGCCAATACGCCCGTACGTCCGATTACTCCACGGAACGGTCGGGGCCCAGCCCGGCGTCCTCGGTGCCCTCACCCGCGCCCACGCTGACCTCGGCCGAGCCGGGCGCCGCGATCGGGGCGGCGGCCGTCTTACGGCTGCGCCTGCTGCGCCGCTCCAGCCACGTGGCCAGGAAGCTCAGCGCCATGTTGAGCGCCACGTAGATGATCCCGATGACGATCGCCGCCGGGATGAGCGAGCCGAAGAACCGGGCCGGCAGGATCTTGAAGCCGGTGTTGAGCAGGTCGACGTAGGCGATGATGTAGCCGAGCGCGGTGTCCTTCAGCAGCACCACGAGCTGGCTGACGATCGCCGGCATCATCGCCGTGACGGCCTGCGGCAGCAGCACCAGGCGCATGACCTGGTTCTTGCGCATGCCCACCGCGAACGCCGCCTCCGACTGGCCGCGCGGCACCGCGTGCACGCCCGCCCTGACCACCTCGGCCAGCACCGAGCCGTTGTAGAGCATCAGGCCGATCACGACCGCCACGAACGTGTAGTCGCCGCCGCCCACCACCGCCGGTGCGAGGTAGAAGATGAAGAAGATCAGCAGCAGCAGCGGGATGGCCCTGAAGACCTCGACCACCACGCCCGCCGGGACGCGGATCCAGGCGTGGTCGGAGAGCCGGGCCAGGCCGAAGACCGCGCCGAACACCAGCGCGAGCACCGCGGCCACCACGGCGGCCTGCAGCGTCCCGAGCAGGCCGGGGAAGATGAAGACTTCCCACGTCTCCCACTGCAGGAACGGCTGCCAGATCTTGCCTTCCCACTGGCCCTTGGCGTCGAAGCCGCGGTAGACGCCGTACAGGGCGGCGGCCACGGCCACGACGCTGATCGCCGTGAGGAGGCCGTTGCGGACCCGAGCGCGCGGCCCGGGGGCGTCGAACAGGACTGTGGTGCTCATCGCGCCACCGCCAGACGCCTGGCCAGCCGGCCGGTGAAGAAGCCGATGGGCAGCGTCACGGCCATGAAGGCGACCACGATGCCGAGGAAGATCGGGATCGACGCGCCGACCTGGTCGAAGGCTTCCTTCATCTTGCTCGCGGAGTCCATGGCGAACCCGCCGGCGGTCGCCACGGTCGTGTTCTTGACCATGGCGATCATCACGCTGCCGAGCGGGGCGATGACCGCGCGGAACGCCTGCGGGAGGATGATCATCCGCAGCGACTGCAAGAACGTCAGCCCGATCGCCCTGGCCGCCTCGGCCTGCCCGAGCGGCACCGTGTTGATGCCCGAGCGCAGCGCCTCGCAGACGAAGGCCGCGGTGTAGGCCGACAGGCCCATCGCGACGATCCAGAACGAGTTGGTGGTGGGCACGTCGGAGAAGACGAGCCCGAGCTGGTCGCTGAGGCCGAGCGCGGAGAAGGCCAGCACCAGCGTGAGGGGGGTGTTGCGCACTATGTTGACGTAGATCGTGCCGGCCGCGCGCAGCACCGGCGTGGGGGAAACTCTCATCGCCACCAGGACGGTGCCGAGAATGAGCGAGGCGATAGCGCCCACGATGGAGAGCTTGATGTTCTCCAGGAACCCCAGTGCGAGGTCGGGCGCATACCTAATCAGATCTTCCATCGTGCTCCACCGCATAGGGGAGCGGCGGCCGGGTCACCGGCCGCCGCCTCTGGCATGATCAGCTGCAACCCTCGGCGGGCGGTGCCGCCTCCGACAACTTCAGGCCCTGAATGCCGCCGAACCACTTCTCCAGCAGCTGCTTCATGGTGCCGTTGTCCCAGAGCGCCTTCACGGCGGTGTTGACGGCCTCACACGTCTTGGTGTCGCCCTTCTTCAGGCCGACGCCGTACTTCTCGTCCGTGAAGCCCTGGCCGAGCACCTTGAAGTTGCCGCCGGCCTGCTTGGCGAAGCCCGCCAGGATCAGGTCGTCGGTGGTGACGGCGTCGAGGTTGCTGCCGGTCAGCTTCTGCACGCACTCGGAGTAGTTGGCCGCGTCGACGGTGGTGGCGTCGATGTCGAGCTTGCCGTCCGGGGGCGGGTCGGTGATCCGCTTGTACGAGTTGGAGCCGGCCGCCTTGCAGATCTTCTTGCCCTTGAGGTCCTGCGGCGCGTTGATCGCGGTGTCGTCCTTGCGGACCATCACGTCCTGGTGGGCGACGACGTAGGGGCCACCGAAGGTGACCTTGCCCTTGCGCTCCTCGGTGATGGAGTACGTGGCGAAGATGATGTCGACCGTGCCGTTCTGGAGGAACGGCTCGCGGTTGGACGAGGCCGACTCCTTCCAGTCGATCTGCGGGTCCTTGCCGCCGTTGATCTGCTTCAGCACGGCCTTGGCCACGTCGACGTCGAAGCCCTCGGGCCCGTTGGCCGCCTTCAGGCCCAGGCTCGGCTGGTCCCACTTGGTGCCGACGACGATCGTGCCGCCGTCCTTGACCTTGTCCACCACGCTGGCGTAAGTCTTGCTCCCGCCGCCGCAAGCGGTCAGACCGGCGGCGAGTGCCGCAATTGAGAGCACTGCTCCCATATGACGCATGTGCATGTATACCTGCCTCAATGATCAGTGCGTGAGGATCTTGGAAAGAAAGTCACGCGCCCGGTCGGTCTGCGCGTTGGTGAAGAACTCGTCGGGGGTGTTCTCCTCCACGATCTGGCCGTCGGCCATGAAAACCACCCTATTGGCGGCCCTCCGGGCGAAGCCCATCTCGTGGGTGACGACCATCATGGTCATCCCGTCGCGAGCCAGCCCGATCATGACATCGAGCACCTCCTGCACCATCTCGGGGTCCAGAGCGGAGGTCGGCTCGTCGAACAGGATCATCTTCGGCTCCATGGCCAGCGCCCTGGCGATGGCGACACGCTGCTGCTGCCCGCCGGAGAGCTGGGCCGGATACTTGTCCGCCTGCGCCGCGATGCCCACGCGCTCGAGCAGCTCCATCGCCCGCTTGTTGGCCGCGTCCTTCGAGACGCCGCGCACCTTGAGGGGGCCGAGCGTGACGTTGTCACGGATGGTCTTGTGAGCGAACAGGTTGAACGACTGGAAGACCATGCCGACTTCGGAACGCAGCTTCGCCAGCCCCTTGCCCTCCTGGGGAAGCACCTGGCCGTCAAAGATGATCTGCCCCTCGCTGATCGTCTCCAGACGGTTGATCGTGCGGCAGAGCGTGGACTTGCCGCCGCCCGAGGGACCGATAACGACCAGCACCTCGCCGCGGGAGACGGTCAGGTTTATGTCCTTCAGGACGTGCAACGCCCCAAAGTGTTTGTTGACGTTCTCCAACCGTACGAGTGGAGCGTCGTTACCGTTCTCCGTCATGGGTCAAACCGTAAGGGTCTCTAGAACGCTGGTCACTAACCAAGCGGTACCGATCCGATCACATCATGCCACCAAGCTGGCCTTTTAGCCCAGCCGGGACTATGTGGAGCCGGACAGCGACTACCCTTGAACGTGCCATGACTGTGACCCAGGAGGGCGCCCGCACGTACGAAGTGCGCACATACGGGTGCCAGATGAACGTCCACGACTCCGAGCGGCTGTCCGGTCTGCTGGAGGACGCCGGCTACGTGCCCGCCACCGAGGGCGAGACCGCCGACGTGGTCGTGTTCAACACGTGCGCCGTGCGGGAGAATGCCGACAACCGTCTCTACGGCAACCTCGGCCATCTCCGGCCCGCCAAGGTGAGCAACCCGCGCATGCAGATCGCGGTGGGCGGCTGCCTGGCGCAGAAGGACCAGGGCGAGATCGTCCGCAAGGCGCCGTGGGTCGACGTGGTCTTCGGCACCCACAACATCGGCTCGCTGCCGGTGCTGCTGGAGCGGGCCCGCATCGAGGGCGAGGCGCAGGTCGAGCTGAAGGAGTCGCTGGAGGTCTTCCCCTCCACGCTGCCCACCAAGCGCGAGTCCGCCTACGCCGCCTGGGTGTCCATCTCGGTCGGCTGCAACAACACGTGCACCTTCTGCATCGTGCCGTCGCTGCGCGGCAAGGAGAAGGACCGCCGCCCCGGCGACATCCTCGCCGAGGTCCAGACGCTGGTCGACCAGGGTGTGCTCGAGGTCACGCTGCTGGGCCAGAACGTCAACACCTACGGCGTCGAGTTCGGCGACCGCCTGGCCTTCGGCAAGCTCCTGCGCTCGTGCGGCACGATCGACGGCCTGGAGCGCGTGCGCTTCACCTCGCCCCACCCGGCGGCCTTCACCGACGACGTCATCGCCGCCATGGCCGAGACGCCCAACGTCATGCACCAGCTCCACATGCCCCTGCAGTCGGGCTCCTCGCGCCTCCTGCGCGCGATGCGCCGCTCCTACCGGGCGGATCGCTACCTCGGCATCATCGAACGGGTGCGCGCGGCCATGCCCGACGCGGCCATCTCGACCGACATCATCGTCGGCTTCCCGGGGGAGACCGAAGAGGACTTCCAGGGCACGCTGGACGTGGTCCGCGAGAGCCGCTTCGCCAACGCCTTCACCTTCCAGTACTCCATCCGCCCCGGCACCCCGGCGGCCACCATGCCCGACCAGGTGCCCAAGGAGGTCGTGCAGGAGCGCTACGAGCGGCTCGTGGCCCTGCAGGAGGAGATCTCCTGGGAGGAGAACAAGAAGCAGGTGGGGCGCACGCTGGAGGTGCTGGTCGCCGAGGGCGAGGGCCGCAAGGACGACGCCACCCGCCGCCTGTCGGGCCGCGCCGCCGACAACCGCCTGGTCCACTTCGCGGTCGGCGCCGAGACGCCGCGGCCCGGTGACATGGTCACGGTCGAGGTCACGTACGCGGCCCCGCACCACCTGGTGGCCGACGGTCCGGCGGCGACGGTCCGGCGCACGAGGGCCGGCGACGCCTGGGAGGCCCGCCAGGGCGGCGCGAAGCCCGCGCCGGGGGTTCTGCTGGGCATGCCCACCATCGGCCGCCCGGCCCCTGCCCCCGCCGCCCCTTCCGGAGCCTGCTCGGCGCACTGAACGCCGCACTGAACGCCGCTCTGGGCCCGGTCAGTGGGCGAGGCGGTTGAGGTAGGCGTAGCAGGGCTCGCGGCGGAAGTCGTGGAACGTGGCGCAGGGATCGGCCCCTCCCGAGATCGCCGGCGGCGGGTCCGCGCGCCGGTCCGGCTCCGGGGCGGAGCGCACCTCGGGTGGTGCCTGGGGCGTGGGTGAGCTCGCCGGTGGCGGCACGGCCGCCTCGTTCCGGGGTGGCGCCGAGCGCTTCGGGGCCGTTCTCGCGGGCGGTGGCGTCGTGGCGACCGAGGCGGGAGGCCGGGTCCTGGGGGCGAGCCGGTCCGGGACTGGCGCCGGAGGGAGCGGCGGGTCGCCGTAGACCGAGGCCGGCGGGCCCGGGTCGAGGGACGGTACGGCGTAGAGCGAGGCCAGGGGGTCCGCCGTGACCGGCGCACCGGGTGAGGGAACGACCTGGACCCATGAGAGCTCCTGGAACGATCCATGCGATTGATCCGGGCTCTCTGTCGTGGAAGGAGAATTCGATCTTGGGGTAAGCGGGCTTTTCTGATCGAATTCGGGTGGGCTTTGCGCGGGTGGTTCGGCGGAGTTGGTAAATGCCAGGAATATGCCCGCGATCGCGGTCGCGAGCACCCCGGCGACTCCGGCGACCGGTGCGAGGTGGGCACGGCGACCTGGGTAAACGGATCCACGGGGGGACATGTCGTGATTCCTTTGTGATTGGTGTGCGAGCATTCATCCGTTGCGGCTAGTGTGGTCCATCACCCGCGGAAGCCGGTTAGCTTTCGCCGATACGACCGCAGGGAGCTGTACCACCATGCGAGATCCGATCGAGCCGGATCGTCACGAGATCCTGTCCGGGCCCGGGGACACCCGCTCGGCGGACAAACCCCCGAAGAGCACGAAGAAGACCATCGCCATCGCCGCTTCGGCGCTCGTCGCCGTGCTCGCGGCGGGCGGCGTCGGCTACATGCTGGCCGCGAACCCCGCCGGCACCGTCCAGCCGGGCGGCGCCCGTCCCGCGCCCGCCCAGAGCACCGCGGGGAACGACGACCTCGGTGGCGACGACGACGCCACCATGGGCGACGTCACCACCGACGCCCCCGAGGGCGACACCGCGGCCGACGCCCCCGACGATGGCAGCGTGGGCGACGCCGCCCCCGACCTGGGCACGGGCGACGAGCCCACGAGCAGCGACCGCGGCACGGACTCCGCCACGGGCGGCAAGCGGCCCGCCACGACGTCCCCCGCCAAGCCGGGCCCCACCAAGTCGGCCCCCACCAAGTCGGCGCAGCCGTCCGACGGCGACAATCCCGCCGACGGTCCGGCGGGCGAGCTCAGCGGCCAGTGCTCCAAGAGCGGGTGCTGATCCGGCCTGGTCAAGTGGCTCGGCGTTTATCGGTGGCATTGGACCTACGGCGGGAGCCGCCCCGGTCCGTAGAGTCGCACCATGACGACTGACAGAGCCTCCGTCCTGCGCGCGCTGCACGTGCCGGGAGACCCCGTGATCCTGCCGAACGTCTGGGACGCCGCCTCCGCCCTGGCCGTGCGGGAGGCCGGGTTCCCCGCCGTGGCCACCAGCAGCGCCGCCGTCGCCCGGGTCCTGGGGTACGAGGACGGCGAGCGGACGCCGGTCGGCGAGATGATGGCGGCCGTCGCCCGCATCGCCAGGGTCGTGGACGCGCCCGTCACCGCCGACATCGAGCGCGGCTACGGGCTCAAGCCCGCCGAGCTGGTCGAACGCCTGCTCGCCACCGGAGCCGTGGGCTGCAACCTGGAGGACTCCGGCGCCGGCGGGCTGATCGATCCCGGCGAGCAGGCCGACTTCCTGGCCGAGGTCCGGGCCGCGGCGGGTCAGGCGCTGGTGATCAACGCGAGGGTCGACACCTACCTGCTCGGCCCGAAGACGCGCGAGGCGGCGCTGGAGCGCGGGCGGCGGTATCTGGCGGCGGGGGCCGACTGCGTCTACCCGATCGGGCTGGCCGACGAGGACGAGATCCGGGCACTGGTGAGCGAGCTGGGCGGGCCGGTGAACGTCTACGTCCGGCCCGGCGCCGCGGACCCGGCCCGGCTGGCCGAGCTCGGCGTGGCCCGGATCAGCTTCGGCAGCGGGCTGCACCAGGCCGTCCACGTCTACGCCCAGGGTCTGTTCGCGAAGGTCAGGGCAGGTCGCAGTCCGTACTGAGCGGGCCGCCGCGTACGCTTGCCCCGTGCTTGTCGCCGCGGCCGTCTGCCCGCCCACCCCGCTGATCACGCTCCAGCTCGACGAGCTCCGCTCGGCCTGTCACACGGCGATCGCCGCGCTCCACGACGCCCGTCCCGACGCGCTGATCGTGGTGGGCGGCGCGGACACCGCGGCCGCGTACGGAGGGCAGGCGGCGGGCACCCTCCGTCCGTGGGGGATCGACGTCACGGCCGGAGGCGCGGACCCCGTGCTCCCGCTGTCCCTGACCGTGGGCCGCTGGCTGCTGGGCGACCGTGCCCCGGACGGCTTCCGGTCTGTCGCGCTCGACGCGCCGAGCTCCGAATGCCTCCTGTTGGGCGAAAAACTAGGAAAAATCGCGGAAAAGGTGGCGTTGCTGGTCATGGCCGACGGCTCCGCCTGCCTCAGCCCGAGGGCTCCCGGCAAGTACGACGAGGCCGCGGGCCCGTACAACCACCTGATCGCGAACGCCGTCGCCCGGGCCGACCCCGGCGCCCTCGCCGCCCTCGACCCCGCGCAGGCGGACCGGCTGTGGGTCGGCGGGCGGGCCGCCCTCCAGGTGCTGGCCGGCGCGGCCGGCACGCAGAGGTACGAGGGCCGCCTGCTCATGGAGACGGCCCCGTACGGCGTGGGCTACGTCGCCGGCCTGTGGACCTGACGCTTCGGCACCGGGATCTTCATCAGGTCGCGGGCGAGCACGACCTCCCCGTCGAAGTGCCGGCGCACTTCCGCCACGAAGGCGGGCTCGTCGGCGAACCCGTAGCGCTCGGAGAAGTGCGTCAGCACCAGCCGCCGCACCCCCGCGTCCGCCGCCACCAGCCCCGCCTCGAACGCCGTCAGATGCCCGTACTCCTTGGCCAGCGCGCTCTCCGACGACAGGAACGTGCACTCGATCACCAGCAGGTCCACGCCCGAGGCCAGCTCGAACACGGTGTCGCAGAGCCGCGTGTCCATGACGAACGCCGCGCTCTGCCCCGGCCTGGGCACGCTGCACTGGTCGAGCGTGACCCCGCGCACGGAGCCGGTGTGCTGGAGCTCGCCGACCTCCGGGCCGCGGATGCCGTGCGCGGCCAGCCGGTCGGGCAGCATCGTGCGGCCGGCGGGCTCCTGGACGCGGTAGCCGTACGACTCGACCGGGTGGGACAGGCGGCGCGCGGTCAGCGCGCCGACGGTGGCCAGGTCGCCGGAGAGCGGGTGCTCGGAGATCACCGAGGTGTCGGCGAAGGCGGCGGCGTGGCGGAGCCTGCGCCAGTATTCGGTGCCGGAGCCGGGGAAGACCGCGCGCACCGGATGCCTGACCCTGTCACGCGCGATGCGCTGCACGACCCCGGGCACGCCCAGGCAGTGGTCGCCGTGGAAGTGCGTGACGCAGATCCAGTGCACGTCGTTCGCGCTCACCCCGGCGTGCAGCATCTGCCGCTGCGTGCCCTCGCCTGGGTCGAAAAGGAAGCCTTGTCCATCCCAGCGCAGAAGGTAACCGTTGTGGTTACGGTGTCGGGTAGGAACCGCGCTGGAAGTGCCCAGCACCACCAACTCACGTGAGGACATGATGACCACAGTCGCGTTCGCCGAAGTGCCGACGCCGGTCGGGCCGTTCGTGCTGGCCGTCACCGAGGTCGGGCTCGTCGCGTCGGGCTGGAGGTCCCGGCCGCGGCTGGACGAGCGGCTCGCCCTGGCTGAAGTCCATGATTCGGATCGTACGGCCTTCGTGGTCTCCGAGCTGAATGCTTATTTCGCCGGTGAGCTGAAGACCTTCGAGACGCCGGTGGACTGGCGGCTGATGTCCGGCTCGCGGCTGCGGGTGCTCCAGACGCTGCACAAGGTCCCGTACGGCACCGCCGTCACGTACGGCGAACTGGCCACGCGCAGCGGCTCCAGCGTGCCCGCCCGCGGCATCGGCTCGATCATGGGCTCCAACCCCATCCCCATCATCGTGCCCTGCCACCGCGTGATCGCGGGCAACGGCCTGGGCGGGTTCAGCGGCGGCGAGGGCGTGGAGACCAAGCGCCGGCTGCTCACCCACGAGGGGTACCTGCAGCCGACACTCCTCGATCTCTAGCAGACTTGTTCTCGTGCGTCAGCAGCCAGTCATCGCCGTCGTGGGCCCCACGGCGGCCGGAAAGTCCGACCTCGCCGTGGACATCGCGCTCCGCCTCGGAGGCGAGTGCGTCAACGCCGACTCCATGCAGCTCTACCGCGGCATGGACATCGGCACGGCCAAGCTCACCCCCGCCGAGCAGCGCGGCGTCCCGCACCACCTGCTGGACGTCTGGGACGTCACGGTCACGGCCAGCGTGGCCGAATACCAGAAGCTGGCCAGGGAGGTCATCGACTCCGTCGCGGTGCCCGTGCTGGTCGGCGGCAGCGGCCTGTACGTGCGGGCGGCCATCGACGAGCTGGAGTTCCCCGGCACCGACCCGGAGATCAGGGCCAGGCTGGAGGGCGAGCTGGCCGAGCGCGGCCCCGCCCCGCTCTACGAGCGCCTGCGCGACCTCGACCCGGTGGCCGCGGCGGCGATCCTGCCGAGCAACGGCCGCCGCATCGTCCGCGCGCTGGAGGTGATCGAGCACTCCGGCCGCCCGTTCTCGGCCACCATGCCCGGCTACGACGCCGTCTACCCGAGCGTGCAGATCGGCCTCGAGGTGCCCAGGCCGGAGCTGGACGAGCGGATCGCGCTCAGGGTCGAGCGCATGTGGCGGGCGGGCCTGGTCGAGGAGGTGCGGGGGCTGCTCGGGCAGGGCCTGGCCGAGGGCCGTACGGCGAGCCGTGCCCTCGGATACGCCCAGGTCATCCGCTTCCTGGAGGGGGAGTGGAGCGAGGAGCAGGCGATCGAGGAGACCGTCAGGACCACCAGGCGCTTCGCCCGCCGCCAGGAGTCGTGGTTCCGCCGCGATCCCCGGGTGCGCTGGCTGCCGTACGACCTGCCTGATCTGCTTGAGAGGTCCCTGGCGCTGATCTCCGCAAACCCGTTCGCATAAGCTTGCAAGATGCGGTTTCTTAAGGGGCACGGCACCGAGAACGACTTCGTCATCCTTCCCGACCCTGGCGGAGAGGCAGGCGTGACCGCCTCGCTCGTCGCCAAGATCTGCGACAGGAGAGCCGGCATAGGGGCTGACGGCGTGCTGGTGGTGACGCGCACCAAGGAGAGCCGTGAGGTGGCCGAGCACGCCGCCGTGGCCGAGTGGTTCATGGACTACCGCAACGCCGACGGCAGCGTGGCCGAGATGTGCGGCAACGGCGTGCGCGTGTTCGCCCGCTACCTGATCGACGAAGGGCTGGAGAAGCCCGGCGAGTTCATGCTGGCCACCAGGGGCGGCGTCCGCAGGGTCCGCGTCGAGCCCAACGGCGACATCACCGTCGACATGGGCAAGCCTGTCGTGCTCGGCGAGAGCGTGGCGACCGTCGGCGGCCAGGAATACACGGGGCTCCACGTCGACATGGGCAACCCCCACCTGGCCTGCGCCATCGGCGACCCCGTCGCCCAACTCGACCTCCACTACCAGCCGGGCTTCGACCCCGGCGTCTTCCCCGCCGGGGTCAACATCGAGCTGTTCAACCCCGTCGGCATCAGCCGCGCGGTCATGCGCGTCCACGAGCGCGGCTGCGGCGAGACCCGCTCCTGCGGCACCGGCACGGTGGCCACGGCGGTCGCCGCCGCGGCCCTGTCGGGCGAGACCACCGGCACCTGGACGATCGAGGTGCCCGGCGGCACGCTGACCGTCGTCCTGGACGAGGAGACGAGCTACCTGTCCGGCCCCGCGGTCATAGTGGCCAGGGGCGAGCTGATGCTTGCAGAATAATGTTCTCTTGAGGGATGCTGGGTCCACTTCGCGAACTGAGAGGTGGACCATGGCTGACCCACGCACCACCGCGAGGCAGGTCAAAGCGGCGATCGGCCAGTACGGCGGCGGGTTCATGATCTCCAGAGAGGCCAAGGCCGTCTGCGAGGAGTACGGCCTCGGCGCCCGCGAGTTCTACTTCCGGGGGCGCTGCGGCGTGCTCGGCGAATGCGACGCCGACGTCGTCAATTCGGTCGCCGTTTTCTTCCCGCCCGACCACGTCGAGCAGAGCTGGAACGGCGGCCGCAAGCTCCCCGTCGACCAGGCCGTCGAGCTGTACGCCGAGGTCTGCGGGGCCTGGGGGCGGCGCAAACTGGGCGGCTACGAGGGCTGCGCGCGGCTCGCGGAGCTGCTCCAGCCGGTCGTCGATGCCGCCCCGTGCGCGGGCGTCCCGCTGTTCGCGGGCTGGCGGGCCGTGCCGCTGCCCGACGACCCGCCCGCGCGGGCCGTACAGCTCATGCACGTCGTACGCGAGCTGCGCGGCGGACTGCACACCAACGCCGTGATCGCGGCCGGCCTGCACCCGCTGGAGGCCACGCTCGCGAGCGGCCACGACGCGACTCCGTTCGGGACCACCACGGGAGAGATGATCGCCAAGTTCTTCCAGTGGCCGGAGCCGTACGCCACGCCGGGCCCGGAGGTCGTGGCGCGCCGCGCCGCGGTGGAGGAGACGACGGACGACCTGATGGCATCGGCATTTTCGGTCCTTGACAGCAGCGAAACGGACGAGCTGATCGGCCTTCTGCGTTTTGGGGACGCTCGTTGACCTGGCAGACTGGCTCCCCATGGACGTGGACATCTGGGCCTGGGTCGGCGAAACCCAGCAGCAGCTTTCCGAGGCGGGCAACGTTGGCCTCGCCATGGCGCTGGGAGACCTCCCCGCACAGGCCTACGAGGGCCGATATCCGCAGCTCGACGTCATGGCCCCGGCCATCGCGCAGCAGGCCGAGGCCCTTGAGCTGCCCTGGCTCGAGTTCTACGCCCGCTACTGGCACCTGATCGGCCGCATCGGCGACCGGGCGCAGGGCGCGGTCGCCGTGGACGACGCGCAGCAGCTGCTGGCGTTCGCCCAGCGCGAAGACGTACGCGACTGCCCGGCCGCCCCGGCGGCCGTCGAGGCCCTCGCCATCGCCTGGGCCAACACCGACGGCCCCGGCTACGCGAGCGAGCGCCTGGAGGCGCTGGGGGCGCACATCGAGGGCATGAGCCCGGAGAAGCCCGCCTTCACGGGCCTGGTCACCGAATACGTCGCCGCGCTCATCGACGCCGGCAAGGCGGGCGAGGCCGTGACCTACGCCGAGTCCGCCGTCGAGCGGCTGCGGGTCGCGGGCCGCGAGGCGAGCTGGGAGCTCGGCGCCGAGAGCGCCCGCGCGCTGCTCGCCGCGGGGCGCGCCGAGGACGCCCTCAACGCGCTGCAGGCCGCGGCCGAGTTCCAGGCCGACGACCCGGTGGCCAAGGAGCACCGCGACGGCGTGCGGCGGGCCCTGATCCTCGCCACGCTCGGCCGCACCGCCGAGGCCGTGGACGCGCTGCCCGACCTCGACGTGGTCGGCGAGCACCCGCGCGTGTTCGTGGAGTGGTCGCAGGCGGTCAGCAAGCTGGCCGGCTCGTCCCAGATCACCAACACCTGGCAGCTCGGCCGCGTGCTGCGCCAGTGGATCGACTACTTCGGCATGATGGGCGGCTACCGCGCCCGCGTCGAGCTCGCGCTGGTCGCCGGCGACCTGGCCATCGCCAGGCAGGGCGTGTGGCAGGCCCGGCTGCTGGCCGACCTGACCGAGTCCGGCGCCGCCGAGCTGCGCGAGACCGAGGGTGTCGCCGATCGGGTCGCCGCCCTGCGGGCCGCCGCCGACGCCACCTCCGAGCCCGAGGCCCCGGGCCCGCTCGACGAGCGCGTCGGCCTCTTCGACGCCGCCGACGGCTTCAACGCCGACCCGGAGCGGTGGGTCGGCTGGCTGGCGCCGCTGTCCGGGGAGGACCTGGAGGCCACCCGCCGCCACACCACCACGCTCGGCTTCCTCGGCTACCCCGCCACCGGCGCCGACATCTACTGGAAGATGCTGGTCGACACCGGCGACATCGCCGGCGCCGACTCCGACGACGTGGCCTACCTGACCACGCTGCTCGTCGAGGCCCGCCAGGACGAGCGGCTGGAGCAGATGGCCGCGATGCTGCCGCACGCCGCCCAGCACCTCACGCTGGCCCGGCTGCACAGCGCCCGCGAGCGCTGGGAGGAGACGGTCGAGGCCGCCGAGCACGCTGTCGCGGCCGGCTCCGGGATCGAGGCCCGCCGCCTGCTGTCCGGCGCCGCCCAGCAGATCGACGCCAACTCCAGGGCCGCGGAGGTGCTGCTGGAGGTGATCGACGAGCTCGTCGACGAGGACGTCTGGCGCATGATCGTCATGGCCACCTCGGCGGAGGACTGGGACACCGTGCGCAAGGGCGCGGCCAAGATCGGCATGCCGATCAAGTCCAAGGAGGGCCCGATCGAGGAGGAGATGGGCCTCATCCGGCTCATCCTCCCCGCGCCCGACGGAGGCCAGCGCCAGGTGCTGTCCATCCGCACCGGCCCGGCCACGGCCCGGCTCGCCCTGCCGCAGCCGCGCGGCATGGACTACAACGCCGGCGACCTGGTCGTCTTCGACCCGCAGCTGCTGGAGCCGGTGCCCGACGACCCGCAGGAGCAGCAGAACTTCGTGCCGCCGTTCGCCGCGGTGCGTATCCTGCGGCCCGGCGGCTACACCAGCTACTTCTTCGACGGCGCCGCGCCGAGCGAGGAGGACTGGGCGGAGTTCACCGAGGTCATGGCCGAGCGCGGCTGGCCCATGTGGGTCTACAGCGACGAGAACTACACCATCACCCACCCGAGCTCGGGCGAGGCGCTGCCCGGGGTGTTCGGCTGGGTCGCGGTCCCGCCGAACGTGTCGCCCTCCGAGGTCGACGCGCTGCTCGACGACGCCACGGAGCGGTGGGTGCACCCGCTGGCCTGGCTCGACCTGGCCCGCGAGATCGACGTCGAGGTCGAGCGGCACGAGCGGATCGTCAAGGAATACGGCCTCTGACGGCTGCGTCCCGGGCCCCGGAAGGGCATCACCCGCGCGTGGTGCCCTTCCCCGGGAAGCGGCACGCGTAGGTGAGCGGGAAGGCGGGATGTGACGTGCTGGAGCGGTTCGCGCTCGACGGCAAGGTGGCCATCGTCACCGGCGCCTCCTCGGGGCTGGGTGTCGCGTTCGCCTGCGGTCTCGCGGAGGCCGGCGCCGACGTCGTGATCGGGGCCCGGCGTGCCGACCGCCTGGAGGAGACGCAGCGGCTGGTCGAGGAGACCGGCCGCCGGTGCCTGGCCGTGCAGACGGACGTGGCGCGCCCGGAGGACTGCGACGCGCTGGTGGCCGCCGCCGTCGATGCCATGGGCGCCGTGGACGTGCTGATCAACAACGCCGGCATCGGCACCGCCGTGCCCGCGCTGCGGGAGACGCCCGAGGAGTTCCGGCAGGTCATCGACGTCAACCTGCTCGGCACGTACTGGATGGCTCAGGCATGCGCACGCGTGATGCGGCCCGGCTCGTCGATCGTGAACATCGGCAGCATCCTCGGCGAGACCACGGCCGGGCTGCCCCAGGCCGCCTACAGCGCGTCGAAGGCCGCGATCATCGGCCTCACCCGGGACCTCGCGCAGCAGTGGACCGGCCGGCGCGGCATCCGGGTCAACTGCCTGGAGCCGGGGTTCTTCCACTCGGAGATGACCGAGCAGTTCAAGCCCGGCTACGTGGAGGCGGTCGTCGAGTCCAGGGTGGTGATGAAGCGGCCGGGCGATCCGGCGGAGCTGGTGGCCGCGGCGGTCTTCCTGGCCGGCGACGCGGCCTCGTACATCACCGGGGTGACGCTTCCGGTGGACGGCGGAGTGCTGATCACCTGACGCGGGCGGCTACGAGCCGAAGCTGGTCACCGGCCGGCCGGCCGAGCACTCGATCTTGAGCTCGACCTCCGCCCCCTCCTCCGGCTCGAACTCCACCTTGGCCTTGCGGGCGGGCCCCGGCTCGACCTGGTCCACCGAGTAGTTCTGGGCCGGGCTCCACGAGCGCAGCGTGACCAGGTCGCCCTCGCACGAGGCGATCACGGTGCCGCCCGCGGTGCGGATCAGCTTGCCCTGAGCCGTCTGCGGCGGCGTCTCCGCCGTCGGGGTGGCGTCGCCGGCCGGGGTGCCGGTGGCGCGCTGGGTGGCGGTGTTCAGGGCGGCGCGGACCTCGGCCGGGCTGAGCACGTGGCCGGAGTCGCCGGTGAGGCCGGTGCCGAGCAGGGTGAGCACCGCCACGGCCGCGCCGGTCGCGGCGACGGCGGTGGCGGCCCAGGCCAGCACGAGTCTCTTCATGGTCGACAACCATCCCCCATGTACGGCTAACGCCAGGTTAAGGCGGTGCTAAGGCTGCTCGGGGCATCGTCATCGACCGTCTACGTTCTTGTATATGGCTGACATCCTGCTCATCGAGGACGACGTGGCGATCCGTACGGCGCTCAGCCGCGGCCTGCGCGAGCTCGGTCACGCCGTCTCCTCGTCCCCGACGGCGCTGGACGGGCTGCGGCTGGCCGTGCAGGACCGTCCCGACCTGATCGTGCTCGATCTGGGCCTGCCGGATCTGGACGGGGTGGAGCTGCTGCGGATGTTGCGGGCGGTCAGCAGGGTGCCGGTCATCGTGGCGACCGCGCGTGACGGGGACGCCGAGATGGTGCCGGTGCTGGACGCGGGGGCCGACGACTACGTGGTCAAGCCGTACAGCGCGGCCCAGCTCGACGCGCGGGTGCGGGCCGTCCTGCGGCGGGCCGGGGGGTCGGCGCCGGAGCCGGCGCTGGCGGTGGGGGCGTTGCGGGTGGACCCGCGGGCGCGTACGGCCACGCTCGACGGGACGGCGCTGGATCTGACGCCGCGCGAGTTCGACGTGCTGCACTATCTGGCCGCGCGGCCCGGCGAGGTGGTGACCAAGCGGGAGCTGCTGACGGAGGTGTGGCAGCTGCCGTACGGGGGCGCGGACAAGACCGTGGACGTGCACCTGTCGTGGCTGCGCAGGAAGCTGGGCGAGACGGCCGCGGAGCCCCGCTACCTGCACACGGTGCGCGGGGTCGGCGTCAAGCTGGTCGAGCCGTCATGACGCAGATGACGGCGGACGCGGGGACGCGGAGGGGGCGGGCGTGAGGCGGTGGCTGGCGTTGCTGGTGGCGGCCACGACGTCCCTCGTGCTGATCGCGTTGCTGGTGCCGATGGCGCTGCTCATCCGGGCCGTGGCCGAGAACGGCGCGATGGGCAGGGCGACCGCCGCAGCGGAGTCCGTGGCGGTCGCGGTGGGCACGCCCGACCTGGAGCTGGCGATGGCGCAGGTGCCGCGTCCGGTGACGGTGTTCCTGCCGGGCGGGCGCACGGTGGGCGTGGCGGCGGCCCGTACCGACGCGGTGCGCCTGGCCGCGACCGGGCGCAGCGTCACCGCCGTGACCTCCGGCGGCAGGGAGGTGCTGGTCTCCGCGCAGTCGTCCGGGGGGACGGCGGTGATCAGGGTGTTCGTGCCGGACGCGGAGCTGACGAAGGGCGTGCGCGAGGCGTGGCTCGGGCTGCTCGTGCTGGGGATCGTCCTGGTGGTGCTGGGGATCGTGCTGGCGGACCGGCTGGCGCTGGCCGTGACGCGGCCGGTGGACGGGCTGGCCCGGGTCTCGCACCGGCTGGCCGGGGGCGACCTGACGGCTCGGGCGGAGCCGGGCGGGCCTCCTGAGGTGCGTTCGGTGGCGCTGGCGCTCAACCATCTGGCGGGGCGGATCGACGAGCTGCTGGTGGCGGAGCGGGAGTCGGTGGCCGATCTGTCGCACCGGTTGCGTACCCCTTTGACCGGCCTCAGGCTGGACGCCGAGTCGCTGCGGGACCCGGAGGAGGCGGCGCGGCTGCAGGCCCGCGTGGACGCCCTGGAACGGGCGGTGAGCGCCGTCATCACGGACGCGCGGCGCCGCTCGGCCGGGCGCGCGTCGTGCGACGCGGCGGCGGTCGTGGGGGAGCGGGTGCGGTTCTGGTCGGTGCTGGCGGAGGACCAGTGCCGCGAGGTGTCGATCTCGCTGCCCGACGGGCCGCTGCCCGTCGCGGTGAGCGCCGAGGAGCTCGCGGCCTGCGTGGACGCCCTGCTCGGCAATGTCTTCGCGCACACCCCGGAAGGGGCCTCCATGGCGGTACGGCTCACGCCGCACCCGTCGGGGGCCGTGCTGGCGGTCGAGGACTCGGGGCCGGGCCTCGACCCGGAGCTGCTGGAACGGGGCAACAGCGGGGGCGGTTCGACCGGCCTCGGCCTCGACATCGCCCGCCGTACCGCCGAGTCCTCGGGCGGCCACCTGGCCGTCTCCACGCCCGAAGGGGGCGGCGCGCGGGTGGAGATGGTCTTAACCGGTGCTTAGCGCGCGATTATCGGCGATCGCGATTTCGTGGAGTCATGCAGATCACGAAGAAGTTCATCGTCGTCGGTGCCGGGATCGTCACGCTGGTCGCGGGCGGGGGCGTCGCCTTCGCCGCCACCACGTCCACGGCCGCCGCGCCCAAGGTCACGGCCGAGCAGGCCATGGAGATCGCGCACAAGGAGGTGGCCGGGGCCTGGGTCAGCGAGATCGACTACCAGCGCAGGGGTACGCGGCCCGACGCGTGGGAGGTCGAGCTGACCAAGGGCACGGAACGGCACGAACTGGACGTGGACGCGGCGACCGGCAAGGTCATCAAGCACCAGACGGATAGGGACGACGACCACGGCCACGACGACCACGACGACGACTGACGGCATCCCCCTACGGCCACCGGCCCACCGCGCGCGGCGGTGGGCCTTCCGGCCGTCAGCGGGTCATCTTCATGACGACCGGACGGTGGTCGGACAGGGTGCTCGACAGGACGGAGCCGCTCGTGGTGGTGACGCCCTTGGTGTAGATGTAGTCGATGCGGGCGTCCCCGTGGGTCGGCTGGTTGGCGTACCTGGCGCCGGTGTCCACCCAGCCCGCGCTCACGAACTTCTTCGACAGCGCGTCCGTCGGCGGCGCGTTGAAGTCGCCGGTGAGGATCAGCGGGGACCGGTTGGCGAGGTAATTACGCACCTTGTCCGCCTGGGCCTCGCGGCGGGCCACCGAGGTGGCCGACAGACCGGGGGACAGGTGGGTGGTGAACACCGTGATCGTCGAGCCGCCGCCTAGGTCGAGCTTGGCTCCGGCCATGGAGCGGTTGACCGGGCAGGTCTCGAAGTCGCTGATCGGGATCGTCACGCGCTCGAGGATCTTGAACGAGGACAGGATCGCGTTGCCCGCTTTGCCGGGCTGCGGATCGTCGCAGGGGCCGGGGTTGTCGCCCGCGCCGAAGTGGGCGTTGGCCGTGATGTCCCAGCCGAGCTCGTCGGCTAACTGCTTGACCTGGTCGGCCTCCGGCTTGCGATGGATCTCCTGCACGGTCACGATGTTGGCGCCGCTGCCGCGGATCACTGCGGCGATGGCCTTCATGTCGGCTGTGTCGCCCGCGACGTTCCAGTCGAGGACCACGAGGTTCGTCGTGGCGTGCGCCGGGACGGGCAGGGCGGTGGAGGCGAGCACCGTGACCGCCGCGGCCATCATCACTTTGATCCGTTTTGTCGCATGCATGCCGTCGGATCTTACGGACCGCGTGACTGTTCGTATAGATCTTCAGCAGCTCGACAGGATGCTCTCCATGGCGTCCTTCTCCGCCGAGGTCACCCAGACGGCGTACTTCGTCTTCACGTCGATCTGGCGGGCGATGTAGGTGCACCGGTACGACTTGACCGGCGGCAGCCAGGTGGCGGCGTCGGAGTCGCTCTTCTGGCCGTTGAGCGGGCCGTCGACGGCCATGAGGTTCAGCGGGTCGTTGGCGAACTCCTTGCGCTTGTCCGCCGCCCACTGCTGCGCGCCCTTCTGCCAGGCGTCCGACAGCGGGATCACGTGGTCGATCTGGACGGCGGTGCTGGTGTCCTGGCCGCGCTTGAAGTTGATCGTCTTGCCGCTGTACGGGTCGTGCAGCGTGCCGCTCAGCACGATGCAGTCGTGGGTCCCGGCCTTGAACTTCTCGTCCACCAGGTCCCGCTTGAGTATGTCGTTACGGGTGTCGCAGCCGTTGTGGTCGACATCCGACCACGCCGGGCCGAACTTGTCCCGGTCGAACCCGGTCTTCGGAGCGCGGCCCTTGACGGTTAACTTGGCGAGCTTCTTGCGGGCGTCCGAGACGGACACCGAGTCGGACTTGCCCCCCTTGTCGGTGCCGGCCGAGGACTGCCCCTGCAGCCCGCCACAGCCCGCCAGCACCGCCACCGTGGCCGCACCGGCCATGAACGCCCGAACCCGCCGCCCCACGCCCACTCCCCAGACTTCGCCGAACCTTCGTAAAGTCTAGGTCAAGTGCCCATAAAAGGCCCTATCACGCGTCCAGGGTGCCACTTCAACGTTTTGCAGTGGATAGGGCCCTGTGCACCTCCGGGCAAGGCTGCCTTAATCTGAACGTGGATCATGGCATGTCGGAAAGAGGGGACATGGCGCAGCGGCGCTTGCTGGAGGGACTCGGCGTCACCGTCGCCGAGGAGACCGCCTACCGCGCGCTGCTCAGGCACGGACCGGCGACGCTGAGCCAGCTCGCCGCCGAGACCGGCTCGTCCGCCGCGGCCATCCGCCGCATGCTGCCCAGGCTGGAGGACCTCGGCCTCATCTCCCGGGTGGCCGGCCGGCCGCTGCGGCTGATCGCCACTCCGCCGAACGTCGCCATCGACATCCTCGTCGCGCGCCGCCAGGAGGAGATCGCGCACAGCAGGGCCGCCGCCGCGCTGCTGGCCACCGAGGTCGCCGAGCGCAACGGGCCGCACCCGGAGGAGGTGCTGGAGGTGGTGAGCGGGCGCGACGCCGTGGCCCGCCGCTATCTCCAGCTGGAGCGCAACGCCACGCGGGAGATGCTCGTGCTGGTGCATCCGCCGTACGCGGTGGACGTCAGCGACGACCGGGAGAACCGCAGGCGGGCGGCCCGGCAGGGGGCGCCGATCCGCGGCATCTACGGCCCGCAGGCGTTCGAGCACCCCGGCATGCTGGCTCACACGCGGCGGGCCATCGCCGACGGCGAGCAGGCCAGGCTCGGGCAGGTGCCGGTCAAGCTGGCCATCGCCGACGCCCGCACGGCCATCCTGCCCCTGGTCTCCGACGAGGACCAGGCCGTGGAGAGCGCGCTCGTGGTGCACCCGTCCGCGTTGCTGGACGCGTTGGTGGGGCTGTTCGAGACGCTGTGGCGGGCCGCCGTGCCGCTCCGCCTGACCGCCGCGGACGGCCTGGAGCCCGAGGTGTGGCCGCGCACGCCCGACACGGAGGTGCTGGCGCTGCTGGCGGCCGGGATGAAGGACGACGCCATCGCCAGGCAGCTGGGGCTCAGCCCGCGTACGGTGCAGCGCCGGGTCCAGATGCTGTGCGAGCGCCTGGATGCCAGGACCCGCTTCCACGCGGGCTTCCTCGCCGCCCAGCACCGCCTGCTCGAATGATCTAGGCCTCCGCGCTCAGAGCTGTCTTCGTCAGCTCCGCCTGGCGCTGGATCTGCCCCAGGACGACGGGGTTCACCCCCTTGGCCTGGAACGTGGCGACCATCTGGTCCATCACCGCGTTCGCCCGGTCCAGGTCCCCCTGCCGCGCCTCGGCCCTGGCCAGGCGGCGCATCACCAGGTTGAGGGTGATGTTGTCGATGCTCGCGTCGCGGGCGACCTGGCTGAGGTGCTCGATGCCCTGCTTGGGATCCGGCGGCCGGACGCGCAGCCGCTTGCCCGCCGTCACCGCCTTGAACTCGCGCTCGGCGTTCAGCCCCTTGACCATGCGGGCGTAGACGGCCAGCGGGTGGGCGCCGTACCGGTCGATGACCTCGTCCAGGGCCTCGTTGCCCGAGCGTAGCGCGGGCGAGTCGGAGCCGAGCAGCGAGAACAGCTGCCCCTGCTCCTCGCCCAGCATCAGCTCGGCCACCTGGTGGTCGTCGCGGCTGACCGGGAAGCGCACCCTGACCAGGCACGCGGGGGAGACGATGCGGGAGCCGTCCGCGGCGATGTACTGGGCGCGCACGTGGTACTCGCCGGGCTGTTGGAAGTAGTGCCCGTCGCGGCCGTGCCCGATGTACGCGCTGCGGTACATGGCCGGGTTGCCCTCGTCCAGCCGGATCTCCGGCGAGGCGTCCACGCAGTGGCGCATCATCGGCCGGTACAGCACGGTCCTGCCGCCCGGCTGCGTGATCGACACCTGGGTGAACTCGGTGTCGGGGTGCAGATGGCCGTGCGTGACGCGGGGCTCGCCGGCGCAGGACAGCTTGAACTCGACCACGACGGGCTCGCCCAGCTCGAACGACTCCTTGGCGCGCAGCTCCAGCCGCAGCCCGGAGCGGTCCTCGACGGGCTGCTCGAACGGCGCGACCTCGGCGGCGCCGGTCCCGAACGCGTTCGCGCCCATGGCCACGTCGCGGTAGAAGCCGTGGCGCAGGTGGATCAGCTCCGGGTCCGTGAAGTGGAACGGGAACGCCGCCCAGTAACCTGGCTCGCCGCCCGGGCGGTAGTTCTGCACGTAGTTCATCCACGACAGATCGCCGAAGCCGCCGTCGGGGCCCAGCGGCTGGGGCGGGGTGCCGAGGTTCTTCTGCCAGGAGTGCAGCAGGTTGAAGGCGTGCCCGAGCTCATGCACGTACGTACGCAGCTGCGCCCGCTGCGCCTGCGGCGTGGTCCCCTTGATCACGTCGTAGAACACCGCGGACCCCTGCCGCTGGTGCGCGTCGTTGTAGTCGAACATGATCCCCCGGTAGCCGCCCACGTGCTTGCTGGCCACCAGCAGCCACACGCGCCAGGCCGGCGCGTCGCCGAACCCGCTGAACTGCTGCGTCATCGCGTGATGCAGCTCGGCGTCGTCCCACGCCAGGTCCGCGCCCGACCCGTCCACCGGGATCACCCTCGGCTGGGCGAAGGTCAGCTCGATGCCCGCCTCCGCGTACGCCGCCGGCACGCTCAGCTCCCTGGCCGGCGAGCCGCCCGGCCCCGGCAGCGTGCCGGTCTGGTACGACACGAACGGCACGGTCCCGATCACGGAGTCCTGCTCCAGCAGCACGCTGCGGAAGTACGGAGAGGCGAAGGCCACCTGGTACGTGCGCCCCGCGACCTCGGCCGTGCCCGACCCGTCGGCGATCGTGACGCTCACGTCCTTCACCGGAGTGTCGAACGTGAAGACCCCGCGCCCCTGGATCCGGGACTCCTGCACGGTGGGCGCGTTGACCACGAACGAGCCCGCGTAGGAGGTCGTCGCGCCCGCCACGGTGAACAGGTCGCCGCTCACCCGCCCGGTGGGCCTGGCCCCGTCGACATCGACCCGGAGTGCCAGCTGCGAGTCGCCGTCCTGTCCCTGGTACAGCCCGCTGATCATGGGCGCTCCCTCGCTCGGGGCCTACACGAGGGAACACTTCACCGACCGCGGGTGCCTGTCAACGCGATCCGCGAACTTGGAGAGCCCCGAGCAACTCCTCCGACGCCTTGGTGATCGTCTCCACCGCCCGCTCGAACGCCTCGGCGTTGTGCGCGGCGGGCGCGCGGAAGCCGGAGATCTTCCTGACGTACTGCAACGCCGCCGCCCGCACGTCCTCCTCGGTGACGCTCTCGGTGAACGGGGGGCGCAGGGTTTTGATGCTTCTACACATGCCCTAACCGTAACTTCGTTCAGCGTGCGTCGACCGCCGGGCCGAGCTCGTTGCCGAAGTCGAGCGCGATCTTGCGCATGCCCTCGGCCAGGTCGTCGCGGTCGATCGCGTCGATCCGCTCGGCGGGCCCGGAGACCGACATCGCGGCCACCACCCGCTCGCCGTCCCACACGGGCACGGCCAGGCAGTGCACGCCAAGCTCCTCCTCGCCCAGGTCCATGGCGTGACCCTGCGCCCTGACGAGCTCGAGCTCGGCCAGCATGGCCGTCAGGTCGGTGATCGTGTTGGGGGTGCGGCGGGGCATGCCGGTGCGCTCGAAGACGGCCACCGCCTCGGCCGCGGGCCGCCCGGCGAGCAGCGCCTTGCCCACGGCCGTGCTGTGCGGCAGCACCCGCCGGCCCACCTCGGCGAACATCCGCAGCCTGCGCGGCGAGGGCACCTGCGCCACGTAGACGACGAAGTCGCCTTCGAGCACGGCCAGGTTGGCGGTCTCGCCGGACAGCTCGACCATCTTGGTCAGGTACGGCTGCGCCCACACGCCCACCATGCTCTCGGCGATGCCGCCCAGCCGCACGAGGCCGCCGCCCAGGGCGTACCTCTTGTCGGATTCCTGGCGCACGTAGCCGCGGGCGAGCAGGGTGCGCAGCAGCCGGTGGATGGTCCCGTACGGCAGGCCGGTCCTGGCGGCGATCTCCGACAGGCCCGCCTCACCTCCGTGCTCGGCCAGCGCCTCCAGCACGTCCAGCGCCCGCTCCACCGACTGGACACTCATAGGGTGACCCCGCGCAGCGAAGCGTCGAGCACCTCGGCCGTGTGGGCCACCCTGATGTCCGAGCCGGCGCGCCGCATGGCCGCGGCGATCTGCATCGTGCAGCCGGGGTTGGCCGAGACCAGCAGCTCGGCGCCGGTCGTGGCGACCGCGCCGGCCTTCCTGTCGCCGAGGTTGCGGGCGGCTTCCGGCTGGAAGATGTTGTACGTGCCCGCCGACCCGCAGCAGATGGCCGACTCGGGGATCTCGCGGACCACCAGGTCGGGGATGCCGCTCAGCAGCTCGCGCGGCTGGGCGCGCACGCCCTGGGCGTGGGCCAGGTGGCAGGCGTCGTGGTAGGCGACGGTGAGCGGCAGCGGGTGCCGCTTGGCCACGGGCCCCAGCTCGGCGAGGTACTCCGACAGATCGACCACCCTGAATCCCGGCTCGCGCCCGAGCAGCTCGCCGTACTCCTTCATCGACGAGCCGCAGCCGGCCGCGTTCACCACGACGGTGTCCACCCCGGCCCTCTCGAACGTCCTGACCGTGCGGCGCGCCAGCCGCCTGGCCTGGTCCTCGCGCCCGGAGTGCACGCTGAGCGCCCCGCAGCAGCCCTGACCGCGCGGGATGACCACGTCGCAGCCCTCCAGGGAGAGCACCCGGGCGGTGGCCGCGTTCACCTGGGGGAAGAACTCGCCCTGCACGCATCCGGTGAGCATGCCCACCACGGCCCGGCGCTCGCCCCTGGCCCTGACGACGCGCGGCATCCGCTGCCGGTGCTCGACGCGCGGCGCGAGCGCGGCCATGGCGCCGAGGCTCGGATCGGCCCTGGCGAGGAACGGCGCCAGGCGCTCGGCCAGCCATATCCCCGGCCGCAGCAGCCGCAGCCTGCGCGGATAGGGGAACAGGCTGAACACGATCCCGCGCACGGCCCGCTCCTGCGGGTCCCGCACGTGCGTGCGCTCCACCTCGGCCCTGGTCTGCTCGATCAGGCGGTCGTACCGGACCCCGGACGGGCAGGCCGTGACGCACGCCATGCACCCGAGGCAGGCGTCGAAGTGCCCGGCCATCTCCGGGGTGACCGGGGTGCCCTCGACGTGCTGCTTCATCAGGTGGATGCGTCCGCGCGGCGAGTCCATCTCCTCGCCCCACAGCACGTACGTCGGGCACGTGGGGAGGCAGAACCCGCAGTGCACGCAGTCGTTGATCAGCTCCGGGTCCATGTCAAATGCCTCCCAAGAACCGGCCGGGAGACATCCTGCGCCCGGGGTCGAACCGTTCCTTGACCCGCCGCATCAACGGCAGCCCGCTCACCTGCCCCCACCTGTCGACGCCCTCGTACGGCGTGGCCAGCACGTTCAGCCGCCCGCCCAGCGCCTCGATCCGCCCCCGCAGCAGGGAGACGGCCGCCGCCAGTTCCTCCTCCGAGACCTCGTCCCAGAGCTCCAGGTACGCCCGCCCCGCCGCGGCCGACCCACGGAAGGCGAACCCGGCCTCCCCGGCGGCGGCCAGCGCCCCGGCCGCGCGCGCGGGCGGGAAGCGGACCTCCAGCAGCACGTCGTCCCTGAGGATCAGCCCCCACCACTCCGGCGCCTCGGCCGTGACCGTGCCCTCGCCCAGCACCTCGCGCAGCGCCAGCGCGCGCTGCTCGGCCGCCGAGCCCTCCACGAGCACCGCGACCGTCGCCTCCTTGCCGTCCGGGCAGTCGATCTCCACGGCGGACGGCTCGGCCTGGGAGGAGGTCAGGCGGAGCAGCACGTCGTCGGCAGGTTCGGTGGCCGCCACGAGCCAGCGCCGCTCCACGGGCAGCGGGTGCAGCCGGAACGTGGCCTCCGCGATCACGCCGAGCGTGCCCTGCGAGCCCGTGAAGAGCTTGCCGAGGTCGTAGCCCGCGACGTTCTTGACCACCCGGCCGCCGGACCTGGCGACGGTCCCGTCGGGCAGCACGACCGTGATGCCGATGAGCAGGTCGCGGGCGGTGCCGTACCGGAAGGCGCGCGGGCCCGCCGTCGCGGTGGCGAGCGTGCCGCCGACCGTGGTGTGCTCCCTGAACGGCGGGTCGAGCGCCAGCTCCTGGCCCTGCTCGGCGAGCGCGGCGGCCAGCGCGTCCATGGTCAGCCCGGCCTGCGCGCGCACGACGAGGTCGCCGGCGGCGTGCTCGATGAGGGAGTTCATGCAGCACAGGTCGATGAGCACGTCGCAGCGCTCGGGCGGTGCGCCCCAGTGCAGCTTCGTACCGCCGCCCGCGGGCACCGCCGCCAGGTCCTGCTCGGCGCAGGCCCGCAGCACGGCCGAGATCTCCTCGACCGTCTCGGGCAGGGCGACCCAGCGGGGCAGCACGCCGTTGACGGCGTCGTCGGCGTCCGCCTGCCTGATGGTCACCCCCGTGTCGGCCAGCATCAGAACTGCTCCGCCTTCCCCGACTCCACCAGCGGGTGCACGCCTTTGCGCACTCCCGGCACCTCGCCGCACAGGCGCGGGGTGGGGAACACCTTGCCCGGGTTCGACAGGCCACGAGGGTCGAACGCGCACCGGACGAGTTGCATGGTGTCCAGGTCGTCCGCGCTGAACATCTTCGGCATATAGCGGGATTTATCCACCCCGACTCCGTGCTCGCCCGTGATCGAGCCGCCGTGCTCGATGCACAGGTCGAGGATCGCCCCGGAGACCACCTCGGCCCGCTCGCCGGCCCCCGGCTCCGCGTCGTCGAACAGCACGAGCGGGTGCAGGTTGCCGTCCCCCGCGTGGAAGACGTTCGCGACCCTGATGCCGTGCTCGTGCGAGAGCCGGTCGATGGCCGCCAGCACACCGGGCAGGGACGTACGCGGCACCACGCCGTCCTGCACGATGTAGGCCGGGCTGATGCGCCCGACGGCGGCGAACGCCGACTTGCGGCCCTTCCAGATCGCCGCCCGCTCGTCCGGGCCGGCGGCCACCCGCAGCTCGAAGGCGCCCGAGCAGATCTCCGTGAGCCGGGCGAACTGCTCGTCCACCTCCGCCCGCGGGCCGTCCAGCTCCACGATCAGCACGGCGCCCGCGCCGTCGGGGTAGCGGCAGGCGACGGCAGCCTCGGCCGCCTCGATGGCCAGCGCGTCCATCATCTCGATCGCGGCGGGCACGATGCCCGCGCCGATGATCGCCGAGACGGCCTGGCCGCCCTGCTCGATGCTCTCGAACGCGGCCAGCACCGTGGTCACGGCCTCCGGCGCGCGGCTGAGGCGTACCGTGATCTTGGTGGCGATGCCCAGCGTGCCCTCGGAGCCGATGAACGCGCCCAGCAGGTCGTAGCCGGGGTCCATGCGGTCGAGCGTGACCAGGTCGCCGTCGGGGGTGACGATCTCGCAGGCCTCGACGTGGTTGACCGTGAAGCCGTACTTGAGGCAGTGGGCGCCGCCGGAGTTCTCGGCGACGTTGCCGCCGATGGAGCAGACCTGCTGGCTGGAGGGATCGGGCGCGTAGTAGTAGCCCCGGTCGCGCACGGCCTCGGTGATGGCCAGGTTGGTGACGCCGGGCTCGACGACCGCCCGGCGGTTGTCCAGGTCGATCTCCAGGATCCCGCGCATCTTGGAGGTGACGATGAGCACGCCGTCCTCGCGGGGGAGCGCGCCCCCCGACAGGCCGGTGCCCGAGCCCCTGGCCACGAAGGGCACGCCGAAGTCGTTGCACACGCGTACCACGCGGGCGACCTGCTCGGCCGTGTCGGGCAGCACGACCACGCCGGGGGTCGCCCGGTGGTAGGTGAGGCCGTCGCACTCGTACGTGCGCAGGCGTACCGGATCGGTGATCACCGAGTCATGGGGCAGCAGCGAGCGCAGGGCCGCTGTCAGCGTTTCCAGCACCCGATCCCCCTCTTTTTCCTAGTTCTACGGCATTTGAGCATAGGCGGGAAGCGTCAGGAACTCGGCGAAGTCGTCGTCCAGCGCCACCTGCTTGAACAGCGCGGTCGCCTGACCGTACAGCTTGTCGTCGTGGCCGGGCTCCTCGGCGATCCTGGCGAGCTCCTCCGCGATGATCTGCTCGACCAGTTCCTTCGTCACCTGGGCGCCCGTGTCGGCGAGCGTGATGTCGTTGTGGATCCACTGCCAGATCTGCGAGCGCGAGATCTCGGCGGTGGCGGCGTCCTCCATGAGGTTGTGGATCGCCACCGCGCCCAGGCCGCCCATCCAGGCGGCGAGGTAGCGCAGCGCCACGTCCACGTTGTTGCGCAGCCCGGTCTCGGTGATCTCGCCCGGGGTCTCGGAGACGGCCAGCAGCTCGGCCGCGGTCACGTTGACGTCCTCGCGCAGCCGGTCGAGCTGGTTGGGCCGCGACCCCAGCACGCCGTCGAACACCTCACGGCACACCGGCACCAGGTCGGGGTGCGCCACCCACGAGCCGTCGAAGCCGTCGCCCGACTCGCGCGTCTTGTCCGCCCGCACCTTCTCCAGCGCCACGGCGTTCACCTCGGGGTCGCGCCGCGAGGGGATGAAGGCCGCCATCCCGCCGATGGCGTGCGCGCCGCGCTTGTGGCAGGTGCGCACCAGCAGCTCGGTGTACGCGCGCATGAACGGGGCCGTCATCGTGACCGCGTTCCGCTCAGGCAGCAGGAACTCGCGGCCCCGGGTCCGGAACTTCTTGATCACGCTGAACAGGTAGTCCCAGCGGCCCGCGTTGAGGCCCGCCGAGTGGTCGCGGAGCTCGTACAGGATCTCCTCCATCTCGAACGCGGCCGGGTAGGTCTCGATGAGGACGGTCGCCCTGATCGTGCCGTGCGGGATGCCGAGGAGCTCCTGAGCCCTGGTGAACACGTCGTTCCAGAGCCGCGCCTCCAGGTGGGACTCCATCTTGGGCAGGTAGAAGTACGGGCCCTTGCCCTTGTCGATCTGCCGCTGGGCGCAGTGGAAGAAGTAGAGCCCGAAGTCGAACAGCGAGCCCGAGACCGGCTGCCCGTCCACCTGGGCGTGCTTCTCGTCCAGGTGCCAGCCGCGCGGGCGCACGACGACCGTGGCCAGCTCGTCGTCGGGCCTGAGCGCGTACGACTTGCCGCCGGTCTCGAAGTCGATCGCGCGGTCGAGCGCGTCGCGCAGGTTGAGGTGGCCGCTCACGCAGTTCTCCCAGAGCGGTGAGTTGGCGTCCTCGAAATCGGCCAGCCAGACCTTGGCGCCGGAGTTGAGCGCGTTGATGGTCATCTTCTTGTCGACCGGGCCGGTGATCTCCACCCGGCGGTCCTCCAGACCGGGCGCGGGCGGCGCGACCTGCCAGTCGGCCTCCCTGACCTGCTTCGTCTCCGGCAGGAAGTCGAGCAGGCCGCCCGCGGACAGCTCCGCCTGCCGCGCCTGACGGGCCGCCAGCAGCTCCAGCCGCCTGGCGCCGAACTCCCGCTGGAGAGTCGCCACGAAATCGAGCGCCTCAGGAGTGAGGATCTCGTCGAACCGGTCGAGCATCGGGCCGGTGATCTCCATGGGGTGCCTTTCCGCTTCGTGGAAAACGACTTCTGGATTGTGGAAGTGAAATTACTCCCCTGGTAGTCCCGGGTCAAAGGTTGGGGTTCCTTCGGGGAGTCGTCGGGGGCATCCCCGATGTGGCCGGGGTTCTTCCCGGACAGGATTGGGGGCATGAAGACCATCGCGATCGCGGGCGGGCTGCTGGCCTCCGCGCTGATGTTGACGGGGTGCGGGATGGCGAGCATCGCCGGCCCGAGCAGCGAGGAGACCGCGTCGTACGAGGTGACGGACAAGGTCGTCAGGCTGCAGGTCAAGAGTGGCGCGGGCGATACCGAGGTGACCGAGACCGGCGGCAGCGCCGTACGCGTCACCGAGACGCTGCGCTGGCGCGGCGACGACAAGCCGAAGCCGGAGCACAGCGTCGAGGGCGACGCGCTGCGCATCTCGTACGACTGCCCGTCGAGCCTGGGCAGCTGCAGCGTCGACTACAAGATCGAGATCCCCAAAGGGCTGACCGTCGACCTGGACAACGGCTCGGGCAACATCACGCTCAGGGGCCTGACCGGGGAGCTCGGCGTACACGTCGGCTCCGGCGACCTCGACGCCGCGGAGCTGGCGGGCAAGAAGGTCGTCGCGGAGGCGGGGTCCGGGAACATCGAGCTCAAGTACACCGCCGTGCCCGGCAGCGCCGATCTGCAGGCCGGCTCCGGGGACATCGTGCTCCGCGTGCCCGACGGGGCCTACGACGTGAAGACCCAGGTGGGGTCCGGCGACGCGAACGTCTCGGTCAAGAAGGACAGCTCCTCTCCCAACAAGATCTCGCTCAAGGCCGGATCCGGCGACGTCACGGTGGCTGCCGGATAAGGGGGTGATTGTGGCGGGGGTGTCGTGCCACCATCGTGGGAAGACACCGAGGTGTCCAGACGTTCCCTAATAGAGATGACACGAATGCACGATTACACCGCGCTCGACCTCGACGAGTTCGAGACCGGCGACATGGACCTCGAGGAGCGCCAGGCGCTGCGCCGCGTGGCGGGCCTCTCCACCGAACTCCAGGATGTCTCCGAGGTCGAGTACCGGCAGCTGCGGCTGGAGCGGGTCGTCCTCGTCGGCGTCTGGACGTCAGGCACAGTGGACGATGCGGAAAACTCCCTGCTGGAGCTCAAGCTCCTGGCCGAGACGGCTGGGTCGCAGGTGCTCGACGGCCTCATCCAGCGCCGCCAGAAGCCGGATCCGGCCACCTACATCGGCTCGGGCAAGGCGCTCGAGCTGCGCGACGTGGTCGAGTCGACCGGCGCCGACACCGTGATCTGCGACGGCGAGCTGACCCCCGGCCAGCTCCGCCAGCTCGAGGAGACGGTCAAGGTCAAGGTCATCGACCGCACCGCGCTGATCCTCGACATCTTCGCCCAGCACGCCAAGAGCCGCGAGGGCAAGGCCCAGGTCGAGCTGGCACAGCTCCAATACCTGCTGCCCCGCCTGCGCGGCTGGGGTGGCAACCTGTCCAGGCAGGTCGGCGGTCGCGCCGCGGGCGGCGTCGGCATCGGCGGCCGTGGCCCCGGTGAGACCAAGATCGAGCTCGACCGGCGCCGCATCCGCGAGCGCATGGCCAAGCTGCGCCGCCAGATCAGCGGCATGTCCACCTCGCGCGACACCATGCGCTACCAGCGCCAGCGGCGCGAGGTCCCCGCCGTGGCCATCGCCGGCTACACCAACGCGGGTAAGTCCTCGCTGCTCAACCGCGTCACGGGAGCCGGGGTGCTGGTGGAGGACGCGCTGTTCGCCACCCTCGACCCGACCGTACGCCGGGCGCGCACGGCCGAAGGCCGGCTCTTCACGATCGCCGACACCGTGGGCTTCGTGCGGCACCTGCCGCACCAGCTCGTCGAGGCGTTCCGTTCGACGCTGGAGGAGGTCGCCGAGGCCGACCTGATCCTGCACGTGGTGGACGGCTCGCACCCCGACCCCGAGGGCCAGCTGGCCGCCGTGCGCGAGGTGCTCGCCGACATCGATGGCGCCTCCGAGATCCGCGAGATCGTCGTGATCAACAAGGCCGACGCGGCCGAGCAGGACGTGATCGACCGGATCATGCGGCGCGAGCGCGACTGCGTCGTGGTGTCGGCGCGGACCGGCCGTGGCATTCCCGAGCTGATGGCGGTCATCGAGCGGGAGCTGCCCCGGCTGGACCACGAGATCCAGCTGCTGGTGCCGTACAACAGGGGAGACCTGATCTCCCGGGCCCACAAGGAGGGCGAGGTGCTCTCCGTGGAGCACGTGGAGGACGGCACGATCCTGCACGCCCGGGTGCTGCCCAGCCTGTGGCAGGAGCTCGAGCGGGTCGGCAAGCCCGTGGAGCGGGTCTTCTAACCCTCCGGTCACCCCCCGGTTCCGTCGTTGCGGCCGGGCGACTCCCACACAAGCGGTACGGTGGGGTCGCCCGGCCGAGCACGTCCGGGCGGGACTGCCGTGACAGTCGGCGAACGATGACACCGGTCGGGCGCGACGGCGGCGTGTGGCAGGCTGGAACGTCGGCGGCGAACGTTACGTTGTGGGGTGGCCCTCGCCGCAAAGCGCTCATGGCTACCCAAAAGCGGCAGTGGTCCCCGAACCCTGGGATTGCTAGAATCGGCCAGACCCCTTACGCGGTCGGGTTTCTAGGGTTGGGTCTAGGTTTCGGATGATGACTCTTGTGATCAAAGTCGTCAACGGGGGCCTTGGGGACGAGGTGGGGCTGGGTGACGGTTGGGATCAGTGGTCTTTCTTCCGAATAACCCTGTACAGCAAGCCCAGCTGTGAAATAACGTAACTGAACTGAAATCGCCGGATCATGACTCTGGCGATACGGTCACCGCACAACTCGATGCGGATGAGAGCAGGAGACCCCCCATGTCGTCCGGACCCGGAGCGGACTCAGTGGGCGCGGCACAGCCCCTGAGCTGTGCGCTGCGCCCATGCCGGTGCGCGGGCGGGGGCTCACGCAGGGCGGTGATGCGGTGACCGTTCGACTGCTGACCAACATCGGCCGCCTGTGGACCGGTAACGAGGTCCTCAGCAACGCCGCCATCCTCGTGCACAACGACCGCATCGCGTGGGTCGGGCGCGCGCCAGACCTCCCGCAGAGCGTCCCCGGAGTCGTCGACGACATCGTCGACGTCGACCACGTCGAAAACCTCGGCGGCGCGCTCGTCACGCCCGGTCTCATCGACGCCCACACCCACCCCGTCTACGCCGGCAACCGCTACGCCGAGCTGGCCATCCGCACCGGCGGCTCCAGCGCCGCCTCGATCACCGCGGCGGGCGGCGGCGTGGGCTCCACGGTCACCGTGACCCGCGGCACCGACCCGTGGACCCTGTGCAACGGCGTGCGCGAGCGGCTGCGGGGCTGGCTGCTCAGCGGCACCACCACGGTCGAGGCCAAGACCGGCTACCACCTCACCCGCGACGGCGAGCTGGCCGACGTGCGGCTCCTGCGCGAGCTGGAGAAGGAGCCGATGATGCCGCGGGTGCACGTCACCTTCCTGGCGGCGCACGTGGTGCCACCCGAATACTTCGGCCGTCAGCGCGAATACGTCGAGGCCGTGGGCGCCTGGTGCGCCGACGCCGCGGCGGCGGGCGCCGACAGTGTCGACGTCTACTGCGACGAGGGCCACTTCACCACCGAGGAGTCCCGCTGGGTGCTGGCCTCGGGCCGCAACGTCGGGCTCCTGCCGCGCATCCACGCCGGCATCTTCAGCCGCCGCGGCGCCGTCCAGCTGGCCGCCGAGCTCGGCTGCGCCTCCGCCGACGGGCTGCACCACATGTCGGACGAGGACATCGCGATCATGTCCCGCTACGGCGTGCCCGCCGTCGTCTGCCCGGCCACGGCCCTGCAGCGCGGCCATCTCCCGCCGGTCCGTCAGATGATCAAGCACGGCGTCCAGATCGCCCTCGGCAGCGACCACAACCCCGGCTTCTGCGGCATCACCTCGATGTCCCTGGTCATCGCCATGGCGGTGTCGGCGTTCGGGATGAGCGTCAACGACGCCCTGCGCGCGGCCACCCTCGGCGGCGCCACCGTCCTGGGCGCTCCCGACCGCGGCGTCCTGGCGCCGGGCCGGCTGGCCGACATCGTGCAGTGGGACGCCGACCACGAGGGCGCCTTCGCCTGGTCCTTCGGTCTCAAGCCGCGCCGCGTGTGGCGGGGTGGGACGCCGGTCCAGTAGTTACGCTCGGGGTTATGCCGCCCTCGGTCGCTGTGGTCACCGACTCGACCGCCTACCTGCCTGCCGTGCCCGGTGTCACGGTCGTCCCCGTCCAGGTGATCGCCGGCGGGGTCTCGTACGACGAGCCGCTGTTCACCGGCGACCTCACCACGGCCACCACCTCCCGCCCCGCCCCGGAGAGCTTCGCCTCCTGCTACGCCTCCCTGGCGGCCGCGGGCGCGACAGGAATCATCTCGATCCACGTTTCCCGCGATATGTCCGGCATCGCCGATTCCGCCCAGGCGGCCGCGTCCGATGCGCCCGTGCCCGTGGAAGTGATCGACAGCCGCTCGATCGCCATGGGCCTCGGCTACCCGGTCCTGTCCGCCGCCCGCGCCGCCGCTCGCGGAGCCGCCCTGGAGACGGTGACGGCGGCGGCCCGCCGCTGCATGGAGACCACGCGGACGTTCTTCTACGTGGACACCCTCGACGCCTTACGACGCAGCGGCCGCATCGGCACCGCCGCCTCCCTCGTCGGCTCGGCCCTCATGATCAAGCCACTGCTCCACATCGTGGACGGCCGCATCTCGCTCCTGGAAAAGGTCCGCACATCCTCCCGCGCCATCGCCCGCCTGGAGGACCTCGCCGTCCACGCTGCGGGCGAGGGGCCCGTGGAGGTGGCCGTACAGCACCTGGGGGCGAGCGACCGCGCCGAGGCTCTGGCAGAACGCCTGCCGAAGCGGCTGGCCGGGCTGGTGGAGCTGCGGGTGGTGGAGGTGGGGGCGGTGATCGGCGTCCACGTGGGGCCCGGCATGCTGGGCCTCACGGTCACATCCGGCACCCCCTGACCCTTTGCCGAGGCCGCACGCACACCACTTTGCCTGAGGGACCGATACCCCCAGTCACCCTGCAGCCCCCTCACCCCTTGAAGCCCAGCAGAACCGTCAGTCCTGCGCCATCCACCAGACCTCTCAGGCCTGCATCCCTGAGCAGCGCCCTCGGCCTTCAGCGGCCCAGCAGCACCCTCAGCCATCAGATGCCCAGCAGGCCCCTTAACTCTCCGAGGCCCAGCAGGACCCTTTACTCTGTGGCCCGGCATGGCTCTTCGGTCCTGACGACCAGCAGGCTCCTCGGCCTTTCGACGCCGAGCATGGCCCTCAGCCTGCGATGCCCAGCATGGCCCTCACCCCAGCAACGCCCGGCACCTTCAGCCCTGCGACGCCTTGAAGAGCCGTTCGGCCCTGAGGCAGCCGAGCGTGCGCCTCCTGCCCGGCGACGGGCAGTCCTACAGCTTCCCAGCCCGGCGATGCCCGGCAGAGCCGTTCGGCCCTGAGGCGGCCGAGCGTGCCCCTCCAACTCGGCGACCCCCAGCGCAACAGCCCCCAGCCCTGCGACGCTCAGCATGCCCCTTCTGCCTCTTGCGCAGTCCTTCAGCCCCCACGCCCTGCCCACATCCTCCTGAGCGGGATCCTCAACTTTCTTACGTGCACGCTCACCTTGATCACGCCGACCTGGTTGTCCACACCCCCTTCGCTCATCACCCACCCCATCCCCAGAACACGGTTCGGGACCTCCCCGAGAACCGCTGAGGATCTACGTTCTCAGCCGTGCGAACCCCCGACCCCACGGCGGAGCGGACCATAGCCGAGTCCCGGCTTCGGTCGATCACCGCGCCGACCCGCCGCTCCCGCCGCTCTCTCGGTCGGCTCACTGGCGCCATGACCGAGCCAACGGCCGGGGCCCAGGCGCGGAACCACGCCTCAGCACACCAACCCGGACAGCCTTCAACCGAGCCCCGTGAGGGAGAAGCTTGGGACGATGCCGCCCTCACCACCCTGCGCCAGGGAAGCCGCTGGGAAGTCCCTGAACCCGCAGCATCAGGCGAGGAAAACCGCTGGAACGACACTCCCGCAAGAACGCCTCCAGAGGGACATGACCATGGTGATGCCATCACCTCACGCGCATCCCACCAAATCCCCAACCAACGATCAAACGCATCACCACCACCCGACCAAAAGCGCGGACCCGCCCCCGTACCACCCACCTTCCAGGCATTCCGCGCAGCCCTCACCTCCCAAGCCCCAGCCCTCGACCCAGGCAAGCCCGGCCTCCGAGTCCTGCTGGCCTTGGGAGCCCTCGCCGCAGCCGTAGCAGCGTTTTTTCTCTGGCGCTCCCAGCCTTCACCGGAGCCGTTGCCGCCTCCCACCCCGATCTCACACCCACCAAGGTCGCCGTCCCCGACCGCCGTGGCCAAGGTGACCGTCCACGTCACCGGCAAGATCCGCAAACCGGGCGTCTACCTACTCCCCGCAGGCGCCCGAGTCACGGACGCGGTGGCAGCAGCCGGAGGAGTGTCCCGCGGCGCCTCCACAGGCGCACTCAACCTCGCCAGACGCCTGATCGACGGCGAGCAGATAGTCGTAGGCACCCCCGCAGGCCAGGCAACCCAAGCCTCACCCATCACAGACCCGGCCACCACCGTGCTCGACCTCAACTCCGCCACAACCGACCAACTCGAACAACTCCCAGGAGTGGGCGAAGTCCTGGCAGCCCGCATAGCCCAGTTCCGAGACACCCACGGCGGCTTCACCACCGTCGAACAACTACGCGAGGTGACCGGCATAGGCCCACGAAAGTACGACGAACTCAAGCCAAAGGTCCGCGTCTGACATGGCCACCCCGCGTACCGACGACACCCGCCCAACACCCCCAAGCCGAGACAACACCAACTCTCCACTCGACCGCGCCCGGCCTGCCGACCGCGCCCGGCCTGCCGACCGCGCCCGGCCTGCCGACCGCGCCCGGCCTGCCGACCGCGCCCGGCCTGCCGACCGCGCCCGGCCTACCGACGGAGCCAGCACGAACACGGGAGCCACTCACCCCGATCCCGACACTGCCCAGCGTGAACACACCTGGCCCCTCATCCTCCCCGCACTGGCCGCCTGGGCAAGTGCCTTGGTCCTACTCGGCTGCTCCGCCCGCACAGCCCTGATCGTCACCCTGTCCACAGCCCTGGCCGCCGCAGCCGTAGCCTGGCCCGCCCGACCCATACTGCGGCGCACCCGCCTCTCATCCCAGCAAGCACCCACCACCCGGACCACCCAACACAGGGATCCAGCCACCCGGGGCGAGGATTTGGCCGCCCAGCACCGCACCAGCCGCATCTGGCCCTGGCCCACCCACTCCCCGAGCTTGCTGACGAGTCTGGCCGGCAAGCTCGCCAAGCTCACGAATCGGCATCCGTGGTCCACGGTTGGACGTTCACAGCCACCCACCGACACCGACCACCCTGCATGGGATCCACCCTCCCCACCCCTGCGGACGTGGCGAGAACCCTGTCTCCCTTCCGACCAGACCGACCAGACCGACCAGCATCGGAGCCCGCACTCCAAACGAGATGCACGGCGACCACCTCCCCCCACCTCCTGGCGCAACATCACCATTGCCACCCTCATCTGCGCGGCCGCTGCCTCAGCGTCGATCGCCCTCAGAGTCCACGCCCTGACCACCGGCCCAACAGCCGACTTGGCCAAGAAGAACACCTCTATCAAGGCCCAGATCGCCCTAACGGACGACCCCAAGCGCAGACAAAACAGAAGCGGTCACTTCAACCAGGAGAGCTACGTGACCCCGGCCACCCTGAAGATCATCCAAACAGCCGGCAACCGCCAGGCCGTCAACGTCCCCATCACCGTCTTCGCCAACGGACACGACTGGAGCACCTTGCTCCCCAGCCAGCACGTCGAAGTGACCGGCCGCCTGGCCAAGCCAACCCCAGGCGACCTCGTCGCAGCCATCCTCCTGGTGCAAGGTCCGCCACGAGTCCTGACACCCCCGTCCATGCTCCAAACAGCCGCGGGCAGCCTCAGATCGGGCCTACGGGCGGCCGCCGCCACCCTCCCCGCCGACCAGCAAGGCCTCCTGCCGGGTTTGGTCGTCGGCGACGTCTCACGCATGGATCCCCAAGTGTCGTCCGACCTCAAGGAGGCCGGCCTGAGCCACTTGAACGCAGTGAGCGGAGCAAACCTCGCAATCGTGGCAGGCGCCGCCCTCGCCCTCTCCCGCCTCATCGGGCTCTCCCTCCCGGGGAGGGCTGTATTCGCTGCCATCGCGATGCTCGCGTTCGCCGTGGTCGCCCGCCCCTCGCCAAGCGTTCTACGCGCCCTCCTGATGGGCCTTGCCGCCGCCATTGCACTGGGCACAGGCCGAGCAAAGGACGGCCTCGCGGCCCTGTCGGCAACGGTCCTCCTCCTGGTGCTTTTCGCCCCAGAACTATCCCGTTCGTACGGCTTCGCCCTCTCGGTAGCAGCCACGGCCGGAATCCTCATCCTCGCCCCACGCTGGCGCGACCGCCTGTCACCCCCAAAAACCGAGGACGACACCGACAATCAGAACAACACAAAACACAGTAAGCACCCTGATCGTGATCCACAGGATGAGCTAGATCTGCGGCGACAACACGCCCCCCGCCCGAACCACAGCCTGCATCCGGACCACAGCCTGCATGCGGATGGAAGTCTGCACCCAGACCGAATCGTGGGCCCTGACCCCGACCCCGACCTGCATCGGCACCACAGCCTGTGCCCCGACCGAAGCCTGCATCCAGACAACAGCCTGCAGTCGAATCCTGATCTCCTCTCGGAGCGGGCTCTGCCGTCGACGACTGGGGGCGGCTCCAGGGTGCCGTATCGGTGGCCGCGCTGGATGGCTGAGGCGGTTGTCGTGCCGGTGGCCGCGCAGGTGGCGGTGACGCCCATTCTGGTGCTGATGTCGGGGCAGTTGACGCCCGTCGCCGTGATCGCCAACCTGCTCGTCGCCCCAGCGGTGGCCCCTGCGACGTTGCTCGGTTTCGGCGCCGCCCTGGTGGCGCCCGTATGGTCCGGCGGCGCGGAGCTTCTCGTCGTCCCGGCCGGTTATGCAGTCGGATGGATCATCATCGTCGCCCGCTGGGCAGTGAACCTGCCTTTCGCCACCGTGCCGTGGCCAGGCGGGCTCCCGGGATTGGGGTTACTGCTGCTCGCGGTGGCGATCGCCGTGCCGATCCTGCGGCGCAGGGCGTGGAGGGCCGTGGCGGTGACCGTGGCCGGGGCGGTCTTGGCCGCCGTACTGGTGATCCGGCCCATCGTCGGCTCCTGGCCGCCCAAGGGGTGGTTGATGGTGATGTGTGACGTTGGGCAGGGGGACGGGCTCGTCGTGGCGGCGGGACCGGGAAGAGGGATCGTGGTCGACACCGGGCCTGATCCGATCGTCATGGATCGGTGCCTGCGCAGGATCGGCGTCGACGACGTACCCCTCCTGATCCTCACCCATCCGCACGCCGACCATGTGAACGGCCTCCCCGGCGTACTCCGCGACCGGCGCGTCGGCGCCGTGGTCGTCAGCCCGCAGCCCACGAACGCGCGAGCCATCGCGCATCTCTCGGCCGCGCTGGCACGCCGTGGGATACCGGAATGGACGGCCTCACCCGGAACTCGGTGGCGCTTCGGCCCGTCAGAGCTGACCGTGCTGGGTCCTGATCCCACCTTGGGCGAGATGAGCGGGCACGGGGAGGGTAGCGCGATCAACAACTCCAGCGTGGTCGTCCACGTACGCTGGCGGTCCGGATCCGTTCTGCTCAGCGGTGATCTGGAGACGGAGGCGCAGGATGAGCTGTTGCGCCGGACGGCGGTACGGGCCGACATCCTCAAGACCCCGCACCATGGGTCCAACCGGCAGTCCCCGGCCTTCTTGTCGGCTGTCGGCGCACGGGCGGCCTTGATCAGCGTGGGCGCCGACAACGACTACGGCCATCCCGCCTTGTCCACGCTTGCCATCCTGCGTCGGCTGGGAGCCAGCGTCTACCGGACCGACCAGTCCGGCGACCTTGCCATCGTGGAGCGGGAGGGGCGGATGGCAGTGGTTCCCCGCGGCCCGTAGCCCCGCGGCCCGTAGCCCCGCGGCCCGTAGCCCTGCGCCCCGTGCCTCTCAGCCCGTGCCCCCAGCTCGTGGCACCGTGGCGGGGACGAGCTGTGGGGGATCGTGCCTAAGGGCTGCGGGCCGGGTCTGAGGGTTGCGGGCTGGGCCTGAGGGGTGCGGTGCGGGCCGGAGCTGCGAAGGGCGTCAGGGCCCGGTGGCGTGTACGGGGTGTGCTCCGAGTACCGGGTTGTCGGTGACGCATGGCATGCTGCCTGACATGGCGGGAACCGATCCAGCACCTGTGACCCTGGTCCTCGGTGATGAGGAGCTGCTGGCCGAGCGGGCGGTGAGCAGTGTCGTCGCGGCGGCGCGGGCCGGCGACCCGCAAGCCGAGGTGCAAGACCTCATGGGCGGGAAGATCGCGGTCGGTGAGCTGACGCAGCTGACCTCTCCGTCGCTCTTCGGCGATCGTTCCGTGGTGGTGATCCGGTCGGCTCAGGATCTTTCCAAGGACGTCATCACCGAGGTCGTCACCTATGCCAAGCAGCCCTCCGACGACACCGTGCTCGTCCTGTCGCACCCGGGCGGGGTGAAGGGGAAGGCGCTGGTCGACGGGGTGAAGAAGGCCGGGGCCACGGTGGTCACGATCAACAAGGTCACCAAGGCGGGGGAGCGGCTGGACTTCATCAAGGGGGAGTTCAAGCGGGCCGGGCGGGGCATCTCCGGGGACGCGGCTCAGGCGTTGCTCGACGCCGTGGGCAACGACCTGCGGGAGCTGGCGGCGGCGTGCAGCCAGCTGGTGTTCGACACGGAGGACAAGACGATCAGCGTGCCCGCCGTGGCCCGCTATCACAAGGGCCGGGCCGAGGTCACCGGGTTCAACGTGGCCGACTCCGCTGTCGAGGGGCGATTGGCCGACGCGCTGGAGCAACTGCGGTGGGCTCTCGGCACCGGGGTCGCGCCCGTACTGCTGGTGAGTGCGCTGGCCGGGGGCCTGCGGTCGCTGGCCAAGGTCGGCAGCGCACCGCGCAACCTCCGAGGCGGGCAGTTGGCCAGCCATGTCGGCATGCCGCCGTGGAAGGTCGATCGGGTGAAGCGGCAGCTGAACGGGTGGGGGCCTGAAGGGCTGTCCAGGGCGATCCAGGCTGTGGCGGGTGCGGATGAGCAGGTCAAGGGTGGGGGAGCGGACCCGGCGTACGCGTTGGAGCACGCGGTGCAGGTGATCGTGGCCAGCCGCACGGGGCGGTAGTCGGCGGTCGATGCCCCACCCTGGTCCCGGTAGGTGCCAGGCCGGGGAGGTCCATACGGACTGGCTGTACCGGCCATCGAGGTCGGGCTTGGGCGTCGGCTCGGCGTATGGGGTGGTGCGGTGAACGGGCTGGTCGGGCGTGTGGTCGGCAGCGCGTGTACGGAGGCAGCTTAGGTCGTCGGCTGAGCGTGGGCTGGGGTGCGGGAGCGGACGTTCGCAGGGCACGTCGAACGGTAACCGGGCGGGTGACAAAAGAGTGGGCGAGTGTCGGGCGATGAGGGGTCGGCCCACGCGTCACGGAACCGCTGGGGAGTGGTGAAGGCGGGCTGGCCCAGGCGGTAGCGGGCCGGGTGCAGGGTTCCGCGTTGCTGGGCTGGCGCGGGTGCAGGGCCCCGGCCCCGGCCTTGGGCCGCTGGGGGTGGTGAAAGCGGGCTGGGCCAGGCGATGGTGCCGGATGCTGGGTGCCGGGCTGCTGGGCTGGCGGAGGTGCAGGGTTCCGGGCCCCGGTCCTGGGCCGCTGGGCTCGCGCGGCGAGTACCGGGTGCCGGGGCTGCCGGGCTCGCGGGGGTGGCTGGTGGCGAGGATAGGCGGCTGAGTGCCGGGGGCGAGGCAGGCGGCCGGGTGGCTGGTGGCGAGGACAGGCGGCCGGATGCCTAGGGGCGAGGACAGGCGGCTGGATGCCTAGGGGTGACTGGGGCGGGCCGTGTTGTTCGGTCAGGTGTTGTCGGGACGCGGGTCCGGGGTCAATGGGGCATGGATCTCGCGGTGGTGAGGGGCACTGAGAAGGGAGTCCTCGGGCCAGGCTCAGGCTCATAACCTGGAGGTATGGCTGACAACAGAGAGATTCGCGCTCGGATCCGCGATTTCCTGGTGACTCGTCGCGCCCGCGTGAGTCCCGGCGACGTCGGCATCCCCGAGCGCGACCTGCGGCGCAGGGTGAAGGGGCTGCGCCGGGAGGAGGTCGCTCTGCTGGCGGGCATCAGCGTCGAGTACTACACGCGCCTGGAGCGTGGCGACGCGGCGGGCGCGTCGCCGTCGGTCATCAATGCCGTGGCGCGGGTGCTGCGTCTCGACGACGTCGAGCGTGAGCACCTTGGCCGGCTGTTTCTGGCTTCGAGCGAGGGCGGCACACCTGTGCGGATCGTGCGGCACGTGCGGCCGCAGGTGCAGTACCTGCTGGACGCGCTCGGTGACGTGCCGGCGTTCGCGCTGAACAAGCGCCTGGACATCGTCGCGGCCAATCTGGTGGGCCGGGCCCTGTACGCGCCGATGTACGACGGTACCCGCGACCCGGTGAACGCCGCTTGGTTCCACTTCCGGAACGAGGCGGCGGCCCGTGCGCTGTGGGTCGACTGGAGTTCTGTCGCTGACAACATCGCCGCGATCCTGCGCGCGGAGCTCGGCGTGCAGCCGCACGATCACGACCTCGCCGACCTCATCGAGGACCTGCTCGACAATGACGAGTTCGCCACCCGATGGGCGTCCCAGAACGTGCATCGCCACTCGAGTGGGATCAAGCCGGTCGACCACCCGGTCGTCGGCCGCATGGACCTGCCGTACGAGAGCCTCTATCTGGCTGCCGACCCGGACCTGTCGATCCTGGTCTTCAACCCCGAGCCCGGCACGGCCGCCTACGATTCGCTGAAACTGCTGGCGCTCTGGGCGCGTGATGACGCGAACGACCAGCACGCGCGGTGGCGTACGGCCCGTAGCGCGTAAGCGGGAGCTCTGGGACCGAAGAGGCCGGGTTCCGGGCCGCCACGGTTGGCGCGACAGGCGCGCATCGCGGGCCGTCGTACGCCTACCGCTACCGCGAGATCGCTACCGGCAGCCCCGGCGCGCGGGGACGGCCGCCTGACCTGAGTACAGCGATGACGTCTACCGGGACCGGTGGTCCGGCGCGGGGACGGCCGGTCTCAGGAGGACGAGGCCGCAGCTGCGATGATCCGCCACGCGTTCGGTCCTGCGCTGTTCGGTCCTGCAGTTCGATCCTGCAGTTCGGTTCTGCGTCGTCTGGCGCTGGGTCTTGCCGCTCGCTGGTGTGACGCGCTTGGGGGTCACTGACAGTGACTCCCACCGCCGCGAACCCGCCCCTAGCGTGGACCACGCGGAAACGACACGCATGACTATTAAAGGGGAAATATGCAGGCCGCAATCATTCACGGCGACCGAGACGTTCGTCTGGAGAACGTCCCCGACCCGGTCTTGGCGACCGACGGACCGGGCGGCGGGCTGGATGCGATCGTCCGCGTCGTCGCCTCCTGCGTCTGTGGCTCAGACCTGTGGCCCTACCGCGGTATCGACAAGGTCGAGGCGCCCCGGCGCATCGGACATGAGTTCGTCGGCGTGGTCGAGGAGGTCGGCGCGAACGTCGAGAATGTTCGGACCGGCGACTTCGTGATCGCGCCGTTCCACATCTGCGACAACACCTGCATCAACTGCCGTAACGGCTGGAGCGTCCACTGCCTCCACGGCGGGTTCTGGGGCAGCGACCCCCGGACCGGGGGCTCCGCGGACGCCGGCCAGGGCGAGCGCGTACGCGTCCCACTCGCCGACGGCACGCTCGTCGTCGTCCCCGGACGGCCCGACCTCTCGATCATCCCGGGCCTGCTGACGCTGTCCGATGTCATGCCCACCGGCCACCACGCCGCCGTCTCGGGCGGCGTGAGCGAGGGCTCAACCGTCGCCGTGGTCGGCGACGGCGCGGTCGGACTCTGCGCCGTCATCGCGGCCAAACGCCTCGGGGCATCGCGCATCGTCGCCATGTCACGCCACACTGACCGGCAGGAACTCGCACGCCAATTCGGCGCGACCGACATCGTCCCCGAGCGTGGCGACGCGGGTATCGCCGAACTCAAGGAGATGTTCGACGGAATCGGTCCGGACGCCGTTCTCGAATGCGTCGGCACGAAGGAGTCGATGGACCAGGCGCTGCGCTCGGCGCGGCCCGGCGGTCAAGTCGGCTTCGTCGGCGTGCCCTACGGCGGCCCCCTGGAGGTCGGCACGATGTTCAGCTCCAACGTCGGCGTGCGCGGCGGCGTCGCGCCCGTTCGCAGCTACCTCGACGAGCTCCTGCCCGACGTCCTGGACGGCACCATCCAGCCGGGACGCGTGTTCGACGCGGAGATGCCCCTGTCCGACATCACCGCCGCTTACGCCGCGATGGACGAACGCCGCGCGATCAAGGTGCTTCTCCACCCGTAGAGCCGCGCTCGACCTGACTACTTCGCGGCTGGGCGGAGAGGGCGGAAGAACGTTGTGAGCTCCTCCTGCATCAGCGCAGGCTCCTCCAGGGCCAGGAAATGGCCACCGCGGCCGGGTTCGCTCCAGTGGCGCAGGTCGGTGCAGGCGCGTTCGGCGATCGAGCGGGGGATGCCGGACAGGACCGGTTCGTGGCTGAGGGTGATGGCTGTCGGCACCGTGATGGGCGGGCGGGGGGTGTTGTGGGCCCAGTCGTAGTACTGCCTGAACGACGTGCCGATCGAGCCGGTCGCCCAGTACAGCGTCAGGATCGTGAGCAGGGTGTCGCGGTCGAAGCGGGACTCCAGGTCGCCGTGGCAGTCGCTCCAATCCCGGTATTTGTCGACTATCCAGGCGGCGAGTCCGGCGGGTGAGTCGATCAGGGCGGCTGCGATGGTGTCGGGCCGGGTTCCCATGATGGCGCTGTAGCCGCCGTCGAGCTCGTCGTACGCCTCCTCGGCCGCCACGAACGCCTGCTCCTCCGCCGACATCGGCGGGTCGCCGAACGACGCGGGGAACGGGGGATGGATCAGGTGGATGCCGATCACCTTCTCCGGGTAAAGCGTGGCCAGCCATTGGGTGGCCGCCCCGCCGATGTCGCCGCCGAAGGCGGCGTACCGGTCGTACCCCAGGGTGTCGGTCATCAGCGTGTGCAGCATTCGCGCCATCGCGGCCCGGGTGAGCGGCTCCGACGGCAGCTCGGAGTAGAGGAAGCCCGGCATGGACGGGATGACGACGTCGAACGCGTCGGCCGGGTCGCCGCCGTGGCGGGCGGGATCGGCGAGGCGGGCCGCCAGGGGGAGCATCTCCAGGAAGCTGCTCGGCCATCCGTGGCAGAGGAGGATGGGCATGGGTGCGGGACCGACTCCGGCGATCCGGACGAAATGCAGGCCCCGCTCGCGGTGGTGCGGCAGCGCGTTGAGCTCGGCCTCCCGGGCGCGGTAGTCGAACTCCTCCGCCCAGTACGTCACCAGTTCCCGCAGGTACGTGGGGTCGGCTCCGGCCTGCCAGGCATTGGCGCCGGTGCGGTCCATGAACCTGGTCGCGCGCAGTCGAGCTCGCAGGTCGTCCAGCGCGTCGCCGGGTACCTCGATGCGGAACGGCGAAAGAGTCACGCATATCTCCGATCAGCTGAAATATCCACTGGCCTACCACCGGTCGGCGATCCGGATCAACCGGATTATCGGCTCAGTGGAGTGAGTCAGGTGAGGGCGGGTTCGTGGATGATGCCGTCGTTGATCTCCAGGACCCGGTCGGCCAGCGTGATCAAGCTGGGATCGTGGGTGGCGACCAGGGCCGTGACCCCCTCACTCCGTACGACTGCCCGCAGCAGCTCCATGATCTGCCGCCCGGTCTGCGAGTCCAGCTGCCCCGTGGGCTCGTCGGCCACCAGCAGCCGGGGCCGGTTCGCCAGGGACCTGGCGATGGCCACCCGCTGCCGCTGCCCCCCGGACAGCTCGTACGGCCGCTGGTTGGCGTGCTGCTCCAACCCCACCAACGCCAGCAGAAGACGTACGCGAGCCTCGCGCTCCTCCGTCGGTGTCCGGAGCAGCCGCATCGGCACCCCCACGTTCTCCGCCGCGGACAGCACCGGGATCAGCCCGAACGACTGGAACACGAATCCCACCACGTCGCGGCGCAGGGCCAGCAGGTCGTCCTCGGACATGGCGGTGACCTCGTGCCCGGCGACGACCACCCGTCCGGCGTCCGGTTTGTCCAGGCCGCCGATCTGGTTGAGCAGGGTCGTCTTCCCGGACCCCGACCGCCCGCGGACCGCGACGAGCTCGCCCGGGAACACCGAGAACGACACCTCCCGCAGCGCCACGACCTCCTTGGGCCCGGTCCGGTAGACCTTGCGCAGCCCTTCCACCACGACCAGGGGCGAGTCAGTCATCAGAGGGCTCCTCCCGGGCGGGCCACACGCCGATGTGGTCGGATTCGAGCTCGAGGCGCACCCGCCGCTCCATCTCGAGCGCGTTCATGAAGTCGCGCGGCAGCTGCAGCCGCCCGACCCGGTCCAGCACGGCGTACTCCTCGGCGACGATCTGCCCCTCGGCGCCCTCGCGCCGCAGCGTCTCGCTGCTGGTACGCCCGTCGCGAATGCCCACCGTACGGTCCACCTGCTCCGACACCAGCGGGTCGTGCGTCACGACGACCACGGTCACCCCCAGCTCCCTGTTGGCCTTGCGCAGCGCGTCGAACACCTGCTCAGACGTCTCGCTGTCCAGCTCGCCGGTGGGTTCGTCGGCGAGGATGAGCTGCGGGGAGTTGGCGAGCGCGACGGCGATGGCGACCCGCTGCTGCTCGCCGCCCGACATTTCGGGAATCCTGCGGTCTGCGCAGTACCCAACCCCCAGCAACTCCAGCAGCTCCAGCGCGCGGCCCCCGCGGCGACCGGCCAGCTTCATCGGCAGCTCAACGTTCTCCCTGGCGGAGAGGTACGGCAGCAGGTTCCGCGCGGTCTGCTGCCAGATGAAGCCCACCACGGACCGCCGGTACCGCAGCCGGTCGCGGGCGTTCATCGACAGCAGGTCCGTCCCCGCCACCCTGGCCACCCCGGCCGTCGGCACGTCCAGCCCGGACAGCACATTGAGCAGGGTCGACTTGCCCGACCCCGAGGCGCCCACGATGGCCACCAGCTCGCCCTTGTCGATCACCAGGTCGAGCCCCTGCAGCGCGACGACCTCCACGCCCTCGGTCTTGTAGATGCGTACGAGGTTGTCGCACACGATGTGCGCGTCGCCGCCGAACGCGGCCTTCTCCCGCGTGGCCCTGGCTTCCAGCTCGGACAGGGTCGGGTTCATGAGAGATCCCCCACTCGAAGGACGGCGCCGAGGTTGCGGCGGCGGCTGATGGCGGTGTGCGCGTACGCGCCGAGCACGGCGACGGCGGTGAGCCCGCCCGCCAGCAGCACAGGAACGAACAGGTCGAGCGAGTAGTCGCCGACCGGCAGGTCCCCGGCGTACGACGACAGGTCCACGCCGGCCCCGAGCGCGTACGGCAGACCGAGGCCCAGGCCGAGCCCGACCAGGGCGGTGATGAGGATCATGGGCAGGATCTCCAGCACGGTCAGCCGCTGCGCCTGCCGGTCCGACAGTCCGAGCGTGCGCAGGAACGACACCGCGCTGGCGCGCTCGGCGGCGCCGATGACGAGCGCCAGCACGACGGCGACGAGCGCGTACGAGCCGAGCGCCACCGTCACCACGACCAGCGTCCAGCGCACGGTGCTGGTGAGCGGGTCGTCCTGGATGGCGCTCAGCGCCCCCTCCTGCGACTCCACGGTCGCGGACGGGACCAGCCGCGCCAGCACGTCAGGGGAGACGTCGCCCTTGATCAGCAGGGTGTTCGGGGCGGGCCGAGTCAGCACGCCCAGCGGCACGACCATGAACTTCCCCGAGGTGAAGAAACTGGGCACCGACTCGACCACGCCCCGCGTGGCGAGCTTCACCCTCGACTGCCACCCGATCTCGAACGTCCCCCGTCCCCGCAGCTCCGGGGAGACCAGCGCGCCATCGGACAGCGGGGGCACGCTGATCGGGGCGCCGTCCAGGATCCGGCGCCACTGCGCCACGTCCACGGCGAGCGCCTCGGCCCGCTCCGCGCCGTACCCGACCTGCACCCGCCCGGTCTGCGCGATCAGCACCTGCTCGACCCCGGGCGTCGCCCGCACGCGGTCGATCGAGGCGGCGGGGATCTCGAAGTCCGACGTCACCTTGATCGGCGCGCCCACCTGCTGCCAGGACGCCAGCCGCTGCGTGTCCGCGATCCCGCCGGAGATCACCGCGGCGAACACCGACACGCCCAGCGCGGGCAGCAGGATCAGCACGGGCAGCACGCCGGCGGAGCGCGCCCTGGCCGCCCTGGTCAGCCCCAGGAACGGCACGGCCGCCCGCCCGCGCGCGGCCAGCCGTACGAACAGCCGCAAGGGGTATGGATAGCAGCGCAAGGTGATCAACGCCGCCGCCAGCGTCAGACCGACGGGCACCAGGAGCAGGAACGGATCCTGCGAGGCGCCACGGGCCCGCAGCAGGTACGCGCCGACCAGCGCGAGCACCACGACCAGCACCTCCAGCGTGACCCGCCGGGCGGAGGGCCGACCGGCGGACACGTCGTCGCGGCGCTCGTGCAGCGGCGTCCGATGGGCCAGGGCCAGCCGTACCCCGGCGAACCCGACGGCCGCCACGACCACGACCAAGGGCCCCAGGTGCACGATGGGCAGCGCGGGCCCGGGCACCAGGAACGACAGCCCGTACCCGGCCAGCGCGGCGGGCAGCACCGCGACGCCGGTCAGCAGCGCCCCGGTCCCGGCCACCTGCCGCAGCGACCCGCCCCGCGCCCGCGCCAGGGACAGCGTGTGATCGAGCCGGTTGCCCAGCAGCAGCACGACCAGCGCGATCACGCCGAGCGCCACCGCCAGCAGCCCGCCGAGCACCAGGTACATCACGGTCTGCGCGGTGGCCACCTCGGCGAGGAAGTCGCCGAGCAGCTTGGAGAGCCCGGTGTCCAGGTGGTACGGGCTGGCCGTCGACTGGAGCGCGGCCACCCGCCCGAACTCGGCGACCGCCGCCTGGAGGTCGGGCGCGGCCAGCGCGCTCGCGCCACGGGCGTCGATCGGCAGGACCCAGTGGTAGGACAGGTTGCGTCCCTCGCCGCTGAGCGCGGTCAGCCCCTCGTCGGGGATCAGCGTCGTGACGTGCTTCTCGAACTCGTCGCTGCCCGGCGTCTCCGTCTTGAGGACCTGCAGGAGGTCGACATTGTGGGACCAGTAGCGGTCACGGGGGTCCTTGGCCTTGAAAGCGCCGACGATCTTCAGGGCGGCGTAGTCGTTCTCGCCGACCATCTTGGTCTGGCCCACCTGGTAGCCCAGCTCGGGCAGGGCCTCCGCGACGATCCCCACCTCGAAGACCGGGATCGTCGCGCCCTCGTACCGCATGGTCGAGGGCTTGCCGGGCGCCCGTCCCTGGACCCAGTCCACGCGCCGGTCCGCGTCGGAGAGCCAGCCCAGGTTCATGTGGGTATGGCCACGGGTCCCGGTCACGGGCGTCAAGGTGGTCTTGGCGCTCATGTGGCCCGCGCCGGTCGCCAGCGGGCGCAGCGCCGGCGGCAGGATCTGGCGCCAGCGGCGGTCGCGGGCGTCGAACTGGCCGCGTTCGTGCAGGTCCTCCTCGGACGAACGCGACTCCACGGACACCGTCAGGTCGGCCTGCACCGCGGGGGCGGCGACCAGCGAGCGGCGCAGCGCCTCGTCGAACGACGCCTGCATCGCCCTGGGCAGCCCCGCGACCAGTAGGCAGGCGCTCAGCGCCAGCACGAAGAGCACGGCCATCGCGCCCAGGTGCACGCGGGCGAGCAGGGCGATCCTCACCGTTCCTCCACGAGTTGCCCGTTTTGCCCGCGCAGGCGGCGGGCCAGCCCGGCCACGATGGCGATCAGCACCGCGGCCACCAGCGCCAGCATCGCCGCGGTGGCCGCCCACGGGATGTCGAGCACCACGCCGGGGGTGACGGCCGAGGCCTGCCCGGTCAGGACGATGTGCGGCACGACCAGCGCGCCGACGACCACGGCGAGTCCGGTGCCCGCGACGAGCGACAGCCCGATGACGAAGGCCTGCTCGACCGCCAGCACCCCGAACACCTGCCGGGAGCTCACCCCGAGCGCCCGCAGGATCGCGAACTCGCCCATGCGCTCCCGGGCCGCGACGGTCGCGTTCACCAGGAAACCGAGCGTCGCGAAGACCAGCGCCGCCGCGAACCCGAGCATCAGCGCCCCCTGCAATCCGCTGGCCAGGGGGTCGTCCCGCAGCTCGGCCGCGAGCCTGCGCTGGTCGAGCGCGGTCACGTCCCATTCGGGCCGCGTCTGGAGCGCCTTCACCGCGGGCGCGGTGTCACCGGCCGCGAGCCACCATTCGGTGGCGGGCCTGGGCAACTGCGCCGCGGCCAGCTCGTACGTCTGCAGCGTCCCCCAGTCGGCGAGCACGGCCTTCTGCCCCGCGGGGGTGGTCGGCATGCTGTCCACGACGCCCACCACCTTCACCTGGAGCACCCTGCGGTCGATGCTGGCCGGCCCGACCTGGCCGACGGCCAGCTTGAGCGAGGCGGCCAGGTCGGCGGTGAGCACCACCGGCAGCGGTCCGGGCTTCGGCAGCGGCGCGAGGCCGGCGACCGCAGGCCGCGTCACCTTCATGGACACCGGCGGCGTCGCCACCTCGCGGCCGTCGGCGCTGAGGCCGGTCAGGGTCAGGTTCGCGGGGGTCTGGGGGGTGCCCGCGACGAGGCCGCGCAGCGACAGCGGGTACGTGATCTTCCCGGTACGCCCGGCCAGCGCCCGGAGGTCGACGTCGATCCGGTTCTCACCCTTGCGCAGCACACCGAGCGACACGTCGCGCCACACGCCGAGCGCGTCGGAGAGCACCAGCCGCAGCGGCAGCTCGCCGTCCGCCTCCGCCCGCAGCGTGAGCGCCGACGGCTGCCCGGGAAGGTCCAGCTTGCCCGCCAGGCCTCCCACCAGCGCCCGTGACATCTCCCCGACCGGTTGCTCGGACAGGTCGGCACGCAGGTGGAACAGTTCGCCGAGCTTGCCCGCGTCCAGGCCGAGCAGCAGCGCGCTCTCGCCGCTCACCTCGGTCTGCCCGCGAAATCCCGGCGAGTACGCCGTGACCCCGGGCAGCGCGGTGAACGCCGTCCCGCGCCCGAGCGCCCCCAGCTCCGGCCCGTCAGGGGGACCGGACAGCCGCAGGTCGGCCCCGGCCTGGTGGCGGGCCTGGTCGACCTGCGAGGCCCGCCAGGTGGACGCGGTGGCCATGGACACGATGCCGATCGAGATGGCCATGGTCAGCAGCAGCGCCGGGCCCGCGTACTTGAGCGGCCGCCTGCTCACCTGCCAGGCCCCGAGCGCCGGGGCGAGCGCCGGCCGCCTGGACGTCACCCGCTCGGCCAGCTTCGAGACGCGCGGCACCAGCCGCAGCCCCAGCATGCCGCCCGTGAGCAGGGCCAGGGCCGGCCCGGAGATGATCAGCGGGTCGATGCCGAGCCCGCCCGCGGCCGTCGCGGTCACCGGCGCGCCGTAGCGCTGGAGCTGCCAGATCGCCAGCCCGGCCACGACCAGCAGCGCCAGGTCGGCGCCCGCCCGCTCGATCAGCCCGCGCCCGCCGCCGCGCCCGCGCGCCGCCTGCTCCTCCACGTACGTGCGCCGCGCGCCCGCCAGCGCCGGCAGCACCAGCAGGACGGCCGCGGCCAGGGCCACGCCGAACGACACGAGGAACGTGCCCAGATCGGCCGAGGGCGCCAGCCGTACCCCTGAGGCCCTGATCCAGGGCAGCAGGTTGACCAGCGCGAGCAGCGGCGGGCCCAGGAACGGCGCGACCACCGCGCACGGCACCGCCACCAGCAGCGCCTCGCCGCCCGCCAGCGCGGCCAGTCGCGCCGTGCCCGCGCCGCGCGAGCGCAGCAGCGCCACCTCCATGCGGCGGTGGTCGGCGAGCAGGCGGGCGGTGAGCATCAGCGCGTACGCGGCCAGCAGCAGCAGCTGCAGCACCGGGATCAGCATCGTGGAGCGCGCCACCAGGGACGCGGTGTCGAGCTGGGTCAGGATCTCGGGCAGGCGGCTGGCGGCCGCGCAACTGCCGCAGCCGTCCGCCTTCAGCCGCTCGCCCAGCCGGTCGATCGCTCCGGCCAGCGGGCGCAGCTGGGCGGGCGTGAGCGTGCGCAGGTCGGGTACGGCGGTCCAGGTCGCGTTCACGCTGGTGGCGAAGCGGGCGACGAACGTCTCGCGCGGCACCATCAGCGGCCCGTACGTGGTGAACTCGCCGCGCTCCACACCCCGGCTGAGCAGCTGCTCACCCGCCCACCGCTCGCCGAACGGGTCGTTGAGCTGGAACACGCCCACGATGCGGACCGTGACCGGCCGCGGGTCGAGGCGGCCCTTCGTGGTGAACTCCTGCCCCGCCTTGAGCCCGGTCGCCGAGGCCGCCGACAGCGAGATCGCGGCCTCCACCCGGTCCCCGCCGGCGCGCGGCCAGGAGCCCGAAACGAGCCTGGCGTGCTGGTCGAGCCCGTCGTAACTGCCGAACCTGAGCAGCTCGGGCCGTTCCTGGGCGTCCTGGCCCGGCATGACGTAGGAGTCGGAGCGGAAGCTGGTGGTGACGGCGGGCGGGCGTGCGTAGGCCTTGGCGAACTCGGCGCGTACCGACCGGTCGAACTTCGGGAACGTCTCGGCCGTCACGGGGGCGCTGACGGTGGCGGCGGTCTGGCGGTACGAGGCCGTCTCCATCGTCCTGCGGACACCGGCGTCCGCGATGGAGGAGGCGTACATGGTCAGCGCGACCAGCGTGGTCGTGGCCAGGAGGATCGAGCCGAAGGCGGCCAGGAGGAGCAGCGGCTCGCTGAGCGCACGTTTGACGACCAACGGCCCCCGCATGTGTCCCCCTTCGCCCGTTTTAGTGCACCTTCGGGCAGGTTCGGGCAGCGGGGCAAGGCGATCTTTGGAACGGTGACGCACCCGATACGGGCGTGTGATATCGAAACTGTGACAAAAGCGTGCGAAAACGAGAACGCCGCACCCCCGGAGGGAGTGCGGCGTTTCCTGTGCCAGGCGTTCTGCCTGGCGGCCGACTTACTTGGCGGCGGCCAGCGCCGCGGCCTGCTTGGCGATCGCGGACTTGCGGTTGGCGGCCTGGTTCCTGTGGATGACGCCCTTGCTGACGGCCTTGTCGAGCTGGCGGGCGGCGGCCCGCTGCAGCACGGCGGCCTGCTCGGTGTCGCCCTGCTCGGCGGCCTCGCGGAACTTGCGGACGGCCGTCTTCAGAGAGGACTTGACCGCCTTGTTGCGCAGGCGAGCCTTCTCGTTCTGCTTGTTGCGCTTGATCTGGGATTTGATGTTCGCCACGAAGAAGCCTCGGTGAAAGTCTGAGTGATGGATGGGGCGCGCGGGCTCGAGAGAGGGCGCGCCACACGCAGTTGAACAGGATACCAATAACTCAGGTCGGCTCTCAAATCAACGCGTACTTGAGCATCGGCGTTTCGGATGCTCGGCGCTCGCTCGGCGCGGGAACCCTACGTTAGCCGATCATCCACCGTGTGGCGTACTCGTGCCAGTCCTCCTCCGTGGCGGCGAAGTCCACGTAGAGGGCCAGGCCGAAGCGCTCGCGGCGGCCGTGCTCCGACAGCGCGAGCCGGGCGCCCTCGGCGGCCATGGCGACGCTCTCGGCGTTGTCGAGCCAGGGCACGCCGTGGTCGTGGTAGGCCGGGGCGCCGATGTAGAGGGCCTTGGCGGCGGGCACCAGGTCCAGGGCCAGCCCGGCCTGGCGGGCGACGTAGCCGCCGTAGAGGGACTGCAGGGGGGTGAAGGAGTCGTACGTCATGACGGCGACCTGGTCCACGCGGTCCACGACCTGCTTGAAGTAGCCCTGGGACCAGTACTTGTCGTGCGACAGCAGGGCCCTGGCGGTCAGGCGCAGGCCAGGGTACGGCTCGATCTGCGGGGTGGAGGTGGACAGCAGGCCGGTGTGCCGGCGGGTGCGCTCCAGCAGGTCGAGGAACTCGGTGTCGCCGTCGCCGATCGGCTCGAAGTTGTAGTGGATGCCGTCGTAGCCCTGTTTCATGATGGCGGCGACGCCGGACAGGACGTTCTCGCGGGACTTGGGGTCGTCGAGGTCGAGGCCGTTCTTGACGGACTGGCCGAGCCAGGCGGAGATGCGGACCGCGGGGAGGCGCTCGCGTAACCACTTCACGAAATTTCCGGCGTTGGGGTATTTGTCTGGGCTTAAGGTGCCGTCCCAGTTGAAAGGGCCGGAGTGGACGTACACGTCCTTGATCCCCGTGGCGCGCAGCCGTACCGCCAACTGCTCGACGTCACGCTCCGTGCGGCGGCCGTCCACCCACGCGTGGCCCAGCCAGAGCGCGTCGTTGCCCGTGCTCTTCGCCCAGGCCGCCGGTGCACCGGTAAACTGGAGTCGAAGCGCGGCGGCGAGGAGGCCGACCAGCGCGACCACGATGGCCAAGGCAAGCGCGAGCAGGCGCAGGCCGCGGCGGATGACGGTTCGGGCATTCACCCGGGCATGTCACCATGAAAGACTGCTCGACCTCAACCCTGTCGAAACGGACTTCGGTGCGCACTCAGCCTGGCCAGACCGACCCCGCGTTGATCCGCAACTTCTGCATCATCGCGCACATCGACCATGGCAAGTCAACCCTTGCCGACCGGATGCTGCAGATCACCGGCGTGGTCGACGAGCGCTCCATGCGTGCCCAGTACCTCGACAGGATGGACATCGAGCGCGAACGGGGCATCACGATCAAGTCGCAGGCCGTGCGGCTTCCGTGGGACGGCCACGTGCTCAACATGATCGACACGCCTGGCCATGTCGACTTCACCTACGAGGTGTCCAGGTCGCTGCAGGCGTGCGAGGGCGCGGTCCTGCTGGTCGACGCGGCCCAGGGCATCGAGGCGCAGACGCTGGCCAACCTCTACCTGGCCATGAACGCCGACCTGCACATCATCCCCGTCCTCAACAAGATCGACCTGCCGGCGGCGCAGCCGGAGAAGTTCGCCGAGGAGCTGGCGGGGCTGATCGGCTGCGACCCGTCCGACGTGCTCCGGGTGTCCGGCAAGACCGGCGAGGGCGTCCGCGAGCTGCTCGACCACGTGGTCCGGGAGATTCCCGCCCCCGTGGGCAACGCCGACGCGGCGGCCCGGGCGCTGATCTTCGACTCCGTCTACGACACCTACCGCGGCGTCGTCACGTACGTGCGGGTCGTGGACGGCCACCTGAGCAAGCGCGAGCGCATCCTCATGATGTCCACCGCCGCCACCCACGAGACGCTCGAGATCGGCGTCATCTCGCCCGAGCCCAAGGTCTCCGAGCGGGGGCTGGGCGTCGGCGAGGTGGGCTACCTGATCACCGGCGTCAAGGACGTGCGCCAGTCGCGCGTGGGTGACACGGTCACCTCGTCGGTCAAGCCGGCCCAGGAGATGCTGGCGGGCTACGAGCACCCCAAGCCGATGGTGTTCTCGGGGCTCTATCCGATCGACGGCGACGAATACCCCGAGCTGCGCGAGGCCCTCGACAAGCTGCAGCTCAACGACGCGGCGCTGGTCTACGAGCCGGAGACGTCGGCGGCGCTCGGGTTCGGGTTCCGGGTCGGGTTCCTGGGGCTGCTGCACATGGAGATCGTGCGGGAGCGGCTGGAGCGCGAGTTCGGCCTGTCGCTGATCTCCACGGCCCCCAACGTGGTCTACCGCGTGGTCATGGAGGACGGCAAGGAGCTCACCGTCACCAACCCGTCGGAGTTCCCCACGGGTGGGAAGATCGCGCAGGTCTTCGAGCCGGTCACCAAGTCGACGATCCTGGCGCCGTCCGAGTTCATCGGGGCGATCATGGAGATCTGCCAGGGGCGGCGCGGCCAGCTCCTCGGCATGGACTACCTGTCGGAGGACCGCGTCGAGATCCGCTACACGCTGCCGCTGGGCGAGATCATCTTCGACTTCTTCGACCAGCTCAAGTCGCGCACCCGCGGCTACGCCTCGCTCGACTACGAGCCCGCCGGCGAGCAGGAGGCCGAGCTGGTCAAGGTGGACATCCTGCTGCAGGGTGAGCCGGTGGACGCGTTCAGCGCCATCGTCCACAAGGACAAGGCCTACACCTACGGCGTCGACATGGCGAAGAAGCTGCGCGAGCTGATCCCCAGGCAGCAGTTCGAGGTGCCGATCCAGGCCGCCATCGGGGCCCGGGTCATCGCCCGCGAGAACATCCGCGCCATCCGCAAGGACGTCCTGGCCAAGTGCTACGGCGGTGACATCTCCCGTAAGCGGAAGCTGCTGGAGAAGCAGAAGGAAGGCAAGAAGCGGATGAAGATGGTCGGGCGCGTGGAGGTGCCCCAGGAGGCCTTCGTCGCCGCGCTGTCCACCGAGTCGTCCACCGACAAGAAGAAGTAGGGCATTCGGGGTAGGCGACTACCCTGAAAGCATGGAAGTGGTGCAAACCGCGCGCATGGTCCTTTCGCGGGTCACGCTCGACGATCTGACCGCTGTCCATGAGCTTCACTCCGACCCCCGTACCAACGTGCACAACCCCGGGGGCCCCAGCGTTGACCTGGTGTCCAGCCGCGCCATGCTGGACCTGTGGCTCGCCGACTGGGCCGAGCGCGGCATCGGCTACTGGGCCGCGCGGGCGATCGGCGGGTCGGAGGTGATCGGGTTCGGGGGGCTGCGCCGCGCGATCGTCGGCGGGGACGAGGTGCTGAACCTTTACTACCGGTTCCGGCCGTCCGCCTGGGGCCACGGGTACGCGGGAGAGCTCGTGGAGGCGGCGCTGCGAGTCGGCAAGGGGCTCGGGACCGTCGTCGCGGTCATCCGGCCCGACAACCTGGCGTCGCTGAAGGTGGCGGAGCGGGCGGGCATGCGCAGGGACCGGACGATCCCGTACGGGGGCGTCGAGAGCGTCGTGTACGTGGCCTGAGCGCCCTACCCGCGGTTGCGGACCACGTACCCCACCAGCACCAGGGCGCCCGCGACGGCCTGAGCCGCCAGGAAGCCGCCCAGCGGGCCCGGCGGGGACAGCAGCGCGGCAACGGCGGGCAGACACCCGAGCACGGCCAGGTCCACCCCGGTGAGCGCCCAGCGCAGCGGCCCGGTCGGGATCGCGCCGCCCGGGGTGTCGATGATCGGCATGGAGTGGTCGACCGGACTCCTCCTGGCCATCCGCAGCGCGGCCGCGGCCAGCGCGGGGGCCGCCAGTGGCCCGAACAGCCACCACGCCCCCGGCAGCGCGCCGCCCGCGCTCAGGGCGGCCAGCCCCAGGGTCGCCCACGCGCCGCTCAGCAGCATGGGCAGCACCGCGCGGGCCGCGAGCGCCTGGCGGCGGTCCACGCCGAGCAGCCTGGACAGGGCCGGATTGTCGCCGTCCCTGCGCGCCCCCGACACGCTCACCGCCGCCACGGCCAGCGAACCCGCCAGCACGGCCGCCCCGAGCGTCACCGGCGCGCCGCCCGCCTGCGCCAGCACGGCGGGCAACGCGGACATCGCGAACATGACCCCCAGACGCCCCGGCCTGCGGCCCACCCGGCGCCAGTCGTGCCAGGCCAGCGCGAAAGGCGCGGGCAGCGCCGGCCACCGCCGCGAGCTGAGCTTCCTGGCCCGCCAGTGGTTGTCCTCCGCTATCCAGGTGAGCGCATCGGGGTCGAGGCCGACGGCCGCGTTCGCGACGCGTCCCGCCCGGGTCGAGGCGGTGACGAGGGTACGGGTGGGGATCCGGTCGAGTGACGTCCATGCGTGGCGTACCAGCAGGGCGGAGGAGGCCGCCGCGACGGCCGCGGTGACGGCCACCGCCGACAAGGGAGCGCTCGCGGCGACGGCGAGCACCGTGCGCAGCTGCCCGCTGACGGTCACGACGGCGGCCACCAGCAGCGCGACCGTCGCGGACGTCAGCCAGACCTGCCACGACTGGGACGCCTGACCGAGCACCGCCAGGGCCATCCCGCCCGCGGTCGCCGAGACGCCCAGCACCATGGCGCCGAGCAGGCGCCACACGAGCTGGTCGGGGGCGCCCAGCACGGCGACCAGCCCCAGCCCGAGCAGCAGCCCGGCTGCCACCGCCACCGTGAACAGCACCCGGGCGGTGCGTCCGAGCAGGTGCCGCCGGTTCAGCGGCGAGGGCAGCAGCCAGGAGGCGTCGGCGGCGGACAGCATCACGGGTCCCGCCGCGCGGGCCGCGGCCAGGAAACCGGCCAGCGCCAGCGCGAGCAGGGCCGCTCCCGCGCTCACGCGGGCGGGATCGGCGGCTCCGGCCAGCCCTTGGAGCACGGTGGTGAGCGGGTGGCCGAGCACGGCGGCGAGCATCGCCAGCCCGAACCCGGCGACGTACCGATCGAGCAGGCCACCGCGGGCCGGGCCACGCGAGCGGAGATACGCCCGCACCACCCGCACACTGCCTGCGGCCTCGCTCACGCGTCCACCCCCAAGGGGTACGTCGGCTCCGCTCATGCGTCCGCCTCCAGGAGGCGCGTCGGCTCCGCTCACGCGTCCACCCCTGACGGTGAGACCTGGCGGGCGCGCCCGGCCAGGCCGTGATCATGCGTGGCCATCACCACGGTGCCTCCCTCGCCCGCGTACTCCTCGAGCAGATCGGCCAGCCGGGCCCGGAAACCGGCGTCCAGGCCGCGTTCCGGCTCGTCGAGCAGCAGCAACGTGCTCGGCCTGAGCAGCGCGGAGGCCAGGGAGAGGCGCTGGCGCTGCCCGGTGGACAGGTTCAGCGGCGGCGCGTCCGCCCGCTCCACCAGCGCGAACACCTCCAGCGCCGCCTCCACCTCCATGCGGGCCTCGGCGTGCACGGCTCCCATGAGCTCCAGGTGCTCGCGGGCGGTGAGCCCCGGATACCAGGCGGGCTCGTCGCCGAGCATCGCCACCTGGCGCCAGAAGGCGGCGTCGTCGGCCGGCGGCTCCCCGAACACCCTGACCTCGCCGGAGGTCGCGGGCTGGAGCCCGGCCAGGCAGCGCAGGAGGGTCGACTTGCCGCTCCCGTTCGGGCCGACGACCGCCACGATCTCGCCCGGTGACACGGTCAGCTCCATGTCTCGCAGCACGGGGTTGCCGCCGAGTTCGACCGTGAGGCCGTGAACGCTGATGATCGAGTCGTACACGGATTCGAGCCTAGCCAGCCGATCGCACAGGCGATCGCGACGATTTTCTGTCGGTGCCATCGCCTACCTTCTATTCCGAACACCAGTGCGACTGGAGGGTGACGTGATTGCTTCTGAGCGATTCGAGCGTGCCGCCGTGTTGGGGGTGGCTGTGGCTGAGGAGACTCGACGGCTGCTGAGGCTCCACCTGGTTTCGGGAGAGGAGGGAGGCGACGGCACCGTGCTCGTCGACGTGCCCTATCCCGACGCGGTCGTGGTGGCGGCGCTGCTCGACGTGGCGGCGGAGTGTTTCGGCGAACGGGGTGACTCGGTCGAGGAGACCAGGCAGGCGGCGTTGGAGACGTTGTTACAACTGGCCGGGTTCGACGGCGAGTCCCAGCTCAGGCGCGCCTGATCGGCCGGCTCACTGCGGGCGCGCCACCCCGTGCCGGAAGGCGTAGGAGACGGCCTGGGCTCGGTCCCGCAGGCCCGCCTTGGCGAAGAGGTTGTTGATGTGGGTCTTGACGGTGGCCTCCGAGATGTAGAGGTGGCCGGCGATCTCGGTGTTCGAGAGGCCGTCGGCGATGAGAGCCAGCACCTCGCCCTCGCGCGGGGTCAGCCCGTCGGGGAGCCCGTCACGGACGATGCCAGGAGGAGGAGGGATGGTTCCGGTTGTGGCCGGGGTCTGCCTCGTGGGCGCCGACATGGTGTCCAGGAGGCGGCGCTGGACGGTGGGGTCGAGTTGGGCGTCGCCGCGCTTCACCGTGGCGATGGCCCTGGCGATGTCGTCGGCGTCCGCGTCCTTGGTGAGGAAGCCGCGCGCGCCCGCTCGCAGCGCCGCGAAGACGGACTCGTCGTCGGAGTACGTGGTGAGCACCACGACCTGGGTGTCCGGAAACCCGGCGCGGATGCGGCCGGTGGCCTCCACGCCGTCCATGCGCGGCATGCGCAGGTCCATGAGCACCACGTCGGGCCGCCGTTCCTCGACCAGCCGCAGCGCCGCCTCGCCGTCCCCGGCCGAGCCGACCACCTCGATGTCCGGCAGCAGCCCGAGCAGCAGCACCAGGCCCTCGCGCACCACGGCCTGGTCGTCCACCACGATGACCGTGGTCATCCGGGCGCCCCCGGTCATGCCGGCACCTTCAGGCGCACCTGGAAGCCGCCGTCGTGTTCGCCTGCCGACAGTGTCCCGCCGAGCAGTTCGGCCCGTTCGCGCATGCCCACGAGGCCGTAGCCGCCCCCGGGCGAGCCCTTCTCGGCGGAGGCCGGGTTGGTGATGCGCAGCTCGCACCAGAGCCGGTCGAAGTCGAGCTCGACCGTGGCCGGGCTGCCGGGGGCGTGGCGGCGTACGTTCGTGAGGGCTTCCTGGGCGGTGCGCACCAGGGCGAGCTCCGTCTCGGGCGACAGGCGGTGCTCGGGGCCGGAGACGCGCAGCGTGCAGGCCTGGTGGGCGGCGCCCTCGAAGTCGTCCGCCAGCGTGCGCAGCGCCACGGGGAGCGCGGGCGGGTCTTCGCGCAGCGCCTGCACCGCGCGCCTGGCCTCATCGAGCCCCGACTTGGCCAGGTCGCGGGCCCGGGTGACCCGGTCGAGCGCTTCGGCCGTGCGCTCCGCGCGCAGCAGCAACTTGGCGCCCTCCAGGTGGACGAGCTGGGCCGAGAGGGAGTGGGCGAGGATGTCGTGGATCTCCCTGGCGATCCTGGCCCGTTCCGCGAGCACGGCCTCTCGCGCCTCGGCGGCCCTGGTGGCCTTGCGCTGTCTGGCCGCGTACGAGATCAGGAAGATCAGGCAGGTGCTGAGGATGAGGGGAAGATCCCGGACCGGGTTGTCGACGATCACACCCGCCACGACCAGGCCCCCGACGGCCAGCAGGCCGATGGGCAGTGCCTGGCGCAGGGTGAAGCGGGTGACGGCCAGGCTGACGGAGATGAGCAGAGCCCCGATCGCGGCGCCGCCGTCGGTCAGGGTGCTGAGGGCGATGGAGAGGACCACGGCCAGGGCGAGGGCGATCAGCGCGACAGGCACCCCGAAAACCCGCAAGGCCCGCAAGTCCCCCAACCCTGATCTCGCGCCCAACCCCGGCCCCGCCCTCAACCCTGACCCCGCCTCCGCTTCGGCCCTCACCAGGCCACCACCCGGCATCCTCAGCCTGCTTGACCCAGGCGGGCCTGAGGGCATCGGGTCGTTGGGCGCCGGCGACCCCGACGGCATCGGGTTGTCGGGTGCTGGTGGCCTCGATGGTGGCGAACTGCCGGGTGCCGGTGACCCCGACGGTGTCGGATCGCCGGGTGCTGCCGGCCTCGATGATGGCGGGCTGCCGGGTGCTGCCGGCCCTGACGGCGTCGGGCTGCTTGACGCTGAGAGCTCAGGCTGCGGTCGGCTGCCTGGCGTCGAGGCCTCGGGCTGCCGTCGGTTGCCCAGCGCGGGTGATGCGGGCTGCGGTAGGTCGCTTGGCGCCGGGGCTTCCGGTTGTGGTCGGTTGCCCGGTGCCAGTGCTCCTGGGTCCGTCGGGCTGCCTGGCGCGGACGGATGTGGTGAGCTGCCCGGCACCGGCATCGGCGCTTCTGGCTGCGATGGGCTGGCCGGCGCTGACGGCTGCGTCGGCGAGCCTCCTGCCCGCCGGACCTCCCACTGGCCTTCGGACCGGACCTCCCGCTGGCCCTCGGGCCGCGCCTCCAGCCGGCCCTCCTGCCGGGCCGCCCGTGAGACTTCCCGCAGAGCCTCCCGGTGGGTCTCCAGCGGGACCTCCCGTCGGGCTTCCGTCAGGGCCGCCCATGAGTCTTCCTGTGGGGCCTCTTGGTGAGTGGGGTGGGGGTGGGTGTGGCGGTCGCGTAGTGACAGGAACAGGGTGGTGAGCAGCGTGAGGCCCAGTCCGGCGGTCAGGAGGGTGACTGCCAGTCCGATGCCGGTCAGGCCCGGCGCGGGGGTTGCGCCCATCTGGGCCGCGATCAGCAGCGCGATCACCCCGAGCTGCAGCGCGAGGGCGATTCCGTACGGCGCACGCATCACCCCACGACGGTATCCGGTCGCCTGTCCATGCTCGAAAGCGCACGCCCTCTACGGGCGACGACGTACGACTGGGCGCCGATGGTGAGGCCGATGAACAGCAGGATCCCGCCGCTGGAGAGGTCGAGGCCGAGGGCGCCCCCGGTGAAGTACAGGCCGACGCGGATGGCGACCGAGGCCAGCCACACCAGCATGGTCCAGGCTGTGGCCTTCGACCAGGAGACGCCGGAGTCGTCCAGCCACACCCGTACGGTTGTCCCCCGCCACACGCCCAGGACGACGGCGACGACGGCCTCCACCAGGGCCAGGCCGACGCTGAGTGCGAGCTGCCGGGGATCGATGATCCCGCCTGATGCGATGCCGACGATGACCATGAAGGCGGCGGTGTAGAGGATGCCCCGCTTGGCGGTGGGACGGGTCTGCATCTGGCGGTAGACCACGAACATCACGGCGAGGGGGACGAGGAGAGAGATCAGTATGGGTTCCACGGGTTTGACCGTAGGGATCGGCACGGCGTACCGGATCGGCCCGAGGGTTGAGTGCGCGGATCTCCACCCTGGGGTGGAGATCGAGGTGAGAGGTAATCGGGTCGCTGGGGGAGCAGGCTCTCGGTTACCGTCCAAGCATGGGCGTTATCTCCGTAAATGTGGGCCAATCGGTCGAGGCTGAGTGGGCGGGGAAGCTGGGGCGTACGGCGATCGACAAGCGGGCGGTCACGCACCGGGTGGCCGTACTGGCCAACGGGCTCGCGGGTGACGAGCGGGCCGACAAGAAGCACCACGGCTCGCCCGACCAAGCCGTCTACTCGTACGCAAGAGAGGATTACGACTGGTGGGAGGGGGAGCTCGGGCGGGAGCTGCGTAACGGGCAGTTCGGCGAGAACCTCACCATGTCCGGCCTCGACATCACGGGGGCTGTGATCGGCGAGCGGTGGCGGGTGGGTAGCGCCTTGCTGGAGGTGAGCGGGCCCCGGATTCCGTGCGTAGTGTTCCGCAACTGGATGGACGAGCCGGGGTGGGTCAAGCGGTTCACGGCGGCGGGGCGGCCCGGGGCCTACCTGCGGGTGGTCTCACTCGGGGAGCTTGGCGTCGGGGACGAGGTGGAGGTCGTCTCGCGGCCCGAGGTCGGGGTGACGGTGGGGGACTGGTTCCGGGCTCGGCACGGGGACGAGGAGGCGCTGCGCCGCATCCTGGCCGTTCCCGGGCACGACGCCGAGTGGGACCGCATGGCCGAGCGTCTTTTCAGCGGCCAACGATCTTAGACCGCCCGCCCGTCCCGCTTGTTCGTCCGGCTCGCCCGTTCGGTCCGCCCGTCCGGGCCAACCGCCCGGCCCACTCGGATGGGCAGCCGTCCGGGGCTGCCCATCCGCCTCCTAACCCGCCCATTTGGGGTGGGGGTCAGTGGAGGATTGAGTACAGGGCTGAGGTGAGGGAGGCGTGAGCGTCGTCTTGGTCGATGGACCACATCATCGAGCCGCCCAGCCCCTTGAGGCGGATGTACGCCGCCTTCTGCAGCAGCACCGCCGGATCGTCGTACGACCAGAACTCGTTCCCGTCATACAGCCACAGGGCCCCGGTCCGCAGGTCCCGGTAGCGCTTGCCGGGCTTGGTGACCAGGTCCTTGTAGTCCTCGGTCCCAGGCCCCCACTTCCCGGCGGCGGGGCCGGTGGCCGGCTTGTAGAGGCCGTCGCCGCCGCCGGTGACCCCCGTCCAGCCCTGGCCGTACGCGGGTACGCCGACCACGATCTTGCGGCCGGGCGCCCCGCGGGACAGGTAGTCGCGTACGGTCTGGTCCACGCTGTACCGCACCGGGTTCGGATCCCGCCGATCGGTGAGGAGGTTGCCGTTGTGCCCGGTCTGCGCCTCCCACGTCCCGTGCAGGTCATACCCCTGGACGGTGGCGAAGTCGAGCGCCCTGAACACCCGCCGCACCTCGAACCCGGCGTCGATCTTGGCGGCCGCGGCCGGGAGGAAGGCCGTGAGCTGCGTGTTTGAGGAGAAGGCGGTGAGCTGCGCCCGTAGTTCCTCCGCGAACAGCGTGAAGTTCCGCCTGTCCTCCGGCCGCACGACGTTCCCCTCGGCGCCGGAGGAGCCCGGCCACTCCCAGTCCAGGTCGATCCCGTCGAACACCCCGGCTCCGGCGCCCGCGGGGAGGTCCGGCAGGTTGCCGCGCAGCCACAGGTCGATGCACGAGCGGGCCAGCGCGGCGCGGGACTCGGCGGTGAGGACCGCGTCGGAGAAGTACTTGGAACCGGTCCAGCCGCCCAGCGAGATCATCACCTTGAGCCCCGGGTGCTTGGCCTTGAGCTTGCGGAGCTGGTTGAGGTTGCCGTTCAGGGCCTGGCCGGGCGCATCGGCCACGCCGTCCACGCTCTGCTCCGCGGGCACGGGCCGCTGCCAGTCCGCCCACGGGTCGGCCGAGTAGCAGGCGCCCCCGGCGTTCACGAACCCGAACGCGTAGTTCAGGTGTGTGAGCTTGGCCGCGGCACCCGTGGCGTCCACGTCCTTGACGTGGTAGTTGCGCCCGTAGACGCCCCACTGGATGAAGTACGCGACCCGTTTGAAGCCGGTGCGGGCCTCGGCGGGCGCGGAGATCGCCGTACAGCCGAGTAAGAGCGAGAGTGCGAGGAGGATCGTCTTCTTCACGGGGCGACTCCCGAGGGGTGCACTTATAGGAAACTTTCCTAAAAGTAGGGCGACGGCCCACCGCCGTCAACGATCCGCGCCACCTCCTCGGGGCTCGAGATCACCGCCCACGCGTACGCCGGGTTCGCGAACAGGCCGAGGACCAGGTCCGCCACGTCCTGCCTGCTCGTGGCCGCCAGCAGCAGGGTCACGACGTGCGCGGCCGGCGGCCGCAGGAACGCGTTGGTCCAGTCGGTGACCGGCGCCGCCGCCTCCCACATCCGCTCCGCCGTGGCGCGGCCGAAGGCGGCGTCGTACGGGCCGCCCGCCGCGATGGCTTCGGCCGCGATCCAGGCGCAGACCGAACCCAGGTTCGCGCCCTGGCCGGTCAGCGGGTCGTTGGTGATCCAGGCGTCGCCGACGGCCAGCGCGATCCGCCCGCCGGGCAGCTCGGCCACCGCCTCGCGAACGACCGGCGTGATCGCCCCTTGCAGCAGGTCGTCCTCACCCAGCAGCTCGAAGCCCCCGTCCGCCCGCTCGGCCAGTCGCGGCGCGTGCTCGGCGAGCAGCCCGGCCAGCTCCCCGGCGACGTCGGCCGCGGGCAGGTGCGAGAGCGGCTCCAGCGGCCCGCCGGGAACCGCCTCGACCAGCACGCTGGAGACCACGCCGTGCCTGGTCATCATCGGCATGCGGAGGATCTCCCCGCACCCGGGCGAGACGTTGTAGCTGAACATGGGGCCGAGGTCGAGACCGCCGTACAACCCAGCCGTCAGGACGCGCTGCGGACGGTCGAACGGCGAGCGCGCCGGGTCGCGCGGGAACAGCTCCGCCACCGAGCGCCGCCCGGCCGTCACGACCATCAGCTCGTGCTCCCGGGACCATCGATCCACCTGCGCCGCGTCCGGCGGCGCGCCGGTGACGACGACCTCGCCGCCCCGGCCGGTGAAGTCGTCCAGGTACGCGGGCAGCAGCAGCCGGAAGTCGACCGCGTGGAACGGCTCGGAGATCCTGGCCAGGAACTCCAGCGGCGGATCCCCCTTGATCGAGAGCTTGGCGGATCCCATCAGGCACGCGGGATCCCGGTAGTGCTCGCTGCCCAGCTCCCGCTCCCGCGCCAGGGTGTGCCCCATCCTGCCCACCGTGTTGGGCAGCCGTCCCGAGCGCAGGGAACCGGCGTCCCGCTCGCTGTAGAGCGTGGCCTCGATGCCGAGCTGCTGGAGGCGCAGGGCGAGGGTCAGCCCCGAGATTCCCGCGCCCACGATGCCGATACCGGCCATGTGATCAACCCCCTTCGGTTCGATAGCACCCTCGAACAACGGGCAAACTGAAGGGGTGCCATCCACCCTGCCTGACGGCGATCCCGTGCCCACCTCGGGCGAGCTGCCCGACAGCGCCCTGAGGGGCCTCGGCGAGCGTCCGTTCGGCTTCTACGTGCATGTGCCGTTCTGCGTGACCCGCTGCGGCTACTGCGACTTCAACACCTACACCGCCGCCGAGCTGGGCCCCGGCGCCTCGCACCGGGACTACGCGGACACGGTCGTCGAGGAGATCCGCCTCGCGCGCCGCGTCCTGGGCCCGGCCGAGCTGCCGGTGGAGACGGTGTTCTTCGGCGGTGGCACGCCCACGCTGCTCCCCCCGGAAGACCTGGCCAGGATCCTGGCCGCGATCGACTCGGAGTTCGGGTTGAGCGCGGGGGTCGAGGTGACCACGGAGGCCAACCCCGAGTCCGTCGACCCGGCCTACCTCGACAAGCTCCGCCAGGGCGGCTTCAACCGGATCAGCTTCGGCATGCAGAGCGTGGCCGAGCACGTGCTCCAGGTGCTCGACCGCCGGCACACCCCCGGCAGGGCGGCGGCGGCCGTCAAGGAGGCGAGGCAGGCCGGGTTCGAGCACGTCAACCTCGACCTGATCTACAGCACGCCCGGCGAGTCCGACGACGACTGGCGGGCCTCGCTGGCCGCCGCGATCGAGGCCGGGCCCGACCACGTGTCGGCGTACTCGCTGATCGTCGAGGAGGGCACCAGGCTGGCGGCCAGGATCCGGCGCGGCGAGCTGCCCATGCCCGACGACGACGTGGCCGCCGACCGCTACCTGATCGCCGACGAGCTGCTGTCCCAGGCCGGGTTCGACTGGTACGAGGTGTCCAACTGGGCCACGTCCGACCGGGCCCGCTGCCGCCACAACCTGCTCTACTGGACCGGCGGCGACTGGTGGGCCGCCGGGCCCGGCGCCCACAGCCACGTCGGCGGCACCCGCTGGTGGAACGTCAAGCACCCGGCCGCCTACGCCCAGCGGCTGGCGGCGGGCACGTCGCCCGCCCACGCGCGCGAGGTGCTCGGCGACGACGACCGGGCGGCCGAGCGGCTGATGCTGGAGCTGCGGCTTTCGTCCGGCTACCCGCTGGCCGAGGTGGCCCCGGACGCGCGCCCGGCCGTGGCGAGCGCGCTGGCGCGCGGCCTGCTGGAGCCCGGGCCGTTCAGGTCGGGCCTCATGGTGCTCACGCTCCAGGGACGGCTGCTGGCCGACGCGCTGATCAGGGATCTGCTGGTCTAGGTGATCAGGCGGACGGCGAACGGGTAGCGGTACGGCTCGCCCTTGTTGGTGGCCATGGCGGCCTGGATGTGGAAGATCAGGGACAGGATCCAGACGACCGGCAGCAGGAGCAGGCCGATGAAGATGATCGTCAGGATGCCCGAGATGACGTAGCCGATGAACATCGTGATCTGGAAGTTGAGCGCCTCCGCCGCCTGATCCCTGACGTAGGGGGACTCGTCCTTCTTCATCAGGTAGATGATCAGCGGGCCGACCCAGGAGACCAGCAGGCCGAGCAGGTGCGAGAGCATCGCCATGGTGGTGTCGTCGGTGCCCGGGCGGGGGCCGAACCTGCCGGGGACGTACGGCTCGCCGGGCGCGCCGTATCCGTAGCCGTAGCCGGGCGGCTGCGGCGCGGAGCCGTAACCGGGCGGGGGAGGGCCGTAACCCTGGGACTGCTGGCCGTAGCCGGGCTGGCCATAACCGGGTTGGCCATGACCGGGTTGTCCGTAGCCGGGCTGGCCGGGACCGGGCTGTCCGTAGCCGGGCTGGCCGGGACCGGGCTGTCCGTAGCCGGGTTGACCGTACGCCGGTTGGCCGTAGCCGGGCTGGGATCCTGGCTGCTGCCCGTACCCCGGCTGGCCGTAATGGGGCTCGGAGCCGGGCTGCTGTCCGTAAACGCCGGGCTGCGACCCGGGCTGCTGGGGGCCGGAGCCCTGGCTGGGCGGGATGCTCGACGGGGGGACGAAGCGGGTGGCGTCGTCGTCCGGCGGCGGCGGTTGCGGCGGGTCCTGGCTCATGATGCCTCCGTAACGAAGTCGATCAGTTCCTCGACCCGGCCGAGCAGTTCCGGCTCCAGGTCTGTGTACGTGGAGACGGCCCCGAGGATCCGCCGCCACGCCTCCGCGGGCTCCATCCGCCAGCCCAGGGCGGCGATGACGCCCTCTTTCCACGGCACTCCGCGCGGCACCGCGGGCCAGGCGGGAATGCGCAGCACGGACGGCTTGACCGCCTGCCAGATGTCGATGTACGGATGCCCCACGACGAGCACGTCCGGCGAGGTGATCTCGGCGGCGATCCTGCTCTCCTTGGAGCCGGGCACGAGGTGGTCCACCAGCACCCCCAGCCGGCGCTCCGGCTCCGGGCCGAACTCCGCCACGATGGCCGGCAGATGGTCCACGCCCTCCAGGTATTCGACCACGACCCCCTCGACCCGCAGGTCATGGCCCCAGATCTTCTCCACCAGGGCGGCGTCGTGCACGCCCTCCACGTAGATGCGACTCTCCCGGGCGACCCTCGCCCGCAGCCCCTCCACGGCGATCGAGCCCGACGCGCTGCGCCTGGGCCCCGCGGGGGCCGCCGACGGGCGTACCAGCGTCACGGGCTTGCCCTCCAGCAGGAACGCGGCGGGCGCGAGCGGGAACAGCCGGCGTTTGCCGAACCGGTCTTCGAGCGTGACGGCCTCCTTGTCACAGGCCACCACCGCGCCGCAGAAGCCGCTGTCTGCGTCCTCCACGACGAGGTCCAGCTCGGCCGGCACTTTCGGGATCTTGCCCTTGCCCGGCCGCCGCCAATTCCCCGCCAGCACATCGCCCTCGTACACACGGGGACCGTAGCAAATCACCCGCCGACCGCAAGGCGCTTGCGCGCGCCGCTGCGGCGGACCAGCACGATGATGGTGCCGGCGATGGCGATGAGCAGTCCCGCCCCGGGGATCAGGATGAGCGCCATCACCCCGCCGGCGATGCCGCCCGCGGCCGAGGTCAGCTCGCGGCCCACGCCGTACCGCACGTCGGCCTGCTCCTGGGTGGTGCAGGACAGCTGGTAGTCGCCCCTGGTGGGCGCATTGATCACGAGGATCTGCTCCCACTTGACGGACCCGGCCGTGACCGTCTGCGTGCCCGTGGTCTTGGCGAGCCTGGCTCCGTTGGTGATCTGGCACTCGTAGTGGACGGCGGTGTCGCTGGAGAGGTAGACGGCGGGTTTGTTCGCCGGGTCGATCGGCACCGTCACGGTTTCGCCGGACGCGAACGTCCTGGTGGGGGCTATGTTGCTGACGCTGCTGACGATGCCCGTGGCGAACAGGACGACGCCTGCGATGGTGCAGACCACGGCGATGCCCCAGACGAGCCCGATCCACCAAAGTCGCGGTTTGATGGCTTTCGAGTCGATTCGTGCGGGGAATTGGGGTTGTTGGCCGTACTGTCCGTACTGAGGAAGTGGGCCGTACTGGGGCGGCGGGCCGTACTGAGGCGGAGGCCCGTACTGCGGCGGCGGCCCGTACTGGGGCGGTGGCTGACCGTAGCCGGGCTGCGACCCGGGCTGAGGGCCATAGCCGGGCTGGGACCCGGGCTGCGGGCCGTAACCCGGCTGGGAGCCGGGCTGGGGCCCGTACGGCGGAGGCGGGGAGTTGTCGCTCATGTCGGCAAGTGTGGTACTTGCCGCTTGTAAGAAGCTAGGAGCCTGGTTGCGACCTTGTGTTATCGCACCTTGTGGATGAGAGCCGTACACTTGGCACTCAGGAACACAGAGTGCTAGATGGTTGCGTTCCTCGGATGTCAGAGGCAGGAGGTGAGCACGTGCTCGACGATCGGAAGCTGGCGGTGCTCCGCGCCATTGTCGAAGACTACGTGTCCACCAACGAACCGGTGGGCTCCAAGGCGCTCGCCGAGCGCCACAACCTGAAAGTCTCCCCGGCGACGGTCAGGAACGACATGGCCGCGCTGGAGGAGGAGGGCTACATCACCCAACCCCACACCAGCGCCGGCCGAGTGCCGACCGACAAGGGCTATCGGCTGTTCGTCGACCGGCTCTCGCAGGTCAAGCCCCTGTCCGGGGCCGAGCGCAGGGCCATCGAGACGTTCCTGGCCGGTGCGGTCGACCTCGACGACGTGGTCACCCGCACGGTCCGGCTGCTCGCGCAGCTGACCAGGCAGGTGGCGGTGGTGCAATACCCGACGCTGACGCGTTCGACGGTCAGGCACGTCGAGCTGGTGCCGCTGAACGACCGGCGGGTCATGCTCGTGCTGATCACCAACACCGGCCGCGTCGAGCAGCGCGTCATCGAGCTGCCCGAGGTGGTGGAGGACACCCGCATCGCCCACCTGCGCGCGGTCCTCAACGCCTGCCTCGACGGCTGCGGCCTGAGCAACGTGCCCGAGCTGGTCGCCGACCTGCCCGAGCGGCTCCCTCTCGAAGACCGCCCGGTGGTGGCGACGATCCTGTCGGTGCTGCTGGAGACACTGGTCGAGCGGCACGACGAGAAGATCGTGTTCGCCGGCGCGGCCAACCTCGCGGGCGCCGACTTCTCGATCGGCCTGCGCGACGTGCTCGAGGCGCTGGAGGAGCAGGTCGTGCTCATGAGGCTGCTCGGCGAGACATCCGCAGACACACCGTCCGCGCTCACCGTGCGCATCGGCTCCGAAAACCCCTATCTGCGGGGGACATCCATAGTCGCGACCGGATACGGTTCAGGCGACAACCAACTGGCCCGGCTCGGGGTGTTGGGGCCCACGAGGATGGACTACCCAGTGACGATGGGAGCCGTGCGCGCGGTGGCACGCTACGTCAGCCAGATCCTGGCTGCATCATAAGAGGTCGATAAGTGGCAAACAGCGACTATTACGCCACCCTCGGGGTGCGCCGTGACGCCAGTCAGGACGAGATCAAGAAGGCTTATCGCCGACTTGCCCGCGAGCTGCATCCCGACGTGAACCCCGATCCTGAGACCCAGGAGCGGTTCAAGGAGATCACGCAGGCCTACGAGGTGCTGTCCGACCCGAACAAGCGCCAGATGTACGACCTGGGTGGCGACCCCTTCGGCGGCGCCGGAGCAGGCGCGGGCGCCGGCGGCTTCGGAGCGGGCTTCCCCTTCAGCGACATCATGGACGCGTTCTTCGGCACCGCGGCCGGCGCCAGGGGCCCGCGCTCGCGTGCCCGCAGGGGACGCAACGCCACCATCCGGGTCGAGCTCGACCTGCGCGAGACGGCGTTCGGCACCACGCGTGAGCTGGTCGTCGACACGGCCGTGCTCTGCGAGGTCTGCCACGGGGCAGGCACGGCGCCCGGCACCCACCCCGACACCTGCGACATGTGCAACGGGCGCGGCGAGATCTCCCAGGTCACCCGCTCGTTCCTGGGCCAGGTCATGACCTCGCGGCCCTGCCCGCAGTGCGGCGGTTTCGGCACCATCATCCGTCACCCCTGCCAGGAGTGCTCCGGCGACGGCCGGGTGCGCACCCGTCGTACGATCAAGGTCCGCATCCCCGCGGGCGTCGAGGACGGCACCCACATCCAGCTCGCCGGCGAGGGCGAGGTCGGCCCCGGCGGCGGCCCGCCCGGAGACCTGTTCCTCGAGATCGTCGAGCGTGCCCACGAGATCTTCGAGCGGCGCGGCGACGACCTCCACTGCACCGTGCAGATCCCGATGACGGCGGCCGCGCTCGGCACCATCCTGGCGGTCGAGACGCTCGACGGCTCGGAGGAGGTCGATGTCCGCCCCGGCACGCAGTCGGGCCAGGTCATCACCATGTTCGGGCGGGGCGTGCAGCGGCTCAACGAGTCCGGCCGCGGCGACCTGCTGATCCACGTCAACGTCGAGACCCCGACCCGCCTCGAGCCCGCGCAGGAGGAGCTGCTGCGCGAGCTGGCCAAGCAGCGGGGCGAGGAGCGGCCGCCGGGCAAGTTCGCCCCCGGCCAGCAGGGCTTCTTCTCGCGGCTGCGCGACGCCTTCAACGGCAGGTGACGTGACCGTCCCGGTGTTCCTGTCGCAGGAGCTGGACGGGCCCGAGCTGACGCTCGGCGGCCCGGAGGGGCGCCACGCGGCCTCCGTACGGCGCCTGCGGGCCGGCGAGCGGCTCGATCTGACGGACGGCGCCGGCGCGGTCGCCGAGTGCGTCGTACGCGAGGTCCTCAAGGACGCGCTGAGGCTCGACGTGCTGCGCCGCTACGAGGTCGGGCCGCCGCGGCCGCGGCTGGTCGTCGTCCAGGGGCTGCCCAAGGGCGATCGGGGCGAGCTGGCCGTCGAGATGATGACCGAGGCGGGTGTGGACGTCATCGTGCCCTGGGCCGCCTCGCGCAGCATCACCCAGTGGAAGGGCGACAAGGTCGCCAAGGGGCTGCACAAGTGGCGCTCGACGGCTCGTGAGGCGGGCAAGCAGGCCCGCAGGTTCCACCTTCCCGAGGTGACCGAGCCCGCCACCACCGCGCAGGTCGACAAGCTGCTGGCGGGTGCGGCGCTGGGGCTGGTGCTGCACGAGGAGGCGGCCGAGCCGCTGTCCGGCGTGGCGCTGCCCGCGTCGGGCGACATCGTGGTGGTCGTGGGGCCCGAAGGGGGCGTCTCGGACGACGAACTGGCCGGGTTCCGGGCGGCAGGGGCGGTGTCCGTGCTGCTGGGGCCCACGGTGCTGCGTACGTCCACGGCAGGGGTGGCGGCGGCCTCAGTGCTGCTCACGCGTACCGGACGCTGGTAGAGCCTTTCAGGGCGTCGGCTGAGAGGCGTCCACCAACGGGCTGGTCACGTCGGTCGGACTGTCGGTGATGTCGTCGGGCGGGCACTCGTCGGCCGGGCACGTCGTGGGCTGCAGAGTCTCCTCCACCGACGACGGCGACGGGGTCGGCGAGACCGTGGGGCAGTCGGACGGCGGCTCGGCCTGCTCGGCCAGGGGCGACGGGCACTCGGTCGTCGTGGGAGTGGGGGTCGGCGAGGGCCTGCTGGTCGATTCGGCCCTCTTCGTGGGCCGGGGCGTCGGGCTCTTGGAGGGGATCTCGGGGATTCCCACCGGGTGCTGGTCGTGGCTGGTCGGCTGCCTGGGCGGCGGCTCCTGGGAGCGGGTGGTGGAGGAGTTGGACGGCACCTTGGAGGTCGTCTCGCTGTCCACCCACTTGGCGGGCTGGTCGATGATCTGCGAGCGCAGGCTGGGAACGGCCATCACGATCGTTCCCGCCACCAGGAGGGCACTGGCGGCGGCCGCGCCCGCTCGCCACCAGAACAGATTGCGGACACCGCGCCGCTCGATGCGGGTGCGGATGATCTCCAGTCCGTCCGGCGAGGGCACGACCGCGTCCGCCTCCGCGCGGAGCGCACGGCGCAGGAGATCTCCGTGCTCGTCGGGGGGCTGGATCATGACATTTTCTCCAGAACGGATCGCAAGGCGGCCATGCCACGTGCGGTGTGGCTCTTGACCGCGCCCTTGCTGATGCCCATCGCGTGGGCTATCTCAGCTTCGGACAGATCACCGTAGTACCGCAGAACCAGTGCTTCTCTCTGTCGGGTCGGCAGGGCCCGTAACGCCTCGATGACGGCGGAGCGTTCCAGCTCGCCGATCGCGCCGTTCTCGGCGCTCGGGGCGTCCGGCAGACCCTTGGGAGCGTACTTCTCGACGACCGCGCGGTGACGCAGCACGGAACGGGACCGGTTGACGACGGATTGACGGAGGTAGGCCAGTGCCTTGTCGGGGTCACGCAGCCTGCGCCAGGCGCCATGGATGGCGACGAACGCATCCTGCACGACTTCCTCGGCTGTTGCCATGTCTCGCACCAGCAACACGGCAAGACGCACCAACGACCGAAAATGCGCGCTATAGAGCGCGGTCACGGCCATGTCGGCATCCCACCCGACCGGCACCGCCCCCATCGACCTGTCGGCCAGAAGGGTTTCGGTGGTCACATCAGTGGGACGCGCGGCCTTCCCAGAGGGTTTACGCTCTTCCGGTTCTTGAGGTTTCCCCGGTTCCTTAGGGTGCATTACCCAGTCGTGTCCTCGCCAGGTGGCGCTCGCCCGACCCTGAATCGTCTCTTTTTTTGCTGAAGTGTCGCACACTTACCCTAACCGTGTGGATCTTCCTGCGCACGACACAGCTGATTACCGATTCGCAACGGGTTCCGTGCGTCGGGGGTCTCGATAAGGTGGCCGGGTGAGCGATTGCCTCTTCTGTCAAATCGTCGCCAAGGAGATTCCCGCCGAGATCGTTTACGAAACCGGCAGGACGCTGGCGTTCCGCGACGTCAACCCGCAGGCCCCGACCCACGTGCTGGTCATCCCGAAGCAGCACCACCGCGACGCCGCGGAGCTCGCCAGGGCCGACGACGGCCTGGCCGACGACGTGCTCAAGACCGCCCACGCCGTGGCCGTGCAGGAGGGCGTGGCCGACGGCGGCTACCGCGTGGTGTTCAACACCGGGCCCGGTGCCGGGCAGACGGTCTTCCACGTGCACGCCCACGTCCTGGGCGGGCGCGGCCTCACCTGGCCCCCCGGCTGATATTGGGGAGAGCAATCGGCCTGGTCCCGGATACCATGGGCTCAGACGAACAACGCAAGAGACCTGGAGGCATCAGGCCGCGGGCCTGCCCATGTCCGAACTACACGAATCCCGACGTACGGCACCTCCCTCGCGCACTCAAGCCAAGGTGCTGATTCCGGACGAATACCCGATGGTCAGCCTCCTGGGCTCCCGCGACGAGCTGCTACGCGTCATCGAGGGTGCCTTCAGGGCCGACATCCACGTACGGGGTAACGAGATCACCGTCACCGGCAGCCCCGACGAGAGCGGCACCGTGGTGCGGCTCTTCGAGGAGCTGGTCGAGGTCCTGCGCAGCGGCGGCGAGCTCACCCCCGACGCGGTCGAGCGGAGCATCGCCATGCTCCGCATGACCTCCGACCGTCCCGCCGAGGTGTTGTCGCTCGACATCCTCTCCTCGCGCGGGCGCACGATCAGGCCGAAGACGGTCAACCAGAAGCGCTACGTCGACGCGATCGACAACCACACGGTCGTGTTCGGCATCGGCCCCGCCGGCACCGGCAAGACCTATCTCGCGATGGCCAAGGCCGTGCGGGCGCTGCAGGAGAAGCGGGTCAACCGGATCATCCTGACCCGCCCGGCCGTCGAGGCCGGCGAGCGGCTGGGCTTCCTGCCCGGCACGCTGTACGAGAAGATCGACCCCTACCTGCGGCCGCTCTACGACGCCCTGCACGACATGGTCGACCCCGACTCGATCCCCAAGCTGATGGCGGCGGGCACGATCGAGGTCGCACCGCTGGCGTACATGCGCGGTCGCACGCTCAACGACGCGTTCATCATCCTCGACGAGGCGCAAAACTCCTCGGCCGAGCAGATGAAGATGTTCCTCACCCGGCTCGGGTTCAACTCCAAGATCGTGGTGACCGGTGACGTGACGCAGGTCGACCTGCCCACCGGCACGGTGAGCGGGCTGCGGATCGTCCAGGAGATCCTCGACGGCATCCCCGACATCCACTTCGTGCGCCTGTCCAGCGCCGACGTGGTCCGCCACAAGCTGGTGAGCGAGATCGTGGACGCGTACGGGCGTTACGACGCCACGCAGGCCGCGCAGGAGCCCAAGAGCATCCAGCACCGGGGGAAGCGGCGACCATGAGCATCGAGATCAACAACGAGTCCGGCGTAGAGGTCGACGAGGAGAAGCTCTCCGCCCTGGCCGCTCACGTGCTCGGCGAGATGGGCATCAACCCGCTCGCCGAGCTGTCCATCGTGGTGGTCGACGAGGACGCCATGGCCGAGCTCCACGAGAAGTGGATGGGCGAGCCGGGCCCGACCGACGTGCTGGCATTCCCGATGGACGAGCTGCGCCCCGGCGGCGGAGCGCGCGGCGACTCCGAGAGCCCGGCCGACCCGGCGCTCCTCGGCGACGTCGTGCTCTGCCCGCACGTGGCAGCCCGGCAGGCCAAGGAGGCGGGCCACAGCGCGGCCGACGAGCTGGAGCTGCTGTGCACCCACGGCATCCTCCACCTGCTCGGCTACGACCACGCCGAGCCCGAGGAGCACAAGGAGATGTTCGGCCTGCAGGCCCGGCTCCTGGAGTCGTGGCAGGAGGTGCGCAACCCGCAGTGAACGCCTGGTTGCTGTCGGCCATCGCGCTCGTGATCATCGGTGGCCTGATCGCCAGCGCGGAGACGGCACTGACGCGCATCTCAAGGGTGCGCACCGAGGAATACGTGCGTGAGGGCCGGCGGGGCGCGGTGCGCCTGCAGGCCATCGTCGACGACCCGCCCCGCTACCTCAATCTGCTCCTGCTGCTCAGGCTGAGCTGCGAGCTGGTGGCCACGGTCATCGCGACCCTGCTGTTCATCGACCTCATGCACGACCAGGGCTGGGCGTACGTCTGGGCCGCGGTCGTGATGATCGTGGTCAGCTACGTCGTGGTCGGTGTCATGCCGCGTACGCTGGGCCGCCAGCACGCCGAGCCGGTCGCGCTGGCCAGTGCCCCCATCGTCTACGGCCTGACCCGCATCTTCGGCCCGCTGCCCAAGCTGCTCATCCTGCTCGGCAACGCCCTGACCCCCGGCAAGGGGTTCCGCGACGGGCCGTTCACCTCGGAGGCCGAGCTGCGCGAGCTGGTCGACCTGGCCGAGGAGCGCCGGGTGATCGAGCCGGACGAGCGCGAGATGATCCACTCGGTCTTCGAGCTGGGTGACACGCTGGTGCGCGAGGTCATGGTGCCGCGCACCGACATGGTCCACATCGAACGCGGCAAGTCGATCAGCCAGGCCCTGTCGCTGGCGCTGCGCAGCGGGTTCTCCCGCATCCCCGTCGTGGGCGAGAACGAGGACGACGTCATCGGCATCGCCTACCTCAAGGACATCGCCCGCAAGATCCACGAGTCCGGCGAGGGCGGGGGCGAGGACACGGTCGAGTCGATCATGCGGACGGCCGCGTACGTGCCCGAGAGCAAGCCCATCGACCAGCTCATGCGGGAGATGCAGGCGCGCCAGATCCACATCGCCATCGTCATCGACGAGTACGGCGGCACCGCCGGGCTGGTCACGATCGAGGACGTGCTGGAGGAGATCGTCGGCGAGATCACCGACGAGTACGACCAGGAGGCGCCCCGCGTCGAGCCCATGTCCGACGGCGGGATGCGGGTGACGGCCCGGATGCCGGTCGACGAGCTGGGCGAGCTGTTCGACACGGAGATCGAGGTCGACGACGTGGAGACCGTGGGCGGGCTGCTCGCCCACGCTCTGGGCCGGGTGCCCATCGCCGGGTCGCAGGCCGAGGTGGCCGGGCTCATGCTCACCGCCGAGAGCTTGGCGGGCCGCCGCAACCGCATCAGCACGGTGGTGGTCCGCCGTGCCAAGCCCTCGGAGGACGACACCGAACCGGTCGGCGCCGAACACGACTGACCTGTCTCAGGGCGGGTCCGGACGAAGGCGGACGAAAGGTCGCAAGCGTTCTACAAGTCTTCTGCAAGCCGGTCCGGGCACTCTCTAACCACGACATCCAGTGCGGTGGGTGTCAGAGGGGAAAGCATCCGAACGCCGGGTGGGGTTCGCGGCGGGAGGATGTCCCTGGGGGGAACGACGGTGTCCCGGCCGGCTGCCCAGCCGGCTGGGACGCAGGTCGGCGTAAAGGGTGTTCTCGTCCGGAAAACCGGGTGAGGGCACCCTTTTTGCGCATTGGTGGAAGCTCCGGTGGATTGCCGCATTCGTCGGTGGGGGAGGCTGCGATCCAGGGGGAATCATGAAACGCGAGATCATCGCCTGTGCCCTGCTGGCCGGCGTTCTGGGGGGTTGCGTCAGCGGGGGGACGGGGAGCGCTCTCGACGCGCAGGCCACCGCGCACCTGCGCGAGGTGCTCAGCAAGGAGCCGCCGTTGCCCGACGGCTTCACGGCCCGGCCCGAGCAGGCGTGGCGGATGCCGTTCGCGCAGGCCGACAGCAACTGCAAGGCCGTGCTCGAGCCCGTCGGGGGGCTGGCGCCGAGGCAGGCGCTGACGGCCGAGGCCGCGGTCAGCTACCGCGGTGACGGGCTGGGGGAGCAGGCCGGGGTGGGGCTGGCCCGGTACGCGGACGGGGAGGCCGAGGAGCACCTCGACGCGCTGGCCGAGGCCCTGGAGTCGTGCCGGGAGGTACGTACGTCCTCCGGCACCGACCTGCGCTCGCAGGAGCTCCCGGTCGAGAACGCGGCCGACGAGACCGTGGGGGCGCGGCTGAGCGGGCGCCTGAACGGTTACCCGTACGCGATGGACGTCGTGCTGTCGCGGGTGGGCGACACGCTGGTCTCGGTCGTGCACACGGGCATGAACGACGTGGACGCGGCCCGTACCAGCGAGGTGGTCGACGCGGTCATCTCCATGACCGGGACCCACTGACAGGAAACCTGCTGTCATGCCTGGTCGAGGCTGCGGGGGCAATCCGCTTGGCGGATTTCTCGTAGCCTTGTTCCCGTGACACTCGATCCTGAAGACAGCAAGATCATCACTCTGGCCCGGGCGGCCCGAGCGCGTAACGAGTCCGCGGAAGGGGCCGCCGTACGCGACGAGACCGGCCGTACGTACTCGGCGACCGACGTGGCGCTGGACGCGCTCACGCTGTCGGCGGTGCAGGTGGCCGTGGCCATGGCGGTCTCCAGCGGCGCGCGGTCCCTGGAGGCCGTGGCGCTGGTGAGCGAGGGCGCGCCGAGCGCCGCCGACGAGGCCGTGGCCGCGGAGCTGGGCGTCAAGGCGCTGCTCGTGGCCGGTCCCGACGGGAAGCTGCGGGGCTGATCATGCCGATGTCGCCATTTTTGGCGAAATTGCGGGAGAAGGTTGGCACCGATCTGCTCATGCTGCCGTCGGCGGCGGGCTTCGTGTTCGACGACGCGGGCAGGCTCCTGGTGGCCCGCCACGGCGACGTCGGCCTCTGGGCCGCGCCCGGCGGCGGCATCGACCCTGACGAGCGGCCCGAGGACGCCATCGTCAGGGAGCTGCACGAGGAGCTCGGCATCGACATCGAGGTACGCGGCCTGATCGGCGTGTTCGGCGGCCCCGAGTTCCGCACCGTCTACCCGAACGGCCATCAGGTCGGCTACGTCATCGCCGCCTACGCCTGCGTGATCGCCCCGGGCTCCGCCGGACCGGAGCCGGACGGGGTCGAGATCAACGACTACCGATGGGTGACCGAGCAGGAGTTCTCGGAGCTGCCGACGACGCCCTGGACCCCGATCGCCGCGCCCCAGGCGTTCGCCTGGTGGCGTGCGCATGCCCGCTGATAGGCCACAATGCAGAATGTGACTTCGCCAGACAACCATCGCGCCGGATTCGCCTGTTTCGTGGGGAGGCCGAACGTCGGCAAGTCCACGCTCATGAACGCCCTGGTCGGCAGCAAGGTGGCGATCACCTCGTCCAAGCCGCAGACGACCAGGCGCACCATCAGGGGCATCGTGCACCGGCCCGACGCCCAGCTCGTCATCGTCGACACGCCGGGCCTGCACCGTCCGCGCACGCTGCTCGGCGAGCGGCTCGACAGCCTGGTGCTGTCCACGCTGACCGAGGTCGACGCGATCGGCTTCTGCGTGCCCGCCAACGAGCCGATCGGCAAGGGCGACCGGTTCATCGCCGACAAGCTCGCGGCGGTGAAGAAGACGCCGGTCGTGGCGGTCGTGACCAAGTGCGACCTGGCGTCCAAGGAGCAGATCGCGGAGCAGCTGCTGGCGGTGTCGCAGGTGGGGGAGTTCGCCGCGATCGTGCCGGTGTCGGCACAGTCGGGCGAGCAGCTCGACGTGTTGGCCGACGTGCTGATCGAGCACATGCCCGAGTCGCCGCCGCTCTATGAGGACGGCCAGCTCACCGACGAGCCCGAGCAGGTGCTGGTGGGCGAGCTGATCAGGGAGGCGGCGCTGGAGGGCGTACGCGACGAGCTGCCCCACTCGATCGCCGTGGTCGTCGACGAGATGATGCCCCGGGAGGGGCGCGACGACCTGCTGGACATCTACGCGCACCTGTTCGTGGAGCGGCCCTCGCAGAAGGCGATCGTCATCGGGCACAAGGGCGAGCGGCTGCGCGAGGTGGGCACCAAGGCCCGCAAGCAGATCGAGGCCCTGCTCGGCACCCGCGTCTACCTGGACCTGCGGATCAGCGTGGCCAAGGACTGGCAGCGCGACCCCAAGCAGCTGCGGCGCCTGGGCTTCTACGACTGATCGGCTCGGGGGCGGCGGGCCGGCACCAGGACGGCCGGCTGATCAGCTCAGGGGCGGCGGAGCAGCGCCACGACGGACAGCACGACGACCGCCACCGCGCAGCCCATGGCCGCGAACCAGCCGAACTTGATCACCGGCCCGACCGACAGCACCTGGCCCAGGTCGAAGGAGAGCCGGTCGCGGACGCCGCTCCCGTCGGTCATGAAAAGCACCAGCACCGCCACCGCCGCCGCCCCCGGGACGGCGGCCAGGGCGGCGACCCTGGGGCGGGTGAGCAGCCCGGCGATGCCGCAGCCCAGCGCCGCCAGGCCCGCCACCAGCGTGTAGACGCCGAACGTGTCGTCGATGCCGCGGATGTCGTTGGCCAGCCCGCCGCCGATCAGCTCGCTGCGCACCTCGAGCCCGGACCACGGCAGGACGGCGCAGAACACCAGCAGCGCTCCGGCCACCACGACGGCCAGGGCGTAGCCGCGGTGGGCCGCCGGTTTGGCGGGGGCGGGCTGGAGGTAATCGGCCACACGATCACTGTAAGCCGGACACGCGCCTCCCACCACCGAACGCAACGGGGTCGTCACCATCACCGCCAACCGCCGCAGCCGCTTCCGGGCGCCGTCATCGGCGGCCGGGGCTGGGCGATACGGGGGGTGCCGCTCTTGTCTTAACGGGTTCGCCAGGTCAGGGCTCCGGGGTGAGGGTGGTGCGTTCGCCCCATTCGAGGCGGGAGCGGAGCTGGACGGCGTCCGCGGCCAGGGCGGACACGAGCGTGCCCCGACCGGCCAGGGGCAGGACGGCGACGCCTTCGGCCACCACCGGCTCCTTGGCGGACGTCGTGAGGAACGTGGTGCCGACGCAGCGGGCAGAGCCGTAGACGGCCGGGGAGGTGTCCACGGCCGGGTCGCCGACGGTGAACTCCTGCCGGAGCACCGGGCGGCCGTCGCACGTCGCGTCGAAGCGGGCGTGGCAACGCCCCGAGACCTCGCCGTGGCGGCCGAAGACGATCTCCTCGCGCCACAGCACCTCGGCGTCCGCCGCCAGCTCGAGGCGTACCAGGAGCCGATGCTCGCACCCGGCGGCGAGCACCGTGGGCTCCGGGGTGAAGCGGAGTGTGGCGCCCGCCCCCACCCGGGCCGTGACCAGCATCTCGGACGTGCCGTCCCCCGGCAGGACCAGGGTGCTGGCGACCGAGCCCAGCTCCAGGGTGGTGCGCGGGGCGACGTCCAGGTCCAGGGAGAGCCGGTCGCCGCCGAGCGGGCCCGCCGCCGTGGAGATGAGATGCACGGTGTACGGCCCCGTCTGGCGCAGCGTCAGAGGGGGCGCCGAGGCCAGCCGGCGGATGAGGGTCCGGCCATCCGGGGACGAGGCCGTCGCGACGGCGGCGCTCGCCCTCATCCCGCGGCGGCCGGGCCGGGCGCTGGCGGGCATCAGGAGACGGCGGCCGCGTGGGTGTGGGACCAGGCCGTCACCTGCTCGGACACCCAGGAAGCGACCGTGGCGGCGGTGGGCTCCTGCCTGATCGAGGTGAACAGCACCGGCCTGTCACCGCGTACGGCCGCCGCGTCCCGATCCATCACGCCCAGGTCGGCGCCCACCATCGGGGCCAGGTCGGTCTTGTTGACGACCAGCAGGTCCGCCGTCGTCACCCCCGGACCGCCCTTGCGCGGCACCTTGTCGCCGCCCGACACGTCCAGGACGAAGATCTGCCTGTCCGCCAGCCCCCGGCTGAACGTGGCCGTCAGGTTGTCGCCGCCGCTCTCCACGATCACCAGGTCCAGCGGGCCGAAGCGGTGCTCCAGGGTCTCCACGGCGTCGAGGTTCGCGGCGATGTCGTCGCGGATGGCGGTGTGGGGGCAGCAACCGGTCTCGACGGCGAGGATGCGCTCGGGGTCGAGCACGCCCGCCCGGCGCAGGAAGTCGGCGTCCTCGGTGGTGTAGATGTCGTTCGTCACCACCCCGAGGGACAGCGACGGGCCCAGCGTCCTGCACAGCGCGGCCACCAGGGCCGTCTTGCCGCTCCCTACCGGGCCGCCCACCCCGAGCCGCAGCGCCCGGCCGCGGCCGTCGGGGGCGTGGTGGTGGTCGTCGTGATTGGCACCCATGTCTGGGGATCCTTCCTTAGGAGACGAACAACCTGACCTCGGCGCGCGCGTGCTGCTCGGCCAGGAGGTCAAGGGCTGGGGACGAGTACGCAGGGAGCGCCGCCGACCAGGGGAGCGGGTCCGCGGGGTCCGGGGTCTGGCTCGTGGGGCCGGGGTGGGCGGTCGAGTCGGTGTCCGTCACGGTGGGGTGGGCGGTCGAGTCGGCGTTCGTCACGTCGGGGTGAGCGGTGGAGCGGGCGTTCGTCACGGCGAGGTGGGCTTCGGTGGCGACGGCCGTGAGGTCGGGGGTGAGGTCGGCCAGGAGCCCGTGCACGGCCACCGGGTCGAGGCCCAGGAGCCGCACCGCCGCCGTGGCGGGCCCGCTGATCGCGTGGTACGCCGCCGCCATGGCCGCCTCCTCGGCCGTGGCGCCCGCCGCGTACGCCACCGCTCCGAGGGCGATCGGGTGATGGGGGCTCGGTACAGCCCCCGCCAGCTCATCGAGCACCGGTGACGGCCACACGCGGCGGGCGACCCTGAGGAGGAGCCTGCCCTGGGTCCTGGACGCGTCCCGCTGGGCGGGGGCGGCGGTCCTGGCATCGACCTCGGCGTCGAGCAGCACCCACGGCGCCCCGGCCGCGACCTGACCGACTTCGGCGTCGGCCCCCGCCCCAGTGGTGCTGCTCGCGCTGGTGGGCGGCTGAGGTGGCGGGGTGGTGGCCTGGGTGTGGGCGGCGGCTGTGAGGGTGGCGGCGAGGGCGCCGGTGGTGTGGAGGCGACCGCGGAGGAAACGCGCCAGTGAGGGCACGTCGGAGACCGCTCCCGACGTGATGGCCTGTTCGGTGCCGCCCGAGTGGGCGTGGCCGCCGGCCGGGAGGCGGGAGTCGGCGAGGAGGAGCAGCGCTGGGTTCATGGCATCAGAAGAGGAAGTAGCGCTGGGCCATGGGAAGGCGGGTGGCGGGGGCCGGTTCGACGAGGTCGCCGTCGATGCGGACCTCGAACGTGTCGGCCGCCACCTCGATCCGGGGCATGGCGTCGTTGAGCGGCATCCAGGACTTGCCGCGCCGTCGTACGTCCGCCACCGGAGCCAGGCGGCGGCGTACGGACAGCCGGTCCGCGAGGCCCGACTCCAGGGCCAGCGGCGCGACGAAGTGGAGCGAGGTGGCGGCGGCGGTCACCGGTGAGGCGCCGAACATGGGACGGGGCAGCACCGGCTGCGGCGTCGGGATGGAGGCGTTGGCGTCGCCCATCTGCGCCCAGGCCACCACGCCGCCCTTGAGGACGAGGTCGGGCTTGACCCCGAAGAACGCCGGGTCCCAGAGGACGAGGTCGGCGAGCTTGCCGCGTTCGACGGAGCCGACCTCGCCGTCCAGCCCGTGGGCGATAGCCGGACAAATCGTATATTTAGCGATGTAGCGGCGGGCTCGCAGGTTGTCCGCGGGCCCACCGAGCGACCCCCGGCGGCCCTTCATGACGTGCGCCGTCTGCCACGTACGGATGATCGTCTCCCCGATCCGCCCCATCGCCTGCGAGTCCGAGCCGATCATCGAGATCGCCCCCAGATCGTGCAGCACGTCCTCGGCGGCCATCGTCGCCGGCCTGATGCGCGACTCGGCGAACGCCAGGTCCTCCGGGATCGACGGGTTGAGATGGTGGCACACCATGAGCATGTCGAGGTGCTCGTCCAGCGTGTTGACGGTGTGCGGCCGGGTGGGGTTGGTGGAGGAGGGCAGGATGTTGGGGTAGGAGGCGACGCGGATGATGTCGGGAGCGTGCCCGCCGCCGGCCCCTTCGGTGTGGTACGCGTGGATCATCCGATCCCCGATGGCCTTCAGCGTCGACTCCACGAACCCCGCCTCGTTCAGCGTGTCCGTGTGCAGCGTCACCTGCACCCCCGAGGCGTCCGCCACGCTCAGGCAGGCGTCGATGGCGGCCGGCGTCGAGCCCCAGTCCTCGTGCAGCTTGAAGCCGGAGGCCCCGGCCTCGAGCTGCTCCGTCAGGCCGTCCGTGGAGACCGTGTTGCCCTTGCCGAGCAGCGCGAAGTTCAGCGGGTACGCGTCCAGCGACTCCAGCATCCGGCCCAGGTACCAGGCTCCGGTGACGGTCGTCGCCTTGGTGCCCTCGACGGGCCCGGTGCCGCCGCCGACGATCGTGGTGACGCCGGAGGCGATCGCCTCGTCGAGGACCTGCGGGCAGATCAGGTGGACGTGCGAATCGACGCCCCCGGCGGTGACGATCTTGCCGTTGCCCGCGAGCACCTCCGTGGACGGCCCGATGACCAGGTCGACGCCGTCCATCGTGTCGGGGTTGCCGGCCTTGCCGATGGCGTAGACGCGGCCGTCGCGGATGCCGACGTCGGCCTTGACCACGCCCCAGTGATCGAGGATCACCGCGCCGGTGATGACCAGGTCGGCCGCGCCCTGCGCCCGGGTGGTCCGCGCCTGTCCCATGGACTCGCGGATGACCTTGCCGCCGCCGAACACCGCCTCGTCGCCCGGCCCGGCGGGCCCGATCGACAGGTCCTCGGTGACCTCGATGAACAGGTCGGTGTCGGCCAGCCGGATCTGGTCGCCGACCGTGGGGCCGTAGAGCGCCGCGTACCGGGCGCGCGAGATCTCAGCCATCGAGCGGCCCCGCCCACTCCGGCCGCAGCCCGGGCACGACCCGGTTGCCCGCCAGCGGCACGAGCGTCACGTCGCGCTCGACGCCCGGCTCGAACCTGACCGCCGTCCCCGCCGGCACGTCCAGCCGCATGCCCCACGCCGCCTTCCTGTCGAACTCCAGCCCCGGGTTGGCGGCCGCGAAGTGGTAGTGCGAGCCCACCTGCACCGGCCGGTCCGCCGTGTTCACCACCCGCAGCGTGCGGCGCTCGCGCCCGGGGTTGAGGGTGTGAGCGCCCTCGGGGTGCACGTACTCGCCCGGGATCACGGGATCGGCCTGTGTACGGTGACCAGCTTCGTGCCGTCGGGGAACGTCGCCTCGATCTGCACGCTCTCCAGCATCTCCGCCACGCCTTCCATGACGTCGGCCCGGCCGAGCACCGACCGTCCGGCCTCCATCAGGTCGGCCACGGAGCGCCCGTCCCTGGCCCCCTCCATGAGGAACGACGCGATGATGGCGGTAGCCTCGGGATGGTTCAGGCGCAGGCCCCTGGCCTGCCGCTCGCGCGCCACCCCGGCGGCGACGTGAATGAGCAGCCGTTCCTGCTCGTGTGAGGTAAGCCGCATGGCCGGACCATAGGAACCGGCGGTTTCGTGGCTGTTGCCGGGGCATGTCGTGTTGGTTTCGCACTGCGACTCAACCCCCATATTTCGGATTAAGTGCATTTGTGAACACTCGGCAAACGCGTCTTAACAACCGCGATCTACTCGGGAAATCTCGCGGAGTCACCTTTCTCCCAGTAACGGTCGGCAGGAAGGAACGGCTGTGCGCATCTCCCGTCCGATTGTCTCCGCCACCTTGGTGTTGGCCCTCGCGGCCTGCGGATCGAATGCCAAGCCCGCCGACTCCAAGGAGATCAAGGTGGGCCTCCTCCACTCGCTCAGCGGCACGATGGCGATCAGCGAGGTCACCGTCCGCGACGCCGAACTCCTGGCCATAGAAGAGATCAACAAGGCCGGCGGCGTGCTCGGCAAGCAGCTCGTCCCCGTGGTGGAGGACGGCGCCTCCGACTGGCCCACGTTCGCGGAGAAGGCCACCAAGCTGATCAGGCAGGACAAGGTCGCCACCGTCTTCGGCGGCTGGACCTCGGCCAGCAGGAAGGCCATGCTGCCGGTCTTCGAGCGCCACAAGGCCCTGCTCTGGTATCCGGTGCAGTACGAGGGCCTGGAGAGCTCGCCGTACATCTTCTACACGGGCGCCACCACCAACCAGCAGATCATCCCCGGCCTCGACTACCTGAAGGAGCAGGGCAAGAAGAAGCTGTTCCTGGTGGGCAGCGACTACGTCTTCCCGCGGACCGCGAACAAGATCATCAAGGCGTACGCGGCGGCGAACGGGATGGAGATCCTCGGCGAGGAGTACACGCCGCTCGGCCACACCGAATACTCCACGCTGGTCAACAAGGTCATGCAGGCCAAGCCGGACGCCGTCTTCAACACCCTGAACGGCGACAGCAACGTGGCCTTCTTCAAGCAGCTCAAGAGCGCGGGCTCGTCCGCCGACAGCATGCCGGTGCTGTCGGTGAGCATCGCCGAGGAGGAGGTCACCGGCATCGGCGTGGACAACATCGTGGGCCAGCCGGTCGCCTGGAACTACTACCAGACCACCGACACCCCGGCCAACGACGCGTTCGTCAAGGCGTACAAGGCCAAGTACGGGCAGAACAAGGTCACCTCCGACCCCATGGAAGCCGGCTACAACGCGGTCTACCTGTGGGCCGAGGCGGTCAAGAAGGCGGGCAGCACCGAGGTCGAGGCGGTCAAGAAGGCCGCGCCCGGCATCTCGCTCGAACGCCCCGAGGGCCTGGTCACCATCGACGGCGAGAACCAGCACATGTACAAGACCGCCCGCATCGGCATCGTCCAGCCCGACGGCCTGATCAAGCAGGTGTGGGACTCCGGCAAGCCGATCAAGCCGGACCCGTACCTCAAGGGCTACTCCTGGGCCTCCGGCCTGGCGGCGGGGCAGTGATGCCGGCCTTCCTCAACCAGCTCCCCATCGGCCTGTCCATCGGGGCGGTGCTGCTGCTCATCGCGCTCGGTCTGACGTTCACGTTCGGGCAGATGGGCGTGATCAACATGGCGCACGGCGAGTTCATCATGGCGGGCGCGTACACCGCGTTCCTGCTGCAGGACCTGGTGCTCGCGCTGCCGGCGGCGTTCCTGGTGGCGGGGCTCATGGGGCTGATCCTGGAGCGGGCCGCCATCAGGCACTTCTACGGCCGCCCGCTGGACACGCTGCTGCTCACCTGGGGTGTCAGCCTGGTGCTGCAGCAGCTCGCCCGCGACCTGTTCGGCGCGCCGAACGTGCAGGTGCCCGCCCCCTCCTGGCTCGCGGGCGGGGTGGGCATCCTGCCCTACAACCGGCTGTTCATCATGGGGCTCGCGATCGCCGGCGTGGTGGCGGTCTGGCTGTACCTCAACCGCACCGGGCTCGGCCGCCGGACCCAGGCCGTCGTGCAGAACCGGCAGCTCGCCGCGACCAGCGGCATCGACACCGGCCGGGTGGACATGCTGACGTTCTTCATCGGGTCCGGGCTGGCGGGCGTGGCCGGGGTGGCGCTGACGCTGATCGGGCCCGTCGGGCCGGCGCTCGGCACGTACTACATCGTGGACGCGTTCCTCGTCGTCGTGGCGGGCGGGCTCGGGCAGCTGCGCGGCGCCGTGCTGGCCGCGATCGGGCTGGGGCTGCTGAACTCCTACGCCGAGTTCTGGTCGGACGCCTCCCTGGCGAAGGTCATCGTGTTCGCCGTGATCATCGCGTTCCTGCAGGTGCGCCCGCAGGGCATGTTCGTGCTCCGGTCGAGGGTGCTCACATGATCAAGAGAAATCTGCCTTTCGCGACAGTGGCCGTGATCGCTCTGGTGGCGGCCCCGCTGCTGCTGGAGCCGTTCCGGCTGGGGCTGCTGGCGAAATACCTCTGCTACGCGATCGTCGCGCTCGGGATCGGGCTGGCCTGGGGGCAGGGCGGCATGCTCACCCTCGGCCAGGGCGTCTTCTTCGGGCTCGGCGGCTACGCCATGGCGATGTACCTCAAGCTCACCGAGGCCGGCGGCGGGCTGCCCGACTTCATGGTGTGGAGCGGGGTGGAGCGGCTGCCCGCGCTGTGGGCGCCGTTCGCCAACCCCATATTCGCCCTCGCCATGGCCGTGCTCGGACCCGTGGCGATCGCGCTGCTGCTGGGCGCGCTGGTGTTCCGGCAGCGGGTACGGGGCGCGTACTTCGCGATCCTCACCCAGGCGCTGGCCGCCGCCCTGGTCATCCTGCTCATCGGCCAGCAGGGCCTGACCGGCGGCACCAACGGCATGACGAACTTCTTCGAGCTGTTCGGCCAGGACCTGGCCGAGGACTCCACGCAGCGGACGCTCTACCTCGTGGTGGCCGTCGTCCTCGGGGTCCTCTACCTCGCCACCCGCCAGCTCGTGAACAGCCGCTACGGCCGGCTCCTCGTCGCCGTCAGGGACGGCGAGGACCGGGTGCGCTTCCTCGGCTACGACCCGGCCCTGGTCAAGACCGTCACCTTCGCCGCCTCGGCGGGCATGGCGGGGCTGGCGGGCGCGCTGTTCGTGCCGGTGGTCGGCATCATCTCGCCCGCGCTGCTCGGCGTCGTGCCCTCGCTGGAGCTGGTCGTCGCGGTGGCGGTCGGCGGGCGGCACGCGCTGGCCGGCGCGGTGCTCGGCGCGGTCGTCATGGGCTACGCCAAGACGGCGTTCAGCGAGCAGTTCGCCGACGGCTGGCTCTACCTGCAGGGCGCGCTGTTCATCCTGGTCATGACGCTCGCACCGAAGGGGATCGTGGGCCTGGTGGGGAGGTGGCGGCGTGCTCGAACTACGTGACGTCCAGGTCGTGTTCGACGGCTTCCGGGCGCTCGACGGCGTGGACCTGACCGTGCCCGAGGGCGAGCTGCGCTTCCTGATCGGGCCCAACGGCGCGGGCAAGACCACGCTGATCGACGTGATCACCGGCCTCACCAGGCCGGCGGCGGGCAGCGTGCGGTTCGGCGAGCACGACCTGGTCGGCAGGAAGGAGCACCAGATCGTCCGCCTGGGCGTCGGCCGCACGTTCCAGACGTCGGTCGTGTTCGAGGAGCTGAGCGTGGTCGAGAACCTCGACCTCGCGGCCAGCTTCCGCAAGCCGCTCTGGTCGCTGGCCAGGCGGCGCAAGGGCGTGTCGGAGGCCGTCGAGGAGGCGCTGGCCAGGACCGGACTCGAAGATCTCGCCGAACGTTCGGCCGGTGTTCTCTCGCACGGCCAGCGCCAGTGGCTGGAGATCGGCATGCTGCTGGCGCAGCGCCCCCGGCTGCTGCTCCTGGACGAGCCGGTGGCGGGCATGTCCAGCGACGAACGGGAGCGTACGGGGGAGCTGCTCACCCAGATCGCCGCCGACCACACGGTGATCGTGGTGGAGCACGACATGGAGTTCCTTCGGCGGCACGCCTCGACGGTGACCGTGCTGCACGAGGGCAGGGTGCTCGTGGAGGGGTCGGTCGACGAGGTCAGCGCCGACCCCCGCGTCCAGGAGGTCTACCTGGGGAGGAGGGCCAGCGATGCTGTCGGTGACCGGCCTTGAGTCGGGGTACGGGAGGGCACGCGTACTGTTCGGGGTCTCTCTGGAGGTCGGGCCGGGACAGCTCGTGTGCGTCATGGGACGCAACGGCGTCGGCAAGACCACACTGCTCAACACCGTCATGGGCGTGATCCCGGCGACGGCCGGCACGGTCACGTTCGACGGCCGCGACGTCACCCGGCTGAAACCGCACGAGCGGGTCAGGCTCGGCATGGGGTACGTCCCCCAGGGCCACCAGTGCTTCCCCCAGCTCTCGGTCCTGGGCAACCTGCTGGTCACCATGGAGGCCGCCAAGGTGACCAGGGAGGCCATCGACGAGGCACTGGAGGTGTTCCCCGCGCTCAAGCCGCTGCTCAAACGGAGCGCCGGCCACCTGTCGGGCGGCCAGCAGCAGCAGCTCGCCATGGCCCGGGCCCTGGTCACCAGGCCCAGGATGCTCATACTCGACGAGCCGACCGAGGGCATCCAGCCGTCGATCATCCTGGAGATCGAGGCGGCGATCGAGCGGCTGCACGCCGCAGGGCTGGCCGTGCTGCTGGTGGAGCAGTACCTGGACATCGCGCTGCGGCTGGCCGACACGTTCGTCATCCTCGACGGCGGGCACGTCGTGCGCACCGGGGCCGCCGAGGAACTGCACCGGGAGGACGTCCGCCGCCTGCTCGCGGTCTAACCCTGGGCCAGCAGGGCGCGGGCGTTGGCGGCGCCCTGGCGGTCGCCGGTCCGCTCGAACACCTCCAGCGCCGCCCCGGCCAGTTCCCGCGCCCGCCCCGCCGCGCCCTCGGCCCGGTTCACCCTGGCCAGGGCCAGCAGGGCGTGCGCGTCCAGCAGCCGGTCGCCGAGGCGTACGGCGATGCTCCTCGCCTGCTCGGCGGCGGCCCTGGCGGCCGTTTTGGCGGCCTGCGCCAGGTGCGTCGCGGACAGGTCGAGCAGCGTGTCGGCCTGCCGGTGCCGGTCGCCCAGCTCCTCCAGGTGCTTGACGGCGGCCCGCAGGCGTTCGGCGGCCTCGTCGAGCCGCCCCGCGCGGCGCAGCACGGCCCCGAGCACGCGCTCGGCGTCGGCGGCGTCCCGCTGGTTGTCCGCGCCCTCCAGGCAGGTGCGCAGGGCCCGCTCGGCGTCCTCCAGCCGCCCCTGCTCCAAGTGGACGCGGCCGAGCCGGCGCCTGGTGTGGTTCACCTCGCGGGTCCGGCCCTGCCGCAGGAACATGCCCAGCGCCAGCCGCAGCCGCCCGTGCGCGAGCTCCCACTCCCGCTCGGCCAGGTGCAGGTCGCCCTGGTCCAGCAGGACCAGCGCCTCGCCCCGGTCGTCGCCCGAGCGCCGCGCCGCCTCCAGCGCCCGCGTGACCACCGCCCGCCAGTCGTCCAGGAACCGGTGGCGCTCCAGGTAGGGAGCCAGCAGGTGCGCCAGCCGCCAGCACCCCTCGTCGAGCCCCGCCGCGTGCAGGTCGGCGACCAGGCTCACCAGGAACGCCCGCTCGGCCGCCAGCCACTCGACCGACTCCCTGATGTCCCTGGTGGCCACGGCCGTGGCCGGATCGCCCGACACCAGTGAGAACCGCGAGGCCCGCACCCTGGCCAGCACCACCTCCGACAGCCGCCCCAGCACGCCCGGCACGGGCTGCTCGCGGGCGAAGAGCCTGGTCAGGTCGTGCAGCCGGTAGCGGACCTGGCCCGCCACGTCCACGCCGTGCGTCTCCAGCAGGCCCGCGTCCACCAGCGCCTCGGCCTGCCCGCCGAGCTGCTCGGTCACCCAGTCGGCGAAGTCGGGGGCCGACAGCGCGCCGAGCCCCCGCAGCGTCAGCCGGGCGGACTCGGGCAGCCCGTCGAAGCCGATCGCGAACACACTGCGCACCGCCTGGTCACCCGCGTGCAGCCGGTCGAGCCGCTCGTGCTCGTCCTCCAGCAGGCCCACCAGGTAGTCGACGGTCCACTCCGGCCGGGCCGCCAGCCGGGAGCCGGCGATGCGCAGCGCGATCGGCAGGCCGCCGCAGAAGCGGGCCAGCCGGGTCATGGCGTCGTCGGCCGGCCGGCCCGAGCCGCTCACCAGCAGGTCGATGGCCTCGCCGGCGCCGAGCACGCCCACCGACAGCCGCCGCGCGCCCGTCAGGCCGCCGAGCGAGGACCGGCTGGTCACGATCGTCGAGCACGAGGTCAGCAGCGGCCGCACCTGCGCCTCGCCCGAGGCGTTGTCGAGCAGCACCAGCAGCTTGCGGTTGGCCGTGTAGGTGCGGAAGAGCCTTTCCCGCTGCTCCGGCGACGCCGGGATCGCCTGGGCCGGGCAGCCCAGCCAGCGCAGGAAGTCCTCCAGCACGGCCGACGGGGTGGTCGTCTCGCGCAGGTCGGCGTACAGGATGCCGTCGGGGAAGCTCTCCCGCTCCCGCCAGGCCGCGTGCACGGCCAGCGCCGACTTGCCCGCGCCCGCCTGCCCGTGCACCACGACGTGGCCGCCCACCACCTCGTCGAGCAGCTCGCCCCGGCCGGTGAAGCCGGTCACGTCGGGCGGCAGCAGCACCGGCGGGCCGGCCGAGACGTGCAGCGACACGTCGTCGTGCAGCATGCGGTGGTAGAGCAGCTGCAACTCGGAGTCGGGCTCGATCGCGAGCCCGCCGTCGAGCTGGTCACGCAGCACCGCGTACGCGGCCAGCGCGTCCACCCGGCGGCCGCTGCGGTAGAGGGCCAGCATGTACTGGCCGCGGAAGCGCTGCCACATCGGATGCTGCCTGGTCAGCCGGCGCAACTCGCCGAGCAGCTCGCGGTGCCGGCCGGCGTCCAGGTCGGCCTGCACCCGGCGCTCCAGCGCCAGTAATCGCAGCTCCTCCAGCTCCTCGCGCAGCCGGCGCGTCTCGACCCACCGCTCGCCCTCGGGGTCGACGTCCTCCAGGACCTCGCCCCGCCACAGGCTCAGCGCCTCCTCATAGGCCCCCTTGTCCACCAGCAGCCGGAACCGGTCGACGTCGAGCTGCCCGTCGCCCAGCGCCAGCACGTACGAGCCCGCCACGGTCGTGATCACGTCTTTCCCGACGAGCTGGCGGAGCTGGCCGACGTAGCCGCGCACCAGCGAGTCGGAGCGGTCGCCGTCCTCGCGCGGCCACAGCAGCCTGCGCAGCCGCTCGACCTTGAGCGGGCGCCCGGCGTTCAGCAGGAACATCGCCAGCAGATCGCGGTGCTTCGGCACGGTGGGGGTGCGGTCCTGGCCGTCGCCGTCGAGCACTTCGAGCGGCCCCATGATGCGAAATTCCACGCGACCTTCCTTGGAGGAGGAGACGTCGATCAGAATGGCACAACTGATGGCTGCTCTCACTCCCACCGATCCCCACCGGCTGGGCCGCTACTGGCTGGCCGGGCGGCTCGGCGCCGGCGGCCAGGGTGTGGTGTACGAGGCGTACGGGCAGGACGGCGAGCGGGTCGCGGTCAAGGTGCCCAGGTTCGACAGCGCCGACGCCAGGGCCAGGCTGGCCAAGGAGGCGGCGGCGGCCCGGCGGGTGGCCTCGTTCTGCACGGCCAGGGTGATCGAGGCGCAGGTGGACGTGCCCGCCCCGTACATCGTGAGCGAGTTCGTCCCCGGGCCCAGCCTTCGGCAGGTGGTCGCGGAGTCGGGGCCGTACGGGGGTGACCGGCTGCGCCGGCTGGCCGTCGGGGTGGCGACCGCGCTGACGGCCATCCACCAGGCCGGGATCGTGCACCGGGACCTGAAGCCGGACAACATCATCCTCGGCCCCGACGGGCCACGCGTGATCGACTTCGGGGTGGCCCGCGAGGTCGGGCCGACCACCTCCGGTCCCATCATGGGGACGCCGCAGTACATGTCGCCCGAGGTGTTCCAGGGGCGCGCGGCGACGGCGGCGGCGGACCTGTGGGCGTGGGGGATGGTGGTGCTGTTCGCGGCTCGGGGGAGTGACGCCGTGGAGGCGGGCGATCCGGTGGCGGTCGTCACGCGGGTGCTGAGCTTCAGCCCGGACGCGGGCGGGCTGCCCGAACCGCTCGGGTCGCTCGTCTCGGCGGCCCTCTCCCAGGCGCCCGCCGACCGGCCGCCGGCGAAGACGGTGCTCCTGCGGCTGCTGGGCGAGCCGGACGGGGACGCGCTGGCCGCGGGCGGAGCGCTGGCGGGGGAGCTCAGGAGCGCCGTCGCGGAGCCCGATCTCGGGGCCGTCGCCGAGGAGCTCTACGCCGAGCTGACCGAGGCCGAGCGGGCGAGCGTTCCCGAGGTCCTGCTGCGGATGATCGACGGCGACGAGCTGCGGCCGGTCGGCCGTGACGAGCTCCCGGACAGCGGGGCCGTGGACGCCCTGCTCGACGTCTTCGCCGCCGCGGGCCTCCTCACCCGGAGCGGCACCACGTTCGAGCTGGCCCGGCCGGGGCTCATCCAGGCCTGGCCCCGGCTGCGCGACTGGGTGGCCGCCAACCGCGAGGGCCTGCCCGTGCACCGCCGCCTCGCCGACGCGGCCGCCCAGTGGGACGGCCACGGCAGGAAGCCCGCCGACCTGCTGCACGGCTCCAACCTCGACAGGGCACTGCGGTGGGCGGCCTCCGAGCGCAGGGATCTCACGCTGGCCAGGCGGGAGAGCGAGTTCCTCGACGCGGGGGCCAGGCAGACCAGGCGGCAGTCCAGGAGGCGGGGCCTGCTGGCGGCGGCCCTGGCCGTGCTGCTGGCGGTCGCGCTCGGCGGGCTTGGGCTGGCCGAATATCTGCGCAGGCAGACCGTGCGCCAGCGCGACGACGCCCTGGCCAGGGAGCTCGCCCTGCGGGCCGCCGACCTGCGGCAGTCTGAGCCGCCGCTGGCGCGGCTGCTCACCGTGGCGGCCTGGCGGCTGAGCCCGTCGCTGCCGGAGACGCGCGGGGCGCTCTACGACTCGCTCTCCCAGCCCGTGACCGACGTCTTCACCGATCCGTACCGCGGCTCCGGCTCCGTGTACGGGCTCGGCCAGGACGGGCGCGCGCTCGTCGCCGTACAGGCCGGTCTGGCCAGGATCTGGGACGTGCCGGCGCACCGGCTGCTCCGGGAGATCACCGGGGTGGGCACCGGCGTGCGCAAGGCGGCGATCGACCCCGGCGGGCGCACCCTCGCCCTCCAGGACGACCGGGGAGTACGGCTCTGGGACGCCGCCACCGGCCGTCCGCTCGGCGACCGGTTCGGGGTGCCCGCGGGGGAGGTGGGCGAGCTGGAGTTCGACGCGACGGGACGGCTGCTGTCCGTGCCCGTGGGACCGGCCGCCGTCGAGCGCTGGTGGGACATCGGCACCCGCAGGCCCCTCACCACCCCCGGAGGAGCAGGACTGGACGCGGTGAGCCCGGACGGCCGCCTCGGCGTCGTCGCCAGCAGCGTCACCGGCCGCGCCCAGCTCTGGGACCTGCGCGCCGGCAGGCGCCTGGCCGCCCCTCGGCTGCCGCTCCGGTCCGATCTCCTGGAGGCGGAGTTCAGCGCGGACAGCCGGGTCCTGGCGGTCACCGCGAACCGGGCGCCCGGCGAGTCCGGCATCACGATCTACGGCCTCCCCGGGGGCGAGGTGCGGCTGAGCGACGTGTCGGGGGACGCGGTCGAGTTCGCGTTCGGCGACCGGTTCGTCGCCACCTGGGCGTGGGGCAAGGAGCTGGTGATCCGCCGGTGGCCCGGCGGGGACGTCGTGCTGCGGCGGCAGCCGCCCGCCCCCATCCTCGACCTGCGCTTCGACGGCGACCGGCAGGCGCTGCGGCTGCTGAGCGACGGCGGGGCAGTCTTCACGATGGACGTCTCCATGCTGTTCGACCGGTCGATCGGCGGCGGCGACGACCAGGGCCAGATCCTGCTCGACCCGTCGTCCCGGATCCTGGCGGCCAAGGGGCACGGCGCCCTCACCCTGTGGGACGCGGCGACGGGACGCCCGCTGGCGGCCCCGATCAGGTGGCGGGGCACGGGCGCGGCCATGGCGTTCAGCCGCGACGGCCGCCGCCTGGCCTTCGTCGAGGACGACACCGTGCACGTCATCCAGGTGCCGCCGGGGGCCGCGGCCCAGGAGTTCCGGATCGCGACCAAGGGCGCGAACGGGGTCGACGCGGTCGCCTTCAGCCCGGACGGCCGCACGCTCGCGCTCTCACCCTGGGGCGCCGGCGGCGGCCTGCCGGTGGAGCTGCACGACCTCGAACGCGGGACCTCCAGGACCGCGACGGTCCCGGGAGCGGGGCGGCTGGCCTTCCGCCCGGACGGGCGCCTGCTGCTCGCGGGCCTGACACCGCGGCTCATCGACCCCCGGACGGCCGCCGGACGGCCGCCCGCCCCCGGCGCCGGGCAACTCGAGGGCACCTTCGCCTTCAGCCCCGACGGCAGGCGGGTGGCGTTCTCCGGCCCCGACCGGATCACCGTCTGGGACGGGGACGTCACCACCCGGCTGGCGAGCTTCCCCGCCGTGCCGGACAGCGACGTCGCGCAGCTCGCCTGGTCGCCCGACGGGCGCACGCTGGCCGCGTACGAGAGGGGCGACCGCGTCCGCCTGTGGGACGTGCCGCACAACCACCCGCTGGGCATGATCTTCGACGGTCTCCAGTCGTTCCAGGCGGCCGGGAGCGGCCGGCTGGCGTTCTCACCGGACGGCAGGAGGGTCTACAGCGTCACGCCGGACGGCACGCTGCGCACCCACGAACTCGACGGGGACCGGGTGGCCGGCGCCGTCTGCCGGTGCGCCGGACGTACCCTCACCGCCCAGGAGTGGGCCCGCCACCTGCCCGGCGTCGAGCCCTTCACCCTCTGCCGCTAGGCGGTCCAGGCGCGGGCCGACCTGATGATCTCCTCCAGGTGGTCGCTGTGCGCGCCGCGCCAGTAGACCTGGCCGCACTCGCCGCACCGCCCGTACGCGTCGTAGTTGCGCTCCGTGCCCGCCTCCAGCAGCGGCGCGATCTCCTGCTTGGCGACCGGCCGCAGCTCGCCGTTGCACGCCGTGCACCGCGTCCACGGGCGCAGCGGCGGGGTGAAGCGTTCGAGCAGGTCGCGGAGCTGGTCGGCGGGGCGGGAGCCGCGTACGTACGCGCCCAGCCACAGCGCGCGGCGGCGCAGCAGGCCGCGGTCCTGCGTGAGCAGCACCCGGTGCTCCTCGTTGGCCTGCACCACCAGCGAGGGGTCGTCCATGTCGTTGTGGTAGGCCGTGTCGATGCCGAGCAGCCGCAGCCGCCGAGCCAGCGTGCCCAGGTGCACGTCCAGCAGGAACCGCGGCTCCTCCGGCAGCGGCTGCGGGCGGGGCACCGGGTGGACCTCCACCACGTCACCGGCCACGAGCTGGTACGACGGCGGCACCCCGCGGCCGTCGGCGACCATCGGCCCCACCTCGGTCAGCGGGATGCCGAGCGACTCGACGTGGTGACCCAGCGTCGAGGTGCCGTCCGGCGTCACCCGCTGCCACTCCTGGCGCCGGCTCACCGGCAGGAACATCGTCAGCTCTGAGGCGATGAGTAGGCGTGCGTCCCGTTCGCTCACATGTCCATTCTGGTGGACCGGATAACGTAATTTCATGCCGATATCTCGCCGCGCCTTCCTGGGGCTCGCCGCGCTGGCGACCGGGTGCTCGGCCGCCGACGGCAGGCGGACCGAGTTGCGGCTGGCGACGGGTGTGACGGGCGGGATCTACGAGCAACTCGGCGACGGGCTCGCGCGAGAGCTGCGGCAGGACGGGCTCACGGTGCGGGTGATGAAGACCGCGGCCAGTGTGCAGAACCTGACGATGATGACCGACGGGCGGGCCGACGTGGCGTTCGCGCTGGCCGACAGCGCCGACGACGCCGTCAGGGTGCGCCACCAGCCGGTCTCCGCGCTGGCCAGGGTGTACATGAACTACGTCCACCTGGTGGTGCGGCGGGGCTCCGGCATCGCGGCGGTCAAGGACCTGGCGGGTCGGCCGGTCTCCATCGGGCTGGAGGGCTCGGGCACCGCGGTGACCGCCACCCGCGTGCTGGCGGTGGCCGACCTGGCCGAGCCCGCCGAGGTCAGCAGGCTGGGCCTGGACGAGTCGGTCCAGGCGTTGCGCGACGGCGGGATCGAGGCGTTCTTCTGGTCGGGCGGGGTGCCCACGCCGGTCCTGGCCGCGCTGAAGGACATCGAGCTCGTGCCGCTGGAGCCGCTGGTGACGGTCCTGCGCCGCCGGTTCGGCCCGCTCTACGAGCACGGGCTGGTGCCCGCCGGCGTGTACGGCGTCGGCCGGCCGGTGCCGACCATCGGCACCCCCAGCTACCTGATGTGCCGGGCCACGCTCCCGGACGATCTCGCGTACTCGATCACCGAGACCCTCTTCGGCGCCCGCGACCGCCTCCAGGCCCCGTCGGCGCCCGGCGGGCGGCTCGACATGCGCTACGCCATCGGCACCGGCGTCGTCCCGCTCCACCCGGGCGCCGCCCGCTACTACCGCTCCGCCTACGGCTGAGCCCTCAGGCGCAGCTCCACGACCAGACCCTGCGGTACGGCGGGCAGCAGCACCAGCGTGGCCCCGCACGCCCTGGCCAGTTCGGCGGCGATGGCCAGGCCCAGGCCGCTGCCCACCACGTTCGCGTGGGCCCCGGACCGCCAGAACCGTCCCAGCGCCTCCGCCCGCTCCTCCTCGCCGAGCCCGGGCCCGTCGTCCGCGATCCGCAGCACCCCGTCCTCCAGGGTGACCGTGACGGTGCCGCCCTCGGGCACGAACTTCTGGGCGTTGTCGAGCGCGATGTCCGCGACCCTGGCCGCCGCCTCGGGAACCACCGCCATTTCCGAAATTTCGGTTATGAGGTGGACGCCCTTGGCCGCGTACACCTCCCGCCAGGTCCCCAGCCGGGGCGCCAGCGGGATCTCCTTGCCCTCGACGCCCGCGCCCGCCTCCACCTTCGCCAGCGCCAGCAGGTCCTCCACCAGCAGCGCCAGCCGGTCCAGCTCCGCCATCGCCTCCTCGAACTCGGCCGTGCCCTCACCCCGCAGATGCGGCTCCAGGTTCTCCAGCCGCAGCCCCAGCACCGTGAGCGGGGTGCGCAGCTCGTGGGAGGCGTCCGCCACGAACGCCCGCTGCCGCTCCATCGCGTTGGAGACCGCGTCGGCCATGGCGTTGAAGCGTTCCTCCAGCCGCCGCAGCTCGGAGGGCCCGGCGCCGGGATGCGCCCGCGCGTCGAGCCTGCCCTGCGCGATGGCCTGCGTGGTGCGGTCGAGCTCGGTGACGGGCCGCAGGATCCAGCGGGCCAGCCGCCTGGCCACCAGCGCCGAGTAGCCCAGCGCCACCAGCGCGCCGACCAGCAGCGCGCCCCACACCAGCGACACGTCCTGCCTGGCCCGGTCGGTGGGGGCCTCCAGCAGCACCACGCCGGACAGCTGCGCGTCCCGGCCCGCGGGCTCGGCCAGCAGCACCGTGGCCGGTCCGAACGGGCTGATCGTGGGCAGCTCCTCCGTCGTGCGGCCGGACAGCGCCAGGCGGGTGGCCTCCCGGTCGTCGGCGTCGAAGCGGCCCGCGGTGGCCAGGATGGAGCCGTCGCGGTCGCGTACGCGTACCGCCGCCCCGTAGAGCTCGGCGTAGCGGTCGATCTCGGCGATCAGCCCCGAGCGGTCGTCCTCCCTGGCCGCCTGGTCGGCCAGCTCCGCGAAGCGGGTGGCGTCGGCGCGGCGGTCGAGGAGCAGGCGGTTCGTCCGGTGGGAGGCGTAGGCGAGGCCCAGCGGCACGGCCAGCGCCGCGATCAGGAAGACGATCAGCGTGGTGAACGTGACCACCAGGCGGGAGTTCACGCCGTCGAGCCCAGCCGGTAGCCGGTGCCTCGCAGCGTCTCCACCAGCCCCGGGCGGCCGGTCTTGGAACGCAGGTTGGCCACGTGCACGTCGAGCGAGCGGGACGCCGACAGCAGCGGGTCGCCCCAGACCTCGTCGAGGATCTCCTCCCGGCCGCGCACCACGCCCGGCTCGCGCGCCAGCATCGCCAGCACGTCGAACTCCCGCCGCGTCAGCGTCACCGGCTCGCCGGCCACCGTGACCTGCCTGGACTCCAGGTCGATGCGGACGTCGCCGACGCTCACCACGTCGTCGCGGGCCGGCATCGGCCTGGTGCCGCGCCGCACCACCGCCTCCATGCGGGCCATCAGCTCCACCGTGCGGAACGGCTTGACCAGGTAGTCGTCGGCCCCGGACCGCAGCCCGCGCAGCACCTCGCGCTCCTCCGTGCGGGCCGTGACCACGATGAGCGGCACCGCCGACACCCGGCGCAGGCGGCGCAGCACGTCGAGGCCGTCCATGTCGGGCAGGCCCAGGTCGAGCAGGACGAAATCGACGCCCCCCGCCAGGCGGAGGGCGTCGACGGCCAGCCCGGCACGGGTGACCTGATGGCCGTGCCGGGCGAGGGCCGTGGTGAGCGCGGACGCGAGCCGATCGTCGTCCTCGACCAGGAGAACTCGCATACGGTCAGGTTAGACGCGGGCCGCGACCACATCCTCCGAAGTCTGCTCGGCGCGGGAGAGGGCGGCGTCCCTGGTCTCGCGCATGGTGAGGTAGACCACGAGCGACACGGCGGCGCAGGCGGAGACGTACCAGAAGTAGCCGGACTCGATCTTGTTGTTCTTGAACCACAGCGCCACGTACTCGGCGGTGCCGCCGAACAGGGCGTTCGCGATGGCGTAGGGGAGGGCGACGCCGAGCGCGCGGATGTTCGTCGGGAACAGCTCGGCCTTCACCACCGCGTTGATCGAGGTGTAGCCGGTGACGATGATCAGGCCGATCAGCGAGAGCGTGAGCCCGCCGGCGAACCCCGTGACCCCGCCGAGCGCCGTCATCAGCGGCACCGTGCCCAGCATCGACCCGATCCCGAACGTGATCAGCAGCGGCCGCCGCCCGATCCGGTCCGACAGCCCACCGGCCAGCGGCTGCAGGCACATGAAGATGAACAGCGCGCAGAAGCTCACCAGCGTGGCCGTCTCCTTGGGCAGGCCGGCGGTGATGGCGAGGTATTTGGTGAGGTACGTGGTGTAGGTGTAGTACGCGACCGTGCCGCCCATGGTCAGGGCGATGACCAGCAGCGCTTCCTTCTTGTGGGCGAGCAACTGCTTGATCGTGCCGCGGCCCTGGTGCTCGACCTCGCGCTCCTCCTCGTCGTACGCCTCCGTCTCCAGGAGGTTGCGGCGCAGGTAGAACACGACCGCGGCGCCCAGGGCGCCGATCACGAACGGGATGCGCCAGCCGTAGGAGTTGAGGGCCTCCGTGGACATCGTGTTCTGCAGGATGATCTGCAGGCCGAGGCCGACGAGCTGGCCGGCGGTCATGGAGACGTACTGGAAGCTCGAGGCGAAGCCGCGCCGGCCGCGCGGGGTGGCCTCGGTGAGGTACGTGGCGCTGGCCGCGTACTCGCCGCCGACCGACAGCCCCTGCAGCAGGCGGGCCACCACCAGCACGACGGCGCCGAAGTAGCCGACCGTCTCGTACGTCGGGGCGATGGCGATCAGCAGGGCGCTGGCCGACATGAGGGTGACGGTGAGCGTGAGAGCCGCCTTGCGGCCCTTCCTGTCGGCGTAACGGCCGAGCAGCCAGCCGCCGAGCGGGCGCATGAAGAAGCCGACGGCGAAGATGGCCGCGGTGTTGAGCAGCTTCGCCGTGTTGTCGCCCTCAGGGAAGAAGGACGCGGCGAAATAGACGGCGAAGCTGGTGTAGACGAACCAGTCGTACCACTCGACCAGATTGCCGACGGAGCCGCCGATCACTGCCTTCCACGGCACGCGTGCCTTGCTCACGGGTAACCTCCTGGGGGGAGTAGGTGCAGGTCAGAGCCTCTCCGCAGAAGGATGTTCGGACAAGGGCAGGTGGCCGAGATCTAACGTCCGCTTAACATGGGCGCAACCTCGGGCTTGCCCCGGCCCGTCACAATGGCGGGTTGGCCTTCTCGGCCCTCTCCAGCGCCAGATCCGGCCACCACTCGCCGGCCTCCGGGGACACGACGCCGCGCTCGGGGTCCTTCTCCCCGCCCTCCCCGCGCCTGCACCGGCCGCTGGACGAGCCCGCCCGCGCGATCCACAGGTAGGCGTCCACCAGCTCCTCACCCGTGTCGGTCGTGGGCCGGTCGCCGGCGCCCCGGCCCGGCGGGTTGCACCACGTCTGCGGGTCGGGGTACTTCTTCGGCGGCGGGGCCCACGAGCCCTGGCCGTTCCTGGCGGTGTCGACCACGAAGTGGGGCATCGTCGCCGGGTCCACCTTCCCGTCCGACGGGCAGTCCCTGGCGCCCGTGGCCCGCTGGACGCTGACGCAGGCCGACAGCGCCTTGCCGTACGCGACGCTCCTCTCCGTGGGGTGGAAGGCCCCCGTGTTGAGGAAGAAGCCGTCCGCCCGGTCGATGCCGGCCTTGATCAGCCGGTCGGCCATGAGCGCGGTGCCCGGGTAGAGGTCCTGGCTGCCGTCGAGGTAGACGGCCGTGTTCGGGTTGGCCTTGAGGGTCTGGACGGCCTGTCTGAGGTCCTTGTAGCGCTGCTCCACCGAGCCCCGTGGGTCGCATTCCTCGACTCCGGGGATCTTGACCGTGGCGCCCGGTTCGAGGATCGCCACCGCCTTGGCCTGGCCTATCGTGCTCGCTATGCCCTTGATCCACTCCTGGTACGAGGCCAGTTCGGCGGCGGTCGTCGAGCGGCACTCGCTGCCCGGCAGGGAGTTGATCAGGAACACCGGGACGCCGCCTTCCTGCCGGGCCGCTTTGACGGTGGCGTCGACCTCCGGCCTGGCCTCGGGCTGGTTGAGGCGGATGGCATGGGGGACCGCGGCCAGCCTGCTCATGAGCTCGGCGTCCCGGGGGCGGTCCTTCTTCCACTGCTCGGCCTGGCGGTTGGCGGCCGGCTCCAGCGGGGAGTAGAACGTGATCTTGCCTGGGGCTCTGAGCGGGTTCTGGGGCTTGGCCTGGTTGTTGGAGTGGGCGGCTTGGGTGGTGCTCGTCTGGGCGGGGGTGCGGGCGCTCGACGAGGTGCCCAGGGTGCGCCAGGCGACCGCCACGGACGCGCCTCCCACAGCCACGGCGACGGCCGCCGCCGCGGCGAGCACCTTCCTCCGGTTCCCCGCCACCCCGGGGTTGGGAGTCAAGGGGCTGTCGGGCGGCGCCGTCGCCGCGCCGGGCGGTCGCGGGCCGTCAGGCGGCGCCGTCGTCACGTCGGCGTGCGCCGGGTGACCGGTCGCGTTCGTGCCCGTGCCCGTGCCAGTGCTACCAGTGGATGCCGGAGTAGCGCTTGGGTCCGTCTCCGCGCGGGGGAGTGGAGCGCCGCCGGGGTCCGCCACGCTGAGGTGGTCCATCAGGTCCTGGGCCGTGGGGCGTTCGCGCGGGTTCTTCGTCAGCGAGGCGAGCACCAGGTCGCGCAGCGGGCCCGAGAGGCCGTGCAGCTCCGGGGCTTCGTTGACGATGCGCAGGAGGATCGTGGGGACCGAGCCCGAGCCGAACGGCGGCCTGCCGCTCGCCGCGTAGGCGACCGTGCAGCCCCACGAGAAGATGTCCGAGGCCGGGCCGATGGTGGCGCCCGACACCTGCTCGGGCGACATGTACGACGGCGTCCCCACGATCGCGCTGCTCATCTCCGCGTCCATGAGCTGTGCGATGCCGAAGTCGATGACCTTGGGCCCCACCTGGGAGAGCAGCACGTTCGACGGCTTGAGATCGCGGTGCACGACCCCCGCCCCGTGGATGGCGCGCAGGGCCATGGCCATCGCGGCGGCCAGGCCGTCCAGCGCCGAGCCCTTCAGCGGCCCCGACTCGTGGACGGCGTCCCCCAGGCTGGGCCCCTCGACGTACTCGGTGACCAGGTATGCCACGTCCCCCTCGACGTCGGCGTCCAGGACGGGAGCGGTGCAGAAGCGGGCGACCCGCTTGGCGGCGGCCACCTCGCGGGCGAAGCGCCGCCTGAAGTCCGCTTGCGCGTCCATCCTGGGGTGGATGAGCTTGACCGCCACCCGCGTGCCGTCCGGCGCCTGGCCCAGGTAGACGACGCCCATGCCGCCCTCGCCCAGCCGAACCAGGAGCGTGTACGGCCCCACCTGGCGCGGATCCCCGTCCCTCAACGCCTCCAAGGTCATAAAGGATCACGTTAGCCGCCCGCCTCCGAACGGCCTACAGCTCCAGCCGCCATTCGTTCCATTCGTCGAGGAGCTCGAAGCCCATGGCCTCGTTGATGGCCAGCATGTGGGCGTTGGAGGTGGCGTTCCAGGTGATGATCCGCTCCAGGTGGGGCTCGTGCTCGCGGAGCCAGAACAGGTTGGCGAGCTTGAGCAGCAGCCCGAGGCGGTGGCCCCGGTGCCCGGCCAGCACGGTCGTGTCCGCCTGATGTCCCCAGCCGTCCGAGCGGTCGGCGGCGAGGTAGACACGCGTGTATCCGGCGGGGGCTCCGTCGGAGTCGCGGCGGGCGATCATCGAATAGCTGGTGAGGCCGCGCTCCTTGATGCCCTCCTCGCGGTCGCGGATGCGCTCGGAGCTGAAGTCGAAGTCCTCGATGCCGGCGTCGCGCGGGGCGTCGTTCATGCCGTTCATCAGGGTCGAGAGGTCGGGGATCAGGCCGGGGTCCGCCGGGCCGGTCCAGCGTTCGAGGCGGTAGCCCTCGACGGTGGGGATCATGCGTTCCAGGGTGTCCCAGCCGGCCTTGCGGAGATCCAGCACGCGGCGGGCCTCGGCGACCGCGACCGTCATGCCGTGGGCGAGCGCGAAGCGGGCGCCCACGCCGGTGGTCGGCGTCTCCGTGAGGAGCAGGCTTCTGCCGTGGTGGCGCAACCTCTCCAGCGCATGCTCGAACAGCGCCGAGCCCAGCCCTCGGCCGCGCCGCTCGGGGCGCACGACGAGGGGGAAGATCCAGCCCATGTGCGTGTTGTCGAGCTGGGAGAGCGACAGGGCGTAGCCGCCGACGACCTCGCCGCCCTCGACGACGGCCCACAGCTCGGCCCGGTCGCCCGGCGAGTGCCTGGCGATGTCGTGGCGGAAGTGGGCGAGCGACATCAGAGGGCCCGGGTCGTCGGAGTAGGCCGCCGTGTACGCCTCATGCAGGCCCGTGACCAGGTCGCCCGGCCGGTCGAGATCGATGGGCTGGATCCACATGTGCCCAGCAAATCGCACGGACGACGGCTGGGGCGAGCGAATTTATTGGCTGTAGTTCTCGACCTCGTTGGCGGGGCGGGCGGCGGCGTTGTCGGGGTCCTCGCCCGCGCTCCGCCTGGCCCGGCGCTGCCTGAGCAGGTCCCAGCACTGGTCGAGCGCCGTCTCCAGCTGCTTGATGCGCTCGTGCTCCTCGTCCGTGGTCACCTCGCCCGTGGACAGCCGGTTGCGCAGCTCGTGCTCCTCGTCGACCAGGGCACTGATCTTGGTGAGAATTTCGTCGTCCCGCATGCCTGAACTCTAGTCACCGGTCCGGGCCGGCCTCCCGCCCCGGGGCCCGTTTCCCACCGCACTTCGGCTGAGGGCGACTCGCCGCCTTCTCAGGATCTGAGATCCGGGGCAGTGCATCGCGAGACGTCTGGTAACGTGCATGGCATGCTGCGTGGGCTGCTTCTTAGCTGCCGCGGCGGGGGCCACTGAGGCCGGCTCCCTCGCCGCGGAGCCAGTCATGCGCGTCGGCCGATTTCTTTCGACCGATGAGGAGCCAGCAGACATGACCACTCAGCAGCCCAGCCCCATGCCGACCCATCGCTATCAGGCGTTCGAGCCCATCCGCCTGACCGACCGCACCTGGCCCGACAAGGTCATCACCAAGGCGCCCCGCTGGTGCGCGGTGGACCTGCGGGACGGCAACCAGGCCCTGATCGACCCGATGGACTCCCATCGCAAGCTGCAGATGTTCGAGCTGCTGGTACGCATGGGCTACAAGGAGATCGAGGTCGGCTTCCCGGCCGCCTCGCAGACCGACTTCGACTTCATCCGCCAGATCATCGAAGAGGGCCGCGTCCCCGACGACGTGGTCATCCAGGTGCTGACCCAGGCCAGGCCGGAGCTGATCGAGCGCACCTTCGAGTCCATCGAGGGCGCCAAGCAGGCCATCGTCCACCTGTACAACTCGACCTCCACCCTCCAGCGCCGCGTCGTGTTCGGCCTGGACAAGGACGGCATCACCGCCATCGCCGTCGAGGGCGCCAAGCTGGTCAAGAAGCTCGCCGACGCGAGCGACGTCGACGTCTACTTCCAGTACTCTCCCGAGTCGTTCACCGGCACCGAGCTCGAATACGCCGTCGAGGTGTGCGACGCGGTCAACGACGTGTGGCAGCCCACCCCCGACCGCAAGGTCATCGTCAACCTGCCGGCCACGGTCGAGATGGCCACCCCCAACATCTACGCCGACCAGATCGAGTGGATGCACCGCAACCTCAAGCACCGCGACTCGATCGTCCTGTCGCTGCACCCGCACAACGACCGCGGCAGCGCCGTGGCCGCCGCCGAGCTGGGCTACATGGCGGGCGCCGACCGCATCGAGGGCTGCCTGTTCGGCAACGGGGAGCGCACCGGCAACGTCTGCCTGGTCACCCTGGGCATGAACCTGTTCTCCCAGGGCGTCGACCCCGAGATCGACTTCAGTGACATCGACGAGATCCGCCGCGTCACCGAATACTGCAACCAGCTGCCCGTGCACCCGCGCCACCCGTGGGGCGGCGAGCTGGTCTACACCGCCTTCTCCGGCTCCCACCAGGACGCCATCAAGAAGGGCTTCGAGCACCTCGAGCGCGACGCGGCCGCGGCGGGCGTGCCGGTCGACGCGTTCACCTGGGCGGTGCCGTACCTGCCGATCGACCCGAAGGACATCGGCCGCACCTACGAGGCCGTCATCCGCGTCAACAGCCAGTCGGGCAAGGGCGGCGTCGCGTTCATCATGAAGGCCGACCACCAGCTCGACCTGCCGCGCCGGCTGCAGATCGAGTTCTCGAAGGTGGTGCAGGCCCGCACCGACAGCGAGGGCGGCGAGATCAGCCCCGCCGCGATGTACGAGATCTTCCGCGACGAATACCTGCCCAACCCGGCCAACCGCTGGGGCCGCCTCAGCCTGATGGCCCACCGCCACGAGTCCACGGTGGACGACAAGGACCGCATCGGCGCCGACGTCCGGGTCGACGGGGAGATCCGCGAGATCGCGGGCGCGGGCAACGGCCCGATCTCGGCCTTCATCGACGCCCTGGCGGGGGTCGGCATCCAGGTGCGCGTGCTCGACTACGTGGAGCACGCGATGAGCGCCGGCTCCGACGCCAAGGCCGCCTCCTACCTGGAGTGCGAGGTCGACGGCCAGGTGCTGTGGGGCGTCGGCGTCGACGCCAACACCACGACGGCCTCGCTCAAGGCCATCATCTCCGCGGTCAACCGCGCCTCGCGCTGACCGCACCGCACCCATCCACTCGGTACGCCGTCCAAGGGGCCGTCCGTCACTTGGACGGCGGGCCGAGCAGTGAGACCAGCAGCCCGGTGAACTCCGTCACCGACCAGGGCAGCCGGCGGCCCAGGGCGGTCTGCACCTGGGCCTCCCGCTGGCGGAACACCGGGTGGTCCAGCCGTACGTAGGCGACCCCTTCGCCCGAGCCCTCGCGGTGCAGGTCGCCGAGATCTCCGACGAGCGCGATGCCGCCCCCGCAGCGGACGAACTCGTGCAGCGGGCCGAGCCCGTCACAGACCAGCACCGGGCGGACCGTCAGTCCCTCGATCTGCGTGCCGATGTCGAAGAGCTCGCGCTGGCTGGTCCCGGTGGAGGCGAGGGCCAGCGGGTGCTCGCACAGCTCCGCCAGCCCGACCTGGTCGCGTCCGGCCAGCTCGTGCCCGAGCGGGACGATCGCGACCACCGGGATCACGACGGCGCACTCCACCCGCACATCGTGCTGCGGCCCCATCGCATAGGTGACGGCGACGTCGGCGATCCCCTCGATCACCCGGCGGGTGGCCTCCTGCCGGGGGACGACGTCGAGCTGGAACGTCACGTCGGGGTGGTCGCGCCGGAAGGCCGCCATCGCCCGCGGGACGATCCGCCGTCCGAACCCCTCCGAACACGCCACCGTGACGTTGCGGACATCGGCTCCGCGCCCGGTCCGCAACTCGTTCACCAGGGCGGACGCCTCGGCCTCGCTGCGGCGGACGTGGGCGAGGAGCCGGGATCCGGCCTCGGTCAGCGCCATCCCGCGCGGATGCCGGACGAACAGGGGCACTCCGCACCCGGACTCCAGCTTGGCGATCTGCCGGCTGATCGCCGATGGCGCGACGGTCAGCGTACGGGCCGCCTCCGTCACCGACCCCGTCCGGGCCACCTCGAGGAAGTACGAGAGGCCCACCGGCAGGAGTTGCATCGGGACCTCCTGGTAAATGCTTCGGACACACGGGTTTGCCAATAGTAGAACGCTCGTTGCGGCAATCGGCAATGGTCGAAGCCCGTGAACCGTCCTACGCTGCTGACCAGAACAGCGCCCGCGATCCCCCGGAGGAACCTCTCGTGATCCCAGCAGACCTCATCGAACAGGCGGAGGAGTACGTCGATTCCGGCGCGTTCTTCACCGACCTCGCCGCGATGGTCTCCTACCCCACCGAGAGCACCAAGCCGGGAGCCCGCGTTGCCGTCAAGGCATACCTGGACGAGGTTCTGGCGCCCGCGCTGACCGGCTTGGGGTGCTCCGTGACCGAGCACCCCAACCCCGACCCCGCTGGGGGCCCGTTCCTGGTCGGCACCCGGATCGAGTCCTCCTCGCTGCCGACGCTCCTCTGCTACGGCCACGCCGACGTGGTGGACGGCCACGCGGGCCGGTGGAGCGACGGCCGGGACCCGTGGACGCTGACCGCCGACGGCGACCGCTGGTACGGCCGCGGCTCGGCCGACAACAAGGGTCAGCACCTGATCAACCTCGCCGCGCTGCGCCTGCTGCTCGCCCGGCAGGGGCGGCTCGGGTTCAACCTGATCTTCCTGTTCGAGTCCGGCGAGGAGATCGGCTCGCCGGGACTGGCGGAGTTCGCCGCGGCGCACCGCGAGGAGCTGCGGGCGGACGTCCTGATCGCCTCGGACGGGCCGCGCCTGGACGCGGCGACGCCCACGCTGTTCCTCGGGTCGCGCGGTGGAGTCGACATCGCGCTCGACGTCGATCTGCGCCCCAACACCTACCACTCCGGCAACTGGGGCGGCGTCCTGCGCAACCCCGCCACCACCCTGGCCGGCGCGATCGCGAGCTGCGTCGACGGGCACGGACGCATCCGGGTGCCCGCCCTGCTGCCGCCGGAGCTCCCGGACGCGGTCCGCGAGGTGCTGGCCGGCGTCACCGTCGCGAACAGCCCCGGCGACCCGGCCCCGGACGAGGGCTGGGGCGACACCGGCCTGACCGCCGCCGAGCGGCTGTACGGCTGGAACACCCTGGAGGTCCTGGCGGTGGGGTCGGCCGACATCGACAACCCCGTCAACGCGATCCCCGGCCGGGCCCGCGCGATCCTGCAGCTGCGGTACGTGGCCGGGACCGACGTGAGCGGCGTGGAGCAGGCCGTCGCCGAGCACCTCGCCGCCCACGGCTACCCGATGGTCGGCGTCAGCGTCCTGGGCCACTTCCCCGCCAGCCGTACGGCACTCGACGACCCGTGGGTGCGGTGGGCCAGGGAATCGCTGGAGCAGGTGGCCGGTGGGCCCGTCGCCCTGCTGCCGAACATCGGCGGCTCCCTGCCCAACTTCGTCTTCACCGACGTCCTCGGCCTGCCGACCCTGTGGCTGCCGCACTCGTACCCGGGCTGTCTCCAGCACGCGCCCGACGAGCACCTGCTCGCCGGGATCGCCCGCGAGGGCGTCGTGCTGGCCGCCGCGCTGTTCCACGCTCTCGGCAACCCTTCGGCCGACCACCCTCTCCCCGCCCCCCAACCGGTCTGACGGACGTCAGCCCCCCCACCGGAAGGACCTTCGATGGCCGTCGCCTCCACAGATCCGACCCAGCCCGCGACGCGCGGCTCCACCGGCCGCGCGATCGCGGCGGCGACCATCGGCAACGCGCTCGAGTGGTTCGACCTCGCCGTGTACGCGCTGATGGCGGCCTACATCGGACAGGTGTTCTTCCCCGCCGACGCGCCCGGCGTCCAGCTGGTGCAGGCGTACGCGGTGTTCGGCGTGACGTACCTGATCCGTCCGCTCGGAGGGCTGGTCATCGGCGCGTACGCCGACCGGCACGGGCGCAAGAAGGCCCTGGTGCTGACGATCTGGCTGATGGCCCTCGGCACCCTGCTGATCGTGGTCATGCCCGGCTACGCCACGCTCGGGCTCCTCGCGCCGCTGGGGATCGTGGTCGCGCGGTTGATCCAGGGATTCGCGGCCGGCGGCGAGTTCGGCGCCGCCACCTCGTTTCTGGTCGAGCAGGACGACAGCCGCAAGGGTTTCCTCGGCAGCTTCCAGTTCGCCAGCCAGGGGCTCGCGACCCTGATGTCCTCCGGGTTCGCCGCGGGTCTGACCGCCGTGCTGTCCAAGGAGCAGATGGCGGACTGGGGCTGGCGGGTGCCGTTCGTGTTCGGGCTGCTGGTCCTTCCGGTCGGCCTCTACATCCGCCGGTACGTCCTGGAGTCGCCGGAGATCACGCCGGAGGCGACGGGCGAGCGTCCCTCGCCGATCCGGTCGGTCTTCCGCGACCACTGGGGCGGCCTGCTGATCGCCGGTGGCGCGCTGGTCATCTCGACCGCGCTCAACTTCATCCTGCAGTACATGCCGACCTTCGGGATCGAGGAGCTGGGCCTGAACGATTCGCTGTCGTTCGTCGCGCTGCTCATCACCGGGGTCACCCTGACCGTCGCGACGCCTTTCGTCGGCCTGCTGGCCGACCGGTTCGGCCGGCTGAAGATCATGATCCCGGCCGCGGTGCTGATCGGCGGGAGCGTCGTCCCGCTGTTCCTCTGGCTGACCGCGTCGCCGTCGTTCCTGACCCTGACGCTCTGCATGACGATCCTCGGCCTGCTGAAGGCCGCCTACTTCGGCGCGCTGCCGTCGGTGATGGCCGACGCGTTCCCGGTGCAGGCGCGTGCGACCGGCCTGTCGTTCAGCTACAACGCGGCGGTCGCGGTCTTCGGCGGGTTCACCCCCGCCATCGCCGCGGCGCTCGTCTCGGGGACCGGCTCGCAGGTGTCGCCGGCGTACTACCTGCTGGCCGTCTCCTTCCTGAGCATCGCCGCCCTGGCCTCCGCGCTCCGGACCCGCGGCATCCGCTGAGACCCGATTAGTGAACGTTGCGTTTCTTCGAGTTGAATCCTATGCTTCTTAGAGAACGAGTCGTTCTCTAAGGAGAGGCGTCATGGGCGTCGTGCTGTCCGGGTTGATGCTGGCGATGCTGCTGGGCGCGCTCGATCAGACGATCATGGCGCCCGCGCTGCCGGCCGTGGCGGGCAGCCTGGGCGGGCTGGACCAGATGCCCGCCGTCGTCAGCGCCTACCTCGCCGCCGCCACCGTGGTCATGCCCGTCTACGGCAAGCTCGGCGACCGGTACGGCCGCAAGCCCACCATGCAGGTCGCCATCGTCGTGTTCGTGACCGGGGCCGTGCTGTGCGCGGTGGCCACGTCGATGCCGCAGTTCATCGCCTTCCGGGCCGTGCAGGGCCTGGGCGGCGGCGGGTTGATGATCGGGGCGCAGGCGATCATCGGCGAGGTGGTGAGCCCGCGCGAGCGGGGCCGCTACCTCGGGCTCATCGGGGCCATGTACGTGGTGGCCGCCGTGGGCGGGCCGCTGGTCGGGGGGTTCTTCGTCGACCGGCTGAGCTGGCGGTGGATCTTCGCGATCTACCCGCCGCTCGGGGTGCTGGCGCTGGTCGTGCTGAGCGCCACCCTGCGGCTGCCGAGGCCGCGCGGGCAGGCGGGCCGGGCGCCGCTCGACGTCGCCGGGGCCGTCACGCTGGCCGTCGCCGTGGTCGGGGTGGTCCTGCTGGGACAGACCGGGAACCCCGTCTATCTCGGTGTGGCGATCGCCGGGGCGCTGGCGTGGCTGGTCAGCGCCCGGTTCGCCAGGGACCCGATCCTGCCGCTGCGGCTGTTCCGGGACCGGGCGTTCGCGGTGCCGGTGTCGATCAGCCTGCTCATCGGGTTCGCGTTGTTCGGGACGATCACGTACATGCCGGCCTACCTGCAGATCGCGCTGCGCTCCAGCGCGACGGGGGCGGGGCTGCTGGTGACGGCGCTGATGGCGGGCGTGCTCGCCACGACCGTCGTGTCCGGGCGGCTGATCACGCGGACCGGGAGGTACCGGCCGTACCCGATCGCGGGCACGGCCGTGGCCGCCGCCGGGCTCGGGCTGATCGGCCTGGCGGGCCGCGACCCGCTCGCGCTGGCCGGAGCGATGCTGGTGACCGGGCTGGGGGTCGGGCTCGTCATGCAGACCATGGTGCTGGCCGCCCAGAACGCCGTGGAGTACGCCGACCTGGGCACCGCCACCTCGTCGGTGACCTTCCTGCGCCAGGTCGGCGCGTCCGCCGGGGTCGCGCTGGTGGGCGCGCTGATCACGCTGAGGTCCGGGATCTCCGCCACGAACCCGTCCGACGTCCCCGACAGCATGCGGGAGGCCTTCGCCGCGGCCGTGCCGCCGGTTTTCGCGGCCATGGCGCCGCTGCTGGCCGTGGCGTTCTTCCTCGCGCTGGCGCTGCCGGCGCGTCCGCTTCGCACCACCGCCTATGCCGAGGAGAGATCGTGAAACTCGTCGCACCGCTGGCCGCCTTCGGCCGGGACGACCTGGCCATGGCCGGGGGCAAGGGCGCCAACCTGGGCGAGCTCGTCAGGAACGGCTTCCCCGTCCCGGGCGGCTTCGTCGTCACCACCCACGCCTACGACGTGATCGCCCAGGGGCACGGCACGCGGGCGTACTTCGAGCAGGTCGAGCTGCCCGACGAGCTGCGGGAGGCCGTCGCCGGCGCGTACGCCGCGCTCGGCGGCGGGGCCGTGGCCGTGCGCTCCAGCGCCACCGCCGAGGACCTGCCGGGGGCCGCGTTCGCCGGCCAGCAGGACACGTACCTGAACGTCGTGGGCGAGCGGGCCGTGCTCGACGCCGTACGCCGCTGCTGGGGCTCGCTCTGGACCGACCGCGCCGTCGCCTACCGCGCCCGGCTCGGCATCGACGACTCCGAGGTGCGGATCGCGGTCGTGGTGCAGAGCATGGTCGAGGCGGACCTGGCGGGCGTCATGTTCACCGCGAACCCGGTCACCGGCGACCGCGCCCAGCTCGTCGTCGACGCCGGCAGCGGGCTCGGCGAGGCCGTGGTGTCCGGCCTGGTCACGCCCGACCACTACGTGATCTCCGACGCCGGCACGGCCTTCACGCCGGGGCGTCACGAGGTCGTCATCAGGGGCGCGGCGGGCGGGGGAGTCACGCGCGAGACGGGCTCGGCCGCTCAGGAGCGCCTGCCCGACGCGGCGCTCGGGGAGCTGGCCAGGCTGGGGAAGGAGGTCGCCGCGCACTTCGGGCGGCCCCAGGACATCGAGTGGGCGTACGCGGGCGGTCGCGTCCACCTGCTGCAGGCCCGGCCCATGACCGCGCTGCCGCCGCCCCCGATCGGGAGGCTCAACCCGGCCCAGCGCCGCATCGCCACCATTCTGATGGAGTACCTCCCGGAACGGCCCTATCCGATCGACATGACGACCTGGATCCCGTACGGCCCCGTCGGGCTGATGGCCAGAGTGGCGGCCGGCTTCGGCATAGCCGGCGTGTTCGAGGGGTTCCTGCGGGAGGAGGACGGCGTCGTCTACCAGCTCGTTCCGCGGAGCCCGCGCCCCACCCGGAAGCTGCCGGCCGTCCCGTTCAGCCTGCTGGCCAGGGCCAGGAGGTTCGACCCCGCCCGCTGGACCGAGGACCCGCGCTTGCGCGCCTACCTCGCCGCGGTCAGGGAGCTGGCCGCCCGCGACCTGGCGGAGCTGCCGTGGGCGGAGCTCGTCCGCGTGCCCCGGCAAGCCCTGGACCTGGTGGACCCGGTGGCCGGCCTGCGCGCGGACTACCTGCCCGGCACCGGGCTGGCGCTGCTGCGGCTGCTGGTGGCGGTCAAGCTGCTCGGGCGCGGCCGGCTCTTCGGCGACCTGCTGCACGGGGCGCGTACCCGCACCACCGACGCCAACCAGGCGCTGGACCGGCTGGCCGGGCTGGCCAGGCGGACGGGCGCGCTCGACGGGGGCCCGAGGCCGGCCGAGTTCGAGGAGGGGCTGCGGGCGTTCCTGGCCGAGTACGGCCACCGCGAGACCTCGAGCCCGATCCTCGTCACCACGCCCACCTGGTCCGATGCCCCCGAGACCGTCATCGACCTGATCAAGGTGCTGGCCGCCGCGCCGCCCGCGCGCAAGGACGGCGACGACGCTCTCGGCCGCCTGCTCCGCCACCCGTGGCTGACAGCCGGCGGCCGCGCCCGGATGCGGCGGCGGGTGGAGGCCGCCCGCGCGGGCGTCGCGTTCCGCGAGGACAGCCACTTCTTCTTCATGATGCCGCAGCCCATCCTGCGCAGATCACTCATGGAGATCGGCCGCCGCCTGCGCGGGCAGGGCGTGCTCGACCGGCCGGAGGACGTCTTCCACCTGCGACTGCCGGAGCTGGAGGCCATCCGCGACGTGACCGCCATGGCCGGCGCCGACCGGGAACGGCTGCGCGAGGCGGTTCGGGCCCGGGCGGCCAAGCGGGAGGAGCTGTCGGGCGTGCGACTGATCGACCCCGCGGCCGTCTTCCCGGTCCGCGAGACAGGGGACGCGCTGGTCACCGGCTCCCCGGCCAGCGGCGGCGTGACGACCGGGCCGGTGAAGCTGATCAGGGAGCCGGCCGAGTTCGCCAGGCTGGAGAGCGGCGACGTGCTCGTCTGCCCGTACACGAACCCGTCGTGGACGCCCCTGTTCCAGCTGGCGTCGGCCGTGGTCGTGGACGCCGGCGGCGCGGCCTCGCACGCCGCCATTGTCGCCAGGGAGTACGGGATCCCGGCCGTCATGGGCACCGGCAGGGCCACCTCCGTGCTGGTGGACGGCCAGCCGGTGACCGTGAACGGCGACACCGGTCGCGTCACCCGAGCTCTCTAAGATGCCATGGTGACCGACCACCGCAAGCTGCCGCGACGCCGGGGCGAGGCGCTGAACGCCGCGATCTTCCAGGCGACGCTCGACGAGCTGGCCGAGGCCGGCTACGCCGGGCTGACCATGGAGCGCGTCGCCGAGCGGGCCAAGGCCAGCAAGGCGTCGCTCTACCGGCGCTGGCCCACCCGCATCGAGCTGGTGATGGACGCGGTCTACAACTCGCTGCCCACCCCCGGGGCCGCGCCCGACACCGGCAACCTGCGCGACGACCTGGTGGCCATGCTCAGGATGACGTCGAAGGCGCTGGCGGGCCCGGCGGGCGAGGCCATGCGCGGGCTGCTCGGCGAGGCGCTGAGCAGCGGGTCCCCGCTGCGCGCCCTGCGCAAGGACTCCCAGAGCACCTCCAGGAGGCTGATGACGGAGGTCGTCGGCCGGGCCGTCGAGCGCGGCGAGGTCGCCCCCGAGGCCGTCACCCCCCGCCGCCTCGACGCCGGTCACGCGCTGCTGCGCCACCACTTCCTCTTCGAGGGCTCGCCCGTCCCCGACGAGCTCGTCGTCGCGATCGTGGACGAGGTGCTGGTGCCGCTGTTCACGCCGGGCTGAACTGGCCCATCAGAGTCCTGCCACGCCTGATCGCGCTCCTCGTCACAACGATGGTCATCCACACGCTCACCAGCGCGCTCGTCGCGACCATCGCCAGGAACGACCAGGACGCCTTCTCCAGGCCCAGCACCAGCAGGGTCGCGACGGCGCCCCAGGCGAGCGCGTTGCAGAGGGCCGCCGACGCGAGGATCTGGCCGGTGCCGCGCACGTCGGAACCCAGCGACGGCGCGCCCGCCGCCGTCATGGGCAGCGGCAGGACCAGCGCCATGATGAGCGGCACGTGGAAGCCCCCTGCCATCGCTTCGCCCAGCGGCCCGACGGGATAGCCGGCGTGCAGGAAGGCGAGGCTCACGAAGGTCAGGCCGACCAACCCGACGGGGATCACGAGCCACCAGGCCGTCATGACAACCCGTCGCGCGGTCATCCGCGTGAGCGGCCCGTGCACGGAACGGCGCATCGCGGCGAGGCAGGTGTTGAGCAGCGGCGCCACCGAGAGCACGGATATGACGCCCGCCATGCCGAACAGACTCTGCGCCATGCCCTGTATGTTCCTGGCGACCGGCCCGGCTTCGGCCCACACGCCGCGCAGGCTGGCCACGTCTGCCGTGTCGCGCAGGCCCGGGTTCCACATGAGCAGGAGCGCCGCCCCCATGCAGGTCAGGACCGCCGCGAGCGGAACGGTCAAGGTCCGGGCCCCCGGGACGCGCCGGTGGTGGAGCCACGCGTCGGCGGCACCCGAGACCAGGTCGAGCACCGTGCGCACGCGTGCCGGTCGCGACGCGATCAGGTCGGCGACCTCCTCGCCGTAACGCTCCCGCCACGCCTTCGGGTAGAGGCTGAGCATCGCCGACGCCACCGCGCGCATCATGCGAGCCCCCAAGCCGCTCCCGTGCGCCTGGCGCCTGCCTGCTCGATGCGGCGTAGGGTGGCGAGCTGCTCGCCGAGCGCCGAGCGCCCGCTCTCGGTGATCCGGTACGGCTTGCGCCGCTCGGCCGACTCGACCGGCTCGATCCAGCCACGCTCCTCCAGCCGCATCAGCGCCCCGTAGAGCGTGCCGGGCTCCAGCGAGGTCCCCGAGAACTCCTCGATGTCGTTGATCATGCGATAGCCGTGTTTCTGCCCCTCGGCCAGGCTGATGAGCACCAGCAGCGCCACGTCCGTGAAGCGGCCGAGCTCCTTCGTTCTCCGTGCCATGTATTCAGTAAAACTTAGTAAGTCTTACTGAGCAAGCCCGATCGCCGAAGCCGCCAGCCGCATCGAGTGCTCGAACGCCGCGCGCCTGTTCTCGATCGTGTTGTTGAACTGGCCGAACACCTCGAAGTTGACCCACCCGTACAGCGTGGTCCACGCGGACAGGCCGCGCCAGAGCACGTCGTCGGGCACGCCGGGCATGAGCCCGCGGATCGCCTCCGCCTCCGGCGCCAGCTCGCGCGGGGCCTCGCCGGGAAGGACCTGGACCGCGCCCGCGGCCCACGCGTCGGAGACGATCCGGCCCAGCACGGTGACGTCGCGGATCCGGGCCGGGACCGTGTCCTGCGGAGCCTGGTAGCCGGGCACGGGGGAGCCGTAGAGCAGCGCGTACTCGTGCGGGTGCGCCAGCGCCCAGTCGCGTACGGCGTGGCAGGCCGTCATCCACCGGCGCGGGTAGTCGCCCTGCCGGCACTCGGCGTCGGCGCGCTCCACGCTCTCGCCGAGCGCGTTGTAGCCGTCGATGATCAACGCGGTCAGCAGGTCGTCGCGGCTCGGGAAATAGCGGTAGATGGCCGAGGAGACCATGCCCATCTCCCGGGCGACCGCCCGCAGCGACAGGCCGCCGGCGCCGTCGGTGGCGAGCTGGCGACGCGCGATGTCGGTGATCTCCCTGGTGAGCTCGGCCCTGACGCGTTCTCTGGCGGTGCGGCTGGCTGTCATGGATGCAGGCTATCAGAGCGGTGGAAAAAAACGAGAGCACTGCTCTTGACGAGCTCTGCTCTTTTGAGAGAGCATTGCTCTCGTAAGCGAATGGCAGTTCACGGAGGACCGAAATGCTCGGCACAGTCAAAGGCGCCAACGCCGTCCTGATGTTCTTCCTGGAGCTCGGCGTGCTGGCCTCCGTGGGATACTGGGGCTTCACCCTGAGCGCCGCCTGGTGGATCCGGCTGCTGGCCGGGGTGGGTGCGCCGGCGCTGTTCATCGCCGCGTGGGCGCTGTTCGGGGCGGGCGGGGGCGCCAACGCCACGTTCCCCCTCACCGGCCTGGCCCGCGCCGCGCTGGAGATCCTCTGGTTCGGCGGCGGCGCCGTCGCGCTCTACGCCTCCGGCCTGGTGACCCCCGCCGTCGTCTTCTTCGCTGTGTTCGTCGTCAACGCGGTTCTCCGCATCATCTGGAAGCAGGTCTGATCATGGGTAAGCACGTCGTCGTGGGCTCCGGCCAGGTCGGCACGCATGTGGCGAACAAGCTGCTCGCTCAGGGACACGAGGTCGCCGTCGTGACCCGCTCGGGCAGCGGTCCCGAGGGGGCCGTCAAGGTGGCCGCCGACATCTCCGACAAGGCCGGGCTGATCGAGGCGACCAAGGGGGCCGACGTCCTCTACAACTGCGTCAACCCCAAGTACCACCGCTGGCTCACCGACTGGCCGCCGATGGCCGAGTCGTTCCTGGCCGCCGCCGAGGCGAGCGGCGCCGTGTACGTGATGCTCGGCAACCTCTACCCGTACGGGCCCGTGAACGGCCCCATGACCGAGGACCTGCCGCTCGCCTCCGCCAACCCCAAGTTCCGGGTGCGGGCGAAGATGTGGCGGGACGCGCTGGCCGCGCACGAGGCGGGCCGGATCAGGACGACCGAGGTGCGCGGCTCCGACTTCTTCGGCCCGGGCGCCAGCGACCAGTCCTACCTGGGCGGCCGGTTCCTCGTACCGCTCAGGGAGGGCAAGACCATCCAGCTGGTCTACCCTCCGGACATGCCGCACAGCTGGACCTACCTGCCCGACGTGGCGGACGCGCTGATCGTGGCCGGCGGCGACGAGCGGGCCTGGGGCCGGCCGTGGCACGTGCCCACCGGCGAGCCGCTGAGCTTCCGCCAGATGGGGGAGCGGATGGCCGCGCTGCTCGGGCGGCCCGCGCCCAAGTTCGCGCAGCTCCCGTGGCCGCTGGTCAGGGTGGCCGGCCTGTTCTCGCCCATGATCGGGGAGCTCGGCCACGTCAGGTACCAGTTCACGCAGCCGTTCGTGCTCGACTCCTCGGCCTTCCAGACCACGTTCGGTGTCGCGCCTACGCCGATCGAAGTGAGCCTCAAGGCTACGCTCGAGGCGTGAAGATAGCCGTGATCGGCCTGGGTGACATCGCGGAGAAGGCCTACCTCCCCGTGCTCGCCGCCCAGCCCTCCCTCGACCTGCACCTCTGCACGCGCAACCAGGCCCGCCTGGACCGGCTCGGCGACACCTACCGGATCGCCGGGCGGTCCACGAGCGTGGACGAGGTGATCAAGGCGGGGGCCGACGCGGCGTTCGTGCACGCGGCCACCGAGGCGCACCCGCAGATCGTGGAGCCCCTGCTCAAAGCGGGGATCCACGTCTACGTCGACAAGCCGATCGCCTACACGCTCCAGGACTCCGAGCGGCTCGTACGGCTCGCGGAGACCGAGGGAAGGTCGCTGATGGTCGGCTTCAACCGCCGGTACGCGCCCGGATACGCCGGGCTCGCCGCCCATCCCCGGCACCTCGTCCTCATGGAGAAGAACCGCGACAACCAGCCCGACGAGCCGCGCCGGGTGATCTTCGACGACTTCATCCACGTGGTGGACACCCTCAGGTTCCTCGCCCCCGGCCCGGTGACCGGCACCAGGAGCCGGACCCGCGTCAGGGAGGGCCTCCTCGAGCACGTCGTCCTGGAGCTGACGGGCGACGGCTTCACCGCCATCGGCGTCATGAACCGGACGAGCGGGGCGAGCGAGGAGACCTGCGAGGCCATGGGCGACGGCGCCAAGCGCCGCGTGGCCAACCTCGGCGACGTCGTCGACTACCGGGGCGGCGAGATGCTCGCCCGTCGCCCCGACTGGGTGCCGGTGGCCAGGCAGCGCGGCATCGAGCAGATCTGCCTCGACTTCCTCGCCGCCGTGCGCGAGGGCCGCCGCATCGCCGCCGACGACGCCCTCGCCACCCACGCGCTCTGCGAGGAGATCGTCAGCCGGGCAGCTTGAGCATCTCCTTGTCGGCCTTGGCCAGCATCCGCCCGAACACGGACTCGCCCAGCCTGGTCAGCACGGTGTACCCCTGGGTGTCGCTCATCGGGCTGGACGACGACACGACGCCGGCCAGCGCGTCGCCGTACAGGGCGGGACCGCCGCTCCCGCCGGCGGCGGCGTGGCAGTTGCGCGTGATCATCAGCCCGGGCCCCTCGGAGAGGCCCTCGCTCGCGTCGCCCACGCACCGGTACATCTTCGTGCCCGGATAGCCCTTGCCCGCCGGATAGCCGAGCAGTTCGAGCCCGCGCAGCTTCGTGCCCCTGGTGGTGGGCATCGGCCGCACGCCCTTGCCGGTGACGGCCTCCAGCGGGCGCTCGCGGCGCGCCACACCGACCAGGCCGACGTCGTACGGCAGCAGACTCGCCGAGTACGGCTCGGTGCGCCACCTGTCGGGCACCCACACGCGCACGGCCTGCCAGACCCCCAGCTTCGGCTGCCCCAGGTCGTAGCCGGGCAGGAAGGTCACCTGCTGGAGCGAGCGGCCGTTCTGGTAGAGGCAGTGCGCGGCGGTGACCACCAGGCTGCGGCTGCGCGAGCCGATCACCGTGCCCCCGCACAGCACGTTCGTCCGCGTCACGGGGTCGCGGCCGAGCAGGACCCCCGTGAGGCGCCGCGCCCCCGTGTAGGGGCGCGGGACCGGCGCATAGCCCAGGCGGTCGCCGTCGGGGGTCAGGACGCGGGGTACGGGGACGTTACGTTGCGACACCTCGGCGACGGCGGTGGGGTCGAGCAGGACCAGAGACAGCACCAACCTGAGCACACTCCCACCTTAAGGTGACGATGATCAGTGCTCTGACCTGCAACATCAATCTTTACCTCAACTTGTGTACTGAGAGCCCAGCGCGCGCAGCCGGGCGTGCGCCGACTCGTAGGCGGCCGGGCGGCCCAGATACTCCTTGGGCAGTTTCGCGACCATCGTGTAGTTGGTGTCGCACACGTTGCCGACCGGCGCCTGCCCGGCCTGGCTGACGAGCTGGTAGGCGTCCAGCGTGTCCAGCCCGGTCAGCTCCGACGTCCAGGTGACCAGGTCGTGCTGGCTGATCCGGTACGCGTCCTCCAGCGGCCTGGCCGAACCCGTGGACATCAGGTGCAGGTCGTCCTCCAGCCGCGGCCACGGCGTCGCCACCCCCTTGACCAGCTCGACCGCGACCACGGTGTTCATGGCCGACTCCACGGCGGTGCCGCAGACCTCACCGTGCCCCTGCAACCCGTGGCCGTCGCCGATCGAGAACATCCCGCCCTCGACGTTGACGCCCAGGTAGACGGTGACGCCCGCGCGCAGCTCCGGGGTGTCCATGTTGCCGCCGTGCGCGTCCGGGGTGATCGTCATGCGTGCCTCGTTCGCGGCGGGGGCCACGCCGACCGTGCCGTGCATCGGGTCGAGCGGCAGCGCCACGCTGAAGTCGCTGTTGCGGGCGTGGTAGACGGCCACGCCCCGGTCGAGGTCGATGTCGTACCGCCAGACCCGCTCCTCCAGCGGCGGCTGCAGCATGGCCGTGGTGTGGGTGCCGGTCAGCGCGCCGAAGTGCGGGAACGTCGTCGACACCGCCCAGTCCCTGGCCGGTGTGATCTTCACGAAGTGCAGGGCCAGCGTGTCGCCGGGCTCGGCGCCCTCGACGTGGAAGGGGCCCGTCACCGGGTTCAGGTAGGGGAACTCGCACACCTGCGACGGCAGGTCGTCCACGGTCCGCACGCGGCCGCCGAAGCAGTCCTCGGTGTACAGCTCCAGGATCGTGCCCGGCCGTACCTTGCCGACGGCCGAGCGGCCCCCGAAGGTGTAGCTCAGGTCCTCCGGGGAGGGACGGTAGGAGACGACGTTCATTGAACCTCCGAGGGGAGTACGGGCCGGCGGCCGCGGGCGTACGAGATGCCGAGGACGACGAGGCCGACGGCCAGCCAGATGCCGCCGGCCCACTGTGCGTAGACGCTCTGGTTGAAGACGACGGCCACCAGGACGACGATGCCGACCACGGGCACGACCAGGTGCGCGAGCCAGTTGCGGCTGCGCTGCCTGATGACGTAGTGGACGACGACGGAGACGTGCAGCAGCAGGAACGCGGCCATGGCGCCGAAGTTGACCAGCGAGCTCAGCTCGCCGATGCCGGTCGGCCGCGTGCTCATGTAGACACCGATGATCAGGGAGAGCGCGGCCACCACGAGGGTCGCGTTGACCGGCACCTTGTGCTTGGGGTCCACCTTCGCGAGGAACGAGGGGAGCTGGCGGTCGCGGCCCATCGCGAACAGCAGGCGCGAGGTGGCCGCCTGCGCGACCAGCGAGTTGGCGAACCCCCACGCGACGGCGGTGGCCACGGCCGTCAGCACCGACAGCCAGTGCCCGCCGGCGAACTCCGCGGTGGTGTAGAACGCGCTGCCCGCCGGGTCGTCGTTCGCGATCAGAGCGTCACGGCCGGGGGTGAGCAGCGCGGCGACCCAGGTCTGCGCCACGAACAGCACCGCGGCCAGCCCCAGCGCGGCCACCATGGAACGGCCGAGCCGGCGGGCGTCCTCGCGGTTCTCCTCCGCCAGCGTGGAGATGCCGTCGAAGCCGAGGAACGACAGCACGGCCACCGACGCGGCGGCCAGGACCACGCTCCAGCTGAATCCGGCGGAGTCGAAGAACGGGGTGAGCGCGCCGGTCTGCGCCTTGCCCTGGGCCAGCGCGATGCCACCGACCACCAGGAAGATCGCCAGCACCGCGAGCTCGGCCACCAGCATGATCCGGGTGATCCTGGCGGTCATCTGGATGCCGAGATAGTTCACGACCGTGTTGAGCACGATGAACGCCACCAGCCACAGCCAGACGGGCACCGCGGGCACGAACGAGTTCATGGCCACGCCGGCCACCAGGTAGAGCAGCGAGGGCACGAGCACGTAGTCGAGCAGGATCGCCCACCCGGCGATGAACCCGACGGGGGCGGCGATTCCCCGGCCCGCGTACGTGTAGACCGAGCCGGCCATGGGGAACGCGCGGGCCATCTGCGCGTACGACAGCGCCGTGAACGCCATCGCCACCAGGCCGATGACATAGGCGAGCGCCACCATCCCGTGGGAGACGGCGAAGACGTGGCCGAAGATGCCGAACGGGGCGATCGGCACCATGAAGATCAAGCCATAGATCATCAGGTCGGCGAAGCCTAAGGAACGCTGGAGTTCCTGGCGGTAGCCGAACTGCTCGACTGTGCTCATTACGGCTCCTAGCTGCGTGGGGGGCGATTCGCACCCTAGAGCCAAAGCTTTCTACTGAAAAGGTTTCTCTAGAAAGAATCCCAGGCCGTCCGCCCTGCCCAGGTGCACGGGATGGCGTACCTGGCGGTCGAGCAGCGTGAGCGTGCCCCGGGCGCTGGTGATCTCGGTGCCGTCGGCGACCGCGTCGAGCGCGGGCACGGCCAGCGACCCCGCCCGCGCCGCCAGCGCGGCCAGCATCGCCACGGCCTCGTAGCAGCCGTGGCCGTGGGCGTTCAGCATGGGGGCGTCCTCGCCGAACCTGGCCGCGTACCGCTCGGCGAAGTCGAGACCGGCGTCGGTGGACAGGTCGCGGAAGTAGCCCATGGACGCGTACAGCTCGCCGGTGACGTCCCCGCCGACGCCCAGCAGGCCGTGCTCCTCCAGCGCCCCGCACAGCCGGGCCGCGCCGAGCCCGGCGGCCGCGTACGCCCGGTTGAACGCCATGAGGTCGCTGCCGATCAGCGTCAGCAGGATGGCGTCGGGCCGCGCGTCCGCCACCCGGTCGAGCCGGCTGGCGGCCTCGCCGTACGGGACGAAGCTCTCGCCCACCACGCTCGCGCCCCGGGCGCGCAGCCGCCCGCGGGCGCTGGCGTGCACCAGGCGCGGCCAGACGTAGTCGTTGCCCAGCAGGTACCAGCGGCGCGCCTTGCGCGCGCCGGCCAGCCACTCGATGCCCGGCGCGAGCTGCCTGCCCGGGGTCTCGCCGAGGAAGTAGACGCCCGGCGCGTGGCCGCCGCCCTCGTACGGCGGCGCGTACACGAACGGCACCCGCCCGGCGATCGCGGCCACGACCTCCACCCGCACGTCGCTCGCGTGGGCGCCCGCGACGGCCTGCACCGTCTCCGAGCCGACCAGCCCGGCCACCTCGGCCGCCACCTGGCGCGCGGGCCGGCCGCCGTCGATGAGCACCAGCTCGACCGGCCTGCCCAGCACGCCGCCGCCGGCGTTGACCTCCTCGGCGGCCAGCACCGCGCAGTTGATCGCGCACGGGCCCATCAGGCCGAGCACCCCTGACACGGGCACGACCAGGCCGATCCTGATCGACTCCGACGGTATGAGCCGCGCTTCCAACGGATCGACGGTCGCCGCCACGCCGACGAGTATCCTCCGTTCTAGCTCTCCGATGAAAGGACCTTTCTCCATGACCACCTCTGGGCTCGGGTCCTCACTCGCCTACCTGCTGAGCCGTGCGGAGCGCAGTGTCAACCGCGGGCTGGCCGCGGTGCTGGCCGGCGAGGACGTCACGGTCGAGCAGTGGCGCATCATGCGGGCGCTGGCCGACGGGCACGGCGACTCGATGGGCGAGCTGGCGGAGGCGGTGCTGATGCCGCACCCGACGCTGACCAAGGCGATCGACCGGCTGATCGACCGGGCGCTGGTCTATCGCGGGCCGTCCAAGGGTGACCGGCGGCGGGTGGCGGTGTTCGTCTCGGACCGGGGGGCGGAGCTGCTCGCGCGGGTGGACGGGGCGGTGGCCGAGCATCACGGGCTGATCGCGGGGGCGTTCGGGCGGGAGCGCACGGAGCAGCTCATGCGCGACCTGGAGAGGCTGATGGAGGCCCTCGACTACGCGGAGCTCCGCGTCTGACCTACCGGTCCGCCGGGGGCGTGCGCTCTTCCCCAACGCCGGGCGCGCCGCCGACGTGGGCTGGGGTCCTTGGAGAGGGCGGGTGCGGTGGGTCGCTGCCGTCGGTGGGGGCCGTTGTCGTGGTGGGTTCAGCGGGTGAGCGTTTTCGCGAACAGGGCGGCGTGGGCCTTGATGCGGTCTCGGGCGCGCTCGCGCTGGGCCTCCGTGGCGTTCCCGTGCAGCCACAGCAGCCGGGCGTGGGCGATCGGGGCCAGGAGGGCGTAGGCGAGGTCGTCGGGAGTGCCCAGGTCCGTACGGATCCGCCCCTCCGACTGCCACCGCGCGAACACCTCGGCGAGATGGCCCAGTACGTTCTCGATGCCCACGGAGAGGGTGTCGTCGTGGATCAGGCCGTCACGTGAGACCAGGCTCATGACCTGCCTGGACTGCGGGGTGTCCCACGCGGCCAGCACCCGGGCCGCGAACGACTCGACGAAGGCCGCCGGTTCGTCCGGGGCCTGGTCGAGCGCCACGTCGGCCGCCTGCGGGCCGGCCAGGGACATGGCCGCGTCGTAGATCGCCTGCTTGCTGGCGAAGTGCGCGTAAAGGACGCTCTCGCTCAGCCCCACCTCTCTGGCGATGGCCCTGATCGAGGTCCCCGCGTACCCCTTCTGTGCGAACAGGCGCAGTGCGGCGTCCAGGAGTGCGGCCTTGGTGTCGCCTGCCTCGGCCTTGGAAGGACGGCCCGGACGGCGGCCGCTGGTGATGCTGCTCACGAGGACATCCAATCACCTTGAAAAATAATCGCTCGTTCGATTAGTTTAGAGACACGGAGAGAGATGGGAGCGGAAATGTTCACTTCGCGGATTCCCGAGCGTGAGATCGCCGAGCGGCCGGCCGGTTACGGCGGGCCGAACCTGTCGCCGATGGGCCTGGAGCTGGTGCCGCATGCGTTCACCGAGGGCGTGTACGCGTTGATGGCGAGCCTCCCGCCGAAGGACAACAACGGGGTGGTGGCCGGGCGGGACGCGGCGCTGGTCGTCGACGCCGGGATCACACCCGAAATTTCGGCAAAAATCCAGGCGATCGCCGCCCACCTGACCGACCGGCCCCTCCGCTACCTGGTCAACACCACCTACCACGGCGATCACAGCTTCGGCAACGCCGCGTTCCCCGACGAGGTCGTCGTCGTCTCGTCCCGGACGAACCGCGACAACATGTCCGACCTCGCGTACGAGAAGCAGACCAGGTCGGCGAACATGTACGGCGACGACGCCCTGCTCGACGCGGTCACCACGTGGCGCCTGCCCGACCTCGTGTTCGACGAGTACGCGGAGATCGACCTCGGCGGGCGCGTGGTCCAGCTGCACCACTTCGGCCCCGGCAACGGTCCGGGGGACACCGTCGTATATGTGCCCGACACCCGCACCGCGTGGACCGGCAACTTCGTCTGTCACGCGGGTACGGCCCACATGCTGCTCCAGGGCGGTCCTGAGCCGTACCTGGGGTCGTTGCGCAGGATGCGCGAGGCTCTGCCCGAGCTGGAGACGATCGTCCCGGGCCACGGCCCGATGGGCGACGGGCCGGCGGCGGTGGACGCCCTCATCGGCTATCTGGAGCGGCTGCACGATGAGGTGCTGGCCAGTGTGCGGGCGGGGCGCAGCCTGGAGGAGACGTACGCGGCCTGCGCCGATCCGTGGGCGGAGGCGCTCGATCCCGGCCTGGCGGCGGCCCTGGCCCGTTATCCGGTGCCGCGGGAACTGGCCGAGCAGGGGATGCTCGCGCTCTGCCGGGACCTCCACCGGCTCAACGTCCTGGCCACTTACCGCCTCTACGAGCACCAGTAACGTCCGCGCCACCGTCGCAGGGGGCTGGGGTTTTCCGGGAAGGGTGGGCGCGCGGTGGTGGCGCGCCCACCCTGGTTCAGCCGGTGGGACTGAGGTGTGGTTACGGGTAGAGGCCGCGGAGCTGGTGGGCCTCGACGACGCGGCCCACGCCGATGACGTGCGCCGCCTGCCGGAGCGTCAGGCCGCGTTCGGCCGCCGCGGACTTCACCTCGGCGAAGGCCTCCAGCATGAGCTCGCGCAGCTTGCGCTCGACTTCTTCGGCGCTCCACGAGTAGGCCTGCAGGTTCTGCACCCACTCGAGGTAGGACACGATCACCCCGCCCGCGTTGGCGAGGATGTCGGGCACCACCGTGGTGCCGTTGGCCGTCAGGATCTCGTCGGCCTCGGGCGTGGTGGGGCCGTTCGCGCCCTCCACGATCAGCCGGGCGCGGATCCGGGGCGCGTTGGCCTCGGTGATCGCGCCTTCGAGGGCCGCCGGGACGAGGATGTCCACGTCCAGCTCCAGCAGCTCGTCATGGGTCAGCGCGTCGGCCTCGCGGAAGCCGCGCACGCCCCCGGCCTCGGCCGCGTACGCGACCAGGGCGGGGATGTCGAGGCCGCCGCGTGCGTACACGGCTCCCGTGGCGTCGGAGACGGCCACCACCTTGCAACCCGCGTCGGCCAGGAACTGCGCGGCCGGCCCGCCCACCTTGCCGAAGCCCTGCACGGCGACGGTGCTGCCGGCGGGCGAGCGGCCGAGCGCGGCCAGCGCCGCGATCTGCACGCCGCGCGAGGTGGCGGAGATGCGTCCGTGCGAGCCGCCCAGCGTCTTCGGCTTGCCGGTGACGACGCCGGGCACCGGGAAGCCGGTGTGGACGCTGTAGGTGTCCATGATCCAGGCCATGGTCTGCGCGTCGGTGCCGACGTCCGGAGCCGGGATGTCCTGCTCAGGGCCGATCAGCGGCATGACCTCGTTGACGTAGCGGCGGGTCATGCGCTCCCGCTCGCGCTCGGTGAGTGTGGACGGATCCACGGCCACGCCGCCCTTGGCGCCGCCGTACGGGATGCCGACCAGCGCGCACTTCCACGTCATCCACATCGCGAGCGCGGTGACCTCGTGGATGTCGGTGTCCGGATGAAAACGGAGCCCGCCCTTGGCGGGTCCTCGCGAGACGTTGTGCTGGACGCGGAAGCCCTGCACGACGTCCAGGCGGCCGTTCTCGCGCCGGACCGGGACCGAGACGGTCAGCGACCGCCGGGGCGTGGCCAGCATCGTGCGGAGCCCGTCGTCGAGTCCGAGCTGCTCGGCGGCCTGGTCGAGTTGGTGGAGTGCGGAGTCGAGGGCCTGACGGCCCGGGGTGATCAGGGCCGGCGTCTTTGACGGCACCATGATGCTCATGGAAGAGAATCCTCCTGCTATGACGCCCTTTTAAAGAAGGAAGCGCCATTGCCTCCCACTTTGGGCGTGCTTGTCTCGATCATCCTAAGGCGGAGGGTTTGACCTTGCCTAGCGGTCGATGAAATCCCGAGGTGCTGTGGCCGTGCCACTCTGGCAGGCTTGCGTCCGGTCAGTGTGCTGAATCGTGAATATCTCGGGGAGTGAGATGCCCGCACTCGTGATGGGGCCGATGCTGCGATACGTGGACTCCGTCAGCGCCTCGATCTGGGTGGAGACCGCCGAGCCCTGCACGGTCACCATCGAGGCGGACGGCAGGTCTTACCGGTCGCCTACCTTCACCGTGCACGGTCACCACTACGCGATCGTGGATCTCGTTGAACTCTCCCAGGATATCGGGTCGTATTCGGTGAGGCTCGACGGGGAGCAGGTATGGCCCCTGGCGGGTCGTCCGCCGAGCCGGATCCGGCTGCTGCCCGCCGATGGGCTGCGCAAGCTGGCGTTCGGCTCCTGCCGCACCAGCGTCCCGCATGACGCCACGTACGTCCTCACCCACGGCGACGACGTCCTGCGCGCGTACGGCGAGCACCTCCCCAGCGCGGACGACGAGGAGTGGCCGGACCTGCTGGTGCTCCTCGGCGACCAGGTCTACGCCGACAACCCCTCGCCCGCGATGCTCGAATACATCCGCTCCCGCAGGAGCACGGAGCCGCAGGGGGAGATCGCCGACTTCGAGGAGTACGCCGAGCTCTACCGCCTGGCCTGGACCGACGAGGAGATCCGCTGGCTGCTGTCCACCGTCCCGTCCGCGATGATCTTCGACGACCACGACCTGCGTGACGACTGGAACACCTCGCAGCCCTGGCGCGAGCAGATGGCCGCCGTGCCGTGGTGGCCGCACCGCGTCGTCGCGGGGCTGGGGGCGTACTGGATCTATCAGCACCTCGGCAACCTCTCGCCGGCCGAGCGCGCGGAGGACCCGCTGCTGCGCAAGCTGATGGACGGCGACGGCGGCGCGGCCCTGGACTCGTTCGCGGAGAAGGCCGACGCCGAGCCGAGCAGCAACCGCTGGAGCTACGCCCGCGACCTCGGCAACGCCCGCCTGATCATGGTGGACACCAGGTGCGCCAGGCAGCTCACCCCCGGCGACCGCCGCATGCTCGACCTGGGGGAGTGGGCCTGGCTGGAGGAGCAGGTCGCCGCCCCGGCCGAGCGGCTGATCATCGGCTCGTCGATCCCGTTCCTGCTCCCCGAGGGCGTCCACGGCGTGCAGAACTGGAACGAGGCCCTGTGCGACGGCAAGTGGGGCGGGCCGGCGCGGCGGTGGTCGGAGAAGTTCCGGCAGCGCATCGACCTGGAGCACTGGGCGGCGTTCCGGCGCTCGTTCGAGGACCTGTCCCGGCTGCTGGTGAAGGCCGGCAGGCCCGTGCTGATCCTCTCGGGCGACGTCCACTACTCCTACCTGGCCAAGGCCGGTGCCGGGCAGATCTACCAGATCGTCTGCTCGCCGATCCGCAACCCGCTCAGCCGCCTGCTCCGCTGGGCCAACGTGTTCACCCAGTTCTCCATCGCCACGCTGGTCGGCGGCCTGCTGGCGCGGCTGGCGGGCATCCCGAAGCCGCCGTTCAGGTGGCGGGTCACGAAGGGGCCCTGGTTCCAGAACGCGGTGGCCACGCTGACCCTGCCCGACGAGGTCACCTGGTACGAGTCCGTCGGCGATGCGGTCAGGCCGATCGACTCCGTCCGCCTACGCTGAAGCGCATGCACAAGGATGATTACGCCGCCGCCGTGCCGTTCTACGACCTCTGGCACGAGGACGGGCATGTCCCGATGGTGCGGGAGCTGCTTCCCCTGCTGCTGAAGGGGGTGCGGCGGAGCGTGCTCGAGATCGGCGCGGGCACCGGCCTGATCACCGAGCTGATCGCCAGGGAGACGCCGGCCGAGATCTACGCCCTGGAGCCGTCGCTGGGCATGCGCTCGGTCCTGGTCTCCCGCCTGGCGTCCGACCCCGCGACGCTGCGGCGGGTGACCGTGCTGCCTTATGGGGCGCTCGACGTGGAGGTGGACGAGCCGGTCGAGGCGGTCGTGATGATCTCCGTCCTGCAGAGCTTCGACGCGGAGGAGCGGGCCACGCTGTGGGAGGTGCTGGCCAGGCAGCTGGAGCCGGGCGGGCGGCTGGTGTTCAACTGGCGGGAGCGGTCCGCGCCGGTGCCGGGCGATCTGGAGGTCATGGGGTCGTACCAGGTCGGCAGGCACGCGTACGAGGTGGCCGGGCAGGTGCTGGAGGCCGAGGGGGAGAGCGTCACCACGCGCTTCGTCTACCGGATCAAGCAGCACGGCGTGGCCATCAGCGAGGACGAGGTGGTCCTCACGAACCACTGGCCCGCCCGGGAACGGCTGGTCTCGGAGCTGGAGAGCGCGGGCTTCACCCCGGAGCCGGCTCCGGAGGGGATGGAGGTGTGGCGCCTCCCGTAGCCACAAGAAAAGTGGAACCGCCCTCCGGCGTGCGGTCAACAACAGGGTGACCGCATGAGAGAGGACCGGCAGAGTGGTGGGTGTTCAGGATGTGCCTGAGACGCTGGATGACTCGACGCTGATCGGGCATTCGCTGGCCGACCCGGAGAGTTTCGCGGCGCTGTTCGACCGGCACGCCGACGAGATCCACAGGTACGCGGCCCGGCGCCTCGGGACCGAGCTGGCCGACGACGTGACGGGGGAGGTGTTCCTCGTCGCGTTCCGCCGGCGGGCGCGTTACGACCGCTCGTGGCCCGATGCCAGGCCATGGTTATACGGCATCGCGACCAATGTCGTCGCCCAGCACCGCAGAGCCGAACGGCGGCGCACCGCCGCCATGGCCAAGGTGAACGTGGAGCGCCCCGGCAGCTTCGACGACCGCAGCGCGGATCGGGTGACCGCCGAGCAGCTCCAGCCCAGACTGGCCAGGGCGCTCACCCGGCTCAGCGCGGGCGAGCGCGACCTGCTGCTGCTCGTGGCGTGGGCGGACCTGACGTACGAGGACGCGGCGCTCGCGCTCGGCGTGCCGGTCGGCACCGTCAGGTCCAGGCTCCACAGGCTCCGCGTCAAGGTGCGCAGGGCTCTCGGCGGCACCGATCCCTTCGCAGCAGAGGAGCCCCAGCATGGATGAGGACGAGATCCGCACGTTCGCCGACGGCCGGCCCGCCGTGCCGCCGTACGGGGCCGAGGCGAGGGCCACGGCGCGGGAACGGCTGCTGGTGGAGGCGCGTGGCGGGGGCCGCTTTCGCCTGCCCGGATTCGGCTGGCAGGCCGCGGCCGCGTTCGGGGTCACGGTCGCGCTGGTCGGCGGGGTGGCCGTGGCCCTGACGAACCAGGGCCACGGGAGCACCGGCCCCGCCACGGGGGTGACCCAGTCGGCCGCCGTGTCGTCCTCCGACGAACTGGCTCCCCGTCCCGGCCAGTTCATCCTGATCGAGTCCGACACCATGTACAGGTCGATGTCGGCCGGACAGAGCGGCGAGACCACCCGCCACCTCTACCGGACCCACAGGAAGATCTGGCAGTCGGTGGACGGGAGCGCGAACGGCCTGCTGCTGATCGAGGGCCGCGAGCCCCAGCCGTGGCCGGGCGAGCAGCTGCCGGCGGACGCCAAGAACTGGCAGGGCTCCGACTGGCACGTGCTGCCGGCCTGCCCCTCCCAGCTGGGCGAGAACCGCACCGACTACACCTACCTGAGCACGCTGCCGACGGACGTCGCCGGGATGCGGGCACGCCTCTACAAGATGCCCGCCGTGGCGGCCGAAGCCAAGGGCGACGAGAACGACCGGGCCGCCTTCGACCATCTGACGGACCTGGTCAGGGAGACGTACCTGCCGAAGGCGCAGCGCGACGCGCTCTTCGAGGCGGCCAAGTCGATCCCCGGCGTGCAGGTGACCGAGGGGGTTGAGGACTCGTCGGGCCGCAAGGGGGTGGCGCTCGGGCGGGTCGACCCCCAGGGCATCCTCAGGCAGGCCATCTTCGACCCGGCCACGCACGTGTTCATGGGGGAGCGGGAGACGGTCGTGGACGACCGGCTCGCCCGGGCTCCCAAGGGGAGCGTGCTGGCGCTGACCGCCCAGCTCAAGACGTCGGTGGTGGACGTGCTGCCGCAGGCGACGCCGTCGGACAAGGGAGAGGCGGCGGCCTGCGCCCCGTCCAGCGCCGAGCCCGCCCCGGGCGAGACGAGCTCGGCCGTGCCGTCGGCGTTGCCGAGCGACGAGGCCGTCACGGAGCCGGTGCCGACCATGACGGCCTCGCTGGAGGCGACGGACGGCCCGACCGCGCCGCCGGAGCCGGCGATCAGCGCGGAGCCGTCGGACGGGCCCGCCGCGCCGCCGACGGTCACTGAGGGGCCGTCGGACGAGCCGGCGCCGGCGACCGCGAAGGCGTCCCCGGCCGGCAAATGACCACCCAGACGGGTGACCGGGCGCCGTAACGGCGCCCGGCCCCGTGAACCGGAGGAGCGTCTCCCTGGGCAGGGCCCGGCCACGTGCGGTGGCTGGGCCCTCCCGTGCTCCGCCGTAAAAACCCTGCGAAGCTCAGCCCTGAACGGCGGGTCGGCTTTCTGAAACCGGGTCAGGCGGTGTTGAGCTCGTAGAGCGCGTCGGCGAGCTGGTTGACGGCCCAGATCAGGTCCTCCTCGGAGACCACGATGGGCGGGGCGAGGCGGATCGTGGAGCCGTGGGTGTCCTTGGCGAGGACGCTCCGCGCCATCAGCGCCTTCGACACCTCGCGGCCGGTCGCGAGCTCCGGGTCGATGTCCACGCCGGCCCACAGCCCGCGCCCGCGCACCTCCAGGACCCCCTTGCCGATCAGCTCGCGCAGCCGGGCGTGCAGCACCTCACCCAGCTTGGCGGCCCTGGCCTGGAACTCGCCGGTGTTCAGCAGCTCGATGACCGCGATGCCCACCGCGCACGCCAGCGGGTTGCCGCCGAACGTGGACCCGTGCTGGCCGGGCTGGATGACCCCGAGCACGTCGCGGTTCGCGGCGATGGCCGAGACCGGTACGACGCCGCCGCCGAGCGCCTTGCCCAGGACGTAGACGTCGGGCACGACCCCTTCGTAGTCGCACGCGAACGTCTGCCCGGTGCGCCCCAGCCCCGACTGCACCTCGTCGGCGATCATCAGGATCCCCTGCGCGGTGCAGAGCTCCCGGATCTCGCTCAGGTACCCGTCCGGCGGCACGAGCACCCCGGCCTCGCCCTGGATCGGCTCGACCAGCACCGCGACCGTGTTCGGGTCGACGGCCTGCCTGATCGCCTCGGTGGAGCCGTACGGCACGAGCCGGAAGCCCGGCGTGTAGGGCCCGAAGTTGTCGTGCGCCTCCGGATCGGTGGAGAAGCTCACGATCGTGGTGGTGCGGCCGTGGAAGTTGCCTTCCATCACGATGATGTTCGCCTGGTCGGGCTCGACGCCCTTGACCTCGTAGCCCCATTTGCGGGCCACCTTGATGGCGGTCTCGACGGCCTCGGCACCGGTGTTCATGGGCAGGATCAGGTCCTTGCCCGTGAGGTCGCCGAGCCCGGCGCAGAACTGCGCGAACTGGTCGTGGTAGAACGCGCGGCTGGTCAGGGTCAGGTTGTCGAGCTGGTCGCGGGCCGCCTCGATGATCTTCGGGTGGCCGTGGCCGAAGTTGAGCGAGGAATAGCCGGACAGGCAGTCCAGATATCGTTTGCCCTCCACGTCGGTGACCCAGGCGCCGTGCGCCTCGTGGATCACGACGGGAAGCGGATGGTAGTTGTGCGCGCTACGGCGCTCGCTCATCTCGATGAGCTCTGCGCTGGTGGTCATGGTCAGTTCTCCCCCCTGATCTCCAGTGTGCAGCACTTGGGTCCGCCACCTGCTTTACGCAGCTCCGACAGGTCGACGGGGATGACTTCGTAGCCGCGCCGCTTGAGCTCCAGCTGCAGGTTCGACGCTTCGGCGTTGATGACGACGTTCCTGCCGTCGCTGACGGCGTTCAAACCGAGCACCTCGGCGTCGTCGGCGGTCGCGATCAGCGCGTCCGGGAACAGCTTGCGCAGCACCTTCCTGCTGCCCTCGGAGAACGCCTCCGGGTAGTACGCGACATTGCGCCCGTCGAGCGGGAACAGCGCCGTGTCCAGGTGGTAGAAGCGCGGGTCCACCAGCGTCAGGGAGATCACCGGGCGGCCCAGGAACTCCTGCGCCTCCTGGTGCGCCACCACGTCCGTGCGGAAGCCGGTGCCGGCCAGGATGACGTCGTCGAGCGTGAGGAAGTCGCCCTCACCCTCGTTGACGTGCAGCGGCTCGCGCGCCGGGTAGCCGCGCTCGGTGAACCACCGCAGGTAGGCGGGCCCCTCGGGGCCGCGCTCGGCGTGGGCGAACCGGGCGCCGTAGACGAGGCCGTCCACGACCAGCGCGCCGTTGGCGGCGAAGACCATGTCGGGCAGCCCCTCGATCGGGTCGATCAGGCTGACCCGGTGTCCGAGCTCCTCGTACGCCGCCTTCAGACCCTCCCACTGCCGGACCGCCAGGTCGCGGTCCGCACCGGCCTCGGGGTCCATCCACGGGTTGATCGCGTACTCGACCGTGAAGTAGTCCGGACGGCACATCAGGAAGTGTTTGGGCATGCAGGTCTCCGTCGAGGTTTATGGGTGGATGTCCTTTTCGAAGGGACGGAGACAGCCTAAGAATGCATGTTTATGCAGGCCAAGTGTTTGGCATTGCGTGTTCGCGCGGGTCTGTTGCGTCTTTCAGAGCTGGGTGGGCGATCCGTTGCGCGGCTCCGGAACGGAGGTGCCGGGAGGTGCGTCCACGAGCCGCGAGAGCACGATGGAGCTCTTGGTCCGCACCACGAACGACTGCGCCGCGATGCGCTCGATCACCCGCTCCACGTGGCGCACGTCCGTGGCCCTGATGTGCAGCAGCGCGTCCGCCTCGCCCGTGATCGTGGCCGCCCCCACCACCTCGGGGAACTTCGCCACGGCCAGCGCGATGTCCGACGGCTTGGTCTTGCCCTGGCAGAACAGCTCCACGTACGCCTCGGTCGTCCAGCCGAGCGCCTGCGGCGCCACCCTCGCGCTGAACCCGGTGATCGCCCCCGTCTCGCGCAGCCGGTCCACCCGGCGCTTGACCGCCGACGCGCTCAGCCCCACCTGGTGTCCGATGTCCGCGAAGGTCGCGCGGGCGTCCTCGACGAGCGCCGCGATGATGTCACGATCGAGCCGATCCAGTTCCACGCGCTCTGTATACCGCCTGGCCAGGCTGGCGCGCGACGAGCGGCACGCGGGAGACTAAGCGGGCAAACAGTCATCGGAGGGTTCCGCCAAAATGAGCACCGCAAGCTTCCCCGAGGGTTTCGTGTGGGGAGTCTCTACCTCGGCCTTTCAAATCGAGGGCGCCACGTCCGCCGGCGGCCGGGGGCCGTCCATCTGGGACGTCTTTTCCGCGGACCGCGCCGAGGCCTGCGACCATTACCACCGTTATCCCGAAGACGTGCGGTTGATGAAAGACCTGGGAATGGCCGCCTACCGGTTCTCGGTGAGCTGGCCACGGGTTTTCCCCGACGCCTCGGGCAAGGTGAACGAGGCCGGCCTCGACTTTTACGACCGGCTGCTCGACGAGCTTCTCGCGGCCGGCATCACGCCTTATGCGACCCTTTATCACTGGGATCTGCCGCAGGCGGTGGAGGAGCTCGGCGGCTGGCCGTCCCGCGACACCGCCCGCCGTTTCGCGGATTACGCCGCCGCCGTGCACGGCCGGCTCGGTGACCGGGTCGACACCTGGTTCACGCTGAACGAGCCCTGGGTGGCGGCCTTCCTGGGATACGGCGACGGGAGCCACGCGCCGGGCCGGAAATCGGCCGCCGAGGCGTTCAGGAGCGCCCACCACATGATGCTCGCGCACGGGCTGGCCGCGCAGGCCCTGCGGTCCGGCGGGGCGGCCCGGGTCGGGACGGTGCTCAACATCTCGCCCGTCCTGACCCCCGCCCAGGTCAGCGACTTCGGCAGGCAGCTGTCGGAGGAGGACGCCGAGGCCGTGGCCAGGATCGACGCCCTGGCCAACCGGCAGTTCCTGGAGCCGATGCTGCGCGGCTCGTACCCCGCCGAGATCCTGCCCATCATCGAGCGCAACGGCGGCCTCGACCACATTCGCGACGGCGACCTCGACATCATCGCCCAGCCCCTCGACCTGCTCGGCATCAATTACTACTCGCCTTCCGTGGTGCAGGCCCAGCCCAGCGAGCCCGCCGCCTCGGCCTATCCGGGAAGCGAGGGCGTGCTGTTCTGCACAATTCCGACGGCGGTCACCGCGATGGGCTGGCCGATCGTGCCCAATTGCCTTTCGCTGGTGCTGCGGCGCCTTTCCGCGGACTATCCGGAGCTCGACCTGATGGTCACCGAGAACGGCGCCGACTTCGTCGACGTGGTGACCGGCGACGGCATTCACGACGTCGAACGCATCAGTTTCGTCGAGGAGCATCTGCGGGCCCTGCTGTCGGCCGTCGAGGACGGCGCCCGCGTTCGCGGATATCTCGTCTGGACCCTGCTCGACAACTTCGAATGGACCGAGGGCTACCAGCGGAAGTTCGGCCTCGTGCACGTCGATTTCGCCACCCAGAAACGGCGGCCGAAGGACAGCGCGCTGTGGTACCGCGACGTCATCCGGCGCAACGGCCTCACCGAGACCCGGCCCAAGCGGCCCACCCTGGAGACCGTCGCCGCCCGCTCCGGCGTCTCCCGCGCCACCGTCTCGCGCGTGGTCAACGGCGAGGCGTCGGTGAGCCCCGAGGTCCGCACGGCGGTGATGCGGGCCGTCAAGGAGCTCGGCTACGTGCCCAACGCCGCCGCCCGCAGCCTGGTCACCCGGCGGACCAACGCCATCGCCCTCGTCCTGTCCGTCCCCAGGCAGGGGGACGCGCTGACGGCCGCCGTCGTGCAGTACGTCACCAGCATGCTGGAGGGCGCCGGCAAGCAGATCACGCTCATGCTGGCCGACACGGCCGAGAGCCACCGGCGCATCGTCCAGCAGGCGGAGGCCCGGTTGGTGGACGGCGTCGTGCTGCTGCCGCCCGACCGGGGAGACACGCTGGCCGAGCGGCTCTCGCGTACGGACGTGCCGATCGTGCTCCTCGGCAAGCCGGCCGTCGCCTCGCTGGTGCCGTACGTGGACGTGGACAACGTCGGCGGCGCGGCCGCCGCCACCGAGCACCTCCTCGCGAGCGGGCGCCGCCGCATCGGCATGATCTGCGGCCCGATGGACCTGGTCGCCATCCAGGACCGGCTGTCCGGGCACCGGGCGGCGCTGCAGCGGGCGGGCGCGCAGCCGTTACTGGCCCTCGCCGACCTCACCCGCGCCTCGGGCGCGGCGGCGGCCCGGCAGCTCCTCGGCGACGAGCCGGCGCTGGACGCCGTGTTCGCCGCCACCGACCAGCTCGCCGTCGGGGCGCTGCAGGCCGCGCGGGAGCTGGGCCGCCGGGTGCCCGAGGACCTGGCGATCGTGGGCTTCGACGACATCGACGCCGCCTCGGCCACCACGCCGGGGCTGACCACCGTGCGGGTTCCGCTGGCGGAGCAGGCGCTGGCGGTCGCGCGGCTGCTGCTGTCGCGGCTGGAGGGCCGCCACACCACCTCCGTCGTGCTGCCGACCCGGCTCGTGGTCAGGGAGTCGAGCTGAGCCCTCGTACCGGTACGGGAGTCAGGAGCGGGTGCGGCGGTGGAGGACGATGCGTTCGGCCCAGCTGGCCGCCTCCGGGTCCTTGAGGCCCTCCACCACGCCTCCCAGGTACGCCGTGGCCAGGCTGTCGAAGCCGCTGTCGAGCTGGCGCAGCCGACCGGCCCTGCGCCGGTCCACCGCCTGAAGGTATTGGGCGATGCTCTCGGCGTACCCGGCGTCCCGCTGGTAGGCGGCCTGGGCGGCGGCGCAGGCGCGGGCCTCGGCGTCACGCTTGGCCCGCAGCTCCCGTAACCGCTGGTCGTTGGGGTTGTGCATGCGCCGCCCCAGGTCGGCGGCGATCAGGGCGGTGGCGATCAGGAGGGCCAGGAGCAGGATCATGGTGGGCAGCCGGCTGACCCCCTCCGAGGTCGGCCCGATGTCCTGGCCGTCCACGACCAGCGGCTTGACCAGGGCGTCCCGGCGCAGGACGGCCACGGCGACGATGAGGCCGAGCCAGACGAGCGCCACCCCGGCCAGCAGCCACCGCCCCTTGGCCGGGCTGCCGTGCTCCTGCCACGACCGGAACGCGCGACCGTACATGTGCGGCGCCACCAGCATGATCAGAGCGGCGCCGGCGGCGAGCAGCGCGGTCATCGCCACGCTGTCGCCCCAGTTGAGGATGACCTGGTAGAGGATAGGCACCTCGACGATCAGCAGGAGCAGCAGGAGGAGCGCGGCGGGCAGCCAGCGGCGGACGACCGGCCAGCGGCTGCCCGAGATCGTGATGGAGCTGGGCCGCCCGTCGCCCGGCCGGCGGCTCGGCTGCTCCAGCTCGGTGACCTGGCGCTGGCTGTCGTCCAGCGCCTTGCGCGCCTCCCCGAACGCCCGCTGCGACTCGGCGAGACTGATCTTCTGCGACTCGAACTCGGCGCGGGCCCGCTGGATCTCCTGCTCGGTACGGTCCTCGATCTCGGCCAGCTCGGCCAGCCGCTCGTCCTCCAGCTCGTGGAAGCGCGGCACGCTGCCGGTCTGGAGTGTGAGCGTGTCGATCTGGCCGTCGGCCGCGTGCCCCCGGCCGAGCTCGCGCTCCTCGTGGCGGCGCCGCGCCCAGTCGGGCAGGTGGTAGAGGTCGCCGTCGTACGCCACGGCAGGCGTGATGCGGGTGACCTGGCCAGGCTCGACGTCGTCGTCCTGCTTCCGGCGAATGAAGCGCATCAGGCCTCCTACCGCGGGTCCTGCTTTCGATTGTGCGTCACTGGGTCCCGGGAGCGGGCGGATGTCAAAATGACGGTGTGAGCGAATTGCCGGTGATCGACGTCTCGCCCCTGCTCGCCACCGACCCCGACCTCACCGCCGACAAGCGTGCCGTGGCGGAGGCGATCGGCGAGGCGTGCCGGGACAGCGGCTTCTTCTACGTCTCCGGCCACGGCGTGCCGCCGGACCTCCCGCGCCGGCTCGACGCCGCGAGCAGGCGCTTCTTCGCCCTGCCCGAAGAGGTCAAGGCCGAGATCTCCATGGAACGGGGAGGCAAGGCCTGGCGCGGCTTCTTCCCGGTTGGCGGCGAGCTGACCTCAGGGCGGCCCGACCTGAAGGAGGGCATCTACTTCGGCGCCGAGGAGCCGCCGAGCTCGCTGCCGTTGCACGGCCCGAACCTGTTCCCCGCCCAGGTGCCCGAGCTCCGCGACGCCGTGCTCGACCATCTCGGCTCGATGACCGCGCTCGCCCAGGCCGTCATGTCGGGGATCGCCCTGAGCCTCGGCCTGGACGAGGACTACTTCCGTTCCGGCTACACCGCCCAGCCAACCGTGCTTTTCCGGATATTTCATTATCCGCCCGCCCCGCCGGACGACCCCGACACCTGGGGTGTCGGCGAGCACACCGACTACGGCCTGCTGACCCTCCTCCTCCAGGACGCCAACGGCGGCCTCCAGGTACGCACCCCGCGCGGCTGGATCGAGGCCCCGCCCCTGGAGAACACCTTCGTCTGCAACATCGGCGACATGCTCGACAAGCTCACCGGCGGCCACTACCGCTCGACCCCGCACCGGGTGCGCAACCGCAGCGGCAACGAGCGCCTGAGCTTCCCGTTCTTCTTCGACCCAGGCTGGGACAGCGAGGTACCGCCGCTGCCGTACGCCCCCGGCCATCGCTGGGACGGCCAGGTCGACTTCACCGGCACCTACGGCGAGTACCTGCTGTCCAAGGTCTCCAAGGTCTTCCCGCGCCTCTTCGAGACCCTCTGAGCCTCAGCTGGTCGAGCGCTCAGCTGGTCGAGAACGTGAACCAGTTGACGTTGACGAAGTCCGCGGGCTGACCGCTGCTGAAGGTCAGATACACGGTGTGTGTCCCGGTCACGCCCGAGATGTTGGCCGGCACCGTACGCCAGCTCTGCCACCCGCCCGTGTTGGCGAGGGCGAAGTCCCCGATGGGAGCGGCGGTGGGGCTGTCCAGCCGGACCTGCACCAGCCCGCTCACCCCGGCCGCAGCCCCGGACGCCACCCTGGCCCTGAACTGGCGGGCGGCCTCCGTCCCGAAGTTCACGCCGTCGAACCGGAGCCAGTCGCCGTTGGCGATCGCCCCGACGTTCTGGCCGCCGCCGGTGTCCGTGGTGGTCTCGACGATGGTGCCCGACTGCGCCTGGTACTGCTCGGCCTGGATCGTCGAACGGGCGTCCACGCCCCCGGGCGGGTTCGTCGGCGGGGTGCCGCTGCCGCTCTGCCACACCGCCACGTAGTCGACCAGCATCGGCCGCCCCGGCACGGTCGCCGCCGTGGGTGTCTGGCCGCCGAGCGCGTTGGGGAAGGCCCCGCCCATGGCCACGTTGAGCAGCAGGAAGTAGCCCGCGTGTCCCGTCATGTTGGACCAGGTCGCGGCGTCGAACTGCGACTGGCTCACGCTGTGGAACTGCTGCCCGTCCACGTACCACCGCAGCTGATTGGGGCTCACGCTGCGGTCCCACTCGAAGCGGTAGCTGTGGAAGGCCGCCTGGCACGTCGATCCGGGGCAGGCGCGGTTGGCGCCGAGGCCGGTCGTCTCCTGGCACGGCCCGCCCGGGTTGACGCCGCAGTGGAGCACGCCCCAGACGGCGTTGATGCCGTTGACGTTCTCCATGATGTCGAACTCGCCGATGCCCGGCCAGTTCCAGTAATTGCCCCGGTACGGCGCCCCGAGCGCCCAGAACGCCGGCCAGTAGCCCAGCGCGGCGTCGCCGGTCACGTTCGGCATCTGGATGCGTCCCTCGATGCGCAGGATCCGGCCGTCGGCGGGCTTGAAGTCGGCCCGCCTGGTCTCGATGCGCGCCGAGGTCCACTCGCCCGAGCCGCTGCGCTGCGGCGTGATGCGGAGGTTGCCGCCGCCGTCGAGGCTGAGGTTGGAGGTGCTGGACGTGTAGTTCTGGATCTCTCCGGTGCCCCAGTTGGCCGGGCCGCCGGGGTAGGCGTGCCCCGTGTCGACGATCCAGTTGGTAGACGAGGGCAGCGTGTTGGCGGCGCCGTCGAAGTCGTCCGACCAGACGAGCGACCAGCCGGACGGGGTGGGCGGGACGGCGGCCGAGGCGCTGACGGCCACGTTGACGAGCAGGCCGCTGAGCGCCGCGAGCGCCACGGCCACCGCCGCCAGTCGGCGCCGGTGCCGGAGGGCTGTTGTCATCGTTGCTCCATGGGGGGTGGGGGGCCTGGTGAGAGAGAGCGCTCTCTGGGCCGATGTCAACACAGTCTTTACCTGCTGTCAACGTTGCGTACCCGGAGGGAGCGCGCTCTCCTAGAGCAGATCCACCGTGCTCGCGCCGGACGCCTCGAAGGCCTCTCTCCAGAAGCCTTCGAGCAGCGGGAACCGGTCGGGGCTCGACGTCTTCTCCCGCAGGAAACCGTGCACGACCACCGAGTACCCGGTCAGGTCGGGCAGCAGCCGCGCGTCCCGCAGTTCCTTGATCTTCTGCTTGCGCGCGCCCTCGCTCAGGTCCAGCTTGTTGATGTTCAGGTCCCCCCGGTTGTTGATCAGGTCGCTGAACACGATGAGCCGGTGCGGCTTGTCCGGCTGCCGCTGCGCGCCGAGCTGCTTGTCCACGTACCGCAGGGCTCCCAGCACGTCGGAGCCCTCGCCCTCCGCCGGGCAGTCGAACAGCTTCACCGCCCTCGGCACCACCTCCGTGATCCGGTGCGCCCTGACGCGATCCTCGACCACGGGGTTGTCGTTGGGGTTCTCGGCCTGGGTGGCGGCGATGGAGACCGGGTCCTGGCGGCAGGTGCTGCTCTCCGAGCTGCCCGTGACGGCCGCGAACCCGATCCAGTCGCAGCCCTGGGCGAAGGCGGGCAGCTTGGAGGTGACGTCGTTCCTGGAGGTGGCGGGGTCGGCGTAGCTGGTCGAGTCCACGATCACGCCGCAGACCGCCTTGGCCTCCGTCCCGCACGCCGCGACGGTGCCGACCACCAACAGGATCACCCCCAGCACCGCCCCAACCTCACGCGCCCTCGCCACCGCCTCCGGCCTGCACGCCTCCGACGCCGCGACGGGGTCGGGCGCTCCTCGTGCCGCCACCGGCCTGCGCGCCGGGATGCGCCGTTCCCGAGCCCCGTCGTCGTCGCCGTCACGCTCCTCGGCCCTCACGTGCCCTCCTGCTCACTCCCTGAAGCGCGATCGTCCCCGGCGTCCCCCGCGTCGCGGTCCTCCGGGACGCCGGCATCGGTTGGCGGCGGAGGGGAGAGCTGGCGGCGCGCCCCTCCCGGCAGCTCGCGGGGCATCACCTCGGCGTGCCACACCTCGATGCGGTCCTCGACCTCCCGCAGGATCCGCGCGATCTCCTCCCGCCCGGAGACCGCCGTGGCGGTCTCACCCGTGGCGCCCATCGCGATGACCTCGCCCTTCCATAAGGACGGGATCTCCTCCCTGCGCGGATGGGCCCGCAGTACCCCGCCCTTGTACGCAGCGATGAGCTGCTCGGCCCTGGCGTGCACCGCCTCCACCTCGTGGTCGCGCTCGATCAGCGCGCTCTCCCACTCCTGGGTGAGGTGCTCGATGCGGGCCCTGGCCCGCTGCACGCCGACGTTCGCCTCCGCCACCACGGCCCGCCGCCGCGCCTCCGCCCGCCGCGCTCTCGCCTCCGCGATCGAGATGAACGCGTCCGGCTGCTGCTCGTCGACTTCGTCAGAGACGTGACCGTTGGCGAGGGCCGGCTCCGGGTGGGTGTCACTCCTGGCCAGCTCCTGCAAGATCACCTCGCGCGCCCCCAGCGCCCGCTCCAGGATCGCGGTACGGGTGGCCGCCAGCCGCCGATCGACCTCGGTGACCTGCTCACGGGCCAGGGCCCGGACCTCGGTGACGTAGGCGGGCTGGAACTCCGGATCGGTGAACTCGCCCAAAGGATGCTCCCGGGCGTCCCGCATCCCCCGCCGACGCGCTTCCTCCCGCTCGGCCGGCGGATCGCCCCGCTTGAACAGCCGCGACAAGAACGCCATCCGCGTCTCCAGGCTCCGGCCGGATCCGTGTCCTGCCCCCAGACTAAACGGCCACTTTCCGGAATGGCGGCAATGTCACTGTCCGCGCATCGCCTCATGGTCCGCGGCGAGCGTGGATAGGCGGCCAATCAGTAGATTCGGCATGACCTTCACACCCGATGAGCAGTGGATCTGGCTCGACGCCCCAGGGCTCGCCATTCAGTGCCCATTGCCAAGCTAGGCTGCCCGAATCAGGCGCTGAGGCCGAGATCCAATCCGTCGTGCTCGCCTCGGTGGCGCTCGCCCTGCCAAGCGGGACGTTGGCCCGATCGCGGAATGGGGCGGCATCTTACGGCAGGTCGTCGGGTTGCCGTTCAGCGGTGTTGCGTCCTGGCCGATGGGTGGCCGGAGGCGGGTTGGTCTGGGTGGGCGTCAGTCGGCCCACCGCCTCGTCGGTCAAGGGGGCGGGTTCGCGATGGTGCCGCGGGCGCGGGGGTTGCGCCGGAAGGCGCCTCCATAAGAACGCCTGAGCCCCGAGCGCGAAGCGCTCCCTCGGGAGGCCCTTTGTGCTCGGGGCGGGCGTCGGCAAGCCGGGCCGCGTGTGGGGTCAGCCCTTGTCGGCCTCGCCGGTGGCCTGTTCGAGCTGGTCCTCGGGGGAGGCCTCGAGGTCCTGCTCGGCGTCGGCGCCCGCCTGGGCGGAGGCCTTGTCGAGGCGGACCCAGCTCGTCACGCTCTCCACCGCGAACAGCACGAAGAGGTACGCCGTAAGCACCGCCAGCACCGGCGTCAGGATGCCGAGCGCGGCGCCCAGGCCGATGACCAGCAGGCGCAGCTCCCAGCCCAGCCCCGCGTGGAACACCCAGGCGGGCGGCCAGATGCTCTGCCGGGTCCGGTAGACGGTGTCGTACGTGTGGTAACCCACGACGTAGACGAGCACGAACAGCAGCCACTTGGGCGCGCCCGCGGCCAGGCCGATCGAGATCACGGCGAGGAACTCGGCGCCGCGCAGCAGCGGCGGGGTGAGCCAGTCGAAGCGGCCCAGGTGGTCGCGCGGCGCGGTCGGCAGCACGAGCAGCAGCGTGGTCGCGACGGGCAGCAGCAGGATCGGGCCGCCCTGGTCGAGCAGGCCGGTGACCAGGAAGGCCAGCACGGCCAGGAGGGCCACGAGCGTGGCGGGAACGGGCGGCAGGCCCTTGCCGAGCTTGCCGGCGAGGGCGTGGGTGAGCGGGCCGTCGTCACGGTAGGCGAGCAGGCGGGCGGTCTGGATGCGACGGCGTTCCTCGTCGGGGTCCGGCGTGGGGGTGGCCATGGCCTGCGGTTGGGTGATCATACGAGCGACCTCATGAGGCGTCCGGTGAGCGTGTAGGCGGCGGCGACGGAGCCCCAGATCACCAGGGTGAGGAAGGTGATCCGGGCGTCGAAGAGGGCGGCGGTGATCGCGATGGCCGCGAACCGCTCGCCGATGGGGAAGACGATCATCTTGCGGGCCCAGTGGACGGCGCGGAACTTGCCGGCCTTGGTCCACATCTTGAGCACGCCTCGCAGACCCTGGCTGCGCTCGACCTTGCGGCGCGTGAGGGCCTGACGCAGGTCGCGGTCGTCGGGCGCGTCCAGTGCCAGCGTGGGCAGCGGGGACGGGGCTTTGCGGCGGTTGGAGACGCCGAAGGAGAAGTCGAGCAGGTGGCGTACGGACTGCAGGCCGATCGCGGCCAGCGCCAGGATCCAGATGTCGTCACTGTTGCCCGAGACGACCCAGCCGACGGCGAGCCCGGCGAAGACCACGTACTCCTTGAACCGGTCGAACGTGGCGTCCAGCCAGGCCCCCAGCACGCCGAACTTACGCGCGTAGCGGGCGACCTGCCCGTCCACGCAGTCGAACACGAACGCGAAGTAGATCAGCACACCGCCCAGCACCATCCACGGCCGGTCGCCCGTGGCGAAGCAGGCTGCGGCGGCCACGCCGAGCGTGATCGAGATCAGCGTCACCTGGTTGGGCGTCAGCCCGCGCCGGGCCGCCCAGCGGGCGATGAAGCGGGAGTAGGTGGAGACGAAGTACGTGGTGAAGAAGCCGTCGGCGCCCTTGACCGCGTTGTTGAGCCTGGCCCGGTCCTCGTTCATGCCGGCCATCTCGGTGCCGGCCTCGTTGACCTCTTCCTGGGTCGTGACCCGGCGGTAGAACAGGTCGCGCCGGCCCCTGATGCCGACCGACACGCCGTTGCGCACCAGGCCGAACACGATCAGCTGCAGCAGGTCGTCGTCCTCGCCGAACGTGTCGGCCATCGCGGCCAGCTCGCGGCAGGTCTGCGCCAGCATGGGCGCGTTGCGCGCGTTCAGGTGCAGCGGGCCGAGCAGGATGGCGTTGGGCCTGGTCACGGCGTGGCGCGCGGTGCCCACCGAGACCACGCGCGACTTGCCGACGCGCGAGCGGATGGGCAGCCCTTCGAGGCGGCCGAGGCCGATCTCGGGTTCTGCCTCGTCGATCGGGACGATGTCCTCCTGCGGCTCCTCCTCTGTCACCTCCGGCCGGGGCTCTTTGGCGATGAGCGCCAGCGCGCCGCGCTTGGCCTTGGTGATCTGGTAGATCAGCTCGTCGTGGATGACAGAGTTTTCCGGGATGATGAAGAGGTTCTCCGTCGCGGTCTCCGCGACGTCGGCCAGCGCGCGCAGGGCGGCGGCCACGTCGCCTGACTCGATCGTGGCGAGCCGCGGATCCAGGGAAGTGAGCTGGCTGCGCAGGCGCTCGGCCACGGTGGGCGTGCCGGGCAGCGCGGCCAGCCTCAGGCCGGTCGGAGAGGTGTCGGGGCCGGGCGAGGCGCCCAGCAGGACCACGCGGGTCATGACTCCCTTTCGAGGCGGTAGCGGGGGGTTGAACAACGGGTAATCCGGGGACAGACGTCAAAGTCTAGTGAGGGTGACGTAAAGTCGCGTCACCAGAGCATGCCCGTAACGTCGCTTCGGTGCGGCCGTAAGATGTCCGAGTGAGTCTCTACCGTGACGAAGGCGTAGTTCTACGCACACAGAAGCTCGGTGAGGCCGACCGCATCGTCACCATCCTGGCGAAGCGCACCGGCAAGATCAGGGCCGTGGCGAGGGGTGTGCGCCGCACGAAGTCCCGCTTCGGCGCCAGGCTGGAGCCGTTCACGCATGTCGACCTGCAGCTCCACGTCGGCCGTACGCTCGACGTCGTCACGCAGGCCGAGACGATCAGACCCTACGGCGAGGCGCTGGCGGCCGACTATCCCCGCTACACCGCGGGCAGCGCGATGCTGGAGACCGCCGACCGGCTGACGCACGGGGAGAAGGAGCCGGCGCTGCGGCAGTTCCTGCTGCTGGTGGGCGGGCTGCGCACGCTGGCCGAACGCGTCCACGAGGCCCGGCTGGTCCTGGACGCGTACTTCCTGCGCTCGCTGGCCGTGGCCGGCTACGCCCCCGCGCTCGAGGCGTGCGCCAAGTGCCAGGCACCGGCGATCAGGGCGTTCGCCATCGTCGCGGGGGGCGTGGTGTGCGGGGCGTGCCGCCCGGCCGGCTCGGCCGTGCCCGCCGGGGAGACGATCGGGCTCATGACGGCGCTGCTGCGTGGCGACTGGGCCACCGCCGACGCCTCGGAGTCGCGCCACCGGAGTGAGTGCAGCGGGCTCGTTGCCGCATATCTGCAATGGCACCTCGAACACGGAATACGCTCTCTCCGACACGTCGAAAGGGAGCCTGTGTGAACGTACGACCTCCGACCCCGCATCCGTCGGGCGCGACGCCCCCGCCGATCCCGCGCGACCTGGTGCCCAAGCACGTCGCGATCATCATGGACGGCAACGGCCGCTGGGCCAAGTCTCGTGGCCTGCCCCGCATCGAGGGGCACAAAGCGGGGGAGTCCTCGCTGTTCGACGTCATCGAGGGAGCGCTCGAGCTGGGCATCCCCTATCTGAGCGCGTTCGCGTTCTCCACGGAGAACTGGCGGCGCTCGCCCGACGAGGTCCGCTTCCTCATGGGGTTCAACCGCGACGTGATCCGGCGGCGGCGCGACGAGCTCAACGCCATGGGTGTGCGCGTCCGGTGGGCGGGCAAGCCGGGGCGGCTGTGGAAGAGCGTCATCTCGGAGTTGCAGGCGGCCGAGGAGATGACGGTCGGCAACAGCAAGCTGACGTTGCAGTTCTGCGTCAACTACGGCGGGCAGGCCGAGATCGTCGAGGCGGCGGTCAGGCTGGCCGAGGACATCGCGGCCGGGCGGGTCAAGCCGTCCAAGGTCAACGAGAAGGTGTTCGCGCGTTACCTGGACGAGCCGGAGATCCCCGCGGTGGATCTGTTCGTGCGGTCGTCGGGGGAGCAGCGCTTCTCGAACTTCCTGCTGTGGCAGTCGGCCTACGCCGAGATGGTCTTCCTCGACCGGCTGTGGCCCGACTTCGACCGCAGGGATCTGTGGGAGGCCTGCGAGGTCTACGCCAAGCGCGACAGGCGCTACGGCGGAGCGCTCCCCAACCCGGTCTGACCGGCCCCAACCTCTGGATCGGGGCCCAGGGCTGGCTGTCGCCTATACGCGGGTATAGCCTGCTGTTCGTCGGAACAGTTGGCTGTACTCGTGAGTAGGAGCTGATGCCGAATGGCTGACGCACGACAAGGCCGGGCCGGCGCCCTGGCAGGCACCGGCCACCTCGTCCGCCTGGCGCTGCGCCGCGAGCGGGGCATCGCGCCCTGGTGGATCCTCCTGATCGTGGCCCTGGCCCTGGCGCTGGTGTCCTACGTCAACCGGGCCATGGGCACGTACGAGCTGAAACTCACCTATGTCGACCTCGCCTCCAGGAACGTCTTCCTGCGCGCGCTCGGCGGCGGCCTCATCGAGCCGCGGCTGGAGGTGATCGCGACGTGGCGCAGCGGCGGGTTCCTGTACGTGGCGAGCGCGCTCGCGGCCCTCATGTCGGTCGTCCGCCACACGCGCAGGGAGGAGGACGAGGGGAGGGCCGAGCTGGTCCGCTCCGGAATGGTGAGCCGCCACGCGCCGCTGACCGCCGCCCTGCTGGTCGCCGGCGGGATCAGCCTGGCCGGCGGGGTGCTGACCGGGGCCGTGCTCGTCGGGCTCGGGTTCGAGCCCGTCGGGACCGTCGCCTACGGGGCCGCGATCACGGTCGCGGGCTGGGTGTTCGGCGCCGTCGCGGCGGTGGCCGCGCAGCTCGCGCGCAGCGCCCGCACGGCCACCGCGATCAGCCTGGCCGCGCTCGGCGCCGCCTACGTGATGCGTTACGCTGGTGACGCGACCGGACAGTACTGGCTGAAGGCGCTGTCGCCGATCGGCTGGAGCCATCTGGTGCGGGCGTACCAGGACGAGCGGTGGTGGCTGCTCGGGGTGTCGGTGCTGGTCAGCGTGGCCCTGTGCGGAGCCGCGTACCGGCTGCTCGGCCGCCGCGACCTCGGCGAGGGCCTGCTGCCCGAGCGCCTGGGCCGGGAGTCGGCGCCGGAGCTGCGCGGCCCGCTCAGCCTGGCCTGGCGGCTGCACCGCGCTCTGCTGGCCAAGTGGGCGGCCGGGGTCGCGTGCTTCGCCATGGCCGGCGCCGGGCTCAGCCCGCTCGCCCAGGACCTGCTCTCGCGGCCGAGCCTCGTGGTGCAGAGCATCATGAGCCTCCTCGGCGTGTCCGACACGGGCACCGCGCTGGGCGCGTACTCGTGGTACCTGATCCTCATCATCGCGTACGCCGTCGCGCTCTATCCGGTGCTCATGACGTTGCGGCTGCGTTCGGAGGAGACCTCGGGCCGCGCGGAGACCGTACAGTCCACCCCGATGACCCGCCTGCGCTGGGCGGCCGGCCACCTGGTCGTGACCGGGCTCGGCACGGCGGCGCTGATGGCCGTCGCCGGGCTCGTGTTCGGCACGCTGTACTCGCTGCTCGTCGGCGATCTCGCCCGCGACCTGCCCCGCTTCCTGGTGGGGGCGCTGAGCGCCGTGCCGGCGGCCTGGTGCGTGGGGGCGGTCTGCGTGCTCGCGTACGGGCTGGTGCCGAGGGCGAGCGTGGCCATCTCCTGGATCGTCTGGCTCCTGACCGCCGGGCTCGGCAAGATCGTCAGCCCCCTGTACGGGCTGTGGCAGGGGACCCCGCTGGAGCCGTTCCACTACATCCCCAACCCGATGCTCGGAACTTCCTTCGACGTCCGCCCCGCCCTCGCGCTGACGGCCCTCACGGCGCTGCTCCTCGGCGGCGCCCTCGCGGCTCTTCGCCGCCGCGACTTCGGGTGATTGGTCTAGCATGTCGTCCCATTCGACAAGATCGGAGGGCGGATGGGCGGCCATTCCATCGAGGTGCGGTCCGACGTGGTGATCAAGCGATACCGGTCGTCGGACTACGGTGAGCCCGAACGCGAATGGCGTGCCCTGGAGCTGCTGGGCGAACACGATCCCGGCCTGGCCCCGGCGCCGGTGACCGCCGAGCTGGAGGCCGACCCGCCGACCGTGGTGATGACCCGCCTGGACGGCACGACGGTGAGCGGGGAGATCGCGGGGAAACTCGTCGATGCCCTGGCCGAGGCCATCACCGGCGTCCAGCGCTCGATCCCGTCCCGGCTGCTCGACCGGGTGCCGGCGCGTGCCGGGCACCCGGTCTATCTCCTGCGGAAGGTACGCGACTGGGCGGCGGCGGCCACGCCCGAACCCGCGACCGCCGAAGCCCTCCGCGCGGCCACGGACTGGGTGTCCGGGCCGGGCCTGGAGGCGATGTTCGCGCAGCCGGGCACCCCGGTGTTCGGCACCGGCGACGGGAACCTGGCCAACTACCTCTGGGACGGCACCAGGGTCCGGGTCATCGACTTCGAGTACTCCGGGCGCAGCGACCGCGCGTTCGAGCTGGCCGAGGTCACCGAGCACATCTCGGTCTGGGAGAACGATCCGGCCGGGTTGACCGCCGTGCTCGACCGGTTCGAGCTGACCGCCGAGGAGGCTGCCAGGCTCACGGAGTGCCGGCGGCTGCTCGCGCTGTTCTGGCTGCTGCGCTGCCGCCGGGAGATCCGGCCCGCGCAGGCGGACCGGATGCTGGCCCTGCTGTAGGACTTCCCTTGATCAAAGGGTGCTGACCATGTCCGCCAGCCGGTCCGTCTGGCCCGGATCGCCGCCGTAGCAGTCGAGGCATCAGCGCGCCTGGCCCAGTCGAGCAGGACCGCGGGGTCGCTGATGGGCACCCCGCCCCCCGAGCAAAGCCGCACCCACCCGCCCTCACCCGCTCACCCACCCGCGCTCAGTTGTGATCGCTCTCGGCCGTGGCGGCCAGACCCGACTGGACCTCCTGCCCATGGCGGCCTTCAACCTGGGCGCCCCAATCCCAGAGCGCCTGGAGGACGGGCCCGAGGCGGCGCCCGTGCGGGGTGAGCCGATAGTGCGTACGGGGCGGCCATCCGGACCTCCGGCGACGTTCGAGCACCCCGGCCTCGGCGAGCTGCGCCAGCCGATCGGACAGCACCTTGTCCGACAACTCGGGCAGCGCCTGCCGGAGCTCCGTGAACCCACGCTCACCCCGCAGCAACTCGCGGATCACGAGAGTCGTCCACCGCCCGCGCAGCGCCGCGAGCGTGATCTCCACCGGACACGACGGATCCGGCTCGGTGACCTCGGCCCGAGGATCATCGGGCAGACCGAGGTGGCCAACCGTTTGGTGAGTCACGAGGGCGCCTCCTAGCTTTTCCGCATCCACCCGATTTCTACCTGCCGGAAGGACGTGCAACTGCGATGCGCCAACTCGCCGAACGCCCCGAGGACGTGCCTGCCGTGTTCGCCGACCGCTTCAACACCGGCGACCCGGCGGCCGTGGCCGAGGTCTACGAGAGCGGAGCGGTCTTCGTACCCGAGCCCGGCTCCCCGCTGACGGGCCCGCAGGCCCAAGCCGCCAACGCCCGCTTCATGGCCCTGGGGCTGCCGATCACGGTCCGGCCGCGGCACGTCTACGCCGCGGGCGACACGGCCCTGCTGATCGTGGACTGGGCCATCGACGGTGTGGACCGGGACGGGCAGCAGGTCCACATCGAGGGCACCGCCACCGACGTCGCTCGCCGCGGAAGGGACGGGCGCTGGCGGTACGTCATCGACAACCCTTTCGGCGTGCGCTCGACAATCGATGGCTGAGGCTGATTTGCGTGGGTCGGCCGAAACGCCGACGGCTCGGTGATCAAAGACGCATTTGATTCGGCGGGATACGAAGGTTGCGGCCGGTCCTGGGCACTTCCCGGCCGGGCGGGCCCTTGCTGCTGATGGGTGAGCCGGGTACGGCTACAGCGTCCTCCACCAACTCCCGGGCGCGGCATGTGCAGAACGGCCTTCTATGGTCCCGGACAGCGTCTTGGCCGTGGTCGTGGGAGGAGAGCCTGAGGCGGCCGGTGCCGACGCCACGTCGGCCTGGAGTGATCGATCTTCACCAGCAGTTCATCGCATGGTTTCGGCTGGTTCTTATCGAATTGGCTAGGCTCCCGAGGACGCTATCCTCCGCAATCAATCAATCACACCGTGAGAAGGCGATTCGCGTGACTTTGAGAACGGATCAGCAAGAGGATGGAGCGGCTGCGGACAGTGTACCCAGGCCCAGTGACGATTGGCCTGGACTCGGCGACCTGGTCAGAGATGGCATTGACGTCGATCGCAGGGCGCTGCGGGAGACGGCCGAGCAGCTCGTGGTCGATCTCAACGATGTCGAAATCCCCGACTGGTGGGGCGGGAAGAGCTTCAATGCCGGAGATTGGGGCAGGGCCGACGATGTCTCGAGGATCTTCCGATCTTTCACGGATGACTTGTACTGCATTACCAGTGATGCAGTGGTCGAGTGCGTCGTGGCCGCGTGCGGCGTTGCCACCGCCGGCCAGAATTACAATATCGCCGAAGAGAACAGTTGGCTCAACAGACAGTCCTTCTGGAACAGATATCATGACTCCACCTCCACGGTGAGTCCTTATTCGGACACTCCGAGAAGCAGCTGGAGCAGTGTCGAAAAAGGCTATGCCGTCAGCGACCAATATCCGTCGGGATACATCGTCGTCGACTGGAACGGCATCGAGCTGCGTCATGACTACGACAGCCTTGACAAGGAACAGATCAGGGAGCTGTTGATGACCGGCGACGAGCAGTCGATGAGAAACTTTTCCAGTTCCATGACGGCGATTTCCGACGACCTGGGGACGATCGCCGGCAGGCTGCGGTTTCATGCGAATGACGTCAGCTACCATTGGGCCGGTGCTGCGGCGGAGAAGGCGCAGCAGGCGCTGAAGGCGATCCACGACACCGTCCGCCCGCTGGCCGAGATCTACAGCACCATCGGTTCGCTCGCCCGCACGTGCGCGGATGACATCGTGGCACCCGCCAAGGCACGCTTCGATCACGCGGTGGCCGACGAAAACTGGTTCACCGACATCTTTCAGAACGACGACGACGTGTCCGCTCGCAACTACCTGAAAAAAATCGACCAACAATTCTGCGACGAAGTGATTCCACGCTTCCCGCAGTCCGCCCAGCTCGGCCTTCCAGGCCTGATCCGCTCAGAGGACCGGCTCATATACTTCACGTAGCACGGCGGCCGCCCATTCGTTGGCTGACCCCGATGCCGTTCAGACAGCGATCTTGCTGGTGGCTTCAAGGCCGAAGCGTTCTCATGTTGTGGCACCGAGTAGCCGAAGGCCGTCGGCGGGGTGGCTGCGGTAGTGGTCGGTGGCGGCGGCAATGTTGGTCCAGCCGATCAGGCGGGCCGGTCCGATGGCCAGGTTGCGGAGGCCGGCCATGATCCGGGGTGCGGTGCCGGTACGGACTCGGCAGGCGTCCTCGCGGTAGGTGACGTCGCGGACGTGGTGCAGGGCCTCGACGCTCCAGTGGCCGCGGATCAGGGCGGCGAGCCGGGCGTGTGTGATTCGGCCTGGTGGGAGGCTGGTGACGGCGTAGATCGTGACGATGGTGGCGTGCTCCAGGTGCCCCTCAGCCACCCAGCCACGTCATGCCCGCAGGCGCCCATCAGCCGAGAACGCTTCGGCCCTGCCTGCCGTGCCCTTCGGGACATCGAGCCTCGGTGGGGTGGTCGGGGTCGCGTCCGAGGGGCGCGGGGGCCGGCAGGTCCCCGTCTGGGGGCTGTCCTGGGGTTAGGCGCGGCGGCGGGCGCGGTAGGCGGCCACGTGCATGCGGTTGCCGCACGTGCGGCTGTCGCAGTAGACGCGGGACCGGTTGCGGGACTCGTCGACGAAGACGCGGTCGCAGTCCGGGGCCGAGCAGGTGCGCAGGCGTTCGACCTCGCCCTCCACCAGCAGGTGGGCCAGGGCGACGCCGCAATCGGCCGCCACGTGCTCCGCCAGGGTGGAGTCCGCGGCGAAATAGTGCATGTGCAGCGGGTGGCCGTCGTGCTCGGTCAGCCGGGGGGTGATGCGCGTCTCGGCGAGCAGGACGTTCAGGGTGCGGACCGCCGTGGGCTGGTCCGGGGAGATGAAGACGCGGTAGAACACCTCTCGTACCATCCGCACCTGGCCCAGGTCGCGGGGCGTCAGCTTGGTGACGCCGCTGATCTGGCGGGACTCCACGAACGCCTGCAATTCGGCCAGGCCCGCCAGGCCCTCGTCGCCCCCGGTGGAGGGCGAGGTGTTGACCAGCTCGACAACGGTGGCCAAAGAATGCACCATGTCATGGCCAAACGGCATGTTGACTCCTGTCCGCGCCGGGTTCTAGCGTGGTCGCACTGTATCTCCTGCATGGCCGTACGGGGGTTTCTATGAGTGCACATCGCCGTATCGTGCTGATCGCGATCGTCGGTGCGCTGATCATCTCCACCTCCGCCCCCTTGGTTCGGCTCTCAGGTGTATCGCCTGCCACGTCCGCGTTGTTCCGTTGCGCGTACGCCGTGCCGCCCATGATCGTGCTGGCCTGGCTGGAGCGGCGCAGGCTGGGGCCGCTGCCGTGGAAAGGGGTGGTGCTGGCCTGGCTGGCGGGCGTGGTGTTCGCGCTCGACCTGCTGTTCTGGCATCACGCGATCGACTACGTGGGCGCGGGGCTGGCCACCGTGCTGGGGAACCTGCAGGTGTTCCTGGTGGCGTTCGCGGCCTGGGCGCTGTTCGGGGAGCGGCCGTCGTCCCGGTTGATGGTCGCGACGCCGATCGTGTTCGCGGGGGTGGTGCTCATCTCCGGGGTGTTCGACAGCGCCGCCTACGGGCGCGACCCGATCATGGGGGTGCTGGCCGGGGTCGCCACGTCCATCTCGTACGCGGCGTTCCTGCTGCTCATGAAGGCCGGGCCGGCGCGGGCCGTGGGGCCGCTGGCACACGCCACGGTGGTCGCCACCGTGGCCATCGCCCTGCTGAGCCCGCTCTTCGGGGGTGCCGACCTCATGCCGAGCTGGCCGGCGCACGGGTGGCTGCTGCTGCTCGCGCTGGGGCCGCAGGTGCTGGGGTGGTCGCTGATCACGTTCTCGCTGCCGCGCCAGCCGGCCGCGCTCACCGCGTTGCTGCTGCTCGTCCAGCCCATGACGACCGTCGCGCTGTCCGCGGTGGTGCTGGGCGAGCGGCCGTCGGCGCTGCAGCTCGCCGGGTGCGCGGTGATCGTCCTCGGAGTCCTGTACGGCTCCCGCACCCGCACCCGCTCGCCGCAGCCCGGCGAGACACGCCGGAAAGAGCCGCGCGAGCAGCAGGTGCCGAAGGCCGGCTGACGCCGGTCAGCCCTTGGAGCAGGCGGCGCAGGTGCCGAAGACCTCGACCGTGTGGGTGATCTCGGTGAAGCCGTGCTCGCCGCCCACCGCCTCGGCCCACCGCTCGACCGCGGGACCGGCCACCTCCACCGTGTGGCCGCAGCGGCGGCAGACCAGGTGGTGGTGATGGACGTCGCTGGCGCACGCCCGGTAGACGGACTCGCCCTCGTCCGTACGCAGCACGTCGACCTGCCCGCCGTCGGCCAGCGCCTGCAGGGCGCGGTAGACGGTGGTCAGGCCGATCTTCGCCCCGTGCAGGCGCATCTCGGCATAGACGTCCTGCGCGCTACGGAACCCCTCGCTCCTGCGGAGGGTGTCGTGCACGGCGTCGCGTCTCGTCGTCATGCGACCTCCTCCACGCGCATCTTCGGTCGCTCGCTCACTGTCGACTCCTGGGTACGGCCTCGGCGTACGAATTTACCGACACCGAGGGCCAGGACGAAGCCGGCGAGAGCAAGAAGCACGATCGCCGCGCCGGGAGGCACCTTGGCCGAGTAGGTGGAGGCGAGCAGGCCGCCCACCGAGGCGAGCACCCCGAACAGCATGGCCAGCCCCATCGTCGTGCGGAAACCCCGGGTGAGCTGCTGGCTGGTGGCCACCGGGATCACCATCAGCGCGCTGACCAGCAGCAGGCCCACCACGCGCATCGCGATCACGACGGTGAGCGCGGCGGTGACCGCGATGAGCAGGCTGAGGAAGCGGACCGGCAGGCCGCTCGCCCTGGCCATCTCCTCGTCCTGGCAGAGCACGAACAGCTCCCTGCCGAAGACCACGACCACGCCGATCACGGCCACGGCCAGCGCGGCGATGACCCAGATGTCCTGGACCGTGACGCTGGCGATGGCGCCGAACAGGTAGGAGTTCAGCTTGGCGTTGCTGCCGCCCGGCGCGATGCCCATGAGCATGACGCCGCCCGCGATCCCGCCGTAGAACAGCAGTGCCAGCGCCACGTCGCCGCTGGTCCGCCCGCGCGCCCTGACCAGCTCGATGGCCACCGCCCCGACGACGGAGACGATCACGGCGGTGAGCACGGGCGTGGTGCCGGTCAGGAAGCCGAGGGCGACGCCGGTCAGCGCCACGTGGCCGATGCCGTCACCCAGCAGCGCCAGCCTGCGCTGCACGATGAACGTCCCCACGGCGGGCGCGCACAGGCCCACCAGCAGCGCGGCCACCAGGGCGAGCTGGAAGAGCTGCTCCTGGAGCAGATCCATGATCATCGCGGTTCCCTCCGTCGGCCGCCGTTCACGGCGCCTCCCCCTGCCAGCCGGTCAACGGCCCCGCGGCCGGCGTGGCCGCGTGCGGATGCTGATGTTCGTGGCCCGGCCGGGCGCAGTCGCCCTCCGGGCGCGGCGGCCTGCCGTCGTGCGCGACGCGGCCCTCGCGGATCACCACGCCGCGCGTGATGATCGGCTCCAGCGGCCCCAGCTCGTGCGCGACCAGCACCACCGTCTTGCCGTCGCGTACCAGCCCGGCCAGCGTGTCGGCCAGCAACTGCTGCGTGTCGGCGTCCACGCCCGCCGTCGGCTCGTCCATCACGTACGTGTCCGGCTCTCCGGCCAGCGCCCGGGCGATGAGCACCCGCTGCTGCTGGCCGCCGGACAGCGACTGGACGGGGTCGTTCGCGCGGTCGGCCAGCCGGACGGCCTCCAGCGCGTCGGCCACGGCGGCCTTGTCGGCCGGGCTGGTCCTGCGCAGCCGGCTCTGCCTGGCGATCCGGCCCGAGGCCACGACCTCGCGTACGGTGGCGGGCACGCCGCCCCCGACCTGGAGCCGCTGCGGCACGTAGCCGATGCGCCACCAGTCGCGGAACCTGCCCGGCGGGGACCCGTACATCAGCGTCGAGCCGCCGGTGAGCGGCGTGAGGCCGAGCAGTGCGCGGACCAGCGTCGACTTGCCCGAGCCGTTGGCCCCCAGGAGGGCGACGACCTCACCCGGGCAGACGGTCAGGTCGATCCCCCGGAGGACGGGCTTGCCATCGAAGGAGACCCGGCCGTCGGTCATCGCGAAGGCCGTTTCGCTCATGCCGTACACCCCAGTGCTGTTTGTAGGGTTTTGAGGTTATCGCGCATGGCCGACAGGTAATCGCCGGAGGGCCGGCTCTCCAGCGGGTCGAGCACGGCGGTCTTCGCGCCCACCTCGTTCGCGAGCACCTCGGCCACCTTGGGGCTGACCAGGGACTCGGTGAAGATCGTGGTCACACCCTCGGCCTTGGCCAGCTTGGCCACCTCGGAGATGCGCGCGGGCGACGGCTCGGTCTCGGGGTCGAGCGTGATGCCGACCTGCTTGAGTTTGTAACGGTCCGCCAGGTAGCCGAACGCCTCGTGCGCCGTGACCAGGGACTTGGTCCTGCACGTGCTCAGGCCCTTGGCGAACTCCTGGTCGAGCGTTCCAAGCGCGCCCGCCGTCTTGGCGGCGCGGTCCTTGTACGCCTGCGCGTGCGCCGGGTCGGCGGCGGCCAGGCGCTCGCCGAGCTTGGTGGCGATGGTGGCCAGGCGGGTGGGGTCCAGCCAGAGGTGCGGGTCGTACGAGACCTCGTGGCCGTGCTCCTCCTCGCCCTCCTCGTGCCCGCTCGCGGGCAGGGTCGTGACGGCCGTGGCGGCGTCGAAGCTCTTGTCGGCGTCGACCGCGTCGTCCACGGCGGGCTGCACGCCCTTGATGTAGACCGTGAGCGCCGCCTTCTGGATCTCGGTCACCTGCTGGATGCTCAGCTCGAGGTCGTGCGGCTCGACGCCGGGGGCGGTCAGGACGGTCACGTGCGCGTCGGATCCTCCCACCTGCTCGGTCAGCCATTGGAGCGGATAGAACGCGGCGACCACCTCCGGCCTGCCCCCTGCGGCGGTCTCGGCGGAGCCGGATCCGCAGGCGGCGGTGGTGAGGAGGGTGGCCCCGGCCAGCAATCCGACGGCGTACGACCGGGAAAATCCTGACATCATGTGAGTCAGTATGCGCCAAAATGAAAATGGTTGTCAAAATCCTCTGGCGACGGCTCGCAGCGACCGAGCCCGCCTCCGCGAAGCGGAGGCAATAAGCAGGGAGGGGATGCCGGACGGCGGCTGGGGGCCAGGGCGCCGTGCGGCATCCCGCCATCACCCCGGTGAGTGTGCGCCGGCCGAGCCATAGCCGGCGCTCGGGGTGATGCTCAGGCGGCGCTCGCCCGTATAGACGTTCATCGAGTCCCCGCGCAGGAACCCGATGAGCGTCAGCCCCTCCTCCGCGGCCAGTTCGACCGCGAGCGACGACGGCGCCGAGACAGCGGCGAGCACCGGGATGCCCCCCATGACCGCTTTCTGCACCAGCTCGAACGAGGCCCGGCCCGACACCATCAGGACGGTCCCGCGCAAAGGGAGCCGGTCGTTGCGCAGGGCCCAGCCGAGCAGCTTGTCCACCGCGTTGTGCCGGCCCACGTCCTCGCGCACGCACAGCGGCTCGCCGTCGGACGTGAACAGGCCGGCCGCGTGCAGGCCCCCGGTCCGGTCGAACACCCGCTGGGCCGCGCGCAGCCGGTCCGGCAGGGCGGCGACGGTCGGCTGCGCCAGCTCGACCGGGTCGTCTCCGGCGCTCCAGCGAGCCACCGTGCGTACCGCCTCCAGCGACGCCTTGCCGCAGACGCCGCAGGAGGACGTGGTGTAGAAGTTGCGCGGCGCGGGCGCCGTCACGCCGGGCGCCAGCCGCACGTCGAGCACGTTGTACGTGTTCCCGCCGTCCACCGTCGCGCCCGCGCAGTAGCGGATCGTGGCGATGTCGTCGGCCGCGCCCACGGCCCCCTCGCTGACCAGGAACCCGGCGGCCAGGTCGAAGTCGTCGCCGGGCGTGCGCATGGTGACCGTCAGCGGCGTCCCGTCGAGGCGGATCTCCAGCGGCTCCTCGGCGGCCAGCGAGTCGACCTTGGGGATGCGGGCGGTGTCCTTGACCCGCAGGATCCGCCGTTTCACCGCGACCCTAGACACGAGCGCTCCCCTCGGCCCGGATGAGCGCCCTAGACATAGCCGTACCCGAAGCGGCCCTTGACGCAGAGGTTGCCCTTGGTCACCGGGTTGTCGTGCGGCGAGCTCACCTTGACGATCTTGTTGTCCTGCACGTGCAGGGTCAGGTTGCAGCCGACCCCGCAGTAGCTGCAGACCGTCGTGGTCTCGCTCTGCCGCGACTCGTCCCAGGTGCCCTCGGCCCGCATGTCGAACTCGGTCTTGAACGACAGCGCGCCCGTCGGGCACACCTCCACGCAGTTGCCGCAGTAGACGCAGGCCGAGTCGGTGAGCGGCGCCTCGAACTCCGTGGAGATCGTCGCGTCGAACCCGCGGCCCGCGACGGCGATGGCGAAGGTGTTCTGCCACTGGTCGCCGCAGGCGTCCACGCACTTGTAGCACAGGATGCACTTGCTGTAGTCGCGCACGTAGAGGTCGTTGTCCACCTTGGCGGGCTGCTCGACCGTGGCCGCGTCGTCGCCGAACCGCGTGGGATCGGCGCCGTACTCCTCGGCCCACTCGGCGGCGCGAGGGGTGGTCGACAGGTCCACGGAGGAGCCGAGCAGCTCCAGCACCACCTTGCGGCTCTGCCGGGCCCGCTCGGTGTCGGTGCCGACCTTCATGCCGGCCTCGGCCTTGCGGGAGCAGGCGGGCGCCAGCGTCCTGGCGCCCTCCACCTCCACGACGCAGACGCGGCAGGCGTTCTTCGGGGTCAGCGTGTCGCCGTAGCAGAGGGTGGGGATGTCCTTGCCCGCCGCGTGGCAGGCGTCGAGGATCGTCGAGCCCTCCGGCACCCGTACGTCCTCGCCGTCGATCTGGACGTCGATGAGCCGCCGGGGCGGCTGGAGCGGGATCATTTGAACACTCCCAGACGGTCGATGGCCGATTCGACGGCGTTCCAGGCGGTCTGTCCGAGGCCGCAGATCGAGGCGTCCCGCATGGTCTGGCCGACCTCGCGCAGCAGCACGAGATCATCGTCGGAGACCCGGCGCGACAGCCGGTGCAGGGCCTCCTCCTGCCGTACGGTGCCGACCCGGCAGGGCACGCACTGGCCGCAGGACTCGTCGCGGAAGAACTCCGCGATGCGCAGCAGCAGCCGTTTCATGTCCACGGTGTCGTCGATGACGAGCACCACGCCGGAGCCGAGCGTCGCCCCCGCGTTCCTGGTGCCCTCGAAGGTGAGCGGGATGTCCAGGTCGGTGACGAACGCGCCGGCCGCGCCGCCGAGCAGCACCGCCTTCGTCGTGCCGGTGGTGCCGGTCATGTCCAGGAGCTCGCGCAACGTCGTCCCGAACGTGAGCTCGTACACGCCGGGCCGCTCGACCGCGCCCGAGACGCAGAACAGCTTGGGCTCGGCCGCCGTGTACGCCCGGGCGCCGCGCTCCAGGATCGGCAGCACGTTGACCAGCGTCTCGACGTTGTTGACCACGGTCGGCTTGCCGAACAGCCCCTTCTCCACGGGGAACGGCGGCTTGCTGCGCGGCTCGCCCCGCTGCCCCTCGATGGAGTTGAAGATCGCGGTCTCCTCGCCGCAGATGTACGCGCCCGCGCCCCTGCGCAGCTCGATGTCGAACGACAGGCCCTTGCCGAGGATGTCGTCGCCGAGCAGGCCCCGTGCGCGCGCGGTCGCGATGGCGTGCTGGAGCCGCGCGGTCGCCCTGGGGTATTCGCCCCTGATGTAGAGGTATCCCTTGGCGCAGCCGGTGGCGTAGGCGGCGATCGTCATCGCCTCCACCAGCGCGTACGGGTCGCCCTCCATGATCACGCGGTCCTTGAACGTGCCCGGCTCGCTCTCGTCGGCGTTGCAGACCAGGTAGTGCGGGTGGTCGGGCTGGCGCGCGGTGGCGTCCCACTTGCGGCCGGTCGGGAACGCGGCGCCGCCCCTGCCGACCAGCCCCGACTCCAGGACCTCCCGGATGACCCCGGCGGGCCCCAGCTCGAACGCCCTCCTGAGCGCGCTGTAGCCGCCGGCCGCCCGGTAGTCGTCCAGGCTCGCGGGATCGGTCGTGCCGACCCTCCTGAGCAGGGTCAGCCCGTCCTGCCCGGACTGCGGCACGGCCGCCGCCACCGGGGCGTCGCCGGCGACGTCGAGGCTGGGGGTGGTGCCGTTGGGGGTGGGGGCGTCCAGGGTCAGGGAGGCGTTCGCGGGCGCGTACACCTGGGCCTTGGGAGGCGTGCCCGCCTCCAGGGCGAGCGCGGCGGGGGCCCGCTCACACAGGCCCAGGCAGGGGCTCTCGTGCCACGCCTTGCCGGGCGGGCCGAGCCGCTCCTCCACCCGCCTGCGTACGTCCTCGCCACCCTTGGCCTGGCAGGCCAGGTCGGTGCAGACGTGCAGCACCCGCTTCGGCCGCGGCTCCATGGAGAACAGCGAGTAGAACGTCGCCACCCCGTACGCCTCGGCGGGCGGCACGGTCAGGCGGCGGCAGATGTAGTCGAGCGCGCCCTCGCTGATCCACCCGACCCGGTCGTTGACCGCGTGCAGCGCGGGCAGCAGCATGTCGCGCTGCGACTCGGCGCGGGCGGCCACCCGCAGGTCGGCCTCGGTCCTCCCGCCGCCGTCCCACGCCGACGCGGGCGGCCCGAGCAGGGCGTCGACGGCCGCGCGCTCCTCGTCGGACGGCTCTGCGCCACGGAACCTCAGATCCATCTGATCACCCGGCCTTCACGAGCTTCTCGACGCGTACGGCCGCCGCCTTGAACTCGGCGGTGCCCGCGATCGGGCAGGTGGCCTCGATGGTGAGCGAGTTGGTGTCCACCTCGTCCGGGAAGTGCATGGTCATGAACACCAGCCCCGGCCGCAGGGCGGGGTCTATGAACACCGGCGCGACCACCGACCCGCGCCGCGAGCTGATCCGCACCTCCTCGCCCGCGACGACGCCGAGCCGGTCGGCGTCCTCGGGGCAGAGCTCCACCGTCTCGCCCCGGCGCAGGGGAGAGGCGAACCCGGAGGACTGCACGCCCGTGTTGTACGAGTCGAGCCGCCGCCCGGTCGTCAGCCGCAGCGGATACTCCTCGTCCAGCAGGTCCACCGGCGGCGAGTGGCGCAGCACCGCGAACGGCGCCGGCACGCCCCGCCTGACCGGGTCGCTCTCCCACAGCCTGCCGTGCAGGTAGGGCGGCTCCAGCGAGTCCTCCGACGGGCAGGGCCACTGGATGCCCTGCAGGTCGGCCAGCCGCTCGTAGGTCATGCCGTGGTGCTGGGGCGACATGGCGCGCAGCTCGTTCCAGACCTCCTCGGCGCCGTCGTAGTGCCAGTCGTGGCCCAGCCTGCGGGCCAGCTCGCACATGATCCAGATGTCGTCGCGCGCCTCGCCCGGCGGATCCAGGGCCTTGCGGACCCGCTGGACGCGGCGCTCGCTGTTGGTGAACGTGCCGTCCGCCTCGCACCAGGCGGCGCTGGCAGGCAGCACGACGTCGGCCATCTGGGCGGTCTTGGTGAGGAAGATGTCCTGCACGACCAGGTGGTCGAGCATGGACAGGCGCTTGATGCAGGCCAGCGAGTCGGCCTCGGACTGCACGGGGTTCTCACCGATGAGATAGCAGGTGGTCACCTCGCCGTCGGCCATGGCCTCCAGCATCTGGGTGAGGTTGAGTCCGTAGCGGGGCTGGATCTCCCTGCCCCACACGCTCTCGAAACGCGCCCGGATGCCGGGGTCGAGGATGTCCTGGAAGCCGGGCAGCCGGTTGGGGATGGCGCCCATGTCGCCGCCGCCCTGCACGTTGTTCTGGCCGCGCAGCGGCGACAGGCCGGAGCCGTAACGGCCGACGTGGCCGGTGAGCAGGGACAGGTTGATCAGGGCCCGTACGTTGTCCGTCGCGTTGTGGTGCTCGGTGATGCCGAGCGTCCAGCACAGCTGGGCGCGGTCGGCGCGGGCGTAGGCGTGGGCCAGCTCGCGGATGGCGTGCGCGGGCACGCCGGTGACCTGCTCGGCGGTGGTGAGGGTCCAGGGCTCGACCGACTCCTTGAACTCCTCGAACCCGATCGTGGCCCGCTCGATGAACGCCTCGTTGTGCAGCCCGGCGTGGATGATCTCCCTGGCCACCGCGTGGGCGAGGGGGATGTCGGTGCCCACGTTCAGCCCCAGCCACAGGTCGGCCCACTGGGCGGTGCCGGTGCGGCGCGGGTCCACCGCGAACATCCGCGCGCCGTTGTGGATGCCCTTCAGCACGTGCTGGAAGAAGATGGGGTGGGCGTTACGCGCCGCCGAACCCCACATCACGATCACATCGGTGTCCTCCACCTCCTGGTAGGAGGACGTGCCGCCACCACTGCCGAACACCGCCGACAGCCCCGCCACGCTCGGCGCGTGGCAGGTGCGGTTGCAGGAGTCCACGTTGTTGGTGCCGATCACCACGCGGGTGAACTTCTGCCCGACGTAGTTCATCTCGTTGGTGGAGCGGGCGCACGACAACATGGCGAAGCAGTCGGGCCCATGCGCGGCGAGGTTGCGGCGGAAGCCCTCCGCCGCCCGCTCCAGGGCCTCTTCCCAGGTCGCCCTGCGCAGCACGCCGTTCTCACGCACCAGTGGATGGGTCAGGCGGTCATAGCTCATGATCCCTCCATTCTGTATACAGGCTACGGTATTCCCCGCTAGACCGCGCGGACAAGGTTGGCGTTGAGGAGGTCGCTCACCGCGTGGATGGCACGCAGCGTCGGCACCTCGGCGCCGGTGAGGTCGGCCAGCTCGACCACCGCCGCGAGCAGCACGTCCAGCTCCAGCGGCTTGCCCTTCTCCAGGTCCTGCAGCGTGGAGGTCTTGTGCTCGCCCGCCTTCTCCGCCCCCTTCAGGCGGCGCTCGATGGAGATCCCCGGGTCGCAGCCGACCCGCCCGGCCACCTCGACGGTCTCCCGCATCATGGCCACGACCAGCTCCCTGGCGCCGTCGTGGCGGCAGATCCCGGCCATCGTCGCCCTGGCCAGCGCGCTGATCGGGTTGAAAGCGATGTTGCCCATGAGCTTGACCCACACGTCTTTGCGCAGGTCGCGCTCCACCGGGCACTTGAGCCCGCCGGCTATCGCGGCCTGGCTAAAGGCGGCGCACCGCTCGGTCAGCTCGCCGTCCGGCTCGCCGATGGAGAAGCGGGTGCCCTCAAGATGGCGGATCACGCCGGGCCGCTCGATCTCGGTGGCGGCGTACACGACGCAGCCGACGGCACGGTGCAGGGGCAGCGCGGTCGTGACCGCGCCGCCCGGGTCGACGCTCTCGATGCGGTAGCCCTCGTAGGGGCCCTTGAGCCCGTGGAAGTACCACCACGGGATGCCGTTCTGCGCGGCGATGATGCTCGTGGCCTCGTGCAGGAGCGGCCTGATCATGGGGCCCGCAGAGGCGTAGCTGTTCGCCTTGAGGCCCAGGAAGACGTGGTCCACCGGGCCGACCTGAGTGGTGTCGTCGGTGGCATGGGGATGGGCGGTGAAGTCGCCTCTGGGGGTGAGCACCCGCACACCGGCGCGCCGGATCGCCTGCAGGTGCTCGCCTCTCGCGATGAGGTGCACCTCGACTCCCGCCCGGTGGAGGGCGGCCCCCACGTATGCGCCGATGGCGCCGGCGCCAAGAACAGCGACCTTCATGCTGCGCTCCGTTCTCGCGTCGGATTTGCATTCGGTATACAGTATGGAAAAACGTGGGTCAAGGAGCATGCCTGTGACCGTTCTTCGGCATGATCTAGTGGTGGAATCGACGACCTGGGTGACCGCGCGGGCCCTCGCGAAGGGGGCCGCGACGCCCCTCGAACCCGCGTCCGTGCTGCTCGCAGACGCTCTCGGCGGCCGCCTCGCCGCGCCGTTGACGGCGCTGGTGGCGGTGCCCGGGGTGGACGTTTCGGCGATGGACGGCTACGCGGTGGCCGGTGCCGGTCCGTGGCGGGTGGTCGGCCGGGTGCTGGCCGGTGGCGCCTGCTACGGGGAGGAGTTGCGGCCGGGGGAGGCGGTCGAGATCGCCACCGGCGCTCCGACGCCCGCGGGGGCGTCGGCGGTGCTGCCGTACGAGCAGGCCGCGGTGGACGGGGCGCGGGTGAACGGCACGGCCGAGCTCGGGCGGCACATCCGGCGGCGGGGCGAGGACATCGCCGAGGGCGCGGTCGTGCTGGGCGCGGGCGCGGTGGTGACCCCGGTGGCGCTCGGGCTGGCCGCCGCGCTGGGCCACGACGAGCTGCCGGTACGGCCCCGCCCGCGGGTCGCGGTGCTGATCACCGGGGACGAGGTCGTGCACGAGGGTCTGCCCGCGCCGGGCAGGGTGCGCGACGCCATCGGCCCGTTCCTGCCGGGGCTGGTGGCGTGGGCCGGCGGCCGGGTGGCGAGCACCGACGTGCTGCCCGACGGCCGGGAAGCGCTCCGCGCCGCACTCAAGACCGGGACGGCAGACGTGGTCGCCGTGTGCGGCGCGTCGTCCAAGGGGCCCGCCGACCACCTCAGGGCCGTGCTGGGCGACCTCGGCGCCGACGTGATCGTCGACGGTGTCGCCGTCCGGCCCGGGCACCCGCAACTGCTGGCCCGGCTGCCGGGAGGGGCGCTGGTCGTCGGCCTGCCGGGAAACCCGTTCGCGGCCCTCGGCGCGGCCCTCACGCTGCTCGCGCCCATCCTGCGCGAGCTGGCCGGGATCCCCGTCCGCACGGAGACGTCGGCGCTGGCCGGAGCGGTGCGGGCGCACCCGCGCGACACGCGGCTCGTGCCGGTCCGGAGGTCGGGCCGGGACGCGGTGCCGGTGGGGCACGACCGGCCGGGTTCGCTGTGGGGGGCGGCGCTGGCCGACGCGCTGGCCGTCGTCCCTCCGGGGTGGGCCGGTGAGCAGGTCGAGCTGATCGAGTTGCCCCCTGGGGGCTAGACAGGCCGAACGGGAGGGAGTAACCATTGCGGTCATACGGTATGCAGTATGCGGAAGACAGCCGACGCCGGAAAGGGTGGCATGATGTCGGAAACGATCTCTGGTGGTCATCTCGTAGCCAAGGCACTCAAAGCCGAGGGTGTGGACGTGATCTACACGCTCTGCGGCGGCCACATCATCGATATCTATGACGGCTGCGTCGATGAGGGCATCGAGGTCATCGACGTACGCCACGAGCAGGTGGCGGCACACGCGGCCGACGGGTACGCGCGCATCACCGGCAAGCCCGGCTGCGCGGTGGTCACCGCCGGGCCGGGCACGACCGACGCGGTCACCGGCGTGGCCAACGCCTTCCGCGCGGAGAGCCCCATGTTGCTCATCGGCGGCCAGGGAGCGCTGAGCCAGCACAAGATGGGCTCGCTGCAGGACCTGCCGCACGTGGACATGATGAGCCCGATCACCAAGTTCGCGGCCACGGTGCCGAGCACGGAGCGGGTGGCGGACATCGTGTCGATGGCCTTCCGCGAGTGCTACCACGGCGCTCCGGGCCCGTCGTTCCTGGAGATCCCGCGCGACGTGCTCGACGCGAAGGTCCCCTTGGAGAAGGCGCGCATCCCCAAGGCCGGGCACTACCGGGCCTCGACCCGCCAGCAGGGCGACCCCGAGGCGATCGAGCGGCTGGCCGACATGCTGGCGCACGCGGAGAAGCCGTGCATCCTGCTCGGGAGCCAGGTGTGGACGTGCCGGGCCACGGACGCCGCGATCGACTTCGTCCGGGCCCTGAACGTGCCCGCGTACATGAACGGCTCGGGCCGCGGCACGCTCCCGCCCGGCGACCCGCACCACTTCCAGCTCAGCCGCAGGTACGCCTTCACCAACGCCGACCTGATCATCATCGTCGGCACCCCGTTCGACTTCCGGATGGGCTACGGCAAGCGCCTGTCGCCGACCGCCGCCGTGGTCCAGATCGACCTCGACTACCGCACGGTCGGCAAGAACCGCGACATCGACCTGGGGATCGTCGGCGACGCCGGCCTCGTCCTCGCGGCGGCGGCCCAGGCCGCCAGCGGCCGCATCGAGAACGCGGTCACCAAGCGCAAGGAGTGGATGGACGAGCTGCGCGCGGTCGAGACCCAGGCGTACGAGAAGCGCCTGCCCCGCCAGCTCTCCGGCGCCCAGCCCATCGACCCCTACCGCCTGGTCCACGAGATCAACGAGTTCCTCACCGAGGACACGATCTACATCGGCGACGGCGGCGACATCGTCACCTTCTCCGGCCAGGTCGTGCAGCCCAAGTCGCCCGGCCACTGGATGGACCCGGGACCGCTCGGCACGCTCGGCGTCGGCATGGCGTTCGCGATGGCGGCCAAGCAGGCGCGGCGCGACAAGGAGGTGCTCTGCCTGTTCGGCGACGGCGCCTTCAGCCTGACCGGCTGGGACTTCGAGACCATGGTCCGCTTCGACCTGCCGTTCATCGGGGTCATCGGCAACAACTCGTCCATGAACCAGATCAGGTACGGCCAGGCCGCCAAGTACGGCGAGGACCGCGCCCGCGTCGGCAACACTCTCGGCGACATCCGCTACGGCGACTTCGCCAAGTTGCTCGGCGGCCACGGCGAGGAGGTGCGCGACCCGGCCGAGATCCGCCCCGCGCTGGAGCGGGCCAGGGAGTCGGGCAAGCCCTCGCTGATCAACGTGTGGGTCGATCCAGAGGTCTACGCCCCCGGAACCATGAACCAGACGATGTACAAGTAGGGGAGCGCCCAGATGAAGGCTCTCGAAGGTGTCCGCGTCCTCGACATGACCCACGTCCAGTCGGGCCCGTCCTGCACCCAGCTGCTCGCCTGGCTGGGCGCGGACGTCGTCAAGCTGGAGGCCCCGACCGGCGACATCACCCGGCAGCAGCTCCGCGATCTCCCGGACGTCGACAGCCTCTATTTCACGATGCTCAACTGCAACAAGCGCAGCATCACCCTCAACATGAAGAGCGAGCGCGGCAAGGAGATCTTCACCGACCTGGTGAGGAGCGCCGACATCCTGGTCGAGAACTTCGGCCCGGGCGCGGTCGACCGCATGGGCTTCACCTGGGACCGGCTCCAGGAGCTCAACCCGCGCCTGATCTACGCCTCGATCAAGGGCTTCGGCACCGGCAGGTACGCCAAGTTCAAGGCGTACGAGGTGATCGCCCAGGCCATGGGCGGCTCGATGACCTCCACCGGCTTCGAGGAGGGCCCGCCGCTGGCCACCGGGGCGCAGATCGGCGACTCGGGCACCGGCATCCACGCGGTCGCCGGCATCCTGGCCGCCCTCTACCAGCGCCAGCAGACCGGCCGCGGGCAGCGCGTACAGGTGGCCATGCAGCACGCCGTGCTGAACCTGTGCCGCGTCAAGCTCCGCGACCAGCAGCGCCTGGCGCACGGCCCGCTGCGCGAGTACCCGAACAAGACGTTCGGCGACGAGGTGCCCCGCTCGGGCAACGCCAGCGGCGGCGGCCAGCCCGGCTGGGCGGTGCGCTGCGCGCCCGGCGGACCCAACGACTACATCTACGTGATCGTGCAGCCGGTCGGCTGGAAGCCCATCTCGAACATCATCGGCCGCCCCGAGCTGGCCGAGGACCCCGAGTGGGCGACGCCCGAGGCGCGGCTGCCGAAGCTGGACAAGATGTTCCAGCTCATCGAGGAGTGGACGATCCGCCACGACAAGTGGACGGTCCTCGACCGGCTCAACGCCGAGAACATCCCGTGCGGGCCGATCCTGTCCACCAAGGAGCTGGTCCAGGACGAGAGCCTGCGCGAGGAGGGCATCGTCGTCACGGTCGACCACCCGGAGCGCGGCGAGTTCGTGACCGTCGGCAGCCCGCTGCAGCTGTCGGACTCCCCGGTCGACGTCCGGACCCCGCCCCTGCTCGGCGAGCACAACCAGGAGATCTACGGCGAGCTCGGCGTCAGCGCGGACGAGCTGGCCCAACTCAGGACGAACGGAGTCATCTAGTGGTCCGCGAAGTCATCGAGAAGGCGCTCGCCGAGGGCCGCACGGCCCTGACCGCCCCCGAGGGGCGCAAGATCTGCGAGGAGTACGGCATCGCCACCCCGGGCGAGGGCCTGGCCACCTCGGCCGACGAGGCGGTCTCCATCGCCGAGCGCATCGGCCTCCCGGTCGTCCTGAAGATCGTCTCCCCGGACATCCTGCACAAGACGGACGCGGGCGGCGTGCTGGTCGGCCTGAAGAGCGCGGAGGAGGTCCGCGCGGGCTACGACACGATCCTCGCCAACGCCCGCGCGTACAACGCCGACGCCGCCATCGACGGCGTCCAGGTGCAGCAGCTCGTCGGCGGCGGCCACGAGGTCATCGTCGGCGCCGTCACCGACCCCACGTTCGGCAAGGTCATCGCGTTCGGGCTGGGCGGCGTCCTGGTCGAGGTGCTCAAGGATGTGACCTTCCGGCTCGCCCCCGTCTCGGGAGAAGATGCACTTGGGATGCTGGACGACATCAGGGCGGCAGAAGTGCTCCGTGGTGCCCGGGGGGCCGAGCCCGCCGACCGCCAGGCGCTGGCGGAGCTGATCGAGCGTGTCGGGCGGCTGGTCTCCGACTTCCCCGAGATCGTCGAGGTGGACCTCAACCCCGTCTTCGCCGACGCCAACGGCGCGGTCGCCGCCGACGTGCGCATCCTCATCGGCGACAAACCCGCCGAGGTCGCCCGCCTGTCGCGGGAGGAGATCCTCCGGCAGATGACGCGGATCTTCAAGCCGCGCTCGGTGGCCGTGATCGGCGCCTCCGCCGAGACCGGCAAGATCGGCAACTCGGTCATGCGCAACCTCATCAACGGCGGCTATCAGGGGCAGATCTTCCCGATCAACCCCAAGGCCGACGAGATCATGGGGCTGACCGCGTACAAGAGCATCTCGGACGTGCCCGGCGACGTGGACGTGGCCGTGTTCGCGATCCCCGCCAAGTTCGTGGCGCCGGCGCTGGAGGAGACCGGGCGCAAGGGCGTGGCGGGCGCGATCATGATCCCGTCGGGGTTCGCCGAGACGGGGAACGTCGAGGGGCAGAAGGAGATCGTCGAGATCGCGCGCAGGCACGGCGTGCGCATGCTCGGACCCAACATCTACGGCTACTACTACACGCCGGAGAACCTCTGCGCGACGTTCTGCACCCCGTACGACGTCAAGGGCAGCGTGGCGCTGACCTCGCAGAGCGGCGGCATCGGCATGGCCATCCTGGGCTTCAGCCGCACCACGAAGATGGGCGTCTCGGCCATCGTCGGCGTCGGCAACAAGGCCGACGTGGACGAGGACGACCTGCTGACCTTCTTCGAGCAGGACGACAACACCAAGGCCGTCGCCATGCACCTGGAGGACCTCAAGGACGGCCGCGGCTTCGTCGAGGCCGCGCGCCGGGTCGTCAGGCAGAAGCCGGTCATCGTGCTCAAGGCCGGCCGCACCGCGATGGGCGCGCGGGCGGCGGGCTCGCACACGGGCGCGCTGGCGGGCGACGACAAGGTCTACGACGACATCCTGCGGCAGGCCGGGGTCGTGCGCGCGCCGGGCCTCAACGACATGCTCGAATACGCCCGCGCGCTGCCGATCCTGCCCGCGCCCAAGGGCGAGAACGTCGTCATCATCACCGGGGCGGGCGGCTCCGGCGTGCTGCTGTCCGACGCCATCGTGGACGCCGGGCTGACGCTCATGGACATCCCGCCCGACCTGGACGCGGCCTTCCGCGCCTACATCCCGCCGTTCGGCGCGGCGGGCAACCCCATCGACATCACCGGCGGCGAACCCCCCTCGACCTACGAGAACACGGTCCGCCTCGGCCTGGCCGACGAGCGCATCCACGCGCTCGTCCTGGGCTACTGGCACACGATCGTGACGCCGCCGATGGTCTTCGCCGAGCTCATCGCCCGCGTCGTGGCGGAGGAGCGGGCGAAGGGCAACGTCAAGCCGGTCGTCGCGTCGCTCGCCGGCGACACCGAAGTAGAGGAGGCCAGCGAGTACCTGTTCGAGCACGGCGTGGTCGCGTACCCGTACACGACGGAGAAGCCCGTGGCGGTCCTCGGCGCGAAATACCGCTGGGCCAGGGCTGCCGGTTTGTTGCGCTAAGAGCCGAGCGCAACAAACCGGGTGAGGGGGCTAATCGGGGCGCACGAGGAAGCAACAACCCCCCAGGAGGTCCGTAGGTGGACACATCGAAAACACCACCGGCGACGGCCACGCCGCCGGTCGAGGACGAACGAGTATGGAAAGCGGGCCGGCTCGCGCCGATGCCCATCAGGAAGCTGCCCGACGCGCCTCCGTCGGTGCACATTCTCGGGCCGACGGTCTTCCTCGTCGCGCTGGGCGTGGGCATGGGCGAGTCGTACATGTGGCCCAGGCTGGTGCTGCTGTTCGGGCCCGAGATCAGGTGGCTGTTCCTGATCGGCGTCACGCTGCAGGCCTTCGTGATGCTGGAGATGGCGCGCTACGCCATGGCGACCGGGGAGAGCATCTTCTCCGGTGCGGCCCGGGTGTTCAAGCCGCTGATGTGGTTCTTCTTCATCGTGGCCATCGCCGTCTACATCTGGCCGGGACACCTGTCGGCCGGAGCGGCGGCGTTCGAGGAGATCACCGGCATTCCATGGATGGTGACCGCCATCATCGGGCTCATCCTGGTCGGCGTGGTGTTCAGCCTGGCCAAGGTGATCTACAACGTGCTCGAGAACGTGCTGTCGCTGCTCATCGGCGTACTCGTGATCGGCACGGCGGTGGTCGCCGCCATGGTCGGCTCCTGGGGCGACGTGGCCTCCACGCTCAGCGGCATGTTCTCCTTCGGCTACTTCCCGTCGGAGGCCATGTCGGCGGCCTGGTTCCCCGTCATCGTGGGGGCGTGCGCCTTCGCCGGACCCTCCGGCATGCAGCAGATGTGGTACACACTGCACCTGCGTGACTCCGGGGCCGGCATGGGCGCGCACATCCCGCAGATCCGCGGGCTGCGGCACGCGGGGCAGCAGGAGGAGATGCCCGCGCGCGGGTTCATGTTCGACACCGAGGACCCGGCCGAGATGGCCAAGTGGAAGGGGTGGCGGCGCTGGGTCACGTTCGACGCGCTGCTGCTGTTCTGGGGCGTCACCATGCTGGTGACGATCTCGTTCACGGTGATCGCGCAGTCCGCCGTGCGGCTGAACCCGGGCGTGCGCACCGTCATCCAGGGCGACGACCGCGAGGTGGCACTCACCGCGATGGCCAACGCCGTCTCCCACGCGGGCAGCTCGGTGCTCGGGGCAGTGTTCCTCGGGTTCATCGCGCTGATCGGCCTGAACGCCACCCTGGGGCTGTTCGACTCCTTCTCCCGGGGCCAGGCTGACATGACGTACCACTTCGTGCCCGGGGCGAAGAAGCTGGGCATGTCGCGCCTGTACGGGGTCTTCCTCTGGGGCGTGATCATTTTCGGCATCCTGATCCTGCTGTTCGGACCGGCCGACGGGCCGAGCGGGATCCTGGACACGCTGGCGTTCCTGTCGACGTTCGCGATGGGGGCGTACTGCGTGACCCTGCTCCTGGTGAACAACCGCATGCTGCCCAAACCGATCCGGCCCAAGTGGTGGACGAACGTCATCATCGGCTTCGGTGCGGTGTTCTACCTGGGGATGCTGTTCTACAGTCTGTTCGCCTTCGGCGTGGTCGTGGGCTGATGGACGGACGGCACAGCCTCGAACTCGCCCTGCCAGGGGCGTCGATCGGAGCCGTCGCCGGAGCCATGGCCGGTGGGCTGACCCTGTTCGCGGGGCAGCCCACCGGGATGGCCGCGCTGTCGGCCCTGTCGCTCGCCGTGCCGCTCGCCCTCTTCGGCGGCCTGTACGGCGTGCTGCTCGGCCACGGCGTGTTCCGTCCGGGGACCTTCGGGCCGGTCGGCCTGTACTGGGTGGCGGCCTTCCCCGTGTCCCGGCTCGCGCAGGAGAGCCTGGTCGGGATCGGCCTGGCCGACGGAGTGCTGCCGTTCCTGGCGTACCAGGCGATGGTGAGCCTCGGCTTCGCGATCGGCTTCGTCTGGCTGCACGAGCGGATCATGCCGTACTGGCTGATCCGCCGCGCCGCCGCCAACCCGCTGGCCAAGGACCTGCTCGGCGTCTACGTCCGGCACGCCGGGATGTTGCGCGCACGGAAGGGGGCCCGCCGGTGAACCTGCCGCCCTGGATCTGGCTGGCCACGATCGCCGGCTTCGCGGTCGTGCTCGCCGTGGACTTCTGGCTCGTCGCCAGGAGGCCGCACGAGCCGTCCATGAAGGAGTGCGTGGCCTGGGTCTCGTTCTACGTCGCCCTGGCCGCGGCCTTCGGCGTCGGACTCCTGCTGCTGTCGGGCCCCGCGCACGGCGGGGAGTTCTTCGCCGGCTGGATCACCGAGTACTCGCTCAGCGTGGACAACCTCTTCGTCTTCTTACTGATCATGAGCCGTTTCCAGGTGCCGCGCGAGTACCGCCAGAAGGTGCTGCTCATCGGCATCATCCTGGCGCTGGGGATGCGCGGTGCGTTCATCGCGGCCGGCGCGGGCGCGGTGGCCAGGTTCGACTGGCTCTTCTACGTCTTCGGCGCCTTCCTCGTCTACACGGCGTGGAAGCTCATGGGCGGCGAGGACGACGAGGCGGAGTTCTCCGAGAACGTCGCCCTGCGCGCGGTGCGCCGGGTGCTCCCGACCACGGACACCTATCACGGCGCCCGGCTGACCGTGCACCTCGGCCGCAGGATGGTCACCCCGATGCTGATCGTCATGGTCGCCATCGGGACCACCGACCTGCTGTTCGCGCTCGACTCCATCCCGGCCATCTTCGGCCTCACCAAGGAGCCGTACCTGGTCTTCACCGCCAACGCCTTCGCCCTCATGGGGCTGCGCCAGCTCTTCTTCCTCATCGGCGGGCTGCTCGACCGGCTCGTCTACCTGAGCAAGGGGCTGTCGGTGGTGCTGGCCTTCATCGGCGTGAAGCTGATGCTCGAGGCCCTGCACCACGACGGCGTGTCGTGGGCGCCGGAGATCCCGATCCTGGTCTCCCTCGGCGTCATCGTCGGCACCCTCGCCGTCACCACGGTGCTGAGCCTCATCAAGTCGGCCCGCGACGCGAGGGCGTCCGCCGCGGCCTCGGAGGGGGTGGAGCCCGAGCCCGTGGAACGCTGACCACGCCGCGGCATCGGGGCGATCGTCCCTGCCGCGGCTCCTCAGTGACGCGGACAGTTGGGTACGTCGTGCTCCGCGGCCGCCCACTCGCGCAGGTAGCGGTCCGCTTCGTCGGCGGAGTAGTGCTTCTTGAGAGCTGTGCTCAGACCCAGGCCGATCACCCGGCCGTCCGCTGCCTGGCCCGCGGGATCACCGAGGAGAAAGCGGATGAACGCCTTCATGGTCACGCACCTCCATTCGTCCGGCTCCATCCTCTACCCGAGGTGTTTCGGAGCATGCGGTCTCTTGTGAACGGCAGATCAACCCGGCTGCCGCGTCCGGCGCCGCCGCACCGGCTTGGGCGCCGGCTGGACGGGCTCCTGCTCGCGCTGAGCCATGTACGAGGCGCGGGTGTGCTCGGTGTGCTCGCGCATGATCTTGGCCGCCCGCCGCTCGTCGCCCGCCTCGATGGCGTCGATCAGCGAGGTGTGCTCCTCCCACGAGGCCATGCCGCGCTGGCGGGCCACCGGCGTGTGGTACCACCGCACCCGCCTGGCGACCTGGCTGGCCAGCTCGGAGAGGACCTTGTTGCCCGACAGGGCGGTCACCAGGGCGTGCAGCTCGGAGTTGGTCGCCACGGCGGAGTCGACGTCGTCGGCCTCCACCGCCGCGATGCCCCGCGCGCACAGGGCGCGCAGCCGCTTGACGCCGTCCTCGCCCGCCTGCTTGGCGGCGAGCCTGGCGGACTCGGTCTCCAGCAGCGTGCGCACGGCCAGCAGCTGGTCGGCCTCCTCCACGGTCGGGACATGCACGAACGCGCCCTGGCCGGGGAACAGGTCGACCCAGCCCTCGCCGCTGAGCTGCTGCAGCGCCTCGCGGACCGGCTGCCTGGACACGCCGAGCAGCTCGGCCAGCTCGCTCTCCACGAGGTGCTGGCCCGGCTTGAGCTGCCCGGAGACGATGAGCTCCTGGATAGCCTCGATAACGCTCTCGCGGAGCGTGGCTGGGCGGGGAATCTTGGTGGCCGCCGCCTGACCGGCCTGATCCGACAGCAACATGGTCACGTCTCCAGGGCTGCGCTACGGTTTTTCGTCGACTGCCTACAGCATACCGTCCAAGGATCTCTCCTGGCCGTGAGCCTCATCACAGGCGCCCCGGTGATGGAGGGCGGCGCCCGTGACCGGCGGGGCGGGTGGGTGTCACAAGGGGATGGTGGCAGGGAGGCCGGGGATGCGGAGGCGGGGGATGGCCAGGGCCGGAAGGGCGGCGAGAGCGGCGGCGACGGCGAGCGCGGGCACAGGCGTGCTCAGGGCGAGCAGGGCCAGGGCGGCGGCCCCCGCTCCGGCCAGGGCCTTGGCGCTGTAGACGACGGCGTGGATCTCGCCCGCCCGCTCGACCCCGAAGAACTCCCGCACCAGGCTGGCGAGCAGCGGGTAGAACGCCCCGCCGCCGAGCCCGGCCGCCACGGCCCCGAACCACAACAGCGGCCCTCCGGCCATCACAGGCTCGGCGCCGGGTGGCGTGGTGGCGAGGGCGGTGGTGTAGGCGGCGGCGAGGAGCACCTGGCCGGTGGCGAGGGCGGTCAGGACGGCGGCGAGCACGCGGCGCCGGCCGTACAGCTCCGAGCAGCGCATCGCCACCGACCGGCTGGCCCCGTTCAGCGCCACCAGGACGGCCAGCGCGCCCCACGACCCGGTCCCCGCGATCACGATCACGTCGAAGACCGACACCGCGCCCGCGCACGTCAGGATCAGGGCCAGCGCGGGCAGCGTACGCGTGCGCAGCGCCTGCGCCGGCCCGAACTGCCGGGCCGCCTCCGGCGTCGTGCGCAGCCGCGCCGCGTCGAGCGCGTGCGAGCGCGGGTCCACGTCCGCGGGCCACCACAGCGCGGGAGGCAGCCGCAGGTGCCGGGCCGCGGTCCCGATGACCGCCAGCGCGACGACCGCCGCGACCAGGAACGCGGTGGACGTGGCGGCCGGCGCGATCCCGGCCCAGACGAGCAGGGGCACCGCGCCGTAGCCGAAGGCGCCGGTGATCAGCCCGACCCGGGCGGCGGGCCGTTCCGGGTACCAGGAGGAGACGACCTCACCGCAGGCCCCGTAGACCAGGCCCGCGCCCAGCCCGCCGAGGAGTGCGTACCCCACGAAGGCGCCCGGGGCGCTCGGCGGGAGCGCCGCCGCGGCGAGGCCGGCGAAGCTCAGGGCGGCGCCCGCGGCCAGGCTGGTACGGACGCCGAGGCGGCCCCGCCGTACCAGGTGGAGTGCGGGCAGGGCGCCCGCGGCCTGGCAGGCGATCCAGACGGCCAGGAGGGTGAGCCCGGTGGCCTCCTTGGCGAGGAGGGCGGCGTAGCCGTACTGGAGCGGGCTGATCGCCGCCATGGCACCCCAGGCCAGCCGGAACATGCGCGTGCGGTCGGCGGGGACGGGTCCGGGGAGGTACGAACGCCCGCGCCAGTCTCTAACTGCATTCTCCATACTGTATGGAATATCCAGTAGACGAGAGACTGTCGAGACCCTAGACGAGGGTTTTTCCATACGGTATACCGTCTACAAAGGAGGCTCGAATGGACCTGTACGAGTATCAGGCGAAGGAGCTCTTCGGGCGTCACGGGATCCCGGTCCCGGCCGGCAGGATCGCGGCCACCCCGGCGGAGGCCCGCGCGATAGCGGCCGAGCTGAACGCGCCCGTCGTCATCAAGGCCCAGGTGAAGACCGGCGGACGCGGCAAGGCGGGCGGGATCAGGACCGCGGCCGGGCCGGTCACCGCCGAGGCGGAGGCCGAGCACGTGATCGGGATGGACATCAAGGGGCACGTCGCGCGCAGCGTGCTGGTCGAGGCGGCGACCGTGCCGTTCGAGGAGTACTACGCGGCTTTCCTTGTCGACCGGGCTGAGGGCGGTTTCCTGGCGATGGTGTCCGGCCGGGGAGGCATGGAGATCGAGGAGCTGGCCGCCACCGACCCCGACGCCCTGGTGCGGCTGCCGGTCGACCCGGTGACGGGCGTGGACGCGGACGCCGCGCGCCTGCTGGCGGCCAAGGCGGGGCTGCCCGAGCAGGCGGCCGAGGTGCTGGAGAAGCTGTGGCGGGTCCTGGTCGCGGAGGATGCCCTGCTGGTCGAGGTGAACCCGCTGATCTGCACCACCGACCAGCGCATCGTGGCCCTCGACGGCAAGGTCACCCTGGACGACAACTCCGCGTTCCGGCACGCCTGGGAGTACGGGGAGGCCACCGGCAGCCTGGAGGACCGCGCCCGGGCCAAGGGCCTGAACTACGTCAAGCTCGACGGCCGGGTGGGCGTGATCGGCAACGGCGCCGGGCTGGTCATGAGCACGCTCGACGTGGTCGCCGGGGCCGGGGCCGCCCCCGCGAACTTCCTGGACATCGGCGGAGGCGCGTCCGCCAAGATCATGGCCGACGGCCTGGAGATCATCCTGGCCGACCCCGACGTGCGCTCGGTGCTGGTCAACGTCTTCGGCGGCATCACCGCCTGCGACGCGGTGGCCAGCGGCATCGTCACCGCGCTCGAGCTCCTCGGCGAGCGCGGCCTGGCCAGGCCCATCGTCGTACGCCTGGACGGCAACAACGCCGAGGTGGGCCGGCGCATCCTGAGCGACGCCCGGCACCCGGCGGTCCGGCAGGTCTCCACCATGGACGGCGCCGCCGAGATGGCGGCCAGACTCGCGGCAGGTGCGTGATGGCGATCTTTCTGACCAAGGACAGCCGGGTGCTCGTGCAGGGCATGACCGGCGCGGAGGGCACCAGGCACACGGCCCGCATGCTGGCCGCGGGCACCGACGTCGTGGCCGGGGTGACGCCCGGCAAGGGCGGCCGGTCCGTGGACTTCGGCGAGCGCTCGGTGCCCGTGTTCGGGTCCGTGGCCGAGGCGATGGGGGAGACCGGGGCCGACGTCTCCGTGGTGTTCGTGCCGCCGCGCTTCACCGGCCCGGCCGTGGAGGAGGCGGTCGAGGCCGGGATGCCCCTGTGCGTGGTGATCACCGAGGGCGTCCCCGTGCACGACGCGGTGCGTTTCCGCGCCCTCGCGCACGGCCGCACCAGGATCATCGGCCCCAACTGCCCGGGGCTCATCAGCCCGGGGCAGTCCTCGGCCGGGATCATCCCCGCCGACATCACCTCCGCCGGGCGCATCGGGCTGGTGTCGAAGTCGGGCACGCTGACCTACCAGCTCATGTACGAGCTTCGCGACCTCGGCTTCTCCACCGCCGTCGGCATCGGCGGCGACCCGGTCGTCGGGACCACCCACATCGACTGCCTCCAGGCGTTCCAGGACGACCCCGGCACGGACGCCATCGTCATGATCGGCGAGATCGGCGGCGACGCCGAGGAGCGGGCCGCCGCCTACATCGCCGCGAACGTCAGCAAGCCCGTGGTCGCCTACGTGGCCGGGTTCACCGCGCCAGAGGGCAAGACGATGGGGCACGCGGGCGCGATCGTGTCCGGCTCGTCCGGGACCGCCCAGGCCAAGAAGGAGGCGCTGGAGGCGGCCGGGGTCCGCGTCGGCCGCACCCCGTCGGAGACGGCCCGCCTCATGCGCTCGGCTTTGAGTCAGCGGGGTGCGGCGTGAGATTCGCCGTCAACCTGTCCATTCTCTTCACGGACCTGCCGCTGCTGGAGCGGCCCGCGGCGGCGGCCAAGGCCGGGTTCGACGCGGTCGAGCTGTGGTGGCCGTTCGGCGTCCCCGACCCCGCGGGCGTCGAGGTGGCGGCGCTGCGGCAGGCGATCGAGGACGCCGGGGTGCGCCTGACCGGCCTCAACTTCGACGCGGGCGACATGGCCGCCGGCGAGCGCGGCCTGCTGGCCAGGCCGGACGGCTCCGCCCGGTTCCAGGCCAACATCGACGTGGCGGTCCGGCTGGCGGGCGAGCTGGGCTGCGGCGTGCTCAACGCCCTGTACGGCAACGATCCCGGCACCGACCGGGCCCTGGCCGTGGCGAACCTGCGCGGGGCGGCCGACGCGGCGGCCTCGATCGGCGCGACCGTGGTGGTCGAAGCCCTCAACTCCCACGAGAACCCGAAATATCCGATCACGTCGTCGCAGGCGGCGTTCGAGCTGATCGACGAGGTGGACCGGGAGAACGTGGCCTTCCTGGCCGACCTCTACCACCTGCACCGGATGGGCGAGGACGTGCTGGAGCTCATCGACCGGCACAGCGCCAGGTTCGGCCACGTGCAGATCGCCGACGACCCCGGCAGGGGACACCCCGGCAGCGGTCGCATGCCGTACGACGAGATCTTCGCCCGGCTGGCGGCGGCGGGCTACCGAGGCCACGTCGGCCTGGAGTACCGGCACCAGGGGCCGGGCGCGTTCGACTGGAGGCAGGCGTGAACATCGGGTTCGTCGGTTTGGGGATCATGGGCAGCCCGATGGCGGCCAACCTCCTCAAAGCCGGACATGTCGTGACCGGTTATGACGTGAGCGCCGAGCGGGTCAAACAGCTCGTCGGCCTGGGCGGCAAGGGCGCCTCCGGCGTGGTCGACGCGGTCGGCGGCGCCGAGGTGGTGATCACGATGCTGCCCGACTCGCCGCAGGTGGAGGAGGTCGCTCCGCTGATCGTCGAGTACGGCCGCCCGAACCTGCTCTACATCGACATGAGCACCATCAAGCCCGAGACCTCCCGCTGGGTCGCCGGGCAGGCGGCGGCCGCCGGCGTACGGGCGGTGGACGCCCCCGTCAGCGGCGGCGAGCGCGGCGCGATCGACGGCACCCTGTCGATCATGGTGGGCGGGGCGGCCGAGGACGTCGAGGCGGCCCGGCCCGTCCTGGGCGCCCTGGGCACGACCGTCGTGCACGTCGGCCCGGCCGGCGCGGGACAGACCGTCAAGGCGGCCAACCAGCTCGTCGTCGGCGGCATCTACGGGCTCGTGGCGGAGGCGATCGTGCTGCTCGAAGCCTCCGGCGTGGACCCCCTGGCGGGGCTGGACGTGCTCGCGGGCGGCCTGGCGGGCTCCAGGATCCTGGAGCTCAAGCGGCACACCATGGTCCGGCGGGAGTTCAACCCCGGCTTCCGGATCGACCTGCACCACAAGGACATGGGCATCGCCGTCGCCGCCGCCCGCGAGGCCGGGGTCAGCCTGCCGCTCACCGGGCAGGTCGCCCAGCTCGTGGCCGCGGCCAGGGCGCAGGGCCACGGCTCGCTCGACCACTCCGCCCTCCTCAAGGTCGTGGAAAGGCTCAACGGATGAAGAGGATTCCGTGCATGGAGGCCGTGGTGGCGGTGCTGGAGTCGGAGGGGGTGGACACCGTCTTCGGCATCCCGGGCGCGGCCATCCTGCCGCTCTACGCCGCGCTCCAGCACAGCTCGATCAGGCACGTCACCGTACGCCACGAGGAGGGCGGCACCCACGCGGCCGACGGCTGGTCCAGGGTGACCGGGAACGTCGGCGTCTGCATCGGCACCTCCGGCCCCGCCGGCACGAACATGATCACCGGCCTCTACACCGCCCTGGCCGACTCGATCCCCATGATCTGCGTCACCGGCCAGGCGGTCTCCTCCAAGCTGCACCAGGAGGCGTTCCAGGCGGTGGACATCGTGGAGATCGCCCGGCCGGTGACCAAGTGGGCGGTCCAGCTCAAGGAGCCGGCGCAGGCGCCGTGGGTGTTCAGGGAGGCGTTCAGGATCGCGCGGTCGGGGCGGCCCGGCCCGGTGCTCATCGACCTGCCGGTGGACGTGCAGCGCGGGACCTGCCTGTACGACCGGGAGCTGGACGCGCCGCTGCCCGTCGAGGAGCCCGCGCCGCTGCCCAGAGCCGTGCGCAAGGCCGTGGACCTGCTGGCCGAGGCCAGGCGGCCGATCATCCTGGCCGGCGGCGGCGTGATCATCGCGGACGCGTCCGACCAGCTGCGCGCGCTGGCCGAGCACCTCCAGGTGCCCGTGCAGGTGACGCTCATGGGCAAGGGCGCCTTCCCCGAGGACCACCCGCTGTTCGCGGGCATGGCGGGCATCCAGACCCAGACGCGGTGGGGCAACGCCGCCTTCCTGGAGAGCGACCTGGTGCTGGCCATCGGGGCCCGCTTCGGCGACCGGCACACCGGCGACCTCGACGTCTATCGCCAGGGCCGCACGTTCGTGCACGTGGACATCGAGCCCACGCAGATCGGCCGGGTCTTCGAGCCGGACCTCGGGATCGTCGGGCACGCCCGGCCGGTGCTCGGGGAGCTGCTGCACGAGGCGCGCCGCCGTGGCGGGCCGCGTCAGCCGGGCAAGTGGGTACGGAAGGTCGCCGACCTGCGCAAGACGATGGCCCGCCGCGACGACTTCGACGACGTGCCGATCAAGCCGCCCAGGGTGTTCAGGGAGATCAACGAGTATTTCGGCAGGGACACCACGTTCGTCACCGCCATCGGGCTCTACCAGATCTGGTCGGGCCAGTTCCAGACGACCTACCTGCCGCGCCGCTACCTGGTGTGCGGCCAGGCCGGGCCGCTGGGCTGGGAGGTGCCCGCGGCGATGGGCGTCAAGTGCGCGCATCCGGAGCGGCAGGTCGTGGCGGTGGTGGGCGACTACTCCTTCCAGTTCCTCATGGAGGAGGTGGCGGTGGCCGCCCAGTATCGGATCCCGTTCGTCATCGTCATGATCAACAACGAGTACCTGGGCCTCATCCGGCAGGCCGAGATCCCGTACGACATGAACTACGCCGTGGACCTGCACTACGGAGAAGGCGGCATCGACCATGTCAAGGCCATGGAGGCGTTCGGCTGCCCGGCGCGCCGGGTGGAGCTGCCGGGCGACATCCGGGACGCGCTGGCCTGGGCGACGGCGGAGTCGGCGCGGGAGCGGCTGCCGGTGCTGGTGGAGGTGATGGTGGAGCGCGAGGCCAACGCCGCCATGGGTCCGTCGCTGGAGGCGATCAAGGAGTTCGAGCCGCTGCCCGAGCTCATCACCGCCGACTGGTCCGACTGAGGAGGAGCGCATGCGGATCAAGCCGGGTACGGCCTGGCGGGACGCCTACGAACGGTGCTGTTCGGCGGCCCCCGAGGCATTCCACGACGACCGGGTGCTCAACCACTGGGGCGGCATCTGGCACCGCGACGGGCGCCCCGTGCCCGGCTTCTCGCCGCTGGACGGCACCGCCATCGCGGGCCTGCCCCGGATCGACCGGGCGGGCGCGGGACGGGCGGTGGCGGGCGCGGTGGAGGAGCACCGGCGCTGGCGGCACCTGCCGCTCGCCGAGCGCAAGGCGATGGTGTCGGCCGCCGTCGAGTCGATGGCCGCTCACCGCGACCTGCTGGCCCTGCTGCTGGTCTGGGAGATCGGCAAGCCGTGGAAGACGGCCTGCGCGGACGTGGACCGCTGCCTGGACGGCGTGCGCTGGTACGTGTCCGAGATCGACCGTATGGTCGCCGGCCGGATGCCGCTGCCCGGGCCCGTCAGCAACATCGCGAGCTGGAACTACCCGATGAGCGTGCTCATGCACGCCATGCTCGTGCAGGCGCTGGCCGGCAACGCGGTGATCGCCAAGACCCCCACGGACGGCGGCCTGTGCTGCCTGACGCTCGCCTGCGCGCTGGCGGTGCGGGAGGGGCTGCCGTTCACGCTGGTGAGCGGGGGAGGGGCGGAGCTGTCGCCGGTGCTGGCCGGCGGGCGGGCGCTGGGCAGCGTGTCATTCGTGGGCGGCCGGGACGCGGGGGCCAAGGTGGCGACCTCGCTGGCCGACCTCGGGCGGCGGCACGTGCTGGAGCAGGAGGGGCTGAACTGCTGGGGCGTGTGGGAGTACGGCGACTGGGAGCTGCTCACGAGGCAGATCCGGGCGTCGTTCGACTACGGTAAGCAGCGGTGCACGGCCTATCCGCGGTTCGTGGTGCGGCGGTCGCTGTTCCACGAGTTCCTGGGGGCGTACCTGGCGGCGGTGGGGTCCCTGCGGTTCGGCCATCCGCTCGCGGTGGCCGATCCCGGCGATCCGCTGCCGGAGCTGGACTTCGGGCCGCTGATCAACGCCTCCAAGGCCAAGGAACTGGCCGATCAGGTGGACGAGGCGGTGGCCAGGGGCGGGGTGCCGGTGCATCGGGCGTCGCTCGACGCCGGACATTTCCTGCCGGGGCAGGATATTTCGGCGTATTTGGCGCCAACGGCGCTCCTCAACCCGCCCCGCTCCTCACCCCTCTTCCACGCCGAGCCGTTCGGGCCCGTGGACACCATCGTGCTGGTGGACACGGAGGCCGAGCTGCTGGCCGCCATGAACGCCAGCAACGGCGCCCTGGTGGCCACGCTGTCGTGCGACGAGGAGGAGACGTTCCACCGGCTGGCGCCGGAGGTGCGGGCGTTCAAGGTGGGGCACAACCGGCCGCGCTCGCGCGGCGACCGGGAGGAGCTGTTCGGCGGGCTCGGGGCGTCCTGGCGCGGCGCGTTCGTCGGCGGCGAGCTGTTGGTGCGGGCCTCCACCGCGTCCTCTACTGGGGGCCCGGACGGCGAGCGCCTGCCGGGCAACTTCCCGCACTACACCCTGTTGCCTTAGGGGGAGATGAGGCCGAAGCGGGTCGCCGCCAGGAGCACGAGGAAGGTCAGCATGGCGACCCGCATCACCTTTCCGCCGATCCCCAGCGACGGCCACGACAGGTACGCCAGCCAGCCGATGAAGGCGATCGCCGGCAGCACGGCCACGCCGCCCAGCGGGTTGGCCACGGCGAACCCGGCCAGCAGCAGGACCACCAGCACCGTCGGCGCCGTCCATCGGGGCACCTGCGTGAACAGGTAGGTCATCGGCACGGCGCTGCGCCGCTCGACGGCCTTGCGCAGGCCGGTCGCGCCCGGCGTGAAGAACTGCTCGCCCTTGGGAAGCGGGCGCTTGCTGTCTGGGGCCACACCCAGAGCCTACGGGAGACGGGCCGCCGAGCGGGCGGGCCGCCTGACCGGGTCGGCGCATCAGACGGGCGTAACGCGTTTAATCTGGTCGGGTGCTCGCCGTGATCCGATACACCGTTCCAGAGTCCCAGTCCCAAGATTTCGTCAAGCAGGGCCACACCATCCTTGACACGTTCGCCGCCCAGCCGGGCTACCAGCGTGGCAGGCTGGCCCGTTCGGTCGATGAGCCCAACCTGTGGGCCCTGGTCACGGAGTGGGAGGGTGCCGGTTTCTACCGCAGAGCGCTCTCCGCCGCCCGGATGGTGATGTATCCACTGATGATTCTCATGGTCAACGAACCCAGTGCGTTCGAGGACGTTTACACGCAGGAAGGCGCTTAACGATTACTGGCGCGCGAGAGGGTCCGTGCGTCCCCTAAGCTGGGATCTCACCAATTTCACTCGCCGACCTCCAGCCGGAAAGAGAATCAACCAAAATGGCACGACGCACCGACGTCATGGACACCATCGTCAGCCTCGCCAAACGCCGCGGGCTCGTCTACCCGTCGAGCGAGATCTACGGCGGACTGCGCGCGTCGTGGGACTACGGTCCACTGGGTGTCGAGCTCAAGAACAACGTCAAGCGGCAGTGGTGGCTGTCGATGGTCCAGTCGCGCGACGACGTGGTGGGCCTCGACTCCAGCGTGGTGCTGGCCCCCGAGGTGTGGCGGGCCAGCGGTCACGTCGAGACCTTCACCGACCCGCTGACCGAGTGCCTCTCCTGCCACAAGCGCTTCCGCGCCGATCACCTGATCGAGGCGTACGAGGAGAAGAACGGCAAGGAGCCCGAGGGCGGCCTGGCCGACATCACCTGCCCCAACTGCGGCAACAAGGGCACCTTCACCGAGCCCAGGCAGTTCAGCGGCCTGCTCAAGACCTACCTCGGCCCGGTCGAGGACGAGTCGGGCCTGGCCTACCTGCGCCCCGAGACCGCGCAGGGCATCTTCATCAACTACCTCAACGTGCAGCAGTCGGCGCGCAAGAAGATCCCGTTCGGCATCGGCCAGATCGGCAAGTCGTTCCGCAACGAGATCACGCCGGGCAACTTCATCTTCCGCACCCGCGAGTTCGAGCAGATGGAGATGGAGTTCTTCGTCAAGCCGGGCACGGACGAGGAGTGGCACCAGTTCTGGATCGACGAGCGCTACCGCTGGTACTCCGACCTGGGCATCAACAAGGACAACCTGCGCCTTTACGAGCACCCGAAGGAGAAGCTGTCCCACTACTCCAAGCGCACCGTCGACATCGAGTACCGCTTCAACTTCACCGGCTCCGAGTGGGGTGAGCTCGAAGGCGTCGCCAACCGCACCGACTTCGACCTGACCGCCCACTCCAAGGCGTCGGGCACCGACCTGAGCTTCTTCGAGCAGGACACGGGGGAGCGCTACGTCCCCTACGTCATCGAGCCCGCGGCCGGTGTCGACCGCGCCACGCTGACGTTCCTGCTCGACGCCTACAGCGAGGACGAGGCCCCCAACGCCAAGGGCGTCATGGAGAAGCGCACGGTCATGCGGCTCGACCACCGGCTCGCGCCGGTCAAGGCCGCGGTGCTGCCGCTCTCGCGCAACGCCGACCTGTCGCCGAAGGCCCGTGACCTGGCCGCGCAGCTGCGCCGCCGGTGGAACGTCGAGTTCGACGACGCGGGCGCCATCGGCCGCCGCTACCGGCGCCAGGACGAGATCGGCACGCCGTTCTGCATCACCGTTGACTTCGACACGCTCGAGGACCACGCGGTGACCATCCGCGAGCGCGACTCGATGGCCCAGGAGCGCATCTCCATCGACGGCGTCGAGTCCTACCTGCGCCAGCACCTGAACGACTAATTTCGTCCAGCGCTCGTCTCACGGGCCGCCCGCCGTTCTTACGGCGGGCGGCCCGTTGCGCGTTTCACCACCATGGTCTTTTACGGCTGCGCACGGTGGGCCCCACCCGCCGCACCGGGCCGAGGGCCCTCCAGGGTGACGCTTCTCCGCCTCACCGCCGCGCCACCGTGACGCGCGCAAGCTTGACCGGCGGATGGGGCCTCCCTACGAATCCGGACGTGCCCTGGATTACATAGTTCGAAATTTGACCACATGTGGCCGTCTTGATTGACAAGCCCCCTGGCAGACACGGACATTGCGGACATCCCTAGCAGCCATTCGGGGGCGGATTTCTCGGAGGCGCGATGAAGCGCGCGTTAATCATGTTCGCCGGCACCCTCCTGTTACTCGGTTCGTTCACCATCCCGCCCGCGTCGGCGGTGCCCAAGCCCGCTCCGGGCCCTGACGGCGTGTTCGTCTACACCGGCGAGCTCACCGCGGACCAGGTGGCCAAGCTCGTCGCGGCTGGCGTGGACCGCGAGGAGATGCGGATCGTCAAGCGGGCGAACGGCAAGGTCACCATCGAGGTGATCCTCGCCGCCGCGCTGGCCGGCACGCTCGCCAAGCAGGGCGTCACCCTGAAGGCCCAGACCGCCGACAAGGCGCGGCTGGCACAGAAGGGCGACGGGGTGTTCAAGAGATACGCGGGCGCCGGCGGCATCCGCGAGGAGATCATCGCCGCGGCCGACGCCAAGCCCGGCATCGCCAAGGTCGTCAACCTCGGCAACAGCCTCAACGGCACGCCGATCACCGCGATCAAGGTGACCAAGGACGCCCGCAAGCTCGCCGACGGCAAGCGCCCGGCCATGCTGTACATGGCCGCCCAGCACGCCCGCGAGTGGATCACACCCGAGATGGTGCGGCGGCTGCTGCACCACTTCCTCGACGGCTACGGCGGCAACGCCGAGCTCACCAAGCTCGTGAACACCACCGAGCTGTGGTTCATGCCGGTGGCCAACCCCGACGGCTACGACTACACCTTCACCCCCGACAACCGGCTGTGGCGCAAGAACCTGCGGGACAACGACGGCGACGGCCGGCTCACCAGCGCCGACGGCGTCGACCTCAACCGCAACTTCGCCTACAAGTGGGGCTACGACAACGAGGGCTCGTCGAACATCCTCGCCAGCCAGACCTACCGCGGCAAGTCGGCGCAGTCGGAGCCGGAGACCGTGGCGCTGGACAACCTGACCAAGCGGGTGCACTTCACGTACCTGCTGAACTACCACTCCGCCGCCATGCTGCTGCTGTACGGGGTCGGCTGGCAGCAGGCCACGCGATCGCCCGACGACCTGATCTTCGAGGCCATGCTCGGCGACGACGCCCACCCGGCCGTACCCGGCTACGACCCCGACATCGGCGCCGAGCTCTACACCACCAACGGCGAGCTGGACGGGCACATGACCAACGTGCGGAAGGTCATGTCCATCACGCCGGAGATGTCCACCTGCGAGGACGCCGTCGAGCGGAACCCGAACGACGAGTGGACGCTCGACGACTGCGCCGGCGGGCAGGGCTTCACCTTCCCCGACAGCGAGGCGCTGATCCAGGACGAGTTCCTCAAGAACGTCCCGCTGGCGCTGGCCGCGGCCAAGACCGTGCACACGCCGGACACCCCGGTCTCCGTGGTCGGGCGCACGGTGCCCGACTTCGCGCCGGACTCCTTCAGCGTCTCGTACGGCGACCCGCAGCCGGTGGCGGTCACCGCCCGCAGGTCGCTGCTGGGCAAGGTGCTGCGCTTCCGCGTCAACGGCGGCCCGGCGCAGACCAGGCCGCTGTCGGAATGGCAGGGCGGCAAGCGGTACGGCGACGAGAACGACCTGTTCTTCGCCGAGTACCGCGGCACCGTGAGCGGCGCGAAACCGGGCGACAAGGTCGAGGTCTGGTTCCAGGGCTTCAAGCAGGGCACCGGGCTCGTCTCCAGCTCGCACTTCACCTACACCCTGGCCAAGGACTCCGCGGCCAAGGTCCTGATCGTCGCCAACGAGGACTACACCGGCTTCAACCCGGACTACCCGCCCTCGGTGACGGCGCCCAAGCACACCACGACGTACAAGAAGGCCCTCCAGGCCGCCGGGTACGCCTCCGAGACCTGGGACGTGGACGCGCAGGGCGTGCCGGACCACCTGGGCGTGCTGTCGCACTTCAAGGGCGTCGTGTGGGAGCTGGGCGACAACCGGCTGTCGATGGACCAGCAGGACCTGGTCACCGTGACCCCGCTCGGTAACCTGCCCGACGCGGACGTCAAGCGGTCGCAGCAGGACCTGACCGTCTCCATCCGCGACTACCTCAACGAAGGGGGCAAGCTCCTCTACACCGGCGAGACGGCCGCGTACTACGGCATTCTCGACACGATCGTCGGAGGCATCTACTACGGCATCGACGGCGACCCGGACGGCGACTGCGTGGTCACCACGATCCAGGGCCTGTTCGACGAGTGCCTGCTGCTGGCCGACGACTTCACCCAGTACTACATGGGCGTCGGCGGGCGCATCGCGCGCAACTCCCCGACCGGCTTCGCCGGCAAGGGCCCGCTGGCCGGGACGGGCGGCACGTTCGGCGGTCCGGCCACGGTGGACAACCCGCTGGACGAGGCGGGGGTGCTGCAGCCCATGGGCACGGACCTGCCGAGGTTCACGGGCACTCCGGCGGCCGGCTACACGCTCGGCGCGGGCGGTCCGTTCGATCCGATCGAGGGCCAGTGGTACGTCAGGGGGCCGCACGCGGACGACTCGTACATGCGGCTGACCAGGACGGTCAACCTGGGAACCGTGACGGCGGCGCAGCAGCCGAGGCTGGGCTTCCAGCTGTCCTTCGACACCGAGCCCGGCTATGACAACGTCATCGTCGAGGCCCACACGGTCGGCCAGGACAACTGGACCACGCTGCCCGACCTCAACGGCGGCACCGACAGCGCCGTGCCGTCGGAGTGCGAGGCCGGCTTCTACCTGGGCGAGCACCCGTGGCTGGGGCACTACCTGACCGGCGGCAACCCCTGCACGGCCAGCGGCACCAGCGGCTCCTGGAACCGGTTCACCGGTGACTCCGGCGGCTGGAAGCAGGTTGCCTTCGACCTGTCCGCCTACGCGGGCCAGCAGGTCGAGGTGTCGATCAGCTACGTGACCGACCCGAGCACGGGCGGCGTGGGCGTGTTCGTGGACGACACGCGGGTCACCACCACCGGCGGCACCCTCGACTCCGAGGGCTTCGAGACCGGCCTCGGCCCCTGGGCCATGCCCGGTCCGCCGGCGGGCAGCCCCACCGGCGGCGGCGACTTCGCCCGCGCGCAGGCGGACACCACGGCCGCCGTCTCCACCAAGGACACGGTGCTGCTGGGGTTCGGGCTGGAGCAGCTCGCCAACGACAACGAGCGGAACGCGACGATCAAGAAGGTGATGAAGTACCTGATCGGCTGATCTCCACCTGACGGACGGCCACCCCGTTGCGGGTGGCCGTCCCTTTTCGCGGTGAGGACCGAAAGATCATGTAAAGACGGGGGTTACGCGGGTTTTCGCGGTCGCTTGATGACATGCGTCCTATGCGTACATCACGTTTCGCTCTTGTGCTGCTGGCCGCGGGCGCCGTGCTCATGACGGGAAGCGCCGCGTTCGCCGATCCCGATCCGTCCGCGCTGGAGCTGCGGGTGGTCGTGGACGACTGCTACCACTCGGTGGTTCAGCCATGACGGACCCCGCGCTGCTCGAACGGGCGTTGTTCGAGGTCAAGCGGGTGATCGTGGGTCAGGACCGCATGGTCGAGCGGCTGCTCGTGGCGGTGCTCGCCAAGGGCCACTGCCTGCTGGAAGGCGTGCCCGGCATCGCCAAGACGCTGGCCGCCGAGACCGTGGCCACCGTGGTCGGCGGCACGTTCGCCCGCATCCAGTTCACACCCGACCTGGTGCCCGCCGACATCGTCGGGACCAGGATCTACCGGCCGTCGACCGAGACCTTCGACATCGAGCTCGGCCCGGTCATGGTCAACCTGCTGCTCGCCGACGAGATCAACCGGGCCCCCGCGAAGGTGCAGTCGGCGCTGCTGGAGATCATGGCCGAGCGGCAGGTCAGCATCGGCGGGGTCTCGCACGACGTGCCGAGGCCGTTCCTGGTGCTGGCCACCCAGAACCCGATCGAGTCCGAGGGCGTCTACCACCTGCCCGAGGCGCAGCGGGACCGCTTCCTCATGAAGATCGACGTGGACTATCCCAGCGAGTCGGAGGAGCTGGCGATCGTCTACCGCATGAGCGTGGACCCGCCCGTCCCGCACGCCGTGCTGGACCCCGCTCAGGTCGTCGCACTCCAGCGGCGGGCCGAGGAGGTCTTCGTGCACCACGCCGTGGCCGAGTACGCCGTCCGCCTCGTCTACGCCACCCGTGATCCCGACCGGTTCGGGGTGGAGGACGTGCGCCGGCTGCTGGCGTTCGGGGCGAGCCCCAGGGCCACGCTGGGCCTGCTGGCGGCCGGGCGGGCGCTGGCCCTGATGCGGGGGCGCGACTACGTGCTGCCGGAGGACGTGCGCGACCTGGCGCACGACGTCATGGCGCACCGGCTCGTGCTCTCCTTCGACGCGCTGGCTGACGGGGTGGCGCCCAGGCAGATCGTGGACCGGGTGCTGGCGGCCGTACCGGTGCCCGTCATCGCCCCCCAGCAGCAGTCACAGCTGAACGAAGCCGTGGCATGAGGCCGTACCTGATGGCCGAGCCCGCGCTGCGCCGGCTCGAGCTGACGATCACCAGGAGACTGGATGGACTGCTGCAGGGGGAGCATCTGGGACTGGTCCCGGGGCCGGGGAGCGAGCCTGCGGAGACCCGGCCGTACCAGGCGGGCGACGACGTGCGGCGGATGGACTGGAACGTCACCGCCCGCACCAACGAGCCCCATGTCCGGGACCTGGTCGCCGACCGCGAGCTGGAGATCTGGGCGCTGCTCGACGCCACCGCCAGCATGGACTTCGGCACCGCGGCCATGGAGAAGCGGGAGCTGGCCGTGTCGGCGCTGGCGGCGGTCGGCTTCCTCACCCAGCGGACCGGCAACCGGATCGGCACCCACCTGCTGCACGGCGGCGGCGTCAGGACGCTGCCCGCCCGGACGGGCCGGCCGCACCTGATGGCGCTGCTGCAGGCGGCGTTCGCGCTGCCTCGCACCCCGCCCGGGGTGGCCGAGCCGCTGCTGGGCGTGGCCGCCGACCAGCTCGGCCGGGTGGTACGGCGCCGCGGCCTGGTCGTGGTCGTGTCGGACTTCCTCGACGCGCCCGAGACCTGGGAGCTGCCGCTGCGCAAGCTCACCGCCAGGCACCAGGTGCTGGCCGTGGAGGTGCTCGACCCGCGCGAGCTGACGCTGCCCGACGTCGGGATTCTGACGCTGGTCGACCCGGAGACGGGGCGGCGGCGCGAGGTCGCCACGGGGAGCGCGCGGCTGCGCCGCAGGTACGCGGAGGCGGCGGCGGAGCAGCGCGATGCCGTCGCGCAGGCGCTGCGCCGGGCCGGGGCGACCCATCTGCGGCTGCGTACCGACCGGGACTGGGTGCGTGACCTGGTCCGGCACGTCATGCGCCAGCGCCGCCTGGCCGTCCTGGCGCGCCCCGCCGGGGGAGGAGGTGATGCGGCATGACGCTGATCGCGCCCCTGTGGTTGCTGCTGCTCGTCCCCGTGGCCGCGCTGGCCCTGGCGTACGTGGTCATGGCCTTGCGGAGCAGGACCGCGTACGCCGTCAGGTTCACCAACCTCGACCTGCTCGACAAGGTCGCCCCGAGGCGGCCGGGCTGGCGCAGGCACGTTCCGGCGGCGGCGCTGCTGCTGATGTTCGCGCTGCTCGTGATCGGTTTCGCCCGGCCGACGGCCGAGGTGCGGGTGCCGAGGGAGCGGGCGACGATCATGGTGGCGTTCGACGTGTCGGCGTCCATGAGCGCCACCGATGTCCAGCCCAACCGGTTCGAGGCGGCCAAGCAGGCGGCCAGGCAGTTCGTGGCGGGCCTGCCCGAGCGGTTCAACCTGGGCCTGGTGTCCTTCTCCTCGTCGGCGTCCGTCGCCGTGCCGCCGACCACGGACCGGCAGGCGGTGCTGAGCGCGCTCGACCGGCTCAGCACCGCCTCGGGCACCGCCATCGGCGAGGCGGTCTACTCCTCGCTGGACGCCATCGCCGCGCTCGACTCGCAGGAGGAGAGGCCGCCCGCGCACATCGTGCTGCTGTCCGACGGCTCCAACACGACGGGCCGCACGGTCGGTGACGCGGCCGCGGCGGCCTCCGGGAGGGGCGTGCCGGTCACGACCATCGCGTACGGCACGGCGGACGGCACGATCGACATCTCGGGACGCGAGATCCCGGTGCCGGTGGACGCGCCGGCGCTGCGCGGGCTGGCCGAGGCGGCCGGCGGCGGTTTCTACGAGGCGGCCAGTGGCGACGAGCTGCAGGCGGTCTACGAGGACATCGGCACGTCGGTCGGCTACCGGACCGAGCGGCAGGAGGTATGGATGTGGTTCGTGGCGGCGGGGATGGCCTTCGCGCTGATCGCGGCGGTGACGTCGATGTTGTGGTTCTCGAGGCTGCCATGAGAGGTCTGGGCAGCCCGCGCGGGCCGGAGTTCGTCACCCCGACCGTCGTGGCCACCGTGCCGCAGGATCCACCGCAGAAGGGGGCTCCACCCAAGGGACGTCTGCTGGTGGCCGCCGCGCTCGTCGCGGCGCTCACCGGGGCGGCGGCGGGCATCGCTGGGGGTGCGGCGGGGGCGCGGCTCTCCGAAGGGTCCGGGCCGGCTCCCGCCGCCCTCCCCAGGGTGGCGCCCGCGCCGTCGGCCGGCCTCAGCGGGCTGAGCGCGACGGCGGCCCGGGTCCTGCCCAGCGTGGTCTCGGTGGAGACGGGCGGCGGGGGCGGCTCGGGGTTCGTGGTGGACGGCCGCGGCCACATCCTCACCAACGCGCACGTGATCAGGGGCAGCGACCGGGCGACCGTCGTGCTGAGCGACGGCCGCCGGATCAGCGCCCGCGTGATCGGCGAGGACGACGACGAGGACCTGGCCGTGCTGGAGGTGGACTATCCCCGGGAGCTCACGCCCGCCACGCTCGGCAGGTCCGGCGACCTGGCCGTCGGCGACCAGGTGCTCGCGATCGGCTCCCCGCTGGGCCTGTCGGGCACGGTCACCGCCGGCATCGTGAGCGCTCTGGACCGGGAGGTACGGTTGGGCTCGGCCCGGGCGGCGGCGCTGCGTACGGCCGTGCAGACGGACGCGTCCATCAACCCCGGCAACTCGGGCGGCCCGCTGGTCAACGCCCGGGGCGAGGTCGTCGGGGTGAACACGGCGATCGCGTCCGGGCGGGGCGGCGGCAACATCGGCATCGGGTTCGCCATCCCCATCGACCGGGCGGCGCCGATCGCGGAACGAATCATCCGAAACTAGGGTGCGGGGCATGCGACTGCTTGTGGTGGAAGACGAGGAGGACCTGGTCGACGCGTTGCGCGTCGGCCTCGTCCGTGCGGGATACGCGGTGGACGTCGCCTACGACGCGCCTTCCGCGCATGAGAAGTTGCAGGTGAACTCGTACGATCTGGTCCTGCTCGACCTCAACCTGCCCGGCGGGGACGGGTTCCAGCTGTGCCGCAGCGTGCGCGCGGCCGGGCACGGCGCGCGGATCATCATGGTGACCGCCCGCGACCGCCTGGACGACCGGGTGCGCGGGCTCGACGAGGGGGCCGACGACTACCTGGTCAAGCCGTTCGCGTTCCCCGAGCTGCTGGCGCGGGTGCGGGCCCTGCTGCGCAGGGACTCCGGCGCCGGCACGTCGGTGCTGGAGGTGGGCGGGCTGCGGATCGACACCGCCAGGCTGGAGGTGTCGCTGCACGGCAGGTCGCTGGCGCTCACCCCCAAGGAGTACGGGGTGCTGCACTACCTCATGCGCCGCCCCGGATACGTGGTCTCCTCCGAGGAACTGCTGGAACACGTCTGGGACGAGCACGCCGACCCGTTCACCAGCACCGTGCGCGTCACGGTCGGCAACCTGCGCCGCAAGCTGCAGGAAGAGGGCCTGATCGAGACCGTGATCAGCCGGGGCTACCGGCTCAAGGAACCGGCGTGATCCACACCATCCGCTTCCGGCTCACGGTCCTCTACTCGGGACTGCTCTTCGTGCTGGCCGCGCTCGTGCTCGGCGGCACCTACTTCGCCGTCTCCAAGACCACCGACCAGCGCCCGATCACGACGGAGTTCGCCAAGACCTACAGCGGCACCACCTTCCTCGGCAAGCGCGAGGTGGTCTTCGTCGAGGAGGTCGAGAACGCGGTCAACGTCCGGACGATGGCCACGCTGCGCGACTATTCGCTGATCACGCTGGCCGGCCTCTACGTCGCCAGCCTGGGCATCGGCTGGGTGCTGGCGGGCCGCGTGCTGCGGCCGGTCAGGTCGATCACGCGTACGACGGAGGAGATCCAGGCCACCGACCTCAAGCGGCGCATCAAGCTGAACGGGCCGCGCGACGAGCTCAAGGACCTGGCCGACACCATCGACACCATGCTGGACCGGCTGGAGGAGGCGTTCAGTGCGCAGCGCCAGCTCATCGACGACGCCTCCCACGAGCTGCGCAGCCCGCTGACGATCATCCGGGCGAACGTGGACGCCGTGCTCGCCGCCCCCGAGGCCAGCGACGAGGAGCGGGCCAGGGCCGTGGCCATCGTGGACCGCGCCACCACCCGCATGACCAGGCTCGTCGAGGACCTGCTGGCCAGCGCCAGGCGGCAGGGCGGCGCGTTCGCCGACGCCGATCTCGACCTGGCCAGGATGGTGGGCGAGGCGTGCGAGGAGTACGCGGCCCCGGCCGCCGCCCGCGACCTGACGCTCACCCGGGAGCTGGGATCGGGCCTGGAGGCGACCGGCGACGCCGACGCGCTGCGCCGCGCCGTGGCGAACCTGCTCTCCAACGCCGTGCGCCTCTCGACGCCCGGCGGGGCGATCCGGGTCGCGGCGGGCAGGTCCGAGGGCTGGCTGTGGGTGGCGGTCCGCGACGACGGCCCCGGGATCGAGGCGGCCGACCAGGCGCGGGTGTTCGACCGGTTCTGGCGCGGCGAGTCCAGCCGCCGCGACCGCCACACGGGCCTCGGCCTGGCCATCGTTCGCCAGATCGTGGAGTCGCACGGAGGGCGGGTGGCGGTGTTCTCGCGGCTGGGGGAGGGGGCCACGTTCGTGCTCTGGCTGCCGCCGCGGGACGGTGTCCCCGGCGCGCCGCCCGATCACAACCCTCTCTAGCCGGCGCGCCTGCGGCAGACCGCCCGGGTGACCAGGAACGCCAGCACCGGCACCACGAACACGGCCACCCGCAGCCCGAGCACGATCATCGCGTAGGTGTCGTGCGGCACCGTGAGCAGCGCGTGGGGGGCCTGGGGCGGCTGCGGGAAGCCCGGCGCGGAGTGCATCGGCGGCGCCGCCTCCGAGAACCACGTTCCCGCCCACAACACGGTGAAGAACGCGATGACCGCGATGCCCAGCGCTGTGCGCACCGGGGCCTGCGAGGGCCGGTCGAGCAGATGGTGATGGTCGCCGTCGCCGGTGAAGCGCCGCTCCAGGAACGGATAGAGCAGCAGGATCCCGAAGAAGACCATCAGGATCAGCGGCGGGATCCAGAGCCCGGGCTGCAGGACGTACCCGCCGACCGTGATCTCCCACGGCGGGACGAGCCGCTGCGCGCCGTCCAGCACCCCGAAGTACCAGAACGGCTGCGCCGACGGGACGTAACCGCCCGCGCTGTACGCGCCGTGCTCCCACACCGGGTTGACCCGGACGAACGTGGCCAGCGCCGCGATGGCCCCCATCGTGAACAGCGCCGTGGTGCCGTTCTTGACCGCGAAGTACGGGAAGAACGGGCCGCCGGTGACCTGACCTTCTGAGACCGCCGTGGCCTTGCGTTCGGTGTGCTTCTGCCGCCAGGTCAGGATCAGCGCGTGCAGCGGCACCACCGCCATCAGGATCCCCGGCACCAGCAGCACGTGGGTGACGAAGACGCGCGGCAGGACCTGCCCGGGGAACTCGCCGTCGAAGGCGAACGCCGACAGGTACGTGCCCACCACCGGGATCGACAGCAGCAGCCCCTGAGCCTGCCGCAGCCCGGCCATCGCGAGCTGGTCGCCGGGCAGCGAGACGCCCAGGAACGACTCGAACAGCACCAGCCCGAACAGCACCACCCCGAGCATCCACGTCAGCTCGCGCGGCCGCCGGAACGCGCCGGTGAAGAAGACGCGGCACAGGTGGGCCACGATCGCCAGCACGAACACCGTCGCCGACCAGTGGTGGAGCTGCCGCATCAGCAGCCCGCCCCGCACGTCCAGGCTGATCTCCGTCGCGGACGCGAAGGCCACGTCGGGGTTGGGCTTGTAGAACAGCGTGAGGAACGTGCCCGTCAGCACCAGCAGCGCGAACGAGTAGAGCGCCAGCTCGCCCAGCAGGAACGACCAGTGGCTCGGGAACAGCTTGCGCAGCTGGGGGCGGAGCCAGCGGGCGAAGGGCAGGCGATCATCGAGGTAGATCGCCGAATCGACGGCCGTTTTTGCGGTTCCCGCGATGATACGGGCGCGTCGCTTGGGCTTGGTAGGAGTGGCCATGGGGGCCTCCTGGTGGGGGTGTGATCCGATTCTGCACCCATGCGCCACCTTTCTCAAGAATTGGTGTAAACCAATTGGTCTAATCCAATTTATGGTCTTCCAGAACTATAATTGGATTAGACCTCTGATGGGGCTTTGACCAGCGCAAACGATGACTTATCCGAGGAGTGCAGTTTCATCATCAATTTCGCCGGTAGAGTCCGGGCAGAGGCGTTGATTGGAGCGTGTGGTGGCCAAGTACGTTTACGACTTCACCGAGGGCAACAGGAATCTCAAGGATCTTCTCGGCGGCAAGGGAGCGAACCTTGCCGAAATGACCAACCTCGGGCTCCCCGTTCCCCCCGGATTCACGATCACCACCGACGCCTGCCGTCACTACCTGGCGGCGGGCGTCGTACCGGACGGCCTCGAGCGGGAGGTCGCCGCGCACCTCGACGCGCTCGAGAAGCAGATGGGACGGCGGCTCGGGCAGGCCGACGACCCGCTGCTGGTGAGCGTGCGCTCCGGGGCGAAGTTCTCCATGCCGGGCATGATGGAGACCGTTCTCAACATCGGGCTCAACGACGAGTCGGTGCACGGCCTGGCCAAGCAGGCGGGCGGCAACGACCGCTTCGCGTGGGACTCCTACCGGCGGCTCATCCAGATGTTCGGCAAGACGGTGCTCGGGATCGACGGCGACCTGTTCGAGCACGCGCTCGACGCGCTGAAGGGCAAGCGCCAGGACACCGACCTCGACGCGGGCGAGCTGCAGGGGCTCGTGGAGACGTTCAAGGGCATCGTCCACGAGCAGACCGGCAAGGACTTCCCCACCGACCCGCGCGAGCAGATGCGCCTGGCCGTCATGGCGGTCTTCGACTCCTGGAACGCTCCCCGGGCCATCCTCTACCGCCGCCAGGAACGCATCCCCGCCGACCTCGGCACCGCCGTGAACATCGTGGCCATGGTCTTCGGCAACGTCGGCAACGACTCCGGCACCGGCGTCGCCTTCACCCGCGACCCGGGGACCGGCAGGCAGGGCATCTACGGCGACTACCTGCAGAACGCCCAGGGCGAGGACGTGGTGGCCGGCATCCGCAACACGATCCCGCTGGAGGAGCTCGAGCGCATCGACAAGCGCTCGTACGACGAGCTGCTCGGGATCATGGAGACCCTCGAGAACCACTACCGGGACCTGTGCGACATCGAGTTCACGATCGAGCGCGGCAAGCTGTGGATGCTGCAGACGCGGGTCGGCAAGCGCACGGCGGCGGCCGCGTTCTGCATCGCCACCCAGCTCGTGGACCAGGGCCTGATCACGATCGACGAGGCCGTCACCCGCGTCACCGGCGACCAGCTGGCGCAGCTCATGTTCCCCCGCTTCGACGGCGGCGCGGACAAGAAGAAGATCGCCAAGGGCATGAACGCCTCGCCCGGCGCGGCCGTGGGCAAGGTCGTCTTCACCTCCGCGCGGGCCGTGGAGCTGTCGGAGCAGGGCGAGGACGTCATCCTCGTCCGCCGCGAGACCAACCCCGACGACCTGGCCGGCATGATCGCCGCCAAGGGCATCCTGACCAGCAGGGGCGGCAAGACCTCGCACGCCGCCGTGGTGGCCAGGGGCATGGGGAAGACGTGCGTGTGCGGGGCCGAGGAGCTGGAGGTCTCGACGCGCGAAGGCCGCTTCACCGCGCCCGGCGGGGTGGTGGTGTCGGAGGGCGACGTCATCTCGATCGATGGAATGTCCGGGGAGATCTACCTGGGCGAGGTGCCGGTCGTGGACTCGGCCGTGGTCGAGTACTTCGAGGGCGCCGAGCCGGAGGACGAGCTGGTCAAGGCCGTGGACCGGATCATGCGCCACGCGGACTCGGTCCGGCGGCTGGGCGTGCGGGCGAACGCGGACACCCCGGACGACGCGGCGCGGGCCCGCCGGTTCGGGGGGCAGGGGATCGGGCTGTGCCGGACGGAGCACATGTTCCTGGGCGAGCGCAGGCAGCTCGTGGAGGACCTGGTCCTGGCGTCGACGGACGAGGCCCGCCAGACGGCCCTGGACGCGCTGGAGCCGCTCCAGAAGGCCGACTTCACCGAGATATTTCGGGCTATGGACGGAAATCCCGTCACAATTCGGTTGATCGACCCGCCGCTCCACGAGTTCCTTCCCGACATCGTGGACCTGTCGGTCAAGGTCGCCACGGACGAGGCCACGGACAAGGACCGCAAGCTCCTGGCGGCGGTGAAGCGCCTCCACGAGCAGAACCCGATGCTCGGCCTCCGCGGCGTCCGCCTCGGCCTGGTGATCCCGGGCCTGTTCGCCATGCAGGTGAGGGCCATCGCCCAGGCGGCCAAGGAGGTGCCGGGCGCGCGGCCGGAGATCATGATCCCGCTGGTGGCGGCCGTACAGGAGCTGGAGTCGGTACGCGAGGAGGCGGCGAAGATCCTCGCGGAGAGCGGCGTGGCGGCCCTGATCGGCACCATGATCGAAGTCCCCAGGGCGGCCCTGACCGCGGCCCAGATCGCGGAGGCGGCGGAGTTCTTCTCCTTCGGCACCAACGACCTGACCCAGATGGCCTGGGGCTTCTCGCGGGACGACGTGGAGTCGGCGTTCTTCTCGCGCTACCTCGACCTGGGCATCTTCGGCGTATCCCCGTTCGAGACCCTGGACCGGGAGGGCGTCGGACGCCTGATCAAGATCGCGGTCGAGGAGGGCCGCTCGACCCGTCCGGACCTGCACCTGGGCATCTGCGGCGAACACGGCGGCGACCCCGACTCCGTCCACTTCTGCCACGACCTGGGCCTGGACTACGTCTCCTGCTCCCCGTTCCGCATCCCGATAGCCCGCCTGGAAGCCGGCCGCGCCGCCCTGACCGACTCAGACTCCGACACCCGCTAACCCAGGGGCTCCGACACCCCCGCTCGCTTCGCTCGCCGGCGCCCGCCCGTTACCTGGTTACCGGGCGGGCCTGCTGGATCCCGCCCCGAGCGGTCCTCGCTGACGCTCGGGCGTGTCGATGGGGGCTCGAGGCTTCGCCCCGAGCCCCGGACGAGGTGGCCTGCCGGCCCCCTCGCGCTCCCCCGGCCGTGGGCCACATTCCACAGGAGTGCCGTAGGCCATGCAGCCAATGTTCAAAGGCAGAGCTCTGGGCGAAGTCATCTGAAACAGGGCAAGTGAGAAAGGCCTTGGCGGGTATGCGCCGGAGACAAGAACGCGAGCGGCGTTCTACGGCTGGGGAGGGATGATGCTAAGCGGCGTGAGCCTCGAACCAGACCGATCCGAGATCATGGCCGGAGGTGAGCCGGACATCGGCGTCCAGGGCCGCGGCCAGGCGGCGTAGCAGCGCGATGGTCGGTGCCGTCCCACCTTCCTCGATGCACTCGATCTCGTCCTCGGTCATCATCGTCCGATCGGCCACCTCCGCCACGCTCAAGCCGAGTGCGACGCGACGATCGTAAAGCGCCTTGCCGAAGGCCAGCGCCTCGCGGATGGCAATGCGTTCAGGATCATCTGCCTGCTCAGAAGGACGGACCCAGCGAGTGTGGTAGCCGGACATCACACCTGCCTTTCACATACAGCTCGCGGGATTACCCAGCCCTCCTTGATCGTTACTAACAGTAACGAGAGCGCATGTCGCGCCGGATGGACTTCGCGGAACGCCCCACTTGTCCTGGCTGAACTCCATGAGTGATCGGGAGTCGCGGCTTCGCCCCGACCCCCGGTGAGGTGGCCTGCGGGCCCCCACGCCCCCGGCCGTGGGCCACGTTTCACCAGGATGTGTCGTGGGTCGCGCAGCGATCGACCAAGGAGCAGTTGGCCCTTTCGCGAGCCCGCAGTGCCACGGATGTCACCAGGAAGTCCTGAGCGTCACGCCGGCGGCCGGGTGAGTTTGGCGGCCACGGCGTCGAGGACCCAGTCCAGGCCGGTCGCGAAGGACACCTCGGCGTCCACCTCCGTGCCGTCGTGCACGGCCTTGGACAGTGCCGGGAAGCGGCCCGTGGCCAGCATCCTCCTCACATGCGGGCCGGACGCGCGCTGCCAGTCGCGCTTGGACAGGCCCGTGGCGCGCTCGGCCCGCAGGTTCGCGATCTCGCGCCTGAGCGCGCCGGTGAAGTAGGCGCTGACGGTCTCCACGGCGCGCATGACGGTGTCGAGGTCGGCGAGGCCGTCGAGGGCGGCCAGCGTGGCCTCGGTCACGGCGAGGGCGTTCGGGCCCAGGGTCGGACGGCCGCCGAGCAGGTCGGCCAGCCATTCGTGGCGGAGGGTGGCCTGCCTGGTGAGGTGGGCGCGGATGCGCAGCACCTCCCGCCAGTCGCCGGGCTGCTCCTCGGGGAGGATCTCGGCGTAGACCTCGTCCACCATGAGGTCGAACAGCTCCTCTTTGGTGGAGATGTATCCGTACAGCCGCATCGGGCCGACGTCCAGCCGGGCGGCTACCTTGCGCAACGACACCGCCTCCAGCCCGCCCTCGTCGGCCAGCGCGACGGCGGCGGCGACGATCCGCTCCCGGTCGAGCGGCGCGGGGCGAGTCGGCGGCTCCGGCCGGTCCCACACAGTCATGGGTTACATCGTACTGTTGCGATACACCGTAATAGATCAATACAGTATATCGACATGAGACACCGTATCGCTGTGATTGGGGGCGGCCCTGCCGGCCTTACCTTCGCCCGCGTCCTGCACCGCCACGATCACCCCGTCACCGTCCTCGAACGCGATCCCGCCCCCGACGCCCGTCCCCCGGGCGGCATGCTGGACCTGCACGAAGGGCTGGGCCAGCTCGCGATGAGCAAGGCGGGGCTGCTGGCGGAGTTCCAGGCGCTGTCCCGTCCTGAGGGGCAGGCCATGCGCATCCTGGACACGGACGGGACCGTCCTCCGCGACTGGCAACCCCGTCCGGGGGACCTGGCCAATCCCGAGATCGACCGCGGGCAACTCCGTGACCTGCTGCTCGGCTCCCTGGACGTTCAGTGGGGGCGGGGCGTGACCGAGGTGGTGCCGGAGACCCGGGATGGCGTGCTGGTCCATTTCGCGGACGGGCGGCAGGAGACGTTCGACCTCGTGGTCGGCGCGGACGGCGCCTGGTCCCGGGTCCGCCCCGCAGTCTCGCCCGCGACGCCGCACTACACCGGCATCACCTCGGTCGAGACCTCCCTGGACGACGTCGACACCCGCCACCCCGACCTCGCCCGGCTGGTCGGCGACGGTTCCATGGCTGTGTACGGCGTGAACCGCTCCCTCGTCGCCCAGCGCAACAGCGGCGGCCACGTCAAGGTGTACGCCCGGTTCCGCGCGCCGCTGGACTGGCACACGAACGTGGACCGGCATGTGGGCCTGGACGCAGGCCTGGACCTGGCTGACGTCGAGGCTGTGCGATCAAGCCTGCTGGCTATGTTCGACGGCTGGGCCGCTCCCGTCCTCGACCTCCTCCGCCACGGCACCGCTTTCGTCCACCGCCCCCTCTACGTCCTGCCCGTGTCCCACACCTGGGCCCACGTCCCCGGGGTGACGCTCCTGGGCGACGCCGCCCACCTGATGCCCCCCTTGGGGGCAGGCGCGAACCTCGCGATGCTGGAAGGCGCCGAACTCGCCGAGTCCGTCGTCGCCGCCCCCGGCCCTGGCGATCTGGACGAGGCCGTCCGCGCCTTCGAGGAACAGATGTGGGCACGGGCCGGCAGGTGGGCGGAGATCACGACGGCCGGTCTGGAACGCCTCGTGAGCCCGGACCCCACCGAAGCCATCGCCCGCTGGGACCAAGTCCAGCCGTCCTGACTGCCAAGCGCGAGAGCACCAGCACCAGGTGGCCACCACCACCTCCTCCGACGGCCGCCGGCGGTTCGCCGTGTCCGTGACGGTGGCCATGGACGGTGACGAGCGCCTCACCGTGCCGAGGCGCGGGCCGCCTTCCTGCCGCCCGGCAACAGCGGTTCCAGCATCGCCCACTGTGCGGCGGTCAAATCACCTTGACCCATACAAAGCTCATTTCGGTAGTGGACCACCCAGGTGATCCACTACCGAAACAAGTCCTTTCGCCTCTGGGTACCGGATTCACCTGGGGATCGCCACTGCCCGGACACGGATTGAGGGCAGTACGGTCGCCAGCACCGCGAGCATCGAACAGAGGGCGATCACCCCGATGACCGGTTGCCAGGGCACGTCGATCGTCACGGGGCCGGCCAGTTGCAGCAGCGCGGCGTACAGTCCGAGCAGACCGAGCGCGGTGGCGAGGGCGGCGAGGAGCACGCCGACCGCCACGACCAGCAGCGCCTCGGCCACGACGTATCGCAGGACCTGCCCCTTGGTGGCGCCGAGCAGGCGTAGCGCTCCGTGCTCGCCCGCCCGGTCGGGGGCCGCCATGAGCAGGGTGTTGACCTGCGCGATCACGGTGTAGCTCAGCATGATGCCGAGCACGGCCAGCAGGCCGAGACGGCTGGCTGAGGCGGCGCGGCCGGTGACGGTCCCGGCCCAGGCGGCCTTGGTTATGGAACGGGCGTTGTGCCCCTCTACGGCCTGCTCCAGCGCCTTGGCGGCGGAGGTGCCGGGACGCAGCTTCACGTAGGCGAGCGAGGGCAGGGTGGACAGCGCGTGCGCCGGGGTGACGTACGCGTCCGCGGTGGAGTCGGCGCCGAGCAGTGCGACGACCGTCAGGGACACCTGGCTGCCGTCGGCCCGCCACAGCCGCACCCGCTGGCCCAGGTTCACCTCCCAGGTGGGGGAGACGGCGATCGTGTCGTCGCGCAGCTCCGCGAGCGATCCGGCGGTCACGGGCACCGACAGGGCGGTCGTGAGCGTGGCCGGGTTCACGGCCTCGGCGGGGCGCTGGATGAGCTGGGTCCCGGCGCCTTCGAGAGTGTAGAGGCTGGTCGGGGTCACGGTAGTGACGTCGGTGCCGGGGACGGCGCGCAGGCGTTCGGTGAGTTGCCGATCCAGCCCGGCCGTGCCGGACGGCAGCACCAGGTAGTCGGCGCGTACGGGGTCAATCCGCATCGCGGCCTTGGTGGCGTCGGTCATCGCCGCGGCGCCGAGCAGGGTGGCGGCCAGCGCGACAGTCATCAGGACCGGCGCGGCCGTGGCGGCGGTACGCCTCGTGGAGGCGACGGCGCCGGCGGGGACCACGAGAGCGCCCGCGCCGCGCAGCCGTCCGAGCGGGGCGGCGAGCAGGTTCGCGACCGGGCGGACGAAGACCGGGGCGAGCAGCCCGGCGGCGGCGATGAGCAGCATGACGATGGGCATGAAGGTCTTGTTGTTGGTCGCGCCCGACGGGTCGCTGACGGCGTTGACGGCCATGCTGATGACGGCGGTGGCGAGCAGGCCGCCGCCGGCGATCCAGCGCCCGGGCGTCATGGCCCGCGGTTCCACCGCCGCCTGCCGCAGCGCCTCCGCGGGCCGCACCCGGCCCGCCCGCCAGGCGGCCACGACCACGCCGAGCACGGCGACCAGCACTCCCGTGCCGAAGGCCACGTACGAAGGCACCGGGGAGGTGGAGGGCACCAGCCAGGCGGGCGCCATGCCGAGGGAGCTCAGCAGGTCCAGGATCGGCCGGGTGGCGAGGGGGCCGGTCAGCGCGCCGAGCGCGGAGGCGGCGATCGCGACCAGGAGTGCCTCGCCGTACACCATGCGCCTGACCTGGCCGGTGGTCGCGCCCACGGTGCGGAGCAGGGCGAACTCTCGCTGCCGCTGCCCGACCGCGAAGGCGAAGGTGGAGGAGACCACGAACACGGCGATGAACCCGGCGAAACCCGCGGCGATGCCGGCGATCGTGTTGGCGTTGTTGCGGGCCTGCTCGTCGCTCTTGCGGGACGGGTCGAGCAGCGCCCGCTCCTGGCCGGTCAGCACCTTGACCTCGGTCGAGATCGCGGGGGTCCCGTTCTGACGCGATGCCGCCCCGGATGTGATGGCCTGGCCCGGGGTGGGCTGGTCCGAGGTGGCCCGGTCCCCAGTGGTCTGGCCCAGCTTGGTCCGGCCCGCGGTCGACTGGCCCAGGGCGGCGCGGACCTCGGCGGCGGGGCGCCACACGGCCAGCGCGTCGATCCGCGGTGACAGCCGGGCGGCCCGCTCGTCGGTGAAGAACACGGTCGGCTGCGGCCCCGCCGCGGCGATCCCCACCACCCGGTACGACCGGGTCCCCGCCGCGGTCACCACCTGGACCCGCCGCCCGACCTGGGCGCCGGCGGTGACGACGATCTCGTCGTCCGCGGCGGGCGCCCGTCCCGACGACAGCTGCTGCGGCGCCGTACGGGCGGCGGACCAGGGACGGCCGACGGCGGGCGGGCCACCGGCGAGCTGCGCGGCGAAGATGCGATCCACCACGGCCCCGGGCATGCGTCCGGCCAGCTCGGGAGCCAGTCCGCGCGGCTCGGCCAGCGGCGCGCCACTCTCCCCGAACGGGCTCCGCACGGTGAGCCGTTCGTCGGACACCACCACGACGGGCGCGGCGGCGTACCGCTGTGGCCCTCGGTCGGGCGAGGAGATGCTGGAGGCCAGCACCTGGCCGAGCGCGGCCATGAGGGCCGCGCCGAACGCCAGGGCGACGAACGTGCCGGCAAAGGACGACCACCGGACGCGCAGCGTGGACCAGGCGATCCTCAGCACGACGCCTCCAGCTGCAGCATCCGGGTCGCGACCTGCTCGGCGCTCGGGTCATGGAGCTCCCCGTAGACCCGGCCGTCGGCCAGGAACACCACGCGGTCGGCGTGGGCGGCGGCCACCGGGTCGTGGGTGACCATGATGATGGTCTGTGCCTGCCGGTCGACGAGTTCGCGCAGCAGCCGGAGCACCTCGCGGCTGGTGTTGGCGTCCAGGGCGCCGGTGGGCTCGTCGGCGAACAGCACCGCCGGCCGGGTGACCAGAGCGCGGGCGATGGCGACGCGCTGCTGCTGGCCGCCGGACATCTCGGCGGGCCGGTGGTCGACGCGCCCGGCCAGGCCCACCGCGGTCAGGCTCTGGCGCACCTGCTGGGAGTCGGGGCGGCGGCCGGCCAGGCGCAGCGGGAGGGCGACGTTCTGGGCGGCGGTGAGCGACGGCAGCAGGTTGAAGGACTGGAAGACGAACCCGATCCGGTCGCGCCGCAGCAGCGTCAGCTTCTTGTCGCTGAGCGTCGCCAGGTCCCGGCCGTCCACCGTCACCCGCCCCGAACTCGGCCGGTCGAGCCCTGCGGCGCACTGCAGCAACGTCGACTTGCCCGACCCCGACGGTCCCATCACGGCGGTGAACGTGCCGGCGGCGAAGCCGATCGACACGTCGTCGAGCGCCGTGACGCCGTGTGCGTAGTGTTTGGTGACCGAGCTGAGGTCGACCGCTTGCGTGGAATTCATGACGGTGACGCTATGAAGGCCGAGACCTGGGCGGTACCGGATGAATGACTAGGATTCGTCCCATGCTTCGGGGGCGGGAGTCTGAACAGCAGGCCATTGACGTGCTGCTCGACCAGGCTCGCGCCGGACGCTCCGGCGTGCTGGTGCTCGGGGGCGAGCCGGGGATCGGCAAGACCGCCCTCCTGACCTACGCCGGGGAACGCGCCCAGGACATGCGGGTGCTGCGCGGCCTGGGCGTCGAGACCGAGGCCGACATCCCGTACGCCTCGCTCCACCTGCTCCTGCGCGGCGCGCTCGGCCACCTTGAGTCGCTGCCCGAGCCCCAGGCGGCGGCGCTGGAGGGCGCCCTGGGCCTGGCGCCCGCGCGGGCCGACGACCGGTTCCACGTCGGCGTGGCCGTGCTGTCGCTGCTGGCGGAGCTGGCCGAGGAGGAGCCGCTGCTGTGCCTGGTCGACGACGCGCACTGGCTGGATCAGGCTTCGGCGGGCGTGTTGCGCTTCGCCGCGCACCGGCTGCACGCGGAGGGCGTCGTGATGCTGTTCGGCGCGCGCGACGGCTTCGACCCCGGGAGCCTGCCCGGACGGCGGCTCGGCGGCCTGGACGACCGTAGCGCCGCGCAGGTGCTCGCGGACGCCGCGCCCGGCCTCACCGGCTCAACCCGCCTGAAGATTCTCAAGGAGAGCGCGGGCAACCCGCTCGCCCTGCTCGAACTGCCGCGCACCGCCGACCTGCCGTTCTACGACCACAGTCCGCTGCCGCTGCCGGAACGCCTCCGGCTGGCCTACGCCGCCCGCGTCGGCCGCCTGCCCCAAGCCGCCCGGACCGCGCTCCTGATCACCGCGCTGGCGGACGACGGGGACCTGAACGTGATCACGAAAGCCTGCGCCGCGCTCGGCATCGAACCCGCCGCTTTGGGCGCGGCCGAGCGCGCGGAGCTGGTCACGATCGCCGGCCGGCAGGTGCGCTTCGCCCATCCGCTCATGCGCGCGGCGGTCTTCCAGCTCAGCACGTACGACCTGCGCCTGGCGGTGCACCGGACCCTGGCCGGTCTGCTGGCAGATCGGCCCGACCGGCGGGCCTGGCACCTGGCAGCCGCCGCGACGGGTCCCGACGAGGCGGCCGCGCGAGCGCTGGAGGACATGGCCCGCCGAGCCGGGGACCGCGGCGCGAGCGTCAGCGCCTGCACCGCGTTCGAGCGGGCGGCCGAGCTGAGCCAGGACAAGGAGCTCAAGGGGCGCCGGCTGCTCTCGGCCGCCGTGCACGCCACTGAGGCGGGCCAGTCGCAGCGGGCCCAGCGGCTGGTCGAGGCCGCCACCGCGCTCGTGCCGGCCACGTCGGCCCGCACCACGCTCCCCAAGCTGCGGGCCAGGATCGCCCTCGACCAAGGCGCCCCTCACCTGGCCCACGACCTGCTGCTCAAGGGCGCCGCGGACGTGGCCGGCGACGACCGCGCCGCCGCGGGCCTGATGCTGGTCGAGGCGGCCCGCAATGCCAACCGGTTCGGCGACGCCGGCAGGCTCGTCGAGGCCGCCGACCGGCTGCGGGAGCTGGACCTGCGCCCGGAGGACGACCTCGACCTCGCCAGACAGGCCGCCCTGGGAACGGCGCTGCTGCTGACAGAAGGCCCCGCCGCCGCCCTGCCGATCATGCGGGAGCTCGTGTCCAAGGGCAGCCGGATCACCCCGGAAATGCATTCACGCCGGATCAACGCCTCCTACTTCGCCCTCCAGACCGGTGACTTCCAGGCCGCGTGGGAGATCGCCCGCGCCGCCGCCGACGAATGCCGCACCAGCGGCGAGCTCGGCAAGCTGGCCGTCCTCCACATCACGCTCGCCACCAGCGAGATCTTCCTCGGCAGGTTCACGGACGCGACGGCCACCGCGACCGAGGGCCTGCATCTGACCGCCGAGACCGGCCGGCCGAGCAGGGCGGGCTGCATGCGGGGCATGCTCGCCTGGATCGCCGCTGCCCGGGGCGACGCGGACCGGTGCGGCGAGCTGGCCGCCGCCGCGCACCAGCAGTACGACGCCAACGGCATCGTCAACGGCCTGGCCTGGGCCCAGTGGGCGCAGGCCCTGCTCGATCTGGGCCGGGGCCGCCACGCCGTGGCTCTGGACCGGCTGGAGACGGCCCTGGCCGGGCCGGCACGCCACCAGTTCCAGACCGTCCACTTCGCCCCCGACCAGATCGAGGCTGCGGCCCGGCTCAGCCTGCCCGCCGAGCAGCCGCTGCGCCGCTACGAGGCATGGGCGGAGGCATCCGGCCAGACCTGGGCGCAGGCCGTACTGCACCGCTGCCGGGCCCTGCTCGAACCCGACGGGGAACGAGCGCACGACCATTTCCGCTCCGCCGTACGACTGCACGCCGGCGGCGGCCACCCCTGGGAGTCGGCGCGCACCGCGCTGGTCTACGGCGAGCGCCTGCGCAGGGACCGGCACAAGAGCGCGGCTCGCGCGCAACTGCGCGCCGCGCTCGAGACCTTCCAGCGCCTGGGCGCGCGGCCTTGGGCGGAACGCGCAGGCCACGAACTGCGTGCCGCCGGCGACACCGGTCTCGTCGCCGCCGGGGCTGATGCGCTGTCGGCGCTCTCCCCCCAGGAGCTGCAGATCGTGCGCCTGGCCGCGGCCGGGCGCACCAACAAGGAGATCGGCGCGCAGCTCTTCCTCAGCCCCAAGACCGTCAGCTATCACCTGTACCGGGCCTTTCCCAAGCTCAACGTGACCAGCCGGGCCCAGCTCGCCGGGCTCGACCTGGCGTGAGCGGCTCTAGAGGGCTCTAGAGGGCTCTAGAGGGTGATGTCCTCGCCCTGTTCGAGGGCGGCGTCCCCCTTGGTGCGCGGCCAGACGACCTTCGGCATGGGCGCCGACAACGGGGTGCCCTCCAACTCGCCGTGCTGACCGAGGCGGCCGGCATGTTCACGGCGGCCGTGGCGGCGCCGAGCGAGCAGGCGCCTTCACCGCCGCGTCCTGCGAGCTGGACGGCCGGCCGCGCGAGTTGCGGAGCTTCCTCCTCGACATCGTGACCCGATGGCGGGCTTTCCCGCGCGAGCAGATCGTGATCGCGCAGGCTTCGGGCGACCTCGCCACGACACTGGACGCGGACGACCCTCGTGACGCCCCTGACGGGGATTGCGATGTCCGCCAACCAGGAGATTCAGCTGCTCGGCGACGCCACCGCGACGGCACGCGCCCGGCGTCTCATGCTGGCCCTAGTCGAGGAAGGACCTGAGATGAGGGAGCAGAGCGTCCCACGAGACGTTGTGGTCCTGGCCTTCGAGGACCACGTGCCGGCAGTACGGCAACCCGTCCGACACGGCCTGCGCGGCGGCCGGAGCCCACGGGCCGGTCCTGGAGCCGGTCAGGACCAGAGCGGGGACCTGCGGCCACCGCTGGAGCGCCTGCGCGAAGGCGTCCTGCGCGCACTCCTCCGCCAGGTCCCAGTCACCGGTCATCCGGATGAGCGTCGCGACGATCTGGCCCCATTCCTCCCGGAACAGGCCCTCGATCGTCGCCTCGACGGTCAAGGTGACCGGGCCGGCCGGGAATCGTCAGCGCGTCAGCGCGGTGCCCAGGCGGCGGATCACCTCGGCCTCGCCGGGGTCGGCGTCGTCGCCGGACGGCGCGTGTTCGGTGATGGCCGCCCCGACGACGTCGTCCACCTGGGAGACGAGGTCGATCAGCCGCTGCGGCCGCACGCCGTCCGGCTCCGGGTAGCAGGTCGAGCCGAAGGCGGTGGGCTCCAGGACGTCGAGGTCGACGTGTACGTACACGGGGCCCCGCAGATCGTCGAGCACGCGCTCCAGGTCGTTCACGCCGTACCTGCGCAGGCCGGTCTTCTCGAGGTACTCGTGCTCGGACACGTCGCCCGCCCGCTCCCCGGCGATGATCACCTGGTGCGGTCGCAGCGGCCGCTCCGGCGTGAGGCCGGTCGGGCCGTCCCCGAGCAGCGCGCGCACCACCATTCCGTGGAAGGCGCCCGACGGCAGGGTCTGCGGGCTGTAGACGTCCGGGTGCGCGTCGATCCACAGCACCGTCAGAGCGTCCCCGTAGCGGGCGTGGGCGGCGTCGATCGGCGCGATGTCGACCGCGCAGTCGCCGCCGACGGTGATCACCCGGTCGTCGATGCCGGCCAGTGCCTCGCGCGTCAGCCGCTGGTTCTCCACGAGCACGTCGTACGCGCGAACCCCGGCGGCCCTGTCCCCGCCGGTCTCGAGCACCGGCACGGTCACCACCGCGTCGGCCGGGACGAGCGCGGCGGCGCGGCGGGCCCCGGCCATCAGCCGCGGCGCGCTGCCGGACGCCGAGCCTTGCCATTGCGGTACGCAGAGCACAGTGGTCATGCGGCGACGATACGGGGCGCCGGAATCCAAGGTCCAGATCATTTCATGCCGGCCGACGCCGCAGCGGTAGGTGATCGCCCGCTGTTCCTGACCTAGGAAATCAAGACTGGTATCCGATGTGGCGCAACAGAACCCGCAGCCGGCGCTCGATCTGTACGGCGGTCACCTCTTCCGCATGCTGAAGCAGGACGGATCCGATCGAGCTGGCCAGGATGTCCTGGATGACGCTCGGGTCGGTGTCCGCTGGGAGGTGGCCGGCGTCGATGGCCTGCTGCGCGATCTGCGCCAGGGCGTTCAGCCGTGGCTGCAGGTAGCGCTCGGTGTAGGCGGTCACCAGTTTCGGGTAGTCGACCGAGGCGCCGATGACGCGTGCCATCAGTGCGCGGAAGCGGGGGCGGCTGAGGAGTTCGGCGATGGATGAGATCAGTTCGTCGATCGACTGCCCGGCCGGGGCGGCGTCCATGTCGGGGGCGCGGGCATGCTCCAAGGCGGCCATCAGGAGGTCGTCTTTGGCTCGCCAGCGCCGGTAGACGGTCAGTTTCGCCACGCCGGCGCGTTGGGCGACCGCTTCGATGCTGGTGCCCGCCGCGCCGCGTTCGATCATCAGGTCCAACGCCGCGTCCAGGATGGCGGCGTCGTTCTCCGGATCGCGTGGACGGCCGTGGCGTTCTACGCCGGCCACAGCACCTGATTCAGCCATGCTGCCAGTTTGTCGGGTGCCGGATGGTCACGCCAACCGATGTGCCCGTCGGGGCGGATCAGCATGACATCGGGCGAGCTGGGCTGCTCCACCGGGGTGAGCGCGACGATCAGGTCGGCCCCCAGTCGCGCCGCGGCGGCCTCGGCGTGGCGGGCGGCGACGTGCTGATCATCGGCGAGCAGCACCCAGCGTCCGGAGATCGCGGCGTGCAGGGTGGTCCGGCCGCCGTCGAGATGCCGGCAGGTGAGGTCGGGCATCCGGTCGCCGGGACGGAGTCCGGGCATCCACCGGTGCACGGCAGGGGCCAGCGGTCCTCCCCGGTAGCTGATGCCGAGTTGGGAGGCGGCCAGCCACAGCCGGCGCTGCACTGCGGGCAGGCGGACGACCGGCAGGACGACGTTGTCGCGCAGCAGGCGTTTCCAGGGGTTGTGCGGCAGCATGATGTCCACGGCGGTGCTGGTGGCGCGCAGGACTTTGCGGGCCAGCGGCCGTCGTTCGCCTTCGTAGGTGTCGAGCAGTCGCTGGTCGGCGCGGCCGCGGGTGACCAGCACCAGCTTCCATGCCAGGTTTTCCGCGTCGCCCAGCCCGGTGTTCTGTCCCTGGCCGCCGGTGGGGCTCTGGATGTGCGCCGCATCGCCGGCCAGCAGGATCCGGCCGCGCCGGTAGGCGTCGGCCAGCCGGCGGTGGATACGGAACTCCGAGGCCCAGCGGACGTCCGTGACCGTGTCGAGGCCGATGCCGCTTCGGCGGGAGAACTCGCTCAGCACCCGGTCGCTGATCTCGCGTTCGGACAGCTGGTCCGGCAGATCCGATGGTGGTTCGGTGAACACCCGCCAGGTGTCGTCCGGCAGCGCGGTGACCGACAGCATGTGACCGGCCTCCATCCAGGTCGTACTGCCGTTCTTGTCCAACGGCCACCGGGCCCGCACGTCGACCATCAGCAGGCGTTCGAGGAGTTTGCGGCCGGGAAAGCCGATGCCGGCGAGCTTGCGTACGGTGCTGTGCGCGCCGTCGCAGCCGATCAGCCAGTGGGTCTCGATGTGGTGCTCGGCGCCGTCGGCCGTCCGCACGGTGGCGGTGACGCCCGTGTCGTCCTGCCGAGCCTCGACCACCCGGGTGCCCCACTCCACGTGGCCGCCCAGTTGGGCAAAGCGTTCCCGCATCGTGCCCTCGACCTCGGCCTGCGAGATCAGCAGCGCCTGTTTCGGCTGGTCGGCGACGGCTTGGCCGACGTGAAGGCGCAGCACGGTGCGCGATCCCTCGTTGTAGGACATGTTGAGCGAGGACTGGGAGCGCTGTGGCAGGTCGCCGAGTGCGCCGATGCGTTCCAGGACCTCGACGCCGCGTGGTTGCAGGCCGAGGGCCCGGGAGGTGGTGGCGGGGCCGGTGGCGGCGTCGATGACGCGCACGGGGATGTCGTGCAGTGCCAGGTGGATGGCCAGGGCCAGCCCGGTGGGGCCGGCGCCCGCGATGAGTACGGTGTCAGTCACTTAGTAAACGATACGGTACCGATTACTAAGTAGCCAAGGGTGGCGGGGCCGGCGCGGATGCGGCACGGCTCCGGTGGTTACCGCATCCGGCACGCGTCCGTCGACGGGCGGCCGGTGCGCACGGATGTCGGTGTGCCGCTGGGAGCGGACCTGGCGCTGGGCGAGCTCGACGGGCCGATCGGCACGCTGCTGGTGCCGGGGTACGCGCCGTCGGACGGCGACCGTCCCGGCGAGGCGTTCCTGAACGTGCTGCGTGACATCGGCGGTCGCGCGCACCGGGTGGCGTCGGTGTGCACGGGCGCGCTCCTGCTGGCGGAGGCCGGGCTGCTCGACGGGCGGCGGAGCACACCCTGCCCGCGATGGCGGCCCGGGCCACGGTCAGCGAGCGCCATCTGACCCGGCTGTTCCGCCGTGAGATCGGGCTCACCCCCGGCCAGTACGTCGAGGTCGACGGTGCCGACTTCGCCGCCCGGTTCCTGGAGCAGCACGGCATCACCGACGCCCGCGTCGACACCGTCTGGGACGGCATCGCCCTGCACACCTCCCACGGGCTGCACGATTCCCCCGTGTTCGCCCGTCGCCGCCCGCCGGAGATCGCGATCGCGCTGAACGGCATCGGCGTCGACCTGACCGGTGGCCCCGACGATCTGCCCGCCGGATACGCCGATCGCGTGCACGCCGCCTATCCCCGCCACGGCGGCGCCCGCGCCCTGACCGACTGACGGGGCGTCTCGGCCCAAGCGGCCGCCCAAAGTGCCTATCGGGCGGGGTCGGTCTCCAGGAGGTCCAGGTCCGGGGGGACGAGGGTGGTCGACTCCACCAGGCCTCTGAGGAGGTTGTGCAGGAGGTTGTTGTCGTACGGGCGGCCTTCCGACCGGTCGTGGCGCAGCGGGTACGTGAAGCCGGCGGCGTGGAGGCGGTGCCGCACGGCCTCGATCCGGTCCTCGACGATGCCCGCCCGCCATTTCTCCCCGGGCCGCAGGTAGGCCAGCCGGGCCTCGGCCTGGTTGTACGTCAACGGGCGCGGAGCCTCCTCGTACAGCAGGTAGCGCTCGCCCAGTACCACCAGGAGCAGGCGTTCCGTCTCGCTGAGGCCCCAGATCTTCGGCGGGGTGGTCGCGGCCGCGTGGAGGTCGGCCTGGGTGTCGCCGTAGGCGCCCGTGACGTAGAGCTCCACCAGGTGCTGGCGGTAGCCGGAGCCCCTGATGAACAGCGGGGTGTAGCCCGGCGCCAGCGGCACGGGGTCGGTGGAGCTGTGCATCAGCTGGCCGCGCGGCAGGCGGACGAGCTGCTGGCCCAGGTTGCGCAGCCACCACCGGCTGTCCTCGTACGTCGCCTCGGCGTGCAGGCGGCTCACCGACTGGTCGTCCGCGCCCACCCGCAGATCGACGGTCGGGCGCTGGTCGCGGCCGAAGCGGACATGACGGCCCGGGCGTGGCGCGACCCTGATGCCGCCCATGATGGTGCGGGCGTGCAGCGTGCCCGGGACGGCCGGGTCCACGCCGTGGGCGAGGCTGTGGGGAGCGCTCATCTGTTCGCCTCCTCGGTGCTTGTCGGACGCAGCCGTATGGTGCCCCAACCTCTCCGGGACCCTCCCCGGAAGCGTGACGTCAGGTGCCGCGCAGCTCGGCGGTGGCCGAGCGGGCGAGCGCGGTGGCCATCCCGCACAGCCGGTCCATGGGGCGCGAGCCGCCGACCACGAGGAGTACCTCCTCGACCGCCGTCCGGCCGTCCTGATCGGTGTACGGGCGGAACACCACCTCGACCTCGCAGGCCCGCTCCTCCCGGTCCGGCCGGACGAAGGCGCGGTAGCCGTTGATCCGGGTGGCCGTCCCGTCCTCGGCGGTGGGCGGCTGGTCGCGGTCGAAGTCCAGGTCCACCCAGGTGTCACTGGTGGTGCTGTCCCACTCGCAGTCCCACCCGCCGAACCCGACGTCCGGGCCGGCGGCGTCGATGCCCGGGACGGCCTCCAGGGCCTTGCCGGACAGCAGCGAGCAGGCGTCCCGCTGCGCCAGCGACGTGGCGGGGAGCGGCGGGGTACGGCGTTCGAGCGGGCCCCGGCCGAGCGCCCGCGCCGCGACGGTGGCGGCGGCGTCGGCGATCTCGCAGAGCCCGGCCTTGCCCTCGTCGCCCTCCCACCGCGCGCGGACTTTCACGATGACGTCGTCCACGCCGGGCAGGACGAGCGTCCGCGAGCACTCGTCGCTCTCGGCGGGGTCGTCGGCCACCGTGATCCCGCCCACGGTCCGCGCGGCCCCGAGCTGCTCGGGCGGCGGGTCGTGGTTGAGGTCCACCACGACGTCCACGACTCCGCCGCCCGGCGGGGACACTCTGACGTCGCACCGGTCGAAGTTCCCGTAGTCGCGGTCGAGCTCGGTCTTCCCGAACCGGTCGAGCGCGGTGGCGTCGGTCATGGCGCAGGGGTCGGCCGTGCGGGGGTCGCCGATCAAGAGGTCCCCCGCTTGCGCGGGGGTGGCGGGGGCCACCGAGGCTCTGGGCGGCGGTGTGCCGCGTTCTCCGAGGACGGACACGGCGGCGATCAGCACCGCCGCGGCGGCCACCGCCGCCACGAGGAGCGGAAACCATCGCCGTGCAGGGACCGGCGGCGGCGTTCCGGTGATCTCGGCCAGCCGTTTCCGTACGTCCTCGATCTCCGGCCGCTCCCGGAGGTCCAGCCGCAGCATCTCCCGCAGCAGCCCGTCCAGCGGTCCCACGTCCGCCGTCAGCGAGACGTCCGAATGCGCGGCCCGCCACGCCACGATGTCGGCGTCCGATTCCGTGTCGCCGGCGCCCCGGCGCGGCGGGCGCCCGGCGACCAGCGCGTAGAGGGTGGCCCCGAGGGAGAACACGTCGGACCTGGGGTCGGGCTGCCCCCTGATGACCTCGGGGGCGGCATAGGCGACGGTGTAGCTGATGGCGCCGTTCGTGGTGATCGTGTCGCGGCCCCCGACCCGGTACGCGGCGCCGAAGTCGGCCAGCTTCACGACGCCGTCATCGGCGGCGACGATGTTGGCCGGTTTCACGTCGAGATGCACGATGCGCTCGGCGTGCATGGCGGCCAGCGCGTCCGCGATCTGCGCGCCGACCTGCGCCGCCCGCTCCAGCGACATGGTCCGGCCGTCCAGGCTCCCGCCGGGCACGTGCTCCATCACGAGCCAGAACGTGCCCGTCTCCGGGTCGTCCACCGTATCGTGCAGGGTGACCACATGCCGGTGGTTGAACGCGGCCAGGGCCCGCGCCTCGGCGCGTAACCGGCTGGATCCGGGGTTGTCGGCCAGCAGGCGTTTGACCACGACCTCCCGGTTGAGGCCCAGGTCCAGGGCCAGCCAGACCTCGGCCGCGGCGCCGCCGCCCAGGCAGGTGACCAGCTGGTAACGCCCGCCGATCGCCGTGCTCCCGGGCACCCCGATCCCCCCTCGCCGGTGTTTGGCGCGATGGTTCCGAATTTACTGGGTGATCGGGGAGATACGCAGCGTTTTGGCGGCGCTTCTGACGGCGTTCCCTCACCCGGCGCGCGGGCCGGATGTCAGCGCCGCCCACCTCGACGGTGACTTCCATGGAAACCCTTGCCGCATCCGGATCGTAGTCGTACCGTCACGGATAGCGTTTCCCGAGATATGGAGGTGGAGCTGTGGGGAGGCACGAATGCGGGCATCCTTTCGCGAACGGGGCGGTGTGATGTTCACGCACATCGCGTGGCGGCTCGACGCGATGATCGCGGCGATCACCGACCACCGCCCGCCCCTCACCCGGCCGATCGAGCAGGCGCTGCGGGCGGTCCCGCGCCACTGGTTCGTGCCGCCGGTGGGGGAGTCGCCCGAGCGCGACGGGCGGAACGCGCCGATCGACCGGGAGGCCGACCCGCCGGCCTGGTGGGACGCCGTTTACGCCGGGCGCCCGATCGTCGCCGCCGACGGGTGCTCCTGTCCCGCGCCCAGCGCGGTCGCCGACCTGCTGGAGCTGCTCGGTCCGGCGCCGGGCCAGAGGGTGCTGGAGGTGGGCACGCGTACGGGGTGGACCGCCGCCCTGCTGTGCCGGCTGGTCGGGCAGTCGGGGAGCGTGACCTCCATCGAGGCGGATCCCACCGTGGCCGAGCAGGGTGCCAAGAACCTGGCCGCCGCGGGAGCGCTCCCGCACCTGGTCGTGGGCGACGGCACGGCGGGGTGGGCCGAGCGGGCGCCGTACGACGGGGTGCACGCGACGTACGCCGTGCGGACCGTGCCGTACGCCTGGATCGCGCAGACCAGGCCGGGCGGGGTGGTGGTCGCGCCGTACGGCGACGGGCACGCCCTGCGGCTCGTGGTCGGGCCGGACGGCACGGCCGGCGGCCGGTTCTCCCCGCTCACGACCATGACGTGGACGCGGCATGACACCCCGCCGGGCGCCGTCCTGGCCGAGGACGTCCTCGCCGAGCCGGGTGACGCCCGCCGGACGTGGGCGGACTGGGGTGAGCCGGAGCGGGAGCGGTTCGGCGTGACGATCACGCCCGACGGGCAGCGGGTCTGGCTGGACAGCCCCGAGCGAGTGATCGGCTGACCCCGCTGAAATTCGGTTGACCCCGCGCGGAGCCCGTCAGAAGGATGCGGGGGGTGCAGATCGAGTTCACGAGATTCTCCCCGGACGACGTCGAAGCGCTCGTCGGCTTCCTCACCGGGCACGAATGGCCCTTTCACGCGGGCGTCCAGAACCCCGAGACCGTGCGCGAGCGCGCCGCGGACGGCCTCTACGACGACGAGGAGTCCAGGACGTTCTGGGTGCTCGCCGACGGGGAGCGCGCGGGCCTGGTCCGGCTGCAGGACCTCGCCGACGACACCCCCCTGTTCGACCTGCGGATCGGGCAGGAATGGCGGGGCCGGGGCCTCGGCGCCGCGGCGGTCGCCTGGCTGACCGGCTACCTGTTCACCGAGCTCCCGCACGTCACCCGGATCGAGGGCACGACCCGCCAGGACAACCACGTGATGCGGGCGGTCTTCCGCAAGAGCGGGTACGCCAAGGAGTCGCACTACCGGGAGTCGTGGCCGGGCCTTGACGGCACGGTCCACGACGCCGTCGGCTATGCGATCCTGCGCCGCGACTGGCTCTCCGGCACGGTGACGCCCCCCGACTGGGACGACGAACCCCGCTGACCTCGCTGCGCCTGGCCGGGGACCGGCCAGGCGCGAGCGTCAGGAGGTCTTGCGGGGGCGGTGGCGGGTGACGGCGCGCGTGTGTGCCTCGGTCAGGAGGGGGCGGGCCTGCTCGCCCGGGTTCACGATGGCGATCCAGCCCTGGGTCGCGTACTTGGGGTGGGGGAGGACGCGGTCCTCGGCCGTGTAGTCGACCTCGGCGTCGTCGCCGGCGAGCCGCTGGAGGGTGGCGCGCCCGACGGCGATGTTGAGCCGGAACACGCCCGGCCTGTTCAGGTCGGAGAAGGTGTCCCAATCCGGGTAGTCCTTGATGACGATCGTGGCGAACGGCTGCCGGGGATGGGTCTCCAGGGTGCCTTCCGGGTCGTAGAAGAAGAACGTGTCGCCCCAGGCCATCTCGGGGGCCTCGCTGTTCTCCTCGATGGTCTGGGTCACGACTCCGGGGAAACCGGACACGAACTCGATGATTTCGCTCTCAGTCATACCTTCAAGTGTTTCATTGCACTGCCCTGTGAGACTTTGCATGATGAACAGGCCATCGACCGCGTGAAAGCCTCAAACCGCTGACCTGTGCGACAGTCTGGAGACCATGTCCGAAACACACCTCCCCGGGGGTTTCGTCAACGCCGTCGTCCGCGTCGGCGACACCGTCCGCCGCACGCCCGGCCGGCGGGCCGCGTACGTGCACGAGCTGCTGCGCCTCTTCGAGCGGAGCGGATGGGCGGCCGCGCCCCGGTTCCTGGGCCTCGACGAGCGCGGTCGGGAGATCCTGAGCTTCATGGACGGCCACGTGGCCTGGGAGGACGTCCAGCCGGACGGCGTCGCCTCGGACGAGAGCCTGGCGCGGGCCGCGGAGCTGGTGCGGGAGTTCCACGACCTGACCGCCGGCACCTCACTGGCCGGGGAGGATGAGGTGGTCTGCCACAACGACCTGTCGCCCAGGAACACCGTCTACCGGGGCGAGGAGCCGCGGCCGGTGGCGTTCATCGACTGGGACATGGCGGGGCCGGGACGGCGCGTCCACGACGTGGCGCACGTCTGCTGGCAGTACGCGGGCCTGGGCCCGCTGATCGCCGACCCGGCCGACGCGGCCCGGCGGGTGCGGCTGATCTGCGACGCCTACGGGCTGCGGGAGCGCGGCGAGGTGGTCGAGACGATCCTCTGGTGGCAGGACCGATGCCGGCGCGGCATCGAGCGGGATGCCGCGCAGGGGCTGGCGTACGCGATCAGGCTGCGCGAGCAGGGGGCGGTGGCGCAGGTGCGCGCCTGCCACGACTGGGTCGCCGAGCACCGCGCCGGATTCGAGCGGGCGCTGCGTTAGATCGAGGGGGTAGCGGCCTCGGCGGGCTGCCCGGGGGAGGGTTCCTCGATCGGGACGTAGTCGTGGCGCATGCCGTGGTCCCCCAGCCACCGCCGGAGCCCGGAGACGGCCTCCGGATTGGCCGACACCTGGGCCGCGTACTCCGACAGCGCCACCTCCTCCCCGTCGTCGAACAGCAGCCGCGCCGGTCCCGACCACGACAGCGTCCACTTGGCCTCGCCGAGCTGGATCAGCACCGCCTCCAGCGCCTGCCCCAGCACCCCGGCGAGCAGGGTCTCCGACGCGTTCCAGCCCTGCTCGCGCAGGACGGCCTCCAGCTCCGCCTGCCGGCCCCGGGCGATCGCCTCGAAGGCGGCGTCCAGGTACGGCCGGGCGGCCCCCATCACCCGCTGGCCGGCGACCGCCAGGTCGTGGAGGGCGTCGGCGTTGCGGCCCGCGTACATGGCGTGCGACACCAGCTCCTCCCACGACACCGGCCGCAGCCCGGTCAGCGCCTCCGGCGTCCACATGGACTGCTCCACGGCCTGCACCGCCACGTTCGCGTCGCGCAGCAGCGTCAGGGCCGAGCGCGGGTCGGGGACGTGCGGCGGCTCCGGCAGGTGCTCGATGGCGGCCAGGCGCTCGGTCAGGCTCGGATGGGAGTCGTACGGCGAGACCTCCTGCGGCTCCTCGCCCAGCTTGGCGATCTCGGCCTGCCGGTCGGAGTCGCTCATGAGCGCGTGGAAGCCCCCGAACACCGACAGGGGCCTGGTGCCGCCCGCGCCGGTGAGCGACAGGTAGTTGGCGACGTAGAGGTCCCAGCCGGTCGCGGTGGTCTGGATCTTCTGCAGCGCCCCGGCCATGGCCTGCCGCCCGCCGATCGCGACCGCGAACTGGTCGGCCTCCAGCTCCTGCTTGCGCGAGACGGCCTGCGACACCCGCAGGTAGAACTTGGCGTACCAGGTGAACAGGCGCTGGACGAAAGGGTGGTTGCGCAGCCCCTGGACGGTGGCGAGGAGCGAGACCCGCCCCCGGTAGACCGGCGCGCCCAGCCGCGTGTGAGCGCCGCTGTAGTGGCCCAGCTCGTGCCCGAGCACCGCGCGCAGCTCGTCCACCGTCAGCGTCTGCAGCAGCGGCAGCCCGATGAACATCCGCCGCCGCGTCGCCTTCATCCCCAGCCAGCGCGTGTCCTCGGAAACGGCCGCGTTCACCTCCGCCACCAGCCGGATCTCGTCCGGCGGCGCCGTGCGCACGCGCTGGGCGAGCTCCTCGACCGTCTGCCAGAGCGCGGGCTCGTGCTCGCGCCCGATCGGCACGCCCGGTTGCTCGCCGCCCTGGCGGCGGCTCACCACGAACAGGGCCTGTACGAGCGCGCCGGCGACCAGGGTGAGGATGATCGCGAGCTTGAGGGTGTTCGCGTGGAAGTCAACGAGGAGCAGGACATCGAAGAAGATGGCGGCCACCAGGAAGAGGCCGACCAGAACGTAGAAGCCGGCGAGCAGGATGAAGGCCAGCACTGCTCGGAACGCTGTCGTCATGGGGTGAGGGCTCCCGGGGAAGGGGTTCTCGCGAGGCTCGACCTTAGCGGAGACCGGAAACTGGATAAAATCACCTAAGCAATGCCGTACTACGATGACCATGATCAGGAGCGTTGGGTTCCGGAACCTCCCGGCAATCCCGAACGCTCCGCATTCGAGCGCGACCGCGCCCGCGTGCTGCACAGTGCCGCCCTGCGCAGGCTGGCCGCGAAAACGCAGGTCGTGGGCCCTGCCGAGTCCCTCGGCGGCGGCCAGCACATCCCGCGCACGAGGCTCACGCACTCCCTCGAATGCGGTCAGGTCGGCAGGGAGATGGGCGCCACGCTCGGCGTCGATCCCGACCTGGTGGAGACCGCGTGCCTGGCGCACGACCTGGGGCACCCACCTTTCGGCCACAACGGGGAGATGGCGCTCAACGCGCTGTCGGCCTCGTGCGGCGGTTTCGAGGGCAACGCGCAGAGCCTGCGCCTGCTCACCAGGCTGGAGGCCAAGGTCCTCACGGAGGACGGCCGCAGCGCCGGGCTCAACCTGACGCGGGCGGCGCTCGACGCTTCCATCAAATATCCCTGGACATGCGAAAAATCCGCAAAATTCGGCGTATATGACGATGATCTACCCGTGTTCCGGTGGATCCGGGACGGCGCGCCGGACGGGCGGGTGAGCTTCGAGGCGCAGATCATGGACTGGGCCGACGACGTCGCCTACTCCGTGCACGACCTCGAGGACGCGCTCCACTCCGGCCACGTCACCCCCGAGGCGCTGCGCTCGCCCATCGAGCGCACGCTGGTGTGCGAGACCACCCGCACCTGGTACGCCCCCAACGCCGACCTCGGCGAGCTGGAGGAGATCTTCGCCAGGCTGATCACCGACCCGCTCTGGCCGCGCCGCTTCGAGGCCACGCTCGCCGACCTGGCCGGGCTCAAAGCTCTCACGAGCGGCCTCATCGGCCGCTTCTGCCGCTCGGCCCAGACCGCCACCAAGGAGGTGTACGGCTCCCGCCACCGCGCCGACCTCGTCGTGCCCCACGCCACCCGCGTGGAGTGCGCCCTGCTCAAGGGCGTCACCGCCCACTACGTCATGGCCACCAGGGACCACAACGCCAATCAGGCCAGGCAGCGCGAGCTCATCACCGAACTGGCCTCGATGATCACGCTGGGCGCGCCGGGCACGCTGGAGCCCGCCTTCAGGCCCGCGTACCTGGGCGCCGCCGACGACGCGGCCCGCGTCCGCGTGGTGATCGACCAGATCGCCTCGCTCACCGACACCTCCGCGGTGGCGTGGCACCGCAGGCTCTCCCGCTGACCAAGTTTCTCCATGATCCGGTACACCCGGCTTTCCCCATGACCCGCGCAGGCGGATACTGCGCCCATGGCCACATATGTGATCGTCGGTGCCGGACTCGCGGGGGCCAAGGCCGCGGAGACGTTGCGCGAGGAAGGCTTCGACGGCGAGATCGTGCTCATCGGCGCGGAGAACGAACGGCCCTACGAACGACCGCCCCTGTCCAAGGACTACCTCCAGGGCAAGAGCGAACGAGAGAGCATCTTCGTCCACGGCCCGGAGTGGTACGCGGACAACGCCGTCGATCTACGGCTCGGCACGCGCGTCACGCGCATCGAGCTCGACAACCACCTGGTCAGGCTCGGCGACGGGTCGCGCCGGCGGTACGACAAGCTGCTCATCGCCACCGGCGCCACGCCGCGACGCCTGCCGGGGCCCGCGTACTACCTGCGTACCGTCCATGACAGCGAGGCGCTCAAAGAGCGCCTGGCGAGCGCCGGCAGCGTGCTCATCGTCGGCGCCTCCTGGATCGGGTTGGAGACCGCGGCGGCCGCCCGCGCGGCCGGCTGCGAGGTCACCGTCGTCGAGCCCGAGCCCACCGCGCTCAACCGGCCGCTCGGCAACGAGCTCGGCGACCTGTTCGCCCGCCTGCACGTCAGCAAGGGCGTGGACCTGCGCTTCGGCACCGCCGCCGCCGAGATCACCGAGACGGGCGTGCGGCTCAGCTCGGGTGAGCGGCTCGCCGCCGACTTCGTCGTCGTCGGCATCGGCGCCGCGCCCGAGGTCGGGCTCGCCCGTGACGCCGGGCTCGACGTCGGCCAGGGCATCCACACCGACGCCGCGCTGCGCACCTCGCACCCCGACGTGTTCGCCGCCGGCGACGTGGCCGAGCCCTTCCACCCCCTGTACGGGCGCCGCCTGCGCGTCGAACACTGGGCCAACGCCCTGCACGGCGGCCCCGCCGCCGCCCGGTCCATGCTCGGCCAGGACGTGGTCTACGACCGGATCCCGTACTTCTACACCGACCAGTACGAGCTGGGCATGGAGTTCTCCGGCGACATCGAGGGCTACGACGAGATCGTCTACCGCGGCGAGCCGGAAAGCCTGGAGTTCATCGCGTACTGGCTGCGCGAGGGACGCGTGATCGCCGGCATGAACGTCAACGTCTGGGACGTCGTGGACGAGATCCAGGAGCTCATCAGGTCACGCGTCATTGTTGACCAAAAGGAGCTATCGACGGGGTGACGGTGATCACGCCGTCGTCGGTGCGCTTCGGCTTCGGGCCCTGGGTCTTGCCGGCCTGCGGGACCTTCTTTGACCCGCACTGCACGGCGCAGCCCGGCGTCTCGCCCAGCTTGCCGCGCAACGCCAGCGTCTCCTCCCTGGGCGAGTACGTGCGGTTGCCGGTCGCCCAGGCGTCGAGGTAGTCCCAGGGCTTGACCATGCCCCTGCGTACCCACCAGAAGGCCGGGCCCGTCTTCCACGAGATCGCGAAGTAGAGGTTGGGCCCGGTTTCGCGGGCGTTGCCCGTCCGGCCCACCCGCCCGAGCAGCTGGCCCGCCTTGACCGGGACGCCCGGCCGGACGCCGTCGGCGATCGTGTCGAGGTGACCGCCGAGGTAACGCACGCCGTCCTCGCCGATGATCGTGACGAACCTGCCCTCGCGGGCGGCCCCCGCGTCGGTGGACGGGCTCCACTTGTCCTGGAGGTTCACCTCGTCCACGACGCCGCCGATCGGGGCCACGAACGCGCACCCCTGCGGCGCCCAGATCGTCGTCTTGGGCAGCACGAGGAGCTGGCGCTGGTAGGTCGTCTTGCAGCCCTTGACCGGGAAGGTGTACTCGTACTTCGACATCTTCGGCGGCGGCACCTTCACCGGGTCGTCGCCCTTGGGCGGCTGCTCGGCCGCCTGGGGCTCGGCCTCCGGCTCCGCCGATTCGCCGGGCTGCGCGGCGGCCGGCGGGCTCGTGGCCGGCGCGGTCGACGGCGAGGTCGCGTTGACCCCCGCCAGGCCGGTGGCCTGGGAGCAGGCGCCGGTCAGCAACAGGGCGGCCGTGACGGCCGCCCATCGTCCGAGATGCCCCGTACGCATGATCTCCACCCGTGTCACCGTTTCCACCGACAACCTTTACCTTTGTAGCCGACCGGGAGCTCCCGCAGAGCCGGTTTCCCTCTTTAGCAACCGACAGGTAATGCGCGCCTACCCGTAACGGGCCCGGAGGGGCGGAACCGTCGGTGGGGCGGAATAGACTCACCGGCGTGGCTGGCCGGATCCGTGATGTCGACATCGCGCTCGTACGTGAGCGTTCACCCATCGCCGATGTGATCGGCGAACACATCCAGTTGCGCAACGCAGGGGGCGGCAACCTCAAGGGCCTGTGCCCCTTCCACGACGAGAAGAGCCCGTCCTTCAACGTCACCCCCGAGCGCGGGATGTACTTCTGCTTCGGCTGCTCCGAGGGCGGCGACGTGATCACGTTCGTCGAGAAGATCGAGCACCTGTCGTTCGGCGAGGCGGTCGAGCGGCTGGCGCAGCGGGCCGGGATCACGCTGCAGTACGAGCAGGGCGGCTACGTCCCCAGGCGCGACCACGGCGAGCGGGCCCGGCTGATCGAGGCGCACAAGGCGGCGGCGGAGTTCTACGCGGACAAGCTGCTCGTGCCCGACGCGGCGCCCGGGCGGCGGTTCCTGTCGGAGCGGGGCTTCGAGCGGGCCGACGCCGAGCTGTTCGGGGTGGGCTACGCGCCGGCCGAATGGGAGGCGCTGACGCGGCATCTGCTGGGGCGCGGGTTCACCGCCGAGGAGATCGTCAAGGGCGGGCTGGCCAAGGAGGGCCGGCGGGGGCCCATCGACCGCTTCAGGGGGCGGCTGATCTGGCCTATCAGGGACGCCACGGGCGATGTGATCGGATTCGGCGCGCGGAAGTTGCTCGATTCCGATGATGGTCCGAAATATCTGAATACGCCTGACTCGCCGCTTTACAAGAAGAGCCAGGTGCTTTATGGGATTGATCTCGCCAAACGGGAGATCTCCAAGCGGGCCCAGGCAGTGATCGTCGAAGGCTATACCGATGTGATGGCCTGCCATCTGGCCGGAGTGCCGACGGCGGTGGCCACCTGCGGCACGTCGTTCGGCGAGGAGCACATCAAGATCCTGCGCAGATTCCTGCTCGACCAGGCCGAATTCCGGGGCGAGGTGATCTTCACCTTCGACGGCGACGCGGCCGGGCAGAAGGCGGCGCTGCGGGCGTTCGCCGACGAGCAGAAGTTCGTCACCCAGACCTACGTCGCGGTGCAGCCCGACGGGCTCGACCCGTGCGACCTGCGGGTCAAGCAGGGCGACGCGGCCGTGCGGGACCTCATCGCGAGCCGGGAGCCGCTCTTCCAGTTCGCGATCAGGAGCACGATCTCCCGCTACGACCTGCGCAGCAACGAAGGCAAGATCGCCGCGCTCGACGCCGCCGCGCCGATCGTGGCCGGGATCAAGGACGTCGGGCTGCGCAAGCGCTACGCCATCGACCTCGACCGGTGGCTGGGGTTCATGGACGAGCGGTTCGTGATGCAGCGCATCGCCGAGGTGGGCGGGGCGCAGCAGGGCCGCCCGCGGCGCGCGCCCCAGGCGGCGCCCGTCGATCCGAGCGTGCGGGTGGAGGGGGAGCTGCTCAAGCTCGCCGTGCAGCGCCCGGCGCTGCTCGGGCCCCGCTTCGACGCGCTCGACCCGCAGGCGTTCACGGCTCCCGACCACGTGACGCTGCACAAGGTCATCCTCGCCGCGGGCGGCGTGGCCGCCGGCTCCTACGGCGGGCGCGAGTGGGTCGACCGGCTGCTGGAGCACGCGCACGAGGAGAGGGCGCGGGGGCTGGTGACCCGCTTCGCGGTGGAGCCCATCCAGGCGGACGCGCACGCCGAGGAACGCTACGCCGGCGCCATGCTGGCGGCCATCGAGGCCATCGCGGTCGACCGGGCCATCGCGCAGGCGAAGTCGCGGATGCAGCGGCTCAATCCGGTGGAGGAGCAGCAGGAGTACAACAAGCTGTTCGGGGAGCTGGTGGCGCTGGAGCAACAGCGCCGCGTCCTCCGCGACCGCGCCGCCGGCAGCTGACCTCCGCCTCCGCCCGGCGTGATGGGTTTGTGATCAACCTTTGCGGCGGCGAAGTGGTCTAAACCGGCGTGAGAGTCAAGATCACGTCGGCCCTGGGAGCGCTGGCGGCCGCGGCGATGGTGGCGGGCGCGATCGGCACGGCGGAGGCGGGGGCGGCCAAGAGCTCGCCGGTCCGGGCCGCTCATCTGCCCAACTGCGGCGCTGACTACTTCATCCCGTGCAAGAAGGCCCCCTGGTACCTCTACCTCCGCGACGGCCGCTGGGTGAAGTTCCCCGCCGCCGCCCGGTACGCCACCGAGGCCGACGGGACGCGGGCCGACGAGGTGGAGGACGATCCGGCGCCGTTCGAGGTCAGCGGGGACGGCGGCACCATCGCCTACGTCAGGGCCCGCGACGGCCGGGTGGTCGTCGAGCGGTGGCCCGGCGGCAAGGCGACCGTGCTGCCCGCCTACGGCAAGGGCGTGGGCACCAAGTACGTCGACATGTTCCTGTCGCCCGACGGCCGCCGCCTGCTGGTCGGCTTCGCGGAGGCGGCGAAGCCGCGGGCGCCGATGGTGGTCGACGTGGCGACCGGCCAGACGGTCAGGACGCTTCCGGTGACCGACGTGCCGGAGGGGTTCGGCGCCGACGGTGACGAGGTGCTCGCGACCAGGGCGAAGGACGACAACACGATCGAGGTGCTCGCGTACCCGCTGGACGGCGAGCCGGTCGCCGACACGCCGCCCCAGGAGGTCGTGTCCAGGGACTCCGAGTTCGTGCTGGCGGCCGACGGCCACACGCTCCTGGTGCGGCCGCCCACGGCGGGCAAGCAGCCCGAGCGGGTGCGGGCGTACGACCTGCTGGCCCGCGCCTGGGCGGGCAAGGGCAGACCGATCAAGGCGACGCAGGGCACCTCGAGCCTGGCCTGGGGGCCGGGCGGGCGGCTGGAGCTCCGCCGCGTCGTCGGCTCCGACGAGGAGTTGCAGCGGACCACCCGGGTCTACGCGCTCGACCCCGCGACGGGGGCCACCAAGCAGGTGGACAAGTACACGATCCACGCGGGGGTGCCGAAGTGAGAGTGAGTCACCTTGCCGTCGCGGCCGCCCTGCTGGCGCCGTTCGCGATCACGCCGGCCGCGGGGGCCGCGAGCGACCCGATCCGCTACGCGGCGCCGCTCAAGGGCAGGACGCTCCAGGTCATGCTCCGCAGCGGCGCCACGCGCACGCTGAAGGCGCTGGGGGAGGGCAACAGGCCGGTCGCGGTGAGCGCCGACGGGGCCCGGATGGCCTACTTCAGGGCGGCGGACAGAGCCCTCGTCACCTACCCCTCCGGCAGGCGCGTGGGATCGATCAAGCAGCCCAGGAACGAGGCGGGCGTGGACGAGACGACGCTGATGCTGTCGCCGGACGGCCGACGGCTGGCCTATTTCGACAACGACGGCTCCCACCGGGGCCGCGTGTTCGACGCCGTCACCGGCAAGAAGATCGGCTCGCTGCCGGCCCCCCTCAACTGGAACCCGGCCGGGTTCAGCGGCGACGGCGGTGAGATGCTGCTGGTCCGGAGCGGCTCGACGACCGACCTGGCCGTCACGGACCTGCGTGGGCGCGCGCTCCGCCGCGACACTCCGCCCCAGATCGTGGGCTTCAACCTGCCCGCGTGGGACGGCGACGGCAAGGTCGCGGCGCTGGCGGCCGACGGGCGCAGGATCGCCGTGTACGTGCCGGGCCAGGCCCCGGGCCTGGTGGTGTACGACCTCGCGAGCAGGCAGGTTAGCGAGAAGATCACCGTCCGGAAGCCGGCGGCCGCCACCTGGACGGGGGAGCGGGAGGTGACGCTCCGCGTGGACGGCGGCGGCCGGACACGGCTGGTCCGGATCGACGTGGACAGCGGCGCGAGCCAGGTCGCGGACGACTACCGAACCCCTGTGAAGCGGGCATACCACGCGGGCGGTTGATAACAGTTCGGCCGCGATGACAAGCGGGATATCAGGGCGGTTGACCAGGGAAAGCCCGGGAGCCTGGCGCGGTCCAATACAGCGACAAAGAGGATGGCCGACGACTTCCGGGCAGCGAAAGAGTTGCGTCCGCCGGAGGGTGTCGCCGGGCGCCGGGAATCCAGACCGCGTAATTGACTTTACTTTCCTGATCAAACTCCGGCTAAACCTTTAAGTGATCTCAATTCGGTAAGGACGTTAGTCTTACCTTCGGTGACAAAAATGGGTCTGCCATTTGATGGAACCAATACTGCAGACTGTCTCCCGTGGGTGCATCGGTGCTGCCAAGCAGTCCGCCATCGGTAGATCAGGTGGCGGACCTCGTCGCGAAGGGAAGAGAGCGCGGGAGCGTAACCGTCGATGACGTCGCAGCCGCGCTTGACCGATCCGAGTTGCCGTCCGACGCGCTGGAACGCGTCGTGCGCATGCTCGCCGAGAACGGCGTGGAGGTCCTCGAGCCCCAGGGCGACGAGGAATCCACCCGCGCCGATGAGGAAGACGTTGCCAAGCGGGCGCCGACCAGCGATCTGGTCCGTATTTATCTACGGGAGATCGGCCGTGTGCCTTTGCTGACCGCAGAGGAGGAGGTGGAGCTCGCCAAGTCGATCGAAGCCGGTCTGTTCGCCGAGGACAAGCTGGGCAGCGGGGTCTCGCGCCTGGCCTTCCCGGAGTTCAGGGAGCTCGTCTGGCAGGGCACCCGGGCCAAGCAGCGGCTCATCGAGGCCAACCTCAGGCTCGTGGTGTCGATCGCCAAGCGGTACGTGGGCCGCGGCATGCTGTTCCTGGACCTGATCCAGGAGGGCAACCTCGGGCTCATCCGGGCGGTCGAGAAGTTCGACTACACGAAGGGCTACAAGTTCTCCACCTACGCCACCTGGTGGATCAGGCAGGCGATCACGAGGGCCATCGCCGACCAGGCGCGGACGATCCGCATTCCCGTGCACATGGTGGAGACCATCAACAAGCTCGTGCGCGTGCAGCGCCAGCTCCACCAGGACCTCGGCCGCGAGCCGATTCCCGAGGAGATCGCCAAGGAGATGGACCTCCCTGTCGATCGCGTGGTGGAGATCCAGCGCATCGCCCAGGAGCCGGTGTCACTGCAGTCGCCGATCGGTGAGGAGGACTCCGACCTCGGAGACTTCATCGAGGACGCCGACGCCGTCGTGCCCATGGAGGCCGCGGCCTTCATCATGCTGCAGGACCAGCTCGACGACATCCTGGCCACGCTGTCCGACCGCGAGCAGCGCATCATCCAGCTCCGCTTCGGCCTCGCCGACGGTCATCCGCGCACGCTGGAGGAGGTGGGCAGGGAGTTCGGGGTCACGCGGGAGCGCATCCGGCAGATCGAGTCGAAGACCCTGGCCAAGCTCCGGCACCCGACGCGGGCGCAGATGCTGAGGGACTATCTGGACTGATCCGGAGGGATCCCAAGGGAACGGGCCCGGGCCTCGCCGCCCGGGCCCTTCCCATGTCCGCGGCCGTCAGGAGCAGCCCTCGAACTGCGGCACCGCGACCGTCGACAGGTCCAGCCCCGACTTGCCGAACCACCGGTGCAGCAGCCGCGCGGTCGTCCCGTCCTGGTACATGTCGGTGATCGCCCGGTTGACCGCCTCGCACCCGGCCACGTCGCTCCTGCGCATGCCCACCCCGGTGCGCTGTTCGTTGAACTGCGCGTTGGCCAGCTTCAGCCCCGTCCCGTCCTGGTTGGCCAGCCCCGCCAGGATGACGTCGTTGGTGGTGACCGCGTCGACCTGCTTGCTCTTCAGCGCCGTCAGGCACGCCTTGTAGTCGTCGAACGGCACCAGCTGCGCCGGCACCTCGCGCTCCTCCACGACCCGCTGGGCCGCGTTCGAGCCCTTGACCGCGCAGATCCTGCGGCCCTTGAGCTCGCGCACGTTCTTGATCGTCTCGTCGGGCCGCTGCAGGATGTCCTGGTAGGAGACGTGGTACGGCCCCGCGAACAGCACGTCCTTCTTGCGCTCCTGGTCGATCGTGAACGTGGCCAGCACCAGGTCGGCCTTGCCGTCCGTCAGCACCTTCGCCCGGTCGGCGGCCAGCACGGGGATGTAGGAGGCCTGCTTGTGCAGCTTGCGCGCGATGTAGGCGGCCACGTCCACGTCGAAGCCCTCGAACCCGCCGTCCGGGCGGCGGAACCCGACCGACGGCAGGTCGGGCCGTACCGCGATGACGATCTGGTCCTTGTCCAGGACCGATTCCTGCCCGTCCGTCCCGCAGCCCGCGACGACCGTCGCGAACAGGGCCAGCACCGCTGCCAACGCCCGCTTCACCGGTACTCCTTGAGTCGTGGCCCCACCCCTGCGATCACCAGCAGGCCGATCGCGCCGATGGCGAACGGCAGCAGCCGCCACAGGTTGTCCAGCGAGCCTTCGCCGGTCGCGATCGCCCGCGTGAACACGGCCTGGTGCCCGGCGGACAGCGACACCAGCGCGCGGTCATAGGCGTCGAACGCCTGGCTCACCGGCCCGAGCCGCTCGGCGACCGCCTCGTTGGTCCTGCCGCCCGCCACCAGCTCGCGGAACTTCCCGTCGGCTGCCTGGAAACTCCGGTACGCCTCCATCGCCTGGTCGCCCTGCTTGCCGACGAGCTCGGGCCCCAGCAGGCCGAGGACGTCGTCGTCACCCTTGGCGACCTGGTCGTGGTAGGTCCGCAGGTTGCCCGCCTTGAGGTAGACGACCGACATCGCCTTGTCCAGGAACGTGTGCTCGTAGGTGTCGGCCCACTCTTTGTCGAGCAGGTAGCGGCTCTGGTCGCCCTGCATGCTGTTGCTGATCGAGCGCGCCTTGGCCAGCGTCAGCACCGAGTCGAACCCGGCCGACTTCGCCGTGCGCAACGCGTTCTCGTCCTGCGCGAGCACGGTCAGCCCGGAGATCAGCGCGACCGCGGTCGTCACGGTGGCGACCAGCAGCGCCGGGCCGAACACCCGGCGGAAGCGCCGCGCGAGGAAGACCTGCAGCCAGATCAGGCAGCCCAGCGCGAGCAGCCCGGCCACCACCACGGCGGCCCGCAGCAGGGGCACCATGACGGCCTTCTCGTCATAGGTGGCGCGCACGATCGTGCCGCTCTCCAAGGTCAGGTTGTACGCCTGGGGCAGCAGCTCGACCCGCATCAGCTTGGTGGCCTCGCGGTAGGTGAGCACCACGTCCTGGGGAGGCGGCCCCGGCGCGTGCTTGGACCGCTCGTCCAGCAGCAGCGCCTGGCCGGTCAGCCGTTCGTAGCGGCCCAGCCGGTCGAGCACCGCGTGGACCGTCGCCTGCTCCGCCTTGGTGTCGGCCAGCGACAGCGCCTGCATCAGCGCCTCGTTGGCCCTGGACCGCGCCGCCTCGTAGCGGTCGAGCGCCTGCGCGCGCTGCGGCGCGTACTGGTCGCCCATGACCAGCACGTTGGCCACCTGCGCGTCCATGTCGCTCAGCGCCAGATAGAGATCGGCGGTGGCGACCACCTGCGGACCCGCGTCGCGCCCGATGACCTGCAGGCCATCGCGGGCGGTCATGCTGCCGACCGCGAGCGCCCCGAAGAGCAGCGCCAGCGAGGCGACGGTGATGCCGGTGATGACCCGGATCCTGCCGGGCACGCTCCGGCGCACCGGCGGCGGGCCGCCCGCCGCCGGCACTGCGGGGGCCTGGGGCGCCTGGGGCTGTGCGAGGGTCACGGCGTGCCCTCCCTGATGGTGATGACGGTCCACGCGCCCAGGTGGATCCGGTCGCCCGCGCCGACCCTGACCGGCACGTTGACCTTGACGGGCTTGCCGTTCACCTGGGTGCCGTTGGAGGAGCCCGGGTCGACCAGCAGCCACGAGCCGTCCGGCTGCGCCAGCAGCACAGCGTGCAGGTGGGAGACGCCCGGGTCCTCGGGCGGCCCGGTCAGGTCGATCTCGGGGGCCACGTTCCTGGCCCTGCTGCGCCGCCCGATGCGTACCTGCTCGCCCATCAGCGCGAACGAGCGCTCGGGGCAGTACGGCGGGAACGCCATCGCCGTCGCGTCGGGCCCGCCCTCGGCGACGACCTTCTCGTAGTAGGTCCGGTCGGCCGCCGTGACGGCCTCGAACCGCACCCCGCTCACAGGGACCGCGACGGGCGCGCTGCCGCCGGTGAAGTCGTGCCCGCACACCTCGCAGAACTGCCCGGCGCGCGGCGTCTGGCAGACCGGGCACGCCTCCACCGACGGGCCCGGAGCCTGGGGCTGGGGCGCGGCCGCGGGCGCGCCCCCCATCTGGGCGCCGCAGACGTCGCAGTAGTCGTCGGCGCCTGACGGGTGCCCCTGCGGACAGGTGGCCATCAGTTTCCTTCCTTGCGCAGCCGGCTGGTACGGACGGAGCCGGTGTCGAGCTCGAGCTCATCGGCCTTGTCCACGTTCCTGCGCAGCCTGGCCGTGCCGGTGGCCGGATCGACCTCGACCACCTTCTCCAGCAGCCTGGCCGTGTCCTCGCGGCCCGACTGGGCGGCCAGCTGCTGGGCCTTGGCCAGGCGGGCGGTCGCGGTGTCGACGTCCCCCATGGCGCGGGCGCTGAGGCCGTCCTGGATGAGCTCGTGCAGCTCGGCCTGGCCGGTGTAGTGGGCGACCTTGCCGTTGATCCGGGTGGACTGCGCCAGGTCGTCGGTCCACTGGGCGAGCACGTTCCCGCTGGCCAGGACCTCCTGGGTGTCGGGGCGTAGGAGCTTGACCCAGCCGGCCCTGATCTCGTGCCCGATCTGCCCCGGCGGCACCTCCACGCAGATGTGGTACTCGCGCTCCTCCGTGCCCCAGGAGCCGGTCGGGTAGTCGCCGGTCAGCGGGTTCACGTCGGTGCGCTTGCCGGTCAGGTCGAGCAGCGTGGGGGAGACCTGCTTGACGAACTTCAGCGTCGCGGTCTGCGGCACCCACACCCGCAGCGACAGCTCGGCCACGGTCTTGCTCATCGACGTCTGCGTCAGCCTGCGGAAGAACTCCGACAGATCCCCTTGGTTGCGTACGTAGTCGAACGAGCCGAGCATGGCCTCCGCGACCTTCCGCAGCTCGGCTGGCACCCAGTCCTCGCCGATCCCCAGGGAGTCGCACACGAACTTGCCGCTCCAGCCCGCCAGCACGGAGGCGAACACCTCGGGCCGCTCGTTGTTCTGGCCGTCGGTCATCAGCAGCGCGTGCCGGATCGCCGACGGGTGCGCCGAGAGGAGATGCCCGGCCAGCTTCAGCCACTCGCCCATGGCGGTGCCGCCGTGCGCGCTCAACCGGCTGATCGCCCGCTCGGCCTCGGCCCTGGTGGCCGGGCTCGACCTGACCAGGTTGGCGTTGCCACCGGGGTAGACGACCTTGGCCCGCTCGGTGCCGGCGACCACCGCGAAATACACCCCGTCGCGCAGGGTGTGGACGGCGGTCGTGGCCGCCTGCCTGGCCTCGCGGATCTTGCTGCCGCTCATCGAGCCGGACGTGTCAATGATGATCACTTCGGCCGCCTCGGCGGCGACGGACTGCGTGGTGACGCCGCCGGTGGAGCTGACCGTGAGGATGGCGTGCACGTCGCGGCCGTCGGTGGAGAGGTACTTGTTCTGGTCGATCGTCAAGGTGAAGGTCGGCTGCTCATCCATGCGTCACTCCTAGGGGGATCAAGGCGATGGTCACGTTGTCCTGGCCGCCGGAGTCGAGCGCGTGGCGCAGCATCTCGCGGGCCATGTCGATGGGGGTTCCGGAGCTGGGGAAGGCGTAGCCGTCCAGATAGCGCCACAGGCCGTCGCTGCAGACGAGCAGCAGGCCGGGCTCCTCCGGGGTGAGGGTGCGTACGTGGAGCGAGACGTCGACGGCGTCGGCGCCGAGCCAGCCGGTGATCTCGCCGGTCTCGATCGCGTCGTCCACGGTCAGCATGACGCCGGGCCGGCCTGCCGGGCCCGGCAGCCAGTAGGCCCTGGTGTCGCCGGCCCAGCCGAGCGTGATCCGGCCCCGCTCGACCACGGCGGCGACGTACGTGCAGGCGGGGGCGTCGTCCACGGACGTGGCGAGCTTGGTCACCGCGCGCCCGGCCAGCTCGAACGCCTCCTCCTGACCCAGCCCCCTGGCCAGCGCGGCCGAGGCGGTCTCGACGGCCACCGCGGACGCCTCGTCGGCCCTGGGCGAGCTGCCCACGCCGTCGCAGACCACGGTCACGATCGCGTCGCCGGACGTCAGCAGCGCCACCGCGTCCTCGTTGCGGCTGCGGCGCAGTCCCTTGTCGGTCACGGCCGCCGCGCCGCCGTCGATCACGGTCTCCGCGTGGTCCCTGTCGGTGGGCTGGCGCAGGCCGCACCGCTCGCAGTAGCCCTCGGCGTCCACGGCCGCCGCGCCGCACGACGCGCAGGTCGGCGCGCCCAGGGTGTGCCCGCACGCCTCGCAGTAGATGTCACCCGTGAGCACGGGCGCCTCACACACAGGACAGCTCATTAGATCCAGCTCCTCGGGCGCACCGCGTTCGCCTGGTCGATGAGGGCGTGGCGCTCCTGGCGGGACTCGGCCGCGACGGCCAGCTTGCGGAAGATCGACTCCAGCCGCCGGCGCAGCCCCTGCTCGGTGAACGGCGCCTCGGCCAGTCGCGCGCCCTTCGGCGGCGAGCCGCTCTCGAGCCAGGTCAGCGCCGAGGTGAGCAGCTCGGCGGTGAGCACGTCGCGGCGGCGCGGGTCGAGGTCGGCCTGTTTGGCCAGCCGGTCGGCCGAGCCCACCAGGTCGTCCGTGGTGAGCCTGCTCAGGTCGGCCCCCCGTACGACGGAGACGGCCAGCGCCACCTGCGCCCGCGCCCGGTGCACCGAATGGGTGGGCACCTCGTCGAGCACGCTCATCCGGCCCGACCTGGCCAGCCCGAACACCGCGCTCACGTACGAGTGGTCGGTCCGCCACACGGCCTCGTACCAGCCGGCGGCGGGCTTGCCCGCGCACTCCAGCGCGAACGCCAGCGCCAGCTTCGGCGCCAGCTCGCCGGGCAGCGCCGACAGGCACGCGTCGAACATGGCGACGGCCTCCTCCGGCCGTCCCGTGGTCAGGCACAGCACCCCGCGGTACCAGGTCACCCGCCAGTCGCGGGGCAGCTCGATGTCCAGCTCGTTCAGCGCGACGGGGGCCTCGGCCGCGGCCCCCTCGGCCAGCAGCCTGGCCCGCATCAGCTTCGTCTCGGGCGTCTTCGGCAGTGCAGCGAGCTGGTCCATCAGCTCCTTGCCGTCGCTGCCCAGCAGCCCGGCCAGCGCGCCCGCCGCCGCGTCGGCGGGGTCGACCAGCGGCACCGGCAGCGCCTGCGCGACGGCCACCGGGTCGAGCGGCCCGAACACCACGTCGCTCTCCTCCGCCAGCGCCGTGCCCACGGCGCCGCGCTCGGGCCCGAACATCGGCGAGGGCGCCGGGTACGGGACCTTGTCCTCGATGGCGCTGACCTCCCGCAGCACCCCGACGAGCTGCTCCTCCATCTCCTCCGCGCTCTGGAACCTGTCGGCGGGATTGACGGCGGTGGCCTTGCGCAGCAGCCGGGTGAACGACGGGTGCCCGCAGTCCTCGGGCAGCGGGGTGGCCACGCCGTTCGCGTACGGGGAGAAGCCCGGGATCGCCAGCACCGCCAGCGTCCTGGCCACGGTGTAGAGGTCGGCGGTGGCGGCGGCGGCGTGGGTCTCCACCTCGGGGCCGTGGTAGCCGGGCGTGGCCCAGCCCGAGCCCGGCGGCGCGCCGATGGGCAGCACCGCGCCCAGGTCGATGAGCTTGAGCCGCTTGCCGACCCTGATCACGTTGGCCGGCTTGAGGTCGCAGTAGACCATGCCGTGCTCGTGCAGGTAGGCGAACGCCTGCAGGATCTCCCGGCCGTACATGAGGGCCTCGCGCAGCGGCACCGGGCCCTGGCGGCGCAGCTCGTGCAGCGACTGGCCGCCGACGTACTCCATGACGATGTAGCCGAAGCCGCCGGAGCGCTGGAAGTTGAGGATCTTGACGATGTTGGGGTGGTCGACCGTGGTGAGGAACTTCCGCTCGGCCTCCGCCGCCGCCAGCGCCTCGGCGTCGTTGGTGTTGAGCAGGCCCTTGAGCACGACCCACATGCCGTCGAGGTTCTCGTCGGAGGCCAGGTAGATCCAGCCGAGCCCGCCGTGCGCCAGGCAGCCCAGCACCCGGTACTGGTCCGCCACCAGGTCGGCCTTGTCCAGCTTGGGGGTGAACGAGAACTGCGTGCGGCAGTGCGGGCAGAACCCGTCCGTCAGCCCCGGCCGGCCCTCCCTGGAGCGCCCGACCTCCTGCCCGCACGCCGGGTTGGCGCAGAACCGCTTGTTCTCGGCCACCACGGGGTCGGCCATCACGGCGGTGGCCGGGTCGCGGTAGGGCACCGACGGCAGGTCGGCGATGGTGGCCAGCACGCCGGGCCGCGACCTGCCGCTGCTCACCGGAGAGGTGACCGACCGGCTCACCGGCTGTGTCTGCAGGGGGACCGAAACGGGCCCGGAAACGGGCACAGAAACGGGCGGCGCCGGCGTGCTCGCCGAGTGGCCGCACAGGTCGCAGTAGCCGTCCTCGATCGTGCCCGTGCAGCCCGGCTGCGCGCAGCGGGTCATGGCTTACCTCCGTGGATCGCGCGCTGGTACGTCTCGACGGCCGCCGCCGCCCTCGTCAGATCGCAGGGCGCGGTCCACAGCAGCACGCGCGCCCGTTCGAACAGCTCGGAGGCCGCCGGGTCCTCCGCCAGGCCCTTGCGCACCGCCATCACCTGGCAGGCGCCGAGCCGCCCGCGCAGCTCGTCACGCCTGCTGACCAGGCCGTAGAGCGCCTTGGCCGTGGCCTGCGACTGCTCGGCGGCCTTGCGGGCCTCTTCCTCCAGCGCCGCCAGCCGCTTGGCCCGCAGTACCCAGGTGTCGGCCGAGGCGTCGAGCGCGTCCAGTTCGGCGGCCAGGGACTCGGCCCGGCCGCGCGGCTGGGCCTGCGGCGGCAGGGCGATCTTCACGACGACCGCGCCGTGGGCCAGCCTGGCCTCGCTCTCGGCCGCCCGTACCCGGTCGAGCGCGGCCACGAGGTCCTCCCGCCGCCTGGCGAACTCGTCCTTGACGGTGAGCGCCAGCTCCAGCTCAGCGCGGGAGCCGGCCAGCAGCCGGGTCAGCCGGTCGAGGTCCGGCTCCGCGGACGGGCCCAGCGGGTCTTCGAGCACCGAGCCGCGCAGCCGCTTCAGCTCGGCCTCCTGCGCGGTCAGGTCGGCGCCCTCGCCCAACTGGCGTTCGAGGTCGCGGATGTGGCGCAGGTCGCTGTCGGCGCCGTCGAGGCGGGGCAGCACGGCGTTCCACACCGCGTCGATGTCGTTGAGCGTGGAGGTGACCTCGCGGAAGGCGGCGTCCATCCGGGTCAGGGTCTGGTCGAGGGTCAGCCGCTCGTCCTTCTGGGGGAGCAGCGAGCGCTGCTCGACAGGCTTGGCGGTGGCCCGCAGCACCACGGACGGGCCCGCCAGCAGCTCCGTCAGCCGGCTCAGCTGTTCGGGGGTCAGCCTGGCGCGCGTGGCCCTGATCTGCTCCGCGTCGCGCAGCACCGCCCGGTACGCGTCGTTCAGAGACCACAGCGTGGCCAGCGACTCCTGCGCCGCGGCCCATCTCCGCTGCGTCTCCCCGCGTAAGGAGGCTCCCTTGAGCAGCTGATAGGTGGTGTGGGATTCGAGATCGAGCAGGTCGCCGGAGACGCGGTCGCGTTCGTCGGCTCGAGCGCGCAGTGCGTGCTCGACGCCCTCCCTGCTCATAGGTGGTCCCAGGCTCATCACGCTCCCCGTGAAGCAGGCCTCCCCCGAACCCTTGCTCCTACCGGCACAACGGGGGGATCGGCCGGTTGGTTCCAAGAGTAGGGGTGACCCTGACTTGTCCCTGATTCAACCCTGCATCGCCTGCAATTCGCTTAAAGGATCTTTTACCGTTGCAGGCATGGGACGAATTCTGCTGATCATCGCGGCTGTCGTGGCCGCACTCGTACTTCTCGGGCCCCTTGTGGGCTTCGCGCTCACGCTGCTCAAGTGGGGACTGATCATCGGTGCCGTGGCGTTCGGCGTCATGCTCCTGTCGAAGTGGGTCAAGAGGACATAGCGTCTTGGGGTTTCCCCAGGCATAGTTGTGTGATGGAGGCGCGGCCGGCGGTCGACGATGCCGCGCTCGGGCGCGAGGCACTGGCCGTGCTCGAGGCGAACTGGACAGGCACGGGCACCGTGCCCGCGCCAGGTCTCTATCCGCACCAATGGAGCTGGGACTCCGCGTTCGTCGTCATCGGTCTGGCCAGGCACCGGCCGGACCGGGCCCGCGACGAGCTGCTCAGCCTGCTGCGGGGGCAGTGGGCGACCGGGATGGTGCCGCACATCGTCTTCCACACGCGCGAGGCGTACTTCCCGGGCCCGTCCGTGTGGCGCTCGCAGGAGCACGAGGCCGCGCCACGCGTGCTCACCTCGGGGCTCACCTCGCCGCCGCTGCACGCGCTGGCGCTGTGGTGGTTCTACCGGCACACCGGCGACGTCGCGTTCGTCAGGGAGGCGTACCCGGCGCTGGTGGCCCAGCACGCCTACCTCTCCTCGGCCCGCGATCTCGGCGGCGCGGGCCTGGCGGCGATCGTGCACCCCTGGGAGTCGGGCATGGACGACAGCCCTTCCTGGGACGAGGCCCTGAACGCGCTGCCCGCGATCAGGTACGGCTACCGCCACGTGGAGCTCGAGCAGCGCCACCCCGACAGCGACCACGACCGCTACGTCTGGCTGGCCATGCGCTACCGGGACGCCGGATACCGGGCCGAATACCTGCGGGACGAGCATCCGTTCGCGATCGAGGACCCGATGTTCAACGGGATCTGGCTGGCCTCCTGCCAGGCCCTGGCCGAGCTGGCGCCGCTGGCGGGCGCCGACCCCGTACCGCACGCCGAGCAGGCCGACCGCATCAGGCAGGCCATGCTCGACCGCCTGTGGGACGGCTGCTTCTACGCCCGCGACCTGCGGACCGACCGGCTGATCCGGGTCTGCACGGTGGGCGGGTTCGGGCCGCTGCTGGATCCCGGGCTGCCCAGCGACCACCTGCACGCGGCGGTGGAGGTGCTGGAGTCGGCCAGGTTCATGGGGGCCACCGGCTATCCGGTGCCGAGCTGCGAGATCCGGGCCCCTCAGTTCGACCGTACGCGCTACTGGCGCGGCCCCTCCTGGGTGAACACCAACTGGCTGCTGCGCAGGGCCGCGGCCGTGCATTCGCTCGACCAGCTCGGCCAGCAGCTCGCCAACGGCACCCTGCGACTGGTCCGGCAGGCCGGGTTCCGGGAGTGCTTCGACCCCTTCGACGGCAGCGGGCGCGGGTGCAGGGACTTCTCGTGGAGCGCGGCGCTCACCCTCGATCTGCTCGCCGATAACGTGGAGGAATGAGCATTTTCCGCCGCCTGCCCGCCGACGTGCGCAAGTCCCTGGCCACCGAGCCCGGGGAGCGGGTGCTGACGTTCGCCGCCGGGGCGGTCTCCGGCTATGTGGTGGCCACGAACCTCGCCCTCTACCTGACGGACGGGACGCGGGTGCCGTACGAGATGGTCGACAAGGCGTCGTGGGACGACGACGGGGTGCGGATCCTCACCACGGACGGCACGCGACACGCCGAGCGGATCACCGACCCGCGGATGCTGCCCGAGACCGTGCGGGAGCGCGTCAACTCCACGATCGTGGTCAACAAGCACGTGAAACTCCCGGGGAGGGGCGGGGTGCGGCTGGTGGCCAGGCGCCGGCCCGGCGGCGAGGTGCGCGGCTGGACCTTCGTCTTCGACGACGGCCTCGACCCCGAGGACCCGGGCCTGCGCGCGCAGGCCGAACAGGCCCTGGAAGGGCTGCGGCGGAGCATGGGCGTGTGACGCCCATGCCCTGCCCTGCTCTACCGGATCAGTAGGGGATGCCGCTCTCGCGGGCCTTCTTGTCCACGATGTCCTCTTCAGGCCAGCCCGTGCCCGTGTCGGGGTGGTGGTTGTCGGCACTGAGGAACGGGATGCGGTGCTGCAACGTCGCCCCCACCTTCGACTTGGCCACCCCGGCCAGCCTCGACGCCTGCGCGCCCACCACCCCGGCGACCTCCTGCACCCTGGGGCTGTCGGCGACGCGCTGGGCTGTCCGCTTGATCTGTTCGTACCGCTCGCGCCCGGCCCGGCTGCCCAGCACGTAGCCGATCGCCAGACCCACAGCGAATGTCACTCGATAACGCATTTTGCACCTCCGCTGTCTCCGGGCCTACCCCGCTTACGATGCGACACGCACTCCAGGAGTGCGCTAATCTATTCCTGCGCACGACGGAGGGGCCGACAGCCCCGAGGAAATGCGCAGACGCACGATCCCGCGTAGCTCAACGGCAGAGCAGCCGGCTGTTAACCGGCAGGTTATAGGTTCGAGTCCTATCGCGGGAGCCACACCAAAGGCCCCCTTCCCGGGGGCCTTTCGCGTTTGCGGGGACTGGCGGCGATGGCGGTGGTCAGGAGGGGCGTTTGGCGAGGATGCCGGTCAGCGCCCAGCCGAGGCCGACGATGACGCCGCCGACGATGGCGACGACGCCGACCCCGCCGGTCTGGAGCAGCGCGAGCAGGGCGATCACCAGCCCGTAGATCACGGTCAGGGCGAGCATCAGGCGGGGATATGTCTTCTGGGTCATATGCACACGATCGCGTGGCGCAGGACAGGGGTCTGTCCCCCGATCGGTGGACATGCTCCCGGTAAAATGTCGATCATGGGCAGTCCCGTGGACGCGCGGGCGGAGAACGCCTGGTTGCGTTCCTATCCCTTCTGGGACGCGTACTTCGCGATCGTGCTGATCGCGACCATCATCACCATCGTGGTGGACGACGGGGCGCCGGCCGCCATCATCCTGCTGCTCCTGATCGCCGTCTCGTACGCGCTGTGGGGCCGCAAGGCCGTGCGGGCGCCGGTCGCGCCCACCAAGGAGGGGTGGTGGCACGCCGCCGCGATGCTCGTCCTGTTCACCGCGGCCAACCTGCTCGCGTCGCAGTCCGCCGTCGCGCTGTCGGCGTTGATCCCCATGACGTTCATGGCGCTGCGGCGGGCGCGGGCCGTGGCCGTGACGGTGGCCATGTTCACCGGGCCCGCGATCCAGCTCATGGCGGAGAACGGCTCGCACCCGCTGCTGATCGCGGTGGCGATCGTTCTCGGACTGTCGGCCAGTACGCTGCTGGGGGTGTTCATCGACCGGCTCGGGCGGCAGAACACCGAGCGGGCCCGGCTGATCGCGGAGCTCGACCGCACCCGGGATGAGCTGGCCGAGGTGAGCAAGGAGGCCGGGATGCTGGCCGAACGCGAGCGGCTGGCCGGTGACATCCACGACACGCTGGCCCAGGGGTTCGCGAGCATCATGATGCTGCTGCAGGCCGCAGGGGACGGGCACGACCCGTACGTGCGGCGTGCCATGGAGACGGCCAAGGAGAACCTGTCCGAGACCCGCGCGCTCATCGCCGCCCTGGCGCCGCCCGCGCTGGAGGGAGCCTCGCTGGAGGAGGCGCTGGGGCGGCTGGCCAAGGGGTTCGAGCTGCCCGTGGAGGTGAGCGTCGCCGGGACCGCCGACGCGCCCGCCCTCGTGGCGGAGACGCTGGTGCGGGCCGCCCAGGAAGGGCTGGCCAACGTACGCAAGCACGCCCGCGCCCGCTCCGTACGGCTGGCCCTCGAACACGTGCCGGGCCCGGCCGTACGGATGTCGATCTCCGATGACGGGCGCGGCTTCGACCCCTCGACCGGCGGCGACGGGTACGGCCTGCGCGCGATGCGCAACCGGGTGACCCGGCTCGGCGGCACCGTCCGGATCACCGGCTCGCCCGGCCAGGGGAGCACGCTCGTGGTGGAGCTGCCATGCTCAGGGTGATGATCGTCGACGACCATCCGATCGTCCGCGAAGGGCTGCGCGGGATGCTGCAGGCCGAGCCGGACCTGGAGGTGGTCGGCGAGGCCGGGTCGGGGGACGAGGCCGTGGTCGTCGTGCCCCGGCTGCGGCCCGACGTGACCCTCATGGACCTGCGCATGCCGGGCGGGGACGGGGTCAGCGCCATCGAACGGCTGGGGCCCGGCCACCGGGTCATCGTGCTGACGACGTACGAGGACGACGGGGAGATCCTGCGGGCCGTCTCCGCGGGCGCGGCCGGATACCTGCTGAAGGACGTGTCACGGGCGGACCTGGCGTCGGCCGTGCGGGCGGCGGCGGGCGGCCGGACGGTGCTCTCGCCGTCGGTCGCCGCGCGGCTGGCCGGGCGGCGGCCCGCCGTGCCCGTGCTGTCGGAGCGTGAGCGGGAGGTCCTGGAGCTGGTGGCCCAGGGGCTCACGAACGGGGAGATCGGCCGGCGGCTGTTCATCGGGGAGGCGACGGTCAAGACGTACCTGCTGCGGGTGTTCGGCAAGCTGGGCGTCTCCGACCGCACCTCGGCCGTCCTGGCCGCCCTGGACCTCGGCCTCGTCCACCGTCACCCGTGAGCCCGTCCCCAGACTGTTGGCTCCTTCCGGACCCGACGGCCCCTCGCTCCGGCCGGGAGGTGCGTCCGTAGGGGACATGCCTGCGCGTCGGCCTCGGGTGGGGCACGTCTCCCCCTTTCCTCGAAGGACCGCAACCATGGATGGTGGGGCGTCCGACGCTGGCCAGGTCGGCCAGGGACACCTCGTCCTCGGCGTATCGGCGGCGGATGGAGCGCCGGGCGGGTGCTCCGGTTGAGGATCGCCTCCCGTGCGAGATGCGTCCGTGGGCGCTACCGCAGTTGGTCGCGGCGGCGGGTCAGGGAGGCGGTCTCGGCGGTGTTGCCCGCCAGTTCGATGGCTTTGTCGTAGGCCGCGCGCGACTCCCCGCCGCGGCCCAGCCGGCGCAGCAGGTCGGCGCGGGTGGCGTGGTAGGCGTGATAGCCGGCCAACCTGGGCTCAAGACGGTCGACGGCCGCCAGTGCCACCTCCGGGCCGTCGAGCTCGGCGACCGCGATGGCCCGGTTGAGGGCGATGATCGGCGACGGGTCGAGGCGGACGAGCTGGTCATAGAGGGCGAGGACCTGCGACCAGTCGGTGTCGCGCATGTCGCGGGCGGAGGTGTGCACGGCGTTGATCGCCGCGAGGATCTGGTAGCGACCCGGAGCCACCCCGGCGGCGGCAGCGGCCAGGCGCTCGCGCACCAGCCGGTGACCCTCGGCGATCAGCGCCGCGTCCCAGGCCCCACGGTCCTGCTCGTCGAGAGCGACCAGTTCGCCGCCCGCCGAGACCCGGGCGGGGCGGCGGGCCTCGGTTAGGAGCATCAGCGCCAGCAGTCCGGCCACTTCACCGTCGTCCGGCAGGAGCGCACGGATCAGGCGGGTGAGCCGGATCGCCTCGGCGGTCAGCTCGTGCCGTACGGGATCGGTGTCGGGACTGGTGGCCAGGTAGCCCTCGTTGAAGACGAGGTAGAGGACGGCGAGGACGCCGGAGACGCGCGCCGGGAGATCCTCCGCGGACGGCACCCGATAGGGGATGCGCGCCGCCTTGATCTTGGCCTTCGCGCGGGTGATCCGCTGCCCCATGGCGCTCTCGGCCACCAGGAAGGCGCGGGCGATCTCGGGCATGGTCAGGCCGGCGACCATGCGCAGCGTCAGCGCCACGCGGGTCTCCATCGCCAGCGCCGGGTGACAGCAGGTGAAGATCAGCCGGAGCCGGTCGTCGTCGATGACGCCGACAGGCTCGGGCCGGTCGTCGTCGTACACCATCTGAGCCTCCTTGTGCTTGTCGTCGCGCTTGTTCTCGCGCCGGATCCGGTCGATGGCCTTGCGGTTGGCGGTGGTGGTCAGCCAGGCGCCGGGGTTGGGGGGCACGCCGTCGGCCGGCCATCGCTGGACGGCGGTCGCGAACGCCTCGGCGGCCGCCTCCTCGGCGATGTCGAGGTCGCCGAAGCGCCTGGTAAGGGAGGCGACCACCCGGGCCCACTCCTCATGGTGGGCCTGGGTGATCGCCTCGCGGACGTCGATCCTGTTCACTGGAACGGCCGCACCTCGACCTTCCGGTTGCAGGCCTTCGACCCCTCGGCTGCCAGCTTGAGCGCCACGTCGAGGTCGGGGGCCTCGATGATCCAGAAGCCGGCGAGGTACTCCTTGGACTCCAGAAAGGGCCCGTCGGTGACCATCGCCTCCCCAGCCCGGTTGTCGATGACGGTGGCCGTGTCGGGCGAGGCGAGGCCACCGGCGAAGACCCAGTGGCCATCGGTGTGGAGCCGGTCGTTGAACACGTCGATCGCAGCGTCCTCGTCCGGGGTGGCGAGGCCGGCCTGGTCGTGGATCACGGAAATCAGGTACTGCATCTGAGGATCATCTCCTGTGGTGTCAAGACAGTGCCGGTCACGGGCTTCAAGGCGTTGCATACGGCGGGCGCCCGGCCGGCCGGTAGACCTGGGTCGTCACGCCCTTGGAGTCGACCCGCGACTCGACCAAGCTTCATGATCGCGGTTCCTTCCACCTCGGCGCCGCACCCTTGCGTGCGGCTCACCCCTGCTACGAACACCGCCGCCCCGATCCGACACCGCCTCCCGGATTTCTTTGAAGAACTTTCCGGGACGCCGGTCGTCAGCGATCCGACAGCGCGGCGTACCTGAAGATCACTTCGGGTGCCTTAAGCCCTCCTTCAGGTGCGCCGCGCCACCCTCGGGCTGTCTCATCGAATCGGGGAAGGAGACCCCAATGTTCAAGCGACGCGCCGCCGTCGTCCTCACCGCCGTCACCCTCGGGCTCGCCGGCATGGCCGGGTCCGCGCTGGCCGACGACGGTCCGATCGAGGTGCGCGGCGAAGGGCTGGTCAGGGTCCACGGCGAGCCGGACCTCCCGGCCGGCCCGCTCACGTGCTGGCTGACCGACGGCAAGGTCGTCAAGTTCTCCAAGGCCCGGGTGGCCGAGCTCGTGGACGAGGAGTACATCGAGCCGACCCAGCCCGTGACCGTGGACGGCGTGACGACCTTGCCCGCGGACCGGCTGTCGATCAGCGTCCCGGCCGGGGAGCTGCCGTACAAGGTCAAGGTCGGCAAGCGCTGGCACCGCAGCCGCGTCGTCCACCTCACGTGCGTGTGGAGGGACTACGCGAGCCGTTAGTCGCTGAGTGCGCCCCGGAGCCTTCCGGGGCGCACTCATTTCATGGTTTGGCGGGACAAAGCTGAGAGCGGCTGGTAAGGATGGGTTACCGGTCCTCTGGGCCGGGAGCCGCGGGCAGGTCGACGGGGGCGAGGAGAGGGCGCCGCCGCCAGGACGTGTCGCCGACCCGGAATCGGCGGGGCGATCCGATGACGGAGAAGTGCTGATTGCCGCGTGCGTACCTGGATTACGAGCCTGCGCCCCTTCGATGCCCTGACCGTGCAGGCAGTGCTTGAGCGAACCACCGACTTCCGCGAGGCGGAGCGTTTCATCAGGCTCTTCCACGCCGAGAACCCCCAGGCCGGAGGCCTGCACGCCCGGCTGCGCGACGTCTCCAGAGACGTGGCCCGCCACGGGACCTACACCCACACGTACGAGGAGCTGGAGTTCGGCGCCCGGGTGGCCTGGCGCAACAGCAACCGGTGCATCGGACGGCTCTACTGGCGTTCGCTGAAGGTGCGCGACCGCAGGCAGGTGACCACGGCCGAGGGGGTCGCCCTGGAGTGCGTCGAGCACCTGCGGGTGGCCACCGGGAACGGCAGGATCAGGCCCACGGTGACCGTCCTGCCGCCCGACACCCCGGCGCTGCCCGGCCCCCGGATCCTGAACGACCAGCTCATCCGGTACGCGGGCCACCGCACCCGGGAGGGCCGCATCGTGGGGGACCCGCACAACGCGGAGCTCACCGACCTGGCCAAGGCGCTGGGCTGGCAGGGCAGGTCCGGCCGGTTCGACGTGCTGCCGGTGATCATCCAGCCGAGCCTAGGCGATCCGCTGCTGTGCAACCTGCCGGGTGACGTCGTGCTGGAGGTGCCGCTGGTGCATCCGGAGTATCAGTGGTTCGAGGAGTTGGGCCTGCGTTGGCATGCCGTTCCGGCTATTTCCGACATGTGTCTGGAGATCGGCGGCATCTGCTACCCGTGCGCGCCCTTCAACGGCTGGTACATGGGCACCGAGATCGGCGCCCGCAACTTCGCGGACGCCGACAGGTACGACCAGCTCAAGGTCGTCGCGGAGCGGCTCGGGCTGGACACCTCGACCGAGCGGACCCTGTGGCGGGACCACGCGCTGGTGGAGCTGAACGTGGCGGTGCTGCACTCGTTCGAGCGGGAGGGGGTGACGATGACCGATCACCACACCGAGTCGCGCCGTTTCCTCACCCACCTGTCGCGCGAGGAGAAGGCCGGCCGTGTCTGCCCGGCGGACTGGTCGTGGATCGTGCCCCCGATGTCGGGCGGCGTCACCCCCGTCTTCCACCGCTACTACGACACCAGCGTCCTGAGCCCCGCCTTCGTCCATCACCGCCAGCCGCCGTCCTTGCCTTCCCGGCCTAGAACATGGTTCGGTTAGGGCATGGCAGAACTCGTGCTCTCATCCCTCGACCAGGGCGTACTCACACTGACCTTCAACCGTCCCGACACCCTCAACGCGTGGACGGACGCCCTGGGACGGCGCTACTTCGACCTGCTGGCGGAGGCCGAGAAGGACCCGGAGGTGCGGGCCGTCGTGGTCACGGGCGCGGGCAAGGGGTTCTGCTCGGGCGCGGACTTCAAGGCGCTGGCGGCGATCCAGAACGGCACCTACGACGTGGAGCCCGACCCGCGGCCCAACACGTTCCCGACCACGATCGGCAAGCCGATCATCGCCGCCGTCAACGGGGCCTGCGCAGGGCTGGGCATGGTGCACGCGCTCGTCTGCGACCTCGTCTTCACGGCCGCGGACGCCAAGTGGACCACGGCGTTCCCGCGCCGGGGGCTGATCGCGGAGTACGGGCTGTCGTGGGTGCTGCCCAGGCTCATGGGGCAGCAGCGGGCCATGGACGTCCTGCTGTCGGGGCGGGTGTTCACCGGGGCCGAGGCGTACGAGCTCGGGCTGGTCAACCGGGTCGTGCCGGGGGAGAGCCTGCTCTCCGAGGCGCAGGCGTACGCCCGGGAGCTCGCGGCCTACAGCTCGCCGGCGTCCATGGCGGTGATCAAGCGGCAGGTGTGGCACGACTGGGATGCCACCCTGGAGGACTCCGCCAAGGCGGCCGTACGGGAGATGATGGCCTCCTTCGACCGCCCCGACTTCGCGGAGGGCGTCGCCAGTTTCCTGGAGCGACGCCCGCCGAACTTCCCGCCCCTGTAAGCGGGCAGGGTAGGCGGCTCAGGCCAGGCGGTGGGCGCCGCGGGCCGGGGTGGCCGGCAGGAAGCGCGGAGGCTGGAAGCCGTGCTCCGCGTACGCGCCGGTCACCGACTCCTCGACACTGGACAGGCGCTCCACCGGCACCAGGGCGATGGCGGAGCCGCCGAAGCCGCCGCCCGTCATCCGGGCGCCCCGCGCCCCGCCCTTGATGGCGGCCTCGACCGCGACGTCCAGCTCCGGCGAGGAGACCTCGTACTGGTCCCGGAGCGACAGGTGCGAGGCGTTGAGGAGGGCGCCGATCTCGGTGACGGCACCCGCGCGCAGGAGGCCGATGAGGGCCTCGACGCGGTGGTTCTCGGTGACGATGTGCATCGTGCGCTTGCGCTCGTCCCCCTGGAGCTGATCGAGGGCGGCCGCCAGGTCCGTGACGTCGCGCAGGGCCGGGACGCCGAGCTTGCGGGCCGCCGACTCGCACTCGGCGCGGCGCTTGGCGTACTCGCCGCCGGCGTGCTCATGGTGGACCTGCGTGTCGATGATCAGCATGCTCAGCCCGTGGGCGGCCAGGTCGAGCGGGATGTTGCGGGAGCCGAGCGAGCGGCAGTCGAGGAACAGCGCGTGCCCCTCCTCGCACAGCGCCGAGGCGGCCTGGTCGAGGATGCCGCAGGGCATGCCGACGAAGTCGTTCTCGGCCTTCTGGCTGAGCAGGGCGATCTCCATGGGCGTCATGCCCAGGTCGTGCAGGTCGTTGAGCGCGGAGGCGACGGCCACCTCGAGGGCGGCGCTGGAGCTGAGGCCGGCGCCCGGCGGGACGTCGCCGTCGATCGCGATGTCCGCGCCCCGCACGCGGTCGCCCAGCATGGCGAAGACGCCGACGACGTAGCGCGTCCAGCCCGCCGACTGGTCGTGACCGGGAATCGTGACGGGCTCGCCGGGAGCCTGGAGGGAGAGGAGCCGGATGGTGCCGTCCGTACGCGGCGTGATCGCGGCCGTGACGCCCCACGGCACGGCGAAGGGGAGGACGAAGCCGTCGTTGTAGTCGGTGTGCTCGCCGATCAGGTTGACCCGGCCGGGCGCACGCCAGACGGTCTGGGGGGCCGCGCCATAGGCGGCACGGAAAGCTTCAACAACGCGCATAATCGAACACTCCTCAACAAAGGCTCGACCGTAGACTAGCGCCATGGAAGAGCTCCTGGATCCCGGGCTCGGCCGGGTCCGGTTGTTCCTGATGCACGACGACAACAAACCCCGCAAACTCCGGTACAACCTGGGCCATTCCCGCCTGCTGACCTTCGGCGGCGCGTACTCCAACCACATCAGGGCCGTGGCCGAGGCGGGGCGGCGGCACGGGATCGAGACCATCGGGGTCATCCGGGGCGAGGAGCACCTGCCGCTGAACCCCTCGCTCGCCCACGCGAGGGCGTGCGGGATGACCCTGACCTACCTCGACCGGGCCTCCTACCGGCTCAAGCACACCGAGGGCGTGCTGGCGGGGCTGCGGGCGCGCTGGGGCGACGACGTGGCGATCCTGCCCGAGGGCGGGAGCAACGCGGCCGCCGTGCGCGGGTGCGCCGAGCTGCCGGGGGAGATCTCCGCGGAGTACGACGTCATCTGCTGCCCGGTCGGCACCGGCGGGACGCTGGCCGGGATCTCGGCGGGGCTGCCGGAGGGGAAGCGGGCGATCGGGTTCGCGGTGCTGAAGGGGGCGGGCTTCCTCGCGGGCGAGGTGGCCAGGCTGCAGCGGGAGGCGTACGGGCGCACCTGGGCGAACTGGGAGCTCAACCTGGACTACCACTTCGGCGGCTACGCCAAGTCGACCCCCGCTTTGGACGCATTTATCCGGAAATATCGTGTTGAAGGCATCTATGTGGCGAAGATGCTCTACGGGATCCTCGACCTCGCCCGCCGGGGCGCCTTCCCCGACGGCACCCGCATCGTCGCCGTGATCACCGGTCAGCCCTCCACCTCGCAGCCGTAGGGAGGTCGCGCACCGGCTCGCATCCGCCGGCCGTCGGTGAAGCGGTGAGCATCGCGCACGCGGCGTCCTCGTGGTGCGCGGAGAGGGCCGCGTGGAAGCGCTCGGCCGCCCGCGCCGGGGCGGCCGTGTCAGGGGCCGAGCTGGTCGAGGACCGGTGCGACCAGCGCGTTCAGCTCGCGGGTCAGCACCACCACCGCCCGGTGCGCGCGCTGCTCGACCTCGTCGTGCGGCCCCTCGGGCTCGGGCGGCAGGTCGTCCAGGGGCACGGGCACCTCCAGGAGCAGCGAGGTCCGCAGGAACGGGTGCCGGGCCAGGTCCTGCTGGGTCGGCTCGACGTACTGGCCGAAGGTCTCCTGCCAGCCCAGCCACCCCCGGTCGCGCCACCAGGCCCGCGAGCGGGTCAGCTCCTCGGGCAGCGGCGAGACGACCCTGACCCGCGCGTAGAGCGAGCCGTCCCAGGTGTTGCGGTGGCAGGTGGCGTCGAGCACGCGCCGGTCCCACCGTACGTAACCGGGGGTCAGCGCCGGCGGCGTGGCCAGCCGCCACGCGGCGCACGCGAACCTGACGGGGGCGATGTCACCCCATTCAAACTCTTCCAGATTCTTGCGAACGTGTACGGCATAGCGCCCGTCACGGTCTCTGTCGAACTCTTGATCGATCCAGAACGCCTTGCCCATGAGGACTACGCTACGGCCTCCCCCGCCCGGCGGGGGCTCCATAAGCACGCGCCATCTCCACAAATGGCCTGTGACGGACGTGACACATGTGTAGCTTTTTCACATTGTTGGATGACTTTGGAGTGAGCAATGGCGTCAGAACAGCTCGACGCGGCCATGGGCCACTGGAAAGCGGGAGACCTCGACCAGGCCGCCGCGCTGTTCAGGCAGATCGCGGCCACAGGGGACCCGGAAGCCTCCCACCTGCTGGCGGGCCTGCTGCAGGAGCAGGGGGACCTCGACGGCGCCGAGGCGGCGCACAGATCGGTGATCCAGTCGGGCGACCCCGTGTTCGGGCAGCGCTCGGCCATCGCCATGGGCATGATGCTGGTCGCGGCCAAGGAGTGGCCGGCGGCGCACCGGGTGCTGACGATCGCGTCCGACGGGGCCGACTTCGAGGTGGCCGCGCTCGCCGACACGGCGATGGTGCTGGTGCTCACGCAGATGGGCGACGTGGAGGGCGCGCAGGAGGCGCTGGAGCGGGCCCGCAGGTGTGACAGCCCGGCGGTGGCCGAGCTGGCCGCGCGGCTGGAGCTGCCCGAGTTCCACTTCCAGGACCCGGCCTCGGCCCGCGAGCTGTATGAGGAGGCGGAGGACGAGGACGACTTCCGGGCGCTGCTGACCTGCGGTGACCCCGACGTGGTGTCGCTGTCGGCGTTCCGGCTGTACCAGATCTACGCCGAGGAGGAGGAGTTCGAGCAGGCCAGGCAGGTGTGCGAGCACGCCATCGCCGTCGGGCACCCCGACCACCTGGCCATGGCGCACAAGCTGCTCGGCGCGGTGCTGGTGGACCTGGGCGAGTACGCCGAGTCCGCCGCCGCCTACCGCGTGGCCGCCGAGGACCCGAGGCCCGACATCCGGCTGCCGTCGCTGATCGAGCTGGCCAAGGTGACCGCGTCGCTGGGCGACGTGGAGGAGACCAAGGCGATCTTCCGCCGCGTGATCGCCAGCGGGCAGCGCGAGTACGTCGTGCAGGCCCAGGCCTGCCTGGCCCAGATGCACGTCGAGGCGGGCGAGACGGCCGAGGCGCTGGCCGCGCTGCGCGCGGTGCTGGAGGCGGGCGAGGACGAGTGGGCGTCGATCTGCGTCACGCTGCTCGGCCTGCTGCTCGACCAGCATCCGGAGGTGTACGACGAGGCCATGGAGCTGGCGCGGTTCGCGTCCGGGCACGACGACCCCGACGCCGCGTTCAAGGCCACGCTGCTCCTCGAGCACGCCGCCAGGCAGCAGCCGCTGGCCGACCCCGTCGAGGAGCAGGCGCTCCAGGACACCGACGAGGGGCTGGCCCGCCTGCAGGCCGGCGACGTGGCCGGGGCCAGGCTGCTGCTGCGCGGGGCCGCCGACTCGGGCGCGGCCACGCAGTCGCTCAGGGCCATGGCGACGCTGGCCCAGCTGGAGATCGGCGAGGGCGACCGGGAGCAGGCCGACGAGCTGCTCGCGTACGTGGCCGAGGGCGACGACGTGCTCCAGGGCTTCAGCGCGGTCTTCCTGCTGCACCTGCTGCGCGAGTCGGGCGAGGAGGCGCACCCCGTGCTGGGCGCGATGCTCGACCACCAGCGACTGGGCAGGGAGGAGGGGCTGGTCCGCTACCGCGCGGCCATGGACCATCCCGATCCCGCCGTCGCGGCGATCGGCGCCGCCGTGTTCGCCCAGGTGCTGGCCTCGATCGGGTACGACCTGTCGGACGCGGCCAAGCTGTTCGAGTCGGCGGCCGAGAGCGGGGACCCGCTGGCGCTGTCGTACACGGCGGTGATCTGCAAGGAGGTGCTGTCCGACGAGGAGGCCTCGCTCGACCTGCTGCGCCGGGCCACGGCGGAGGGGCATCCGGTGCTGGCGCCGTGGGTGGGGTACGCGCTGGGCGGGCTCGTCACGGAGCACGACCTGGGCGAGGCGCGGGCCGCGTACACGACGGCCATGGACGGCGGCAACCGCGGGCTGCGGATCGAGGCGGCCGCCTCGCTGTTCACGGTGCTGGAGCGGCAGGGAGATCTGCTGGCCGTCTGCCGGCTGCACGAGAGGCAGATCGAGGAGGAGACCTCCGCGGACGACCGCTCGCGCAGCGCCTGGCTGCTCGGGCTGCACCGGGTGCGGGTCGACGACCTCGCCGCCGCGCGGGCGGCCTTCGACCTGGCGACAGGGGAGCCGAAGGAGATGGGGCGCTTCGCCCGGTTCCTGCTCGACCGGGACCTCGACGCCGCCGCCGAGGCGCTGGCGGAGATCGACGACGAGGGCAACGCGTTCCTGGTGAGCATGCTGGCCATGGAGAGCGCGCACGCCTGGCAGCGGCGCGGCGAGATCGCCGCCGCCGACGCGGCGCTCTCGCTGGTGCTGGCCGCCGGGCACCCCAACTACCGGCAGGAGGCGGGCTGCTACCTCGGCGCGCTGCGGAACGAGGCGGGGGACAAGCGCGGGGCGCTGGAGGCGTGGGAGCAGGTCGCGGAGGGCGACAACGAGCGCCTGGCCGCCATCACGCTGCGTGACATCGGGCAGGTGCGGCAGGAGCTCGGGCTGCTGGTCGAGGCGGCCGCCGCCTACCGGGGAGCGCTCGGGGAGCTGAGCGAGGCGCGCAGGAAGGACTCGACCGTGCGGCTCGCCGAGGTGCTCGTGGCGAGCGGGGCGGCGCAGGAGGCCGGTGAGCTGATGACGGAGGAGTTCGGCGCGGCCGGGCGGCTCAAGTTCGCCGTCGTTCTCCGCGACCACGGCGACCTGAGCGCCGCCCTGTCCCTCCTGACGCCCGGCTCGGGCGATACGCTCGAGGAACAGGTGCTCGGGGAGCTGCTGGCCAGGACGGGCGACGTGCTGGGGGCGCGGGAGGCGTTCGAGCGGGCCGTGGCCGCCGACCCCGAGTCCGCGTCCGGTGCGCTGATGTGGGCGGGCCGGACGCTGGCCGAAGCGGGCGACGACGAGTACGCCCGCTCCGCCTACGAACGGATCGTCGCCCTGGACGACGACGAATGGTTCACGGCCGTCGCGCGCGTCCGGCTCGGCACGGCCTCGGCCAAGGAACGCGGATGGGTGCTGGCCGACGACGGCGACCGGGAGGGGGCGGTCGCGGCGCTGACCGAGTTCGCCGGGTCGGAGCTGATGGCCGAGGTGCTGCTCGCGCTCGAAGAGGACGACGCGAAGGCCGTACGCCGGCTGGTGGCCGCGGCGGACCCGCAGGACCGGCGGGAACCCCTCGCCGAGACCCTTGAGCGGGCCCGCGGGCTGGAGAACGAGCACGCGGCCGCGGCGCTCTGCCGGGTGGTCGTCGAGCTGGGCGAGCCCGACCTCGCCGCGCAGGCCGCGGTGGACCTCGGCGTGGTCCTCGCCGAGCGCGGCCAGCACTGCCGGGCCGAGCTGAGCACCCTGCCCGCCACCGGACACCCGCGCACGGCCGAGATGGCCTGGCGCAACATCGCCATCCTCCGCCACCGCCGCGGCGACCTCGACGGGGCGATCGAGGCGGCCCGCGCCGCGATGCCCGCCACCGCCGTCGTGCTGGCCGACCTCCTCAACGCGCGGGGTGACGCCGAGGGCGTACGCGAGGCGCTGACCGCCGGTGCGGCGGCCGGGGACCTCGAGAGCGAGCGCCACCTGATCGCCCACCTGCTCCTCATGGAGGACCACGACGCGGTGGTGGAGGAGGCCGAGCGGGCCGTCGGCACCGGCGACCCCGAGACCGTGTCGATGGGCTACTGGGCGTGGGGCGACGCGTACAAGGCGCGGGACGACCTGGAGAACGCGGCCCTCATGTACCGGCGGGGCGTGGAGACCGGCTTCCCCGGCACCTCGGCCGGCATCCGCGTGGACCTCGCCAAGGCCCTGCGCGGGCTGGGCGACACGGCCGGCGCCGTCCGGGAGGTGCGGCTGGCCATGGAGTCCGGCGCGCCCGACGCGGTGGACCGGGGCGGCGTGCAGCTCGGCATCTGGCTGTACGAGGAGGACGACCACATGGGCGCCGCACAGGCGTTCGCGGCCGCCGCGGGCGCCGGCTCCGAGGTGGCGGCGGGCAACCTGCGGGTGCTCGCCCACCAGGCGTCCGACCGCGGCGAGCACGACCTGGCCGTGCGGATCCTCCGGCTGATGGGCGACGAGGCCGCCGCCGTGGCGCGCGAGCTGGGCGAGCGGTGTGCGGACCCGGCCGCCGTACGGGCGTACTTCGAGCTGGCCGGGCGGGGGACGTTCACCGAGCTGGACGTCGCCGACCGGCTGGCCGAGCTGGGCGAGCACGCCGAGGCGCGGGCGATCTACGAACGGCTCAGCCAGGACGACGACGCGGACGTACGGTTCGTCGCCGGCGGCAGGCTGCTCGAACTGCTCGACGACGAGGGGGACACCGAGGCGTTCTTCGACGTCGCGCAGCGGGCGGCGGCCGACGCCGACAGCCCCATCCGCGGGGTGTTCGGGAGCCTGCTCGGCATGCTGCAGGGCAACCGCGGGGACACCGAGGCGTCCCTGGACACGTTGCGGGCGGCGGCCGCCGGGGGCGAGCCCATCGCGCTGGCCACGCTGGCGCAGACGCTGGTCGGGGCCGGGCTGGTGGACGAGGGGCGGGAGGCGTACCTGCGGGTGCTCGACGCCGGTGACGCCGACCTCGCGGCCCGGGCGACGATCGCGCTGGGGCAGACGTACCACGAGGAGGACGAGGAACGGGCCCGGCAGTGGTACCTGCGGGGCGTCGAGGAGGCCGAGGGGCACTACAGCGCGCTCGCGGCGATGTACCTGGGCGCGCTGGCCAAGCGGAACCGGGACTTCCCCGAGGCCCTCACCTGGTACCAGCGGGTCATCGACGCGGGGGACACCGAGTCGGGGCTGGCCGCGGCGCACCTCGGCGAGCTGTGCTACTGGCTCGGCGACCACGATGGCGCCCTGCGCTACTACGAGCTCACGCTGGGGCTGACCGAGCAGGCCGACCTGGTGGCCGAGGCCGCCTGCCGGATGGGGGAGATCAGGTACGCGCGGGGTGACATGGAGCTGGCCCGGCGGTTGCTGCGGACGGCGGTGGAGACCGGCGACCCGTCCTTCGTCTCCCCGGCCTCGTCGCTGCTGGCCAAGATCGGGTAAGCCGGGTCAGGCGTGCCCGAGGCCCGCCGGCAGCAGGGCGCGGAGCGTGGCCTGGACGGACTCCAGGTCCACCGCCTCGGGAGCGACCCGCCACTGGGCGTGGACGCCGATGACGGCCCCCACCAGCAGGACCGCGAACGCCTCCGGGTCGGTGCCCGGGGGCAGCGCGTCCGCCGGTATCCGGGCCAGCACCCCCTGCCGGAGTGCCGCGTGGAGCCGGGCGTAGTGCTCGCGGATCGGTGAGCCGACCTCCACGGCCTCGGCGAGCAGGGTGATGAACAGCCGCGTGGCGGGCCGGCGGATGAAGCCCATGACCTGGTCGAGCGGATCACCGGCGGGCGGGGGGAAGCCGCTCGGCACGGCCTGGACCTGGTCGTCCACCACCGCTTCCAGCAGGCCGAGCTTGTTGCCGAAGTGCCAGGGGATGGAGCCGCGGCTGATGCCGGCCTTGTCGGCGATGTCGATGAAGCTCGTCTGCCGGTATCCCTTCTCGGCGAAGAGCTCGGCCGCGGCCGTCACCAGCAGCCGGCGGCTCTCCTGAGTGCTCTCGATACGTCGCGTGGCCATGCGGCCATCTAACCAGGTATGCCGGATGACAGAGCATATGCCTGGCGATATAGCCTGTGTTGGCCAACATAGAAGGGTGTCACGATGGACTCCAAGAAGCGGCTGCTCCGCTGGGCGAGCGGGATCATGCTGGTGCTGGGCGCGGGGCACCTGTCCCTGCTGGCGCTCTTCGCCTGGGGCGACGTCGCCGGCTGGGCGGACCGGGGGCTGTGGGCGGCCGTTCCGCTCGAATTCACGGGCGGCGCCCAGACGGTGGAGTCCCTGCAGAACAAGCTCGTCTTCTGGGCCGGTCCGGGGGGCTTCGCCGTCCCCTTGTTCCTCCTGGGGTGCCTGATCTGGCACCTGGCCGGACGAGGGGTGGCGGTGCCCGCCGGACTCGGCTGGGGTGTCGCGGCGTGGTGTGCGCTGGGCGGCGTCCTGCTCGTGCCGTCCCCGTTCTTCGCCGGGACGGTCTCCGGGGCGCTCATCGTCGTGGCGGCCCGGGACCGCCCTGGTCCTAGTTCAGGCGGGTGACCCGGCCCAGGGCCGGGGCCTGCAGCGGGCTCTTCGCCCGGATGTAGGACTCGAACGCCTCGATGTCGCGTACCTTCTCCACCCGGTCGGTGCCCTCGGTCAGCACCGAGAAGCCGTCGCCGCCGTTCGCGATGAAGGAGTTGGCGGTCAGGCGGTACTTCGCCGCCGGGTCGACGACGGTCCCGTTGAGTTTGACGGTGGCCGGGTCGATCCGGTCGCAGGCGGGCTTGGCGTTGTCGTAGGTGTACGTGAGCCCCTGGGAGATGCCGAGCACGCGCGCGGTGCCCTGGCCGCACCACTGCTGCTCCAGCAGCCGCTCCAGCTGGGTGCCGGTGAGCGTCATGGTGGCGAGCATGTTGCTGAACGGCTGCACGCGCAGCGCCTTGCCGTGCGTCACCAGGTTCGCCATCTCGTTGCCGGTGGGGTTGACGATCAGGTCGCCGCCGATGCCGCCGCCGTAGGGCGGCTGGATCCCGATCTGGGCGCCGCCGTTCTCCGGGGCCGAGGTGGCGAGGAGCCGGGCGTCGGCCAGGGCGTGGCCGATGGTGGACTCGCCGGCGGCGTTGCGCTGGGCGGTGAGGTCGCGGGCGAGCAGGCCGACCGGCCGGTCCAGCAGCTTCTGCCCCTGCTCGTCGGTCCTGCGGCGCAGGGCGGCGATCTGGCCGTCCGGCTTGACGTCGTGGGTGACGGTGAGGTTCTCGGCCTTGGAGGCGGTCGGGTTGCCGGTCGCCCGGTCGACGGTGAGGGAGATCCTGGTGAGCTCGCGCGTGTGGCCCGAGGTCTGGGTGACCGGGATGCCGTTGATCACGCAGTTGTACGCGTTGTGCGTGTGCCCCGAGATCACCGCGTCCACCTCGGGATCGAACCGCTGCACGATGTCCTTGATCGGCCCGGCCAGGTTGTTGCACTGGTTGGGCAGGCCGCCGCCGGTCTGGCCGCCGCCCTGGTGGATCAGGACCACGATGGTCCGCACCCCCTTGGCCTTGAGCTCGGCCGCGTACGTGTTGACCGCCTCGGCCTCGTCGCGTCCCTCCAACGGCGCGGTGGGGCCGGGGGCCTCGTTCAGCGTGTTCTTGTAGCTGACGCCGATGATGCCGACCTTGACGCCCTTGACCTCCTTCACGATGTAGGGGGTCATCGCGGGCTTGCCGGTGGTGGTGTCGACGATGTTGGCGCCCAGGTACGGGAAGTCGGCGCCCTTGAAGCCCGGGAGCGCGCACCCTTCGATCGGGTGGCAGCCGCCGTTCTCCATCCGGCGGAACTCGGTCAGGCCCTCGTCGAACTCGTGGTTGCCGACGCTGGAGGCGTCCAGGCGCATCAGGTTGAGCGCCTGGATGCCCGGCTCGTCGTGCAGGGCGGTGGCGTTCATGGTGCTGGAGGAGATGTTGTCGCCGGCCGCGAGCCGCAGCGTGCCGTGGGGGTTGTCGCGCTGGAGCCGGTCCATGTGGGCGGCCAGGTACTCGGCGCCGCCCGCCGGGACCGGGCCGGACGGCGTCATGGCGAAGCTGGTCGGGAAGCCGGAGTGGAAGTCGTTGAAGGCCAGTAACTGGATGTCCACCGCGTCGGCACGGGTGGGCAGCAGGCCGGCGCTCCCGAGCACCAGCGCCAGGAGGAAGTTCCGCATGGCCTCGAAAGTGACATACTCCCAACAGATCACACAAGGGGGAAATTTTCTAACATTGTCTGTTGAATGTGAACTATTGACATACATGTCGGAAAGCGGGAGGGTTCCTCCCATGTCACCGATCCTGGCCAGAATCCGGGGGGTCGAGCCCACCCTCACCGCGACCCACCGGCGCATCGCCGAGACGATCCTGGCGGACCCCGCCGCCGTGGCCGCCTCGACCATCGGTGAGCTGGCGGAGCGGTGCGGCACCTCGCTCACCACCGTCACCCGCTTCTGCCGCGAGCTGGGCCTGGCCGGCTACCCCGAGCTCAGGCTGGCGCTGGCGGCCGAGCTCGGCCGCAACGACGCCACCCCGCGCGAGCAGAGCCTGATCGCCTTCTCGCCGGACGACCCCGCGAGCCTGGTGCTGCGCAGCCTGCTGGCCAGCGACATGCGCGCGATGGAGGAGACGGCGGCCCAGCTCGACCTCGAGGCGGTGGACCGGGCCGCCTCCGCCCTGGTGCGCGCCAGGTTCATCGACTTCTTCGCGGTCGCCGGCAGCGCCGGCGTGGCCATGGACCTGCACCTGCGGCTGCACGCCATCGGCCGGCCGGGCGCGCTGTGGACCGACGTGCACAACGCCGTCTGCAGCGCCAACGCGCGCGACGGCCACGACGTGGCGCTCGGCATCTCCCACTCGGGCACCACGGCCGAGGTCGTCGAGCCGCTGACCATCGCCAAAGAACGCGGCGCCACCACGATCGCGGTCACCAACTTCCCCCGCAGCCCGCTGGCCGAGGCCGCCGACATCGTCCTCACCACCGCCGCGCAGGACACCCCCTTCCGCGCCGGCGGGGTGGCCGCCCGCCACACCCAGATGCTCGTCCTGGACTGCCTCTACATCGGCGTCGTCCAACGCACCCATCAGACCAGCAACCAGCTGCTGACCGCCGCCACCGACGCGGTCGCCAAGCACCGCCTGCCCCCACGCTAGGAGCCCCCATGCGCCTCGCCGCCGCTGTCGCGCTGGCGATAGCCCTCACCGCCTGTGCCCCTTCGACCACCACCAGTGCCGGCGAGGGCAAGGTCACCCTCTCGGTCTGGGGGTGGGGTCCCGAGGCCAACTACGACAAGATGTTCGCCGAGTACGAGAAGCTCAACCCCGGCGTCGACGTCGACGCCCGCTCCTTCACCACCGCCACCGAGTACGACACGATCCTGTCCACCGGCCTGGCCGGCGACAGCGGCCCCGACCTGGCCTGGCTGCGCGCCGGAGCCCAGCTGCAGCCGCTGGTCGAGGCCGGCCGGCTGCTCCCGCTCGACACCAAGGACGTGCCCGGCCTGGCGAGCTACGACGAGGGCGTCCTGCGCGCCGCCAAGGGCGACAAGGACGGCAAGGTGTACGGCGTCCCGTTCGCCGTGCAAACCCTGCAGGTGATCTACAACAAGAAGATCTTCGCCGACAACGGGGTCACCCCGCCCAAGACGTACGACGAGATGATCTCCTCCGCCGAGAAGCTCAAGGCCAAGGGCATCATCCCGTTCGCCTTCGGCGGCAAGGACGACTGGATGCTGCCGATCGTGGCGAGCATCTTCGGCACCGCCCAGTGGGGCGGCGACGAGTTCCTCGCCGACGTCAAGGCCAAGCGGAAGAAGTTCGCCGACCCGCGCTTCGTCGAGGGCATCGAGCAGCTCGGCAAGCTCAAGCCGTACTTCCCCGAGAACGCCGCCGGCGTCTCCTACACCGACGCGCAGATCCTGTTCTCCTCCGGCAAGGCGGCCATGTTCCCCGGCGGCCTGTGGGAGCTGAACTTCTTCAACGAGAACGCCAAGGGCGTCGATCTGGGCGTCTTCACGCCGCCCTCGCCGGAAGGCGAGGGCCTCATGCCCGGGTTCACCGACGGCTCCTACGGCATCAACGTCAAGACCAGGCACAAGGCCGAGGCGCTGAAGTTCGCCGCCTGGCTGGCCTCCAAGGACTACGGCCAGCTCTACACCGACACCCTGCGCATCTTCTCCGCCGTCCCCGGCGTCACGCCCAAGGACCCCCTGCTCGGCGAGGTCGCCACCACCTTCGAGCAGCACGGCGCGGCCTACTTCATGAACGAGTTCGCCTACGGCAACCCCTCCTCGGCCGCCGTGTTCTCCAAAGCGCTGCAGGAGATGCTGCTGGGCCGGATCACCGCCAAGGAAGCGGCGGAGCGGCTCGACAAGAGCGTGTCCACATGGCTCTAGGCACGCGGCGGGGGCGGGGATCGTCGTACCTGTTCCTGATCCCCGCCTTCCTCCTCTACTCGGCCTTCGTGGTCTACCCGCTGTTCACCGGCCTGACCTACAGCTTCTTCTCCTGGAAGGGCACACTGCGCGGCGGCTTCGCCGGGGTGGACAACTACGCCGGCCTGCTGTCGGGCACCTTCCTCGACCAGCTGCTGCCGGCGCTGGGGCACAACTTCCTGCTCTTCGCGGGCACCATGCTGGTGCAGAACACGCTGGGCCTGGCCTTCGCGCTCGCGCTGTCCCGCGTACGGCGCGGCAAGCGGGCCCTGCAGACCATGTTCGCCCTGCCGTACCTGGTCAACCCCCTGGTCATCGGCTACCTGTGGACCCTGCTGCTCAGCCCCGCCTTCGGCCCGGTCAACGCGTTCCTCAAGCCGCTCGGCCTGGCGATGCCGTGGCTGGGCGACCCGGACACCGCGTTGCCGACCGTCATCATGATCACCACCTGGCAGTGGGTGGGCTTTCCGATGCTGCTGTTCAGCGCCGCCCTCGGCGGCATCCCCCAGGAGTACGGCGAGGCCGCCAGGACCGACGGCGCGGGCTCCTGGCAGGTGTTCCGGCGCATCACGCTGCCGCTGCTCAAGCCGGCCATGGCCACCGTCACGATCCTCAGCTTCATCGGCAGCATGGGCACCTTCGCCCTGGTCTACGCGCTCGGCGGCTCCAACGGCGCCCCGGCGGGCGCGACGGACGTGCTCGGACTGCTGTTCTACCGGACCGCCTTCGCCTCGGGCGACGTCAACGCGCTGGGCACCTCCTCGGCGCTGGCGGTCTTCATGTTCACCTTCATCTTCGGCTCGACGCTGCTGCTCGAGCGGGTCCTGAGGAGGAAGGCATGAGGGCACTGGCGATCAAGATCCTGCTCTGGGGCTACGCCGCCTTCTCCATGGCGCCCCTGCTCGTCATGGTGCTCAGCTCGTTCCGGCCCACCAGCGAGATCTTCGACCAGCCGCTCGGCCGGCCCACCGGGTTCGGCAACTACGTCAAGGCGTGGACGGAGGCGTCCTTCTCCACGTACGTGGTCAACTCGGCGGTCGTCGTGGTCTGCGCGGTGCTGCTGGGCGCCGGGGTCTCGTTGCTGGCCGCGTACCCGCTGGGCCGCAGGGAGTTCCGCGGCCGCGGCATGTTCGCCGCCTATTTCATCTCCGGCATGACGCTGCCCGCCCACCTGGGTGTGCTGCCGCTGTTCTATCTGCTGGAGAGCATGGGGCTGGTGGACTCGCTGGCCGGGCTGGTGCTGGTCTACGCGGCCGGGTCGGTCCCGTTCAACGTCTTCGTGCTGACCGCCTTCTTCCGCCAGCTGCCGTACGAGCTGGACGAGGCCGCGTCCCTGGACGGCGCCGGCCCGTTCGCGACCTTCTGGCACGTGATGCTGCCGCTGGTCCGGCCCGCGCTCGCGACGGTGGTGGTCTTCCAGTTCGTGCCGATCTGGAATGACTTCTTCTACCCCCTGGTCCTGATGCGGGACGAGAGCAAGCTGACCCTGCCGGTCGGCCTCACCCACTTCTTCGGCCAGTTCCAGAACGACTGGGGGACGCTCTTCGCCGGCCTGGTGATGACGACGATCCCTCTGGTCGTGCTCTTCGTCCTGGCCACGCGCCAGATCGTCGCCGGGCTGACCGCCGGCATGAACCGTTGAGGAAACAATCCATGGATCTTGTGATGGCCTTCGCCGACGAGGCGCGCTCCCGCCTGGACCGGCTGCTGACCGGCCAGCTGCCCGCCATCCGGCGGTCGGGGGCGCTGATCGCCGAGGCCGTGCGCGCCGGCGGCGTCGTGCACGCGTACGGGACGGGGCACTCGGAGGCGGTGGCGCTGGAGGTGGCGGGCCGGGCGGGCGGTCTCATCCCGACCAACCGGCTCACCCTGCGCGACCCGGTGGTGCTGGGCTCGGCCGACCCCGGCGAGTTCGACCCGCTGGCCGAGCGCGATCCGCGCACCGCGCACCAGGTGCTGGCCCTGCACACGATCGAGAAGTCCGACGTCTTCGTCATCGCCTCCAACTCGGGCGGCAACGGCTCGACCGTGGAGATGGCCCGGCTGGTCAAGGAGCGCGGCCTGCCGCTGATCGCGATCACCTCCCTGGCCCACTCCGGCGCCATCACCTCGCGCCACCCGTCGGGGGAGCGGCTGTTCGAGCTGGCGGACATCGTGATCGACAACCTGGCGCCGTACGGCGACGCCGTCCTGCCGACCGAGCACGGCCCGGTCTGCGGCATCTCCTCGATCACCTCGGCGCTGGTCGTGCAGCTGATGATCGCCGAGGCGATCGGCCTGCTCCAGGCGGATGGAACGGTCCCGCCGGTCTACCTGTCGGCCAACATCCCCGGCGCCGACGCGCACAACGACGCCCTCGTGGCCCGCTACGCCGGGCGGATCAGGACAGGAGCGCTGTGAACCTGACGATCGCCGCCTTCTGGCCGCCGCCGCCCCACGAGACGACGGCCGCCCGCTACCAGGAGATCGCCGACGCCGGTATCGACCTGGTCATCACCGGCAACTACCTCAACGACCGCGTCATCCTGCGACATGCGCTGGCCTGCGCCGAGGAGGCGGGGCTCGGCGTGCTGGTCGCCTCGGACCCGCGCGTGGACGTGCTCATGCGCGACCTGGACGTGGACCCCGCGCCGCTGATCGGCCGGGTGGTCGACGACTACCGCCCGTTCCGCTCCTTCCGCGGCGTCAGCCTCATGGACGAGCCGCACGCCGAGCAGTTCGCCAGGGTGGCGGCCGGGGTCGCCGCCGTGCGCGCGGCCGGCGCCTTCGCCTACGCCAACCTCCTCCCGAGCCACGCCACCGGCCCCTACGACGCGTACGTGGGGGAGTTCGCCAGGATCGTCCGCCCCGACGTGCTCTCCTTCGACCGCTACCCGTTCCTGGCCGACGGCTTCGACGAGGGCTACCTCGCCGACCTGGCGACCGTGCGCGAGCACGCGCGCCGGGCAGGGCTGCCCGCCTGGATGTACGTGCAGACGCTGGCCTACGACGGGCACCGCGAGCCGACGGCCGCCGAGCTGGCCTGGCAGGTCAACACCGCGCTCGCCTACGGCTACACCGGCATCCAGTACTTCACCTACTGGACGCCCGACCCGGCGCGCGGCGAGGGCTTCCGGCCGGCGCTCATCGACGGGGACGGCGTGCCGACCGAGCGCCACGGCATGGTGCGCGACCTCAACACCCGCTGGCTGCGCCCGGTGGCGGCGGAGCTGTCCGGCTGGACGTCGGCCGACCACGACGGCGACGTCCTGGTGGGCCGCTACGGCGAGGGCCGGCTGTTCGTCTGCAACGCCCGTCACGACGAGCCGGCCGAGGTCACGCTCGACGGGATCACCGAGGCCTTCGACCCGGCGACCGGCTCCTACGAGGCGTGCGGCACGGCCTTCACCCTCGCGCCCGGCGCGGCGAGACTGGTCCGATGATGCTCTTCGCCGGCGTCGACGCCGGCGGCACCACCACCCGGGCCGCCCTCCACGCGGCGGACGGGACCAGGCTCGGATACGGCACCGCCGGCCCCGGCAACCCGGCCGCGCATGGCGGCCCGGCGGCCGGGGCGGCGATCGAGCAGGCCCTGCGCCGCGCGCTCGACGGCCTGGACCCATCGCTGGTGGCCGCCTCGGTGGCGGGGGTGGCGGGCGCGGACGACGGCTTCGCCGAGGTGCTGCGGCGCGTCTGGACCGCGTGCGGCATCGCCGCACCGCCCAGGCCGGCGAGTGACGTGGACGTCGCCTACGCGGCCGGCACCCCGGCGCCGTCCGGCACGCTGCTGCTGGCCGGGACGGGGGCGGCGGCCGCCCGCTTCTGCGGCCGCGCGGTGGCGGCCGTCGCCGACGGGCTCGGGTGGTTGCTCGGCGACGAGGGCGGAGGCTTCTGGATCGGCCGGGCCGGGGTGCGCGCGGCCGTCCGCGCGCTCGATCGCGGCCTGCCGTACGGGCCGCTGGTGGAGCTGGTCGGCGCGCACTTCGGCGCGACGGGGGAGCCGCGGCGGCGGGCCGACCGCATCGTGCGGCTGGCGCAGGCCGACCGCATGCTGGTGGGGGCCGCGGCGCCGCTCGTGGCCGAGGCGGCGACGGCCGGGGACGAGCGCGCGGCGCAGATCGTCGGCGAGGCCGCGCGGCGGCTGGCGGCGACGGCGGGCCGGGTGCACGGCGAGGGTCCGGTCGTGCTGGCGGGCGGCGTGCTGGCCGCCGACGGCCCGGTACGCACGGCGGTCATGGCGCTGCTGGCCGGGCGGGAGGTGGTCACCGCGCGGGACGGCGCGGCGGGGGCGAGCTGGCTGGCCGCGCTCGACCGGCTGGGCGACCTCGGCGCGCACGCGCGCTTCACCAACTTGTCATTAATTTAATGACCGATTAGTCTCATCTGGTCAAACAAATGAGGTGAGACGGATGGTCAAGGTAGGGCGGCCACCGCAGGACCCGGCCCGGCAGATGGAGCGGGCCCACCGGATCCTCGACGCCGCCGCCGATCTGGTCCTGCGCTGGGGCTACGGCAAGACCACGATCGACGACGTGGCCAAGCGGGCAGGCGTCGCCAAGGGCACCATTTACCTGCACTGGAAGACGCGCGACGAGCTCTTCGCCGCGTTGCTGCGCCGCGAGCGGGTGCTCATGCTGGCCGAGGTCCGCCAGGGCACGCCGGCCACGCTGGGCGAGCTGTACGGCGGGTACGCCCGCGTGCTGCTGCGCAGGCCGCTGCTCCAGGCGCTCATGCGGGGCGACTCGGACCTGCTGGGCAAGTTCACCCGCCAGAAGCAGCAGGCGGGTCAGTCGCCGACGATGGGCCTGCCCCTGGAGGCGTACGTGGCGGAGCTGGTCAAGCTGGGCGCGGTGCGCGAGGAGCCGGGCGACCACGCCATGGTGGCCAACGCCGTCCTGTACGGGTTCCTGTTCGTGCCGGACGGCCTGCGCATGGAAGCGGAGGAGTCCGCCGACCGGATCGCGTTCCTGGTGGCCGACACCATCGACCGGGCCATGAGCACGGGCCGCACCCTGTCCGGCGACGACACCGAGGTCGTCGCGCGGGCCGTCGCGCGGGCCACCCTCGACTTCCTCGCCGCCGCGCAGGAGATCGCCGAGCAGCGGCTGGCGGCCTCCATGGGCGGGTCGCAAAAGGCGCAAAGGAGCGTGTGACGTGAAGGCCGTACTCCCTCTCGACGACGCGGCGGCCGACCTCGCGACCGTCGGCGGCAAAGGCGCGTCGCTGGCCAGGCTGACCAGGGCGGGGTTGCCCGTTCCCGCCGGGTTCCACATCACGACCGAGGCCTACCGGGCGTTCGTGTCGGCCTTCCGGGACGAGATCCCGCACGCGGAGGACCCGCGGACGCTGTTCGCCGAGCACGACATGCCCGCCGGGCTCGCCGTGGAGATCCGCCGGGCGTACGAGGCGCTCGGCGACGACGTGCCGGTGGCCGTGCGCTCGTCCGCCACCGCGGAGGACCTGCCGGACATGTCGTTCGCCGGTCAGCAGGACACCTATCTCAACATCAGGGGTGACGCCCTGCTCGACGCGGTCAGACGCTGCTGGGCCTCGCTGTGGAACCCGCGCGCCGTCGCCTACCGCGACCAGAACGGCGTCCCCCACGACGACGTGGCGCTGGCCGTGGTGGTCCAGGAGCTGGTGGACGCGGACGCGGCCGGCATCATGTTCACCGCGAACCCGGTCAGCGGCGCCCGCGACGAGACTGTCGTCAACGCCTCCTGGGGGCTCGGCGAGGCGGTCGTCGGCGGCCAGGTCACCCCTGACACGGTCGTCGTGTCCGGCGGCGCCGTGACGCAGGAGCAGGTGAGCGACAAGACGGTCATGACCGTCCGCACCCCCGACGGCACCCGCGAGCAGCCCGTCCCGGAGGACCTGCGGCGTGCGGCCGTGCTCGACGCCGCGCAGGCCGTGGAGCTGGCCGCGATCGGCGCCCGCATCCAGAGCCTGTACGGCACGCCGATGGACGTCGAGTGGGCCAGGCGCGACGGGAGGTTCGCCATCGTTCAGGCCCGCCCGATCACCGGCCTCAAGCCGCAGGTCGAGGAGTGGAACGACAGTCTCAAGGGCGAATACCTGTGGACCGGCGGCAACCTGGGCGAGGCCATCCCCGACGTGATGACGCCCATGACGTGGTCGTTCGTGCGGCTGTTCATCCACGAGGCCATGTCCGCCTCGGCCCTGCCGGGCTTCGACATGGTCGGCAACATCGGCGGCCGCTTCTACATGAACCTGAGCGTCGTCCACTCCATCGCCGGCGCCCTGGGCATGCGCGGCAGGCTGAGCACGGTCGACCAGATCTTCGGCAAGCTGCCGCCGGGGCTCGGCGTGCCGATGGTGCCGGTGTCGCGCTGGGAGATCATCAAGCGGGTCCTGCCCATGGCGGTCGGCGTCCAGCGCCGCGTGCGTACCAACCTCAAGGGCATGCGCGCGTTCCTGGACACCTCGCAGCGGCGCTGCGAGGAGCTGCGCGCCACGATCGCCGCCACCGGGTCGGGCCCCGAGCTGGCCGAGCTGTGGGAACGCGAGATCAAGCCTCACATGGTCACCTCCTGCCGCATGCTGGAGGCCGCCGGCCGCCAGGGCGGCGCCACCCTGGTCTGGACCCGCGACCGGCTGCGCAAGATGATGGGCGAGGTCGACGCCGAGGCCATGCTGACCGGCGTCAACACCGATGGCGAGCTGGCCAGCCTGGGGCCGGTGATGGGCCTGTCCAGGCTGGCGCGCGGGGAGATCACCAGGGACGAGTTCGCCCGCGCGTACGGGCATCGCGGCCCCCACGAGTTCGAGGTGTCGATCCCGCGGCCCGGCGAGGACGACGCCTGGATCGACGCCCAGCTCGCGGGCCTGCGCGACCTGCGGGCCGACACCGAGGCGCTGCTCGCGCGGCAGCGGAAGGCCAGGGAGGAGGCGTGGGCGCGCTTCGCCGGGCGTTATCCGCGCCAGGAGGCCAGGATGCGCGCCAGGGTCCAGCGGTGGAACGCCGTCGTGCGGGACCGCGAGTCCGCGCGCTCGGAGAACATGCGGGCGTTCTGGGTGCTGCGGGCCTTCGCCGTACGGGCCGGGGAGCTGTCGGGCCGGGGCGACGACGTGTTCTTCCTCTACCTCGACGAGCTGCTGGCCCTGCTGCGGGGTGACCCGTCCGCGCTGGAGCGGGTGCCGGTGCGGCGGGCCACCTACGAGCGGTACGCGGCCCTGCCGCTCTACCCCGCGCTGATCGTCGGCCACTTCGACCCCGTGCGCTGGGCCGCCGACCCCGCCCGGCGGGTGGACGTCTACGACGCGCGCGGCACGGTCGTGCCGGTGAGCGACACCGTGCAGGGCTTCCCCGGCGCCCCCGGCATCGTCGAGGGCATCGCCCGGGTGATCTCGGGGCCCGAGGAGGGCGACCGGCTCAAGCCGGGCGAGATCCTCGTCACGACGCTCACGAACGTGGGCTGGACCCCGATGTTCCCCCGCGCGGCGGCCGTGGTGACCGACATGGGCGCGCCGCTGTCGCACGCCTCGATCGTGGCGCGCGAGCTGGGCATCCCCGCCGTGGTCGGCACCGGCAACGCCACCATGCGCGTGCGCGACGGCGACCGGATCAGGGTGGACGGCGAGCGGGGCACGGTCGAGTTGCTGGCGTGAAAAGTCTCCGCCAAGTCGATCGCTTTAACGGGTGGCATGGGATGACCTTGGTGCCCATGATCGAATGGTGGACTCCGCAGGACGTGTACGAGCTCGAGGCGCGCTGCGCCCGATTCCGCATTGCCAAGCTGGCGCTCGATCGGGGCCCCACGGAAGTGGGCAGGGCGGAAATGGACAGGGAGGATGAGGCCGATCCGGCGGCGTGACTTCGCCGAGCTGCCCCCGTCGCTCGTGGCCGAGGTGGAGCGCAGGCTGGGCGCCGTGCGCGGCTTCGAGGAGCGGCGGGGCGGCTTCTCGGACGGCGTGCTCGGCGTGGCCGCGCTCGCCGGCGGGGAACGCGTGTTCGTCAAGGCCGTCCCGGCGGACGGCGGGGACGCGGCCGGCTACCGGGAGGAGGCCGCCGTCAGCGCGGCGCTGCCTCCCGGGGTGCCCGCGCCGCGCCTGCTGTTCGCGGACGAAAGGGATGGCTGGCTGCTGATCTGCTCCGAACTGGCGCCCGGGCGGGTGCCGCACGAGCCGTGGCGCCCCGAGGAGCTGGCGGCGGCGCTGGACCTGCTCACGGTCTGCGCCAGGGAGCTGACCCCGGCGCCGGTGGACGGCCTCCCGACCGTCGCCGCGCGCATGAAGGGCCGCTGCGAGCTGTGGCAGGACCCGGGCACCGCCCGGCTCGGAGCGTGGGAACGCGACCACCTGGCCAGGCTGGCGGAGGTCGAGCGGGAATGGGAGTCGCTGGTCACCGGCGACACCATGCTCCACTTCGATCCGCGCTTCGACAACATCCTCATCGACGAGCGCGGCACGGCCCGGCTCGTGGACTGGGGGCGGGCCTGCGTTGGACCGGACTGGGTGGACCTCGTCTGCCTGCTGCTGGAGTCCGAGCTCGGGGATCCCGACCCGGAGGAGGTCTTCGCCGGGCACCCGCTCGGGCGGCGGGCGGCGCCAGAGGGTGTGGACGCCCTGCTGGTGACGCTCCTGGGCTACTGGACGCGTACCGCGGTGCTTCCCGGACCGGCGCACGCGCCGCACCTGCGGGAGCGGCGCGAGCACTCCCGCCGCGCCACCCTCGCCTGGCTCGGCGCCCGCTGGGCGTGAAGGGGCCCGCTAGCCGCCGACGTGGATGCCGGGCCGGTTGGCGGGCTCGGGCTCGCTCTTGCGCAGGATCTCGCGTACGACCGGCGCCGTGTCGCCGCGGCCGAGGATGAGATAGCGGAACAGGTGCACCAGCGGAGAGCCCTCCGCCCACGCGAAGTAGCAGTGCGGCCGCACGCCCCCGGCGTCGCGGAGCGCGAGCAGGACGGCGGCGATGGCGTTGGGCGCGGCCGGGCTCTCCGCGCGCAGGATGCGGTATTTGTCCACCTCCACGCCGCGCACGTGGAGCACGTCGCTGAAGCCGGACGGGTCGATGACGTCGATCTCCAGGAACATGATGTCCGCCCGGCCCGGGACCGGGTTGACCCCGCGCTGCTCGGCCTCCTTCTCGGCGTACTCGGCCGCGTCACCCGCCTGGCGGCGGTTGGCGACGATGTTGAGCGCGCCGTCGTAGTCGAGCGAGTCGGCGATGAACCGCCGCGCCGCCTCGTCGAACTCGATCCGGTCGGCCCGCAACTCGGTCGTCCGCGAGACGCGCGAGATCAGCGAGATGGCGATGATGCCCAGGATGAACAGCGCGGAGATGGCGATGCCGTCGGGCTTCTCCCGGATGTTCTCCACCAGCGCGTACACCAGCACCAGGGTGAGCACCGAGAAGCCGGCTGTGGCGGCCCGTTGGCGGCGGCGGATGGCCGAGATCGTCACCGCGACCGCGCCGGAGACCATCATGGCCAGGATGCCCGTGGCGTACGCGCCGGCCTGGGCGTCCACGTCGGCGTCGAACGCGATGGTGAGCACCACGCAGATGCCCGTGTAGACCAGCACCACGGGCCGCACGGCGCGGCCCCAGTCGGGCGCCATGCCGTACGAGGGCAGGTAGCGCGGCACGATGTTGATCAGGCCGGCCATCGCGGAGGCCCCGGCGAACCACAGGATGAGGATCGTGCTGATGTCGTAAACCGTGCCGAACATCTCGCCGAGCCGCTCGTGCGCCAGGTAGGCCAGCGCCCTGCCGTTGGCCTCGCCGCCGGGCCGGAACTTCTCGGCCGGGATGAGCACCGTCGTCACGAAGCTGGTCGCGATCAGGTAGACGCTCATGATGAGCGCGGCGCAGGTGAGCAGCTTGCGCGTGTTGGCGACGCGGGACTCCAGCTGCTCCTCGGCGGTCTTGCCGGCGGCGGCCACCAGCGGCATCATGCTGACGCCCGTCTCGAACCCCGAAAGGCCCAGCACGAGCAGCGGGAAGGCCAGGACGGCCGGTCCGATGAGGCCGCCGAAGCCGCCCGTGCCGCTGGTCAGCGCGTCGGTCCAGCGGGAGAGCGCGTCCGGCGAGGTGAAGACGTCGCCCAGGCCGACGGCGACGACGACCGCGTTCAGCAACAGGAAGATCGCGACCAGCGGGATGGCCACGCCGACCGCCTCGCTGAACCCGAGCAGGAACACCCCGCCCAGCACCAGCAGCAGCACCGAGGTCAGCAGGACCTCGTGGCCGTGCAGGAAGCTCGGGAAGAACGGGTTCTCCACGACGTGCACGGACGCGTCGGCCGCCGACAGCGTGATCGTGATGATCCACGACGTGGCCACGAACCCCAGCAGCACCAGCACGAACAGCTTGCCCCGCCAGAACGGCAGCAGCCGCTCCAGCATCGCCACCGAGCCCTGCCCGTGCGGGCTCTCCCGGGCCACCCGCCGGTACATCGGCAGCATGCCGAGCAGCGTCAGCGCCACGATGAGCAGCGTGGCCAGCGGCGATAAGGCGCCGGCCGCCAGCGCGGCGATGGCGGGCAGGTAGGCCAGCGTGGAGAAGTAGTCGACGCCGGTCAGGCACATGACCTTCCACCAGGCCTGCGGCTCGGCGTGCGCCTCGGTCGTCTCCGGGCCCGTCGGCTGCACGCGAAGCTGCAGCAACCAGCGCGCCAGACCGTTGGACGGGGGCGCTGGCGGGGTCGGGCTGTCGACGACCGCGGGGATCGTACGCCCACCGGTACCGCTCACCGGATCTTCCTCTCATCGAGAACGGAAACCACCCTAGGGGGTCCGGCACGCTATCACGCGGCTGGTCCGGCGAATCTCCCCGCACCCTCCCGATCGCCACCTACCCGGACGACCGGCCCGGCGGGTCTAGGCGCCGTCCTTGTCGGAGTCGGCGGAGAAGACGATGGCCCCGAGGTAGCCGTCGTCCTCCTGAGTGATCTTCATGAGCATGCTGTCGTCGTAGATGTTGTCGTTGTCGTTGAACGTGTCGCGCCCCGTGTGCTCCGAGTACGGCGACTTCGCCATGACCGCGCTGTTGAGCTTCTCGTCGAACATCATCTGCGTGGTCAGCACGCGCTGGTTGCTGAAGTGGACCATGGCGTGGATGTGGATCGTGCGCCCCCGGTACCAGCCCGGCCAGATCGTGGTGAACTCCACGATGCCGTCGGCGTTGGTGACCTGCGCGCCGCGGAGGTAGCGCTTGTCGTCGGTGGGCGTCAGATCCGCCATGTCGCCCCCACCGTTACCGGACCCGCCACCGGGACCGCCGCTGGGACCGCCACTGGGCGGGGCGCCGGTGGGCGCGCCGCTCGGGGGATTGCCTCCGCCGGGCGGGTTGCCGCCGCCCCCGCCGGTCGAGGCCGCCTCGGCCCCCGAGTAGAGCCCGGCCGCGTCGCAGTGCCAGATCTCCACGACCGCGTTGCCCAGCGGCTTGCACGTCTCGCTGTCCTGCACCTTGACGGCCACCCGCAGCCGCACGCCCTGCTTGTCCTCGCGGATGTCGCTGCGGATCTTGTCGGCGTCGAAGTAGTAGGGGCCCTGCGTCGTCGTGCTGGTCAGCTTGCAGGTGCCAGCCCCGTCGAACAGCGAGGTGAGGTCCTTGGCCGTGGTGGCGGCCGGCGTCACGCTCGCGCCCGTGGACGTCGTGACGGTCGCCGTTCCCTCGGCGCTCGAACAGGCCGCCAGCAGGCTGCCGAGCCCGAGCGAGCTGATGCCGGCGAACAGCCGTCTCCGGCTGACGCGCTGACCTTCGTGATCGTGTCCCACTATGGTGTCCTTGTCCGGGATGCTGTGGTGTTCCGGACCTCACCGTAGGACGGGACCTCTTGGGACCTCCTTTACCGCGGATGAAGTTCTCATGAGTTGGGGACGGGGTCAGCCGCCGTCCGTATCGGAGTCGGCGGACAGGATGATCGTGCCCAGGTAGCCGTCGCCGTCCTCGATGACCTGCAGCATCATGCCGTCACGGAAGATGTTGTCGGCGCTGTTGAAGGTGTCGCGCCCGGTGTGCGCCGCGTAGGGCGGCGTGGCCAGCACCCTGGCGTTGAGCGCGTCGTCGAACATGATCTGCGTGTTCAGCACGCGCCGGTCGCTGAAGTGGACCATGGTGTGGATGTGGACCGTCCGGCCCGGGTACCAGCCCGGCCAGATGGTCGTGAACTCCACGATGCCGTCGGCGTTGGTGACCTGCGCGCCCCGCAGGTAACGGTAGTCGTCCGAGGGCTTCATGTCGCTCATGAAGGCCACGTCGGTGAAGCCGCCCGGGGGAGGGCCGCTGGCGGCGTCGTCCTTCGACTCCTTCTCCGCCCCCGAGTAGACCCCCGCGGCGTCGCAGTGCCAGATCTCCACGACGGCGTTGCCCATGGCCGAGCACGTCTCGCTGTCCTGCACCCTGATGCCCATCCGTAGCCGCACGCCCGGCTTGTTCTCCCGGATGTCGCTGCGGATCTTGTCGGCGTCGAAGTAATAGGGGCCCTGCGTCGCCGTCGGGGTCAGCTTGCACACCCGCGAGCCGGCGAGCAGCGAGGCGAGATCCCCGGTGGCCGTCCTCGACGCCGCACCGGCCCGGGCGCCGGGCGCCGACAGTACGGCGCCGAGCCCGAGCGAGCTGATGCCGGTGATCAGCCGCCGCCGGCTGACCCGCTGACCTTCGTGATCGTGTCCCACTGGAGTTCCTTCTGGCGTTCCTGCACTCAGACGAACTTCTCACGGGAGGGCGGCCTTTCAACGGAGGCGCGGCCTGCGCTCGATGACAGTCGAGTCGAAAACCTTTTCTGTGTTATGAAACTGTAACTAGATGGCTCGCGAGCTGATCAGCGACCGTAGGGCCAGATAGGCCCAGTTGAAAGGACCTGCACACAGTTGCAGTGGCCGATTGACAGCCCCTGTCCGGTCGTTCTACTTTCCCGAAAACCTTTTAGGTTCACCGCTTCGATCCCTGTCCGTGATGTTAGCGCTAACAAAAGCAATCGCTAGATTGTAAGGGGCGAACACATGAGACGACGCTGGGCAGCGGCCCTCACCGCGGCACTCGTGCTCATCCTCGGCAACGCGACGCCCGCGTACGCGGGCGCGCCGATCACCACCTCGATCTACACGGCCGACCCGGCCGCGCTGGTCGTGGGTGACACCCTGTACCTCTACACCGGCCACGACGAGGCCCCCGCGGGCGGCACGAACTTCGTCATGCGCGACTGGCACGTCTTCACCTCGAGCGACGCCGCCAACTTCACCGACCAGGGCGCCAAGCTCTCGATCTCGAACTTCTCCTGGGCGGGCGCCGACGCCTGGGCGGGCGAGGTCGAGCGCGGCGCCGACGGCAAGTACTACTGGTACGTCCCCGTCAACGGCAACGGCGCCGGCTGGATGGACATCGGCGTGGCCGTCGGCGACAGCCCGCTCGGCCCGTTCCGCGACGCCAAGGGCGGCCCGCTGATCAGCGACAGCACCCCCAACTCCTCGCCCCTCAACATCGACCCCACCGTCTTCACCGACGACGACGGCCAGGTCTACATGTACTGGGGCTCCTACTACGGCCTGCGCGCGGCCAAGCTCAACGCCAACATGACCTCGCTCAACGGCTCGGTCGTCACCCCGAGCGGCGTGTCGAACTTCTGGGAGGCCCCCTGGATGTTCAAGCGCAACGGCGTCTACTACCTCGCCTACGCGGCCAACGACTCGGCCTGCTCCGCGCCGGGTTACGCCTGCATCAGGTACGCCACCGCCGGCAACCCGCTCGGCCCCTGGACGCACCGCGGCGTCGTGCTCGACCAGGTCAGCTCGACCACCAACCACCCGGCGATCATCGAGTACAAGGGCCAGTGGTACATGGTCTACCACAACGCCGCCGCCCCGGGCGGAGGCAACTTCCGCCGCTCGGTGACCATCGACAAGCTCTACTTCAACGCCGACGGCACCATGCAGAAGGTCGTCCAGACCAGCGGCGGCCCCACCACCCCGGGCAACCTGGCGACCAGCGCCACCCCCTACACCTCGTACGTCTCGTCCTGGGAGACGCTCGGGGCGATCAATGACGGCTACACCCCGGCGAACTCGGCCGACCACAGTCACGGCGCCTACGGCAACTGGGACCACCAGGGCACCGAGTGGATCGAGTACCGCTGGCCCAGCGCCCAGAACATCTCCAAGATCCAGACCTACTGGTTCGACGACGACCTGGGCATCGACCTGCCGGCCTCCTGCCAGGTGCAGTACTGGAACGGCAGCGCCTACGTCAACGTGCCCGGCCAGTCGTCCTGCGGCGTGGCGGGCAACACCTTCAACACCACGACGTTCACCTCGGTCAACACCACCCGGTTGCGGCTGAACATCACCTCCAAGTCCGGCTTCTCGACCGGTGTGCTCGAATGGAGGGCCTTCTCATGAGGCGCGCCCTATTAGCCCTGCTGCTGGTGGCGGGATTGGTCGTCGCCGGTGCGCCGGCGCACGCGGACCAGACCATCGGCTATCCGACCTTCAGCGGCCCGGCCGTCCCCGCTCCGCCGGGGTCGTACACGACCGGCAACACGATGCAGGCCATCTACGACGCCGAGAGCTCCGGCACCGACTTCTGGATGGACCGGCTGCTGGCCCGCTCGGGCAACGACCCGGCCGGCACGTGGCTCATGACGCGCGGCCGGGCGCTGTTCATGAAGACCCACACGCCCGGCACGCTCGGCTTCGCCGGGCAGGTGGCGTACTGGGAGAGCATCAACAACAACAACGCCTTCACCGTCGCCGTCACCCCCGGCACGTTCACCGAACAGGTGAACTCGCGCTGGCAGGCGCCCAGCTACTGGAAGAGCCGGCACACCAGCGGCTCGATCACGATCGACCAGACGAAGTTCATCACCGACAACAACGTGGCGGTGGCCAACCTGGCCATCACCAACGGCGGCTCCGCCTCGACGACGCTGCAGCTGCGGGCCACCTCGCCGTATGCCACCTCCGGCAGCGGCAGCGAGCTGACCGGCCAGGTGAACGCCTACAACAACCTCACCACCCTCTACCCGAGGCTGACCGGTGACGGGTTCACCGTCTCCAGCGGCGGGCTGAACAGGTCCGTCACGATCGCCGCCGGGGCGACGACGACCGTCAAGGTCGTCATGGGCTTCGTCACCAACGAGATCCCGGCCTCGCGCACCGACTACGACGCCTACGCCGGCTACACGCCCGCCACCGCGTTCGCCACGCACGTGCGCGCCTACAACAAGTGGTGGGCCGACAACATCCCCTACATCGACGTCCCCGAGCCCGGCATCAAGAAGAACATCTACTACCGCTGGTGGCTGATGCGCTTCAACAACCTGGACGCGGACATCCCCGGACAGACCTTCCAGTTCCCCACCTCCGTCGAGGGCGCGCTGGGCTACAACAACGCGATCGCGCTGACCCAGCCCATGCACATCGACGACCTCAAGTACCTGCGTAACCCGATCTACTCGTACGGCGACTGGCTGAGCGTCGGGCAGATCTCCAAGAACGGCCGCTTCCTGGACAACCCCGGCGACCCGGAGAACTGGTCGAACAGCTACACGCAGTACATCGGCGAGGCGGCCTGGAAGAGCTACCAGATCCACGGCGGCCAGCCCGCCATCGCCGCGAACCTGGCCCGCTACGCCGAGCAGGACGTCAAGGGCCAGCTCTCCTACTACGACCACGACAACAACAAGCTCATCGAGTACGACTGGGGCGCCCTGACCGGCAACGACGCCGACGCCGTGTCCTTCCACTGGAAGCCGGGCAACATGGACCGCGCCGAGTCCGCCTACCAGTACAGCGGGGCGCTGGCCGCCGCGCAGGCGTACGACGCGGTCGGCAACACGGCCAAGGCCAACGAGATGCGCACGCTGGCCACGCAGATCCAGAACGCCATCGTCAACGTGCTGTGGAACCCGAACAGGCAGCTCTTCGAGCACCGGCTGAAGTCCACCAACGAATGGGTGCCGTGGAAGGAGATCAACAACTACTACCCGTTCGCCGTCGGCGCGATCCCTAACACCTCCACCTACAAGCAGGCCCTGCGCCTGTTCGACGACCCGGCGCAGTACCCGATCTTCCCCTTCTACACCGCCAACCAGGCCGACAAGGCGGCCTCGGGCACCGGCAGCAACAACTTCTCCACGATCAACTCCACGGTGCAGTTCCGCCTGCTCTCCGCGGTGCTGCGGAACTACCCCAACGAGTGGATCGACCCGACCTGGTACAAGAAGCTGCTCTACTGGAACGCCTGGGCGCAGTACATCAACGGCAACACCCAGTGGCCGGACGCCAACGAGTTCTGGGCCGACTGGAACGGCTCGTCCATCACGTACCGCTCGTGGATCCACCACAACATCCTGGGCAGCAGCAACTGGACCGTGGTCGAGGACGTCGCCGGCCTGCGGCCGCGCAACGACGCCAAGGTGGAGCTCTCGCCGATCAACATCGGCTGGACCCACTTCACCGTCAACAACCTGCGCTACCGCAACGCCGACCTGACCATCGTCTGGGACGACCCGTCCGACGGCGTCGTGCGCTACCCCGGCGTGCCCGAGGGCTACTCGATCTACATCAACGGCAACCGGGCGGCCACGGTGTCGTCGCTGGTGCCGTTCACGTGGGACCCGGCCACCGGTGACGTCACCACCAGCGGGTCCGTCACCTACCACGTGGCGGTGCCCGGGCTGCAGGCGCCCGCGCAGGTCACCCAGAACAGCGCCCGCATGGTCGACATGCTGGCCAAGGCCGGCGTCGACCTGACCGCCAACCTCACCAACCTCGCCTCCGGCGCCACCGCCACGGCCTCCACCACGGCCTCGGGCAGCACCACCGCGGGCGCGGTGGACGGCTTCCCGATCAACGAGCCGTTCTGGGGCGGCACGACCGCCGGGCAGGACTGGTACGAGCTGAACTTCGGCTCCGCCAAGACGGTCAACGAGGCGCGGCTCTACTTCAAGGACAGCCGCCCGGCCAGCGCCACCTACCGGGCGCCGGCGTCGTACGACATCCAGTACTACAACGGCAGCGCCTGGGTGAGCGTGCCCGGCCAGGCCAAGACACCGTCCGCGCCGCGGGCCAACTACAACGTGGTGCAGTTCTCCGCGGTCAGCACGCAGCGCCTGCGGGTGCTGGCCACGGCCGCCTCCGGGGCCAGGACGGGGCTCACCGAGATCAAGGTGTTCAACCGGGGCGGGACGCAGCAGCCGAATCCCACCAACCTGGCGTCGTCGGCCACGCCGTCGGCGTCGAACACCTCGTCGTGGGAGAGCGTGGCCGCGATCAACGACGGGATCGACCCGCCGTCGTCCAACGACACCGTCAACCCGCGCTGGGGCTGCTGGCCGGAGACCGGGCAGCAGTGGGTGGACCTGACCTGGGGCTCGGCCCAGAACCTGAACCGGGCCGAGGTGTACTTCTTCGACGACGACGAGGGGATCGACATGCCCGCGTCGTGGAAGCTGCAGTACTGGAACGGCAGCGCGTACGTGGACGTGCCGGGCGCCTCGGCGTACACGCTGACCAAGAACGCCTACAACAGCGTCACCTTCAACGCCACGAGCACGACCCGCCTGCGGGTCCTGCTCACCGGTAACGGCAGCAACTCCGTGGGCCTCCTGGAGGTCAAGGCCTACGGTCCGTGACGCCGCGTGGGGGCGCGCCTCGGCGCGCCCCCACCCCGTCCCGCCCCGTCAGCGCTGCCTGGCCGGGCGGATGATCATCTCGTTCACGTCCACCTCAGCAGGCCGGCCGATCGCGTACGCGATGGCGTCGGCGATGGCCTCCGGCGGGATCGAAGCCGCCCGGTACGCGCGCATCGCCTCCTGTGCGCCCGGCTCGGTGATCGTGTCGGCCAGCTCCGACTCCACGACGCCCGGGGAGACCGTGGTGACCCGGATGCTCGGGTCCAGCTCCTGGCGCAGCCCCTCGGTGATCGCCCAGGCGGCGTACTTGGTGGCGCAGTAGACCGCGGCCGTCGGCACCACCCCGTGCGCGCCGATCGAGGCCACGGTGACGAAGTGGCCGCCGCCCTGCTGCTGGAAGTGGGGCAGTGCCGCGGCGATGCCGTGCAGCAGGCCGCGCACGTTCACGTCGATCATGCGCTCCCACTCGTCCACCAGCAGCGAGTCCAGCCGGGACAGCGGCATCACCCCCGCGTTGTTGACGATCACGTCCACCCGGCCGTGCTGCTTCGCGGCCGTGTCGACGAACCTCGTGACGTCCGCGCGGTCCGTCACGTCGAGGCGGCGCACCTCCACGCTGCCGCCCTCGTTCCTGATGTCCTCGGCGACGGCGGCCAGCCGGTCCTCGCGGCGGGCGCCGATGACCAGGTGGTGGCCCTCGCGGGCGAGGCGCACCGCGGTGGCCTGCCCGATGCCGCTGCTGGCGCCGGTGACCAGGACGATCTTCGTCATATCAGTCAGTTCCCTTGGTAGTCGGTGCTGAGCGTGATGTGGCGCCACGCCTCGAATCCGGTCCTGAGCGTGTCGAGCCGCGCGGAGGCGATCTCGTACGCGGCCCGGCCGAGCAGCAGGCGCAGCGGCGGCTCGGCCGCCCCGACCGCGGTGATGATCGCCTCGGCCGCGCGCACCGGATCGCCGGGCTGGTGGCCGTAGGTGGCCAGGGTGGAGGCGCGGCGCGTGCCCGCGCTCTCCGCGTAGTCGTCGATGCGGACGGGAGACTGCCGCATGGAGGGGCCGGACCAGTTCGTACGGAACGCCGCGGGCTCGACGATCGTGACCTTGATGCCCAGCGGCGCGACCTCCGCCGCCAGCGACTCCGACAGGCCTTCCACGGCGAACTTCGTCGCGTGGTAGTAACCGGTCGCCCCGAACGCGGCCAGCCCGCCGAGCGAGGAGACGTTGACGACGTGGCCGCTCCCGCGGGCGCGCATGCCCGGCAGGACGGCCTTGGTGACGTCGACCAACCCGAACACGTTCGCGTCGAACAGTGCCCGGACCTCGTCGTCCCGGCCCTCCTCGACGGCGGCCAGGTAACCGTACCCGGCGTTGTTGACCAGGACGTCGATGCGGCCGAAGGCGGACTCCGCCCGCTCGACCGCCGCCGCGATCTGGGCCTTGTCGGTGACGTCGAGCGGCAGGGCCACGGCCCGGTCGCCGTGCTCGGCGACGAGGTCGGCCACCTGCAGGGGGTCGCGGGCGGTGACGGCCGCGCGCCCGCCGCCTTCCAGCACGGCGGTGGCCAGCGCGCGGCCCAGGCCGGTGGAACAGCCGGTGATGAACCAGACGGACATGGTGGTATATCTCCAGGTAGATAGGCATGGCGAAATGGCGCCCCGGCCGGGCGCGGTTGGTGAAGGGTTGTTCAGCCGGCGGTCAGGGAGCCCAGCAGGGACAGCGACTCTTCCGACGGGCTGCCCGGGTCGGCGTGATAGACGACGAGCTGCTGCCCGGGAGCGCTGTTCACGGTCAGCGACTCGTAGTGCAGGGTCAGCTCGCCCACCAAGGGGTGGCGGAAGCGCTTGGTCTCGTGGGTCTTCTGGCGGATGTCGTGGCGGGCCCACAGCCTGCGGAAGGCCTCGCTCTTGACCGACAGCTCGCCGACCACCTCGATCAGCAGCGGGTCGTCCTGGTCGGCGCCCGCGCCGGCGCGGAGCCCGGCGACGGTGTTGACCGCCACCCGGTCCCAGTCGGGATAGAACTCCCGCGCGTCCGGGTCGAGGAACACCAGCCGGACCAGGTCCCCGCTGTAGGCGTGGCCGTCGAACAAGGCTCTGCCGAGCGCGTTGGCGGCCAGCACGTTCAGGCAGCGGCCCAGGACCACCGCGGGGGTGTGCGGCCAGCCCTCCATCATGCGCAGCAGGTTCGGGCTGACCCGCTCCCGCCTGGCCGGCGCCCGCCTGCGCCGGACCGGTTGGGCCAGCCGGTGCAGGTGCGCGACCGCGTCCTCCTCCAGGGCCAGGGCGTGGGCGAGCGCGTCGACCACCTGTGCGGAGGGGTGGCGCTCGCGGCCCTGCTCCAGCCGTACGTAGTAGTCGGTGCTCACGCCCGCGAGCCGGGCGACCTCCTCGCGGCGCAGCCCCGCCACGCGGCGCCGGGTCGTGACCGGCACGCCGGCCTCCTCCGGCTGGAGCAGCTCGCGGCGGGCCCGCAGGAACTGGCCGAGTGGGTTCTCCCTGTCCATGTCTTCGAGACTAAGCGCGGCCCGGGGTGCCATGGGGGCTTAAGGTGGCCGCGCCACTCCCACCTTCGGCCCCGTCAGCTGATCGGGCTCGGGCCGCCTCAGCGCAGGCGGCCCGCTCCGGCTCTGGCCGGGACGAGGGCGCGCAGCGCCTGCGGCGGGTGGACGCGGGTGAACAGCGCCGGGGTCCAGCCGGCGTCCGAGCCGATGGCCGTGCCGTGCGCGGCGTTGTACGCGGCCACCACGTCGGCCGGTGCGCCGTCCACCAGGTTGCCCTTCGCGGTGATCGCGGTGCCGTTGAACACCGACAGGACCTTGTCCGCCGCGATGCCGTCGAAGGCGTTGTTCTCGGCGTAGACCTTGGAGCCGAAGCCCACGCCGATGCTGTAGCCGTGGCCGTCGCCGCCCTTGTAGTAGTTGTTGTAGGCGTGCACCTGGCCGAAGCGCACCCTGGGCGTGCGCTGGCCGAGGCCCTCGAAGTAGTTGTGGTGCAGGGTGACCTTGAGCTTGTCCTCCTCGCCGTACCGCGTGGGGCTGTCGGTGTTGCCGATCAGGGTCACCTTGTCGTGGTCGCTGAGGTGGTTCCAGGAGAGCGTCACGTACGTGGAGGCGCGGACCACGTCCAGGAGGCCGTCGTGCACCTGGTACGGGCGGCCGAAGTAGCGCGGCTGGCCCGCGTCCGGGTTGTCGCCGTCGTTGAGCGTGTTGTGGTCGAGCCAGACGTGCGTGGAACCGGAGACCTCGACGTTGTCGAAGGAGGCGTTCCAGTTGCCGTCCGCGCCGTCGGTCGGGTCCCACTGCGGGAAGCAGTCGGAGGTGTCGGTGATGGTGAGGTTGCGGACGATGACGTTGTCGGCGTTGCTGACGCGCACGCCGAAGCTCTTCAGCGCCGCGTCCGCGCCGAGGCCCATGAGGGTGACGTTGGAGCCGACGGTGACCGTGACGTGCTCGGCCATCTTCGCGTACGACGTCTTGCGGGCGTCCTCCAGCGGACCCGAGGGGACGCTGGTCCGGCCCCAGACGGCCGGGTCGTACGCGGCCAGGTATGCGGGCAGGCCGTAGCCGTTGACGGCGTAGTCCTCGCAGGTCAGCGGGGTGCCGTCGGGGGCGGTGTCGGCGTCTATGGCGCCCTTCACGTACACGATCCTGGGGGTGTTGTCGGCCGGGTCGCCGAGCGCCGCGACCAGCTCGGCCCTGGTCCTGACCACGTGGACGTCCTCGGGGCGGGCGGCCGAGCCGCCGGTGGTGCCGGTGGTGGCCGCCGCCCAGCCGTCGTCGCGGGGGAGCACCTCGCGGCCGGGCTCGCGCGGGACGGGGCGGTGACGGCGGACCGGGTTCCAGCCGTCGGCGCCCGCCAGGTACCGCTCCGGGGTGAAGGCGGCCGCCTGGTCGGACGTGAGCTGCGGCCGGTCGTCGTTGACGGTCGCGCCGGGGCCGTGGTTGCGGTACTCGGACAGGCGGGCGTCCCGCCAGCTCAAGCCGGACATGTCGGTCCAGGGGGCGTCCTTGATCTGCTGGCCCAGCCACGACTCGCGCACCAGCACCTGGCCCCGGGCCGTGGTGGAGCCGCCGGCCGGCCACGGGCGGCCCAGGTGGAAGGTGCGGGCGGGCGCGTCGCTGGTGAGGTGGCTGCGGTAGATCAGGAAGCCGTACGGGTTGCTCAGCTCGGTGCTGGCGGCGGTGACGTAGCCGTTGTTGTCCGCGCTGCCGCGCGTCCTGCCCTTGATCAGGCAGTGGTCGAAGACGGCGGTGGCGCGGCCGAAGATGAAGTCGACGTCGCCCTCGACGTAGCAGTCGGTGAAGTACTGCCTGGCGACCGTCGTGGCCGAGGCGGTGTTGGCGTACAGGGTGTCCTGGTTGCCGATGAACCGCACGTTGTCGTACACCTGCCGGTCGCCCGTCGTCCGCACGGCCACGGCCTGGCTGTAGCCGTGGGCGGCCTCGTCGTAGGCGTTCTCGAAGGTGAGGTTGCGGGCGGTGAAGTCGGGGGCGCTGATCGTGTACGAGGCGCTGCCGGAGGTGCCGTACGGTCCCGAGCCGTCCGGCTTCTGCGCGGCCGCCGAGGCGTCGAACGTGAGCACCACCTCGCGCGGGTCCCGCGTGGCGCCGACCAGGGAGATGTGAGGTTTGTCGGCCGGGATCACCACCTGCTGCCGGTAGGTGCCCTTGCGGACCAGGATGGTGACCGGGCGGGTGTTGCCGGCGGGGACGGCGTCGACCGCGGCCTGCACGGTCGTGTGGTCGCCCGAGCCGTCCGCCGCGACCACGATGGCGGCGGGCGCCGGGGCCGCTGTCACAGGAGGCAGGGCGAGCAGGGGGAGAAGTAACAGGAAGCGCATGAGGCGACCTCGCCGATGGGGGTGCGGCAATCGGTTGCATGAAACGCTGACTCAGCCGCCTCACTCCGTCAATGCCCTGCAGTGAAACTGCACCACGCTGCAACAAGCGATTGCAAGATTATGAGTGATCTTGACCACGGGAGCGCGCCGATCTACAGTCCGCCTGATATTTATCGGCGCTTCGCTGAAACTTTCATCGGGAGCATCGTGCGCACCCTTCGAGCCCTGGTGGCCGCCGCCCTGTTATGCCTCGTTCCCGCGCTCTCCGCGCACGCGGCGGCGGACCTCACGTACGACTTCGAGAACGGGACCACCCAGGGATGGGGGCCACGCGGCGGCGGCGTCTCCGTCACGGTGACGCCGGACGCCGCCCACGGGGGCACGAGCAGCCTCCTGACCACCGGCCGGACCGCCACGTGGCACGGCGCGTCCATCTCCGCGCCGTTCGTCCGAGGTGTCGGCTACACCGTGACCGCGTACGCGCGGCAGGTGAGCGGCCGGCCCGCCGCCACGATCGCGCTGACCGTCCAGCGCACCCCGACCGGGGGCAGCACCACGTACGAGCGGGTCGCGGCGGCCACCGTGACCGACGGCGGGTGGACGCGGCTGTCGGGCAACTACCTGTTCACCGCCGAGTCCGCCGACGTGCAGCTCTACGCCGAGAGCTCCGACGCCACCGGCGAGTTCTACCTGGACGACATCGTCGTCACCCCGCTGGGCGACCCCACGCGCGAGCCCGTCAGCAGCGACTTCGAGGACGGCACCGCGCAGGACTGGGCGCCCAGGGCCGCCGCCACCCTCCAGCCGAGCGCGGAGGCCGCTCACGCGGGCAGCCGCTCGCTGGCCGTGAGCGGCCGCTCCGCCTCCTGGGACGGTCCCGCCCTCAACGTGTTCGGCCGGATGGCCAAGGGCGACAAATACGCCCTGTCGGTGTGGGTGCGGCTCGGACCGGAGGCCACGGCGGGCCGGCTCGGCCTGTCGATCGAGCGCAGGGCCGGCGGCACCCCCAGCTACGAGCGCGTCGTCTCGCCGAAGGACGTGCCGGCGGGGGAGTGGGTGCAGCTGTCCGGCACGTACACGCTCGCGTACGACGTCGACTTCCTCAGCGTCTATGTCGAGTCCGACACCGGCACGTTCCCCTTCTACCTGGACGACTTCTCCATGAAGTACATCCAGCCCAAGCCGATCCAGACCGACATCCCCGCGCTCAAGGACAAGGTGCCGTTCGTCATGGGCTCGGCGCTCACCAGGCCCGACGCGCTCGGCGTACACGGCGAGCTGCTGGCCAGGCACTTCAGCGGCGTCACCCCCGGCAACGAGCTCAAATGGGACGCCACCGAGCCCCGTGAGGGCGAGTTCACCTTCGCCGACGGCGACTTCCTGGTGGACTTCGCCACCCGGCACGGCATGACGATCCGCGGCCACACGCTCGCCTGGCACAGCCAGACCCCCGACTGGGTCTTCCAGAACGCCGACAAGGAGCTGCTGCTCAAGCGCCTGGAGACGCACGTGCGCACGCTCGTGGCCAGGTACAAGGGCAAGATCGCGGCCTGGGACGTGGTCAACGAGGTCGTGGACGAGAACCAGCCCGACGGCCTGCGCCGCTCCAAGTGGTACGAGATCGCCGGCCTCGACTTCATCCGCACCGCCTTCCGCGTCGCCCACGAGGCCGACCCGGACGCCAAGCTCTTCATCAACGACTACAACACCGAGTTCCCGCGCAAGCGCGAGGCCCTGTACGCGCTGGTCAAGCGGCTCAAGGCGGAAGGGGTGCCGATCGACGGCGTGGGCCACCAGCTCCACCTGAACATCGAGTACCCGCCCGCCGCCTCCGTCGAGGCCACGATCGAGCGCTTCGCCCCGCTGGGGGTGGACCAGCAGATCACCGAGCTGGACGTCAGCGTCTACACGGACTTCGTGTCGTCGTACGACACGATCCCGCCCGAACTGCTCGTCCAGCAGGGCCACCGCTACAAGGAGCTGTTCGACGTCTTCAGGCGGCAGGCCGCCAAGCTCAGCTCCGTGACCGTCTGGGGCGAGTCCGACGACGTGAGCTGGCTGCGGTCGTGGCCGATCCCGCGGCTGAACGCGCCGCTGCTGTTCGACGACGACCTGCAGGCCAAGCCCGCCTACTGGGGCGTCGTGGACCCGTCGCGGCTGGCCCCGCCGGTGCGCCGGCTGGAGGCACCCGCCGGGACGCCCAAGGTGGACGGCAAGCGGGACCTCGAGTGGGACCTGCTGCCGGACTCGCCGATCGCGCGGGTGGGCGATGTGTCGGCCGGGTTCCAGGCGCGCTCGTCGGGCAAGGGGCTGTACGTGCTCGCCGAGGTCACGGATCCGACGGCGGGCAAGGATGATCGAGTGACGTTCACGGTCGACGGCACCTCGTACGTCGTCAAACGAACCGGCGGCCCCAAGGCGGCGGTGCGGCCGACGCCGACCGGCTACCGCGTCGAGGCCCTGATCGCGACCGGCACCGACGCGGACGTGACAGCAAGCGACTCCCCGGCCTCGCCCGACACTGACGTGGAGGTGACCGTGAGCGACTCCGCCGGCGCGAGCACCTCCTGGACGGGGAAGGTGACCGCCGCACCCGCCGTCAAGCTCACCTCCGCCGCCCACCGCACGCCCGTGCTCGACGGCGCCGTGGACCGGGCCTGGTCGGCCGCGCCGGAGATCCGCACCGCGACCTGGATCCAGGGCACGTCCGGCGCGACCGCCAAGGTGCGCTCGCTGTGGAGCGGATCCACGCTGTACGTGCTCGCCCAGGTCGCCGATCCGACGCTGAGCGAGGAGTCCCCGAACCCGTGGGAGCAGGACTCCGTCGAGATCTTCGTGGACCCGGGCAACGGCAAGACCAAGGGCTACGAGGACGACGACGGCCAGTACCGGATCAGCTTCTCGGGCCGGATCACGGTTGGCGGGACGTTCGACGCGGGTGGGGTGAAGGACCACGTGAAGGCGGTGACCAGGACGGTGCCCGGCGGGTACGTCGTCGAGGCGGCTATCGACCTGCCCACGATCACACTCGCACCGGGGACGCTGCTGGGCTTCGACGCCCAGGTCAACGACGCCACGGGCACCGCCCGTACCAGCGCCGTGACCTGGAACGACAACACCGGCCGAAGCTACCTGGACACCAGCCACTGGGGCGTCCTCCGGCTCACCCAGGGGTAGGTGGGCCGGCTTCCACCCTCCCGTTGCCCGACTGGACGGTGGGCCTGCCGACACCCCCCAGGCCAAAGGGCCTTGCTCCGCTCGGACTGCCCTTCCCGGGGCGCGCCTTCGGCGCGACGCACCTTCGGCGTCCGGCCGAGACCGCCCGTTGCCCAGTTACCGGCTGGGCCTGCCGATGCCCATCCAGGACCGGGGCCCTCCCGGGCCGTGCTGCAACTACCGGGACCCCGTCGAGATCGAAACCGACAGAACCAAGCAGACGACCTGTGAAGGCACGGCAGTTCGTGCTGTCGTTCCCGGGGTGCGACGAGCGGCTCTGAGCTCAAGCGGTCCGCTCGGCCGACCCGGACTCAGCGGTCGCACATGGCGGCGACGAAGGCGTCGATCAGGTGCTGCCGCTTCTCGGGGACGCCCGTGACGTAGACGGTGGCCGCGCGCCCGGCCCGGTCCCGGCCGCTGAACACCGCTGCCCCCGGCATGTCGCCGGCGCCGAAGTAGGCATAGCCGCAGCCCGACTCCATCCGGGCCACCCCGTAGCCGTAGCGGGCGCCTTCGGGCCAGCCTTCCTGCTCGACCGGCACCGTTCTGGCCATCATTTTGCCCAGCGGGGCCTTACGCCAGAACCGGTTGAGGTCCTCCGGGGTGGAGACCAGACCGCCGCTGGGCCCGAACTCGTACGTGGGCAGCCGGTCGGTCAGATCCACCTCGCCGTCCTGCGGGCGGCCGGGGTGCACCCCGTAGGTGTGGGCGTGCGGGCCGCGGATGCCGTAGTCGCCCTTGGCCGGCCAGTACGTGTCCCGCATCCCGTACGGCTTCAAGATCAGATCTCGGCTCGCCTGCCGGAAGTCCTTGCCGGTCACCTCGGTCACGATCATGCCGAGGACCAGGTAGTTGGTGTTGGCGTAGGCGAACGAGTCGCGGGGCGTGGGCTTGAGCGCGAGCGCCACCTGCAGGAAGTCCGGGAACGGCTCCTTCCACTCGATCGCGTTGAGGAACTCGGGCAGGCCACTGGTCTGCTGCAGCAGCATCCGCACGGTGATCTTCCGCCCGTCGATCGCCGCACCGTCGCCCCGGCCGCGCAGCACGCCGGGCAGATAATGCTCCACCGGCGCGTCCAGGTCGATCTTCTTCTGATCGACCAGCCGCAGCACGGTGGCGGCGATGATCGGCTTGCTCGCGCTGGCGATCCGGAACCGGCCCTCGGGGCCGATCATCGGCTGGCCGGTGCCCCGCTCCGCGGTGCCGGAATGCAGGGTCACGGTCGTGCCGTCCGGGGTCCGTACCTCGCTCAACGCGCCCGCCAGGCCGTCCTCGGTGGTGAGCAGGTCAAGGCGGGACTGCGGCGAGGGCGTTGCGGCGGCAGCGAAGGCGGGAGCCACAGGGGCGATGACCAGACAGCCGGCGACAGCGGCGGCGAGCAATCTCTTCATGCCTCTAATGTGGCGAGAAGATCACTCATGTTCAGTCATGCCTACCTGCCTGTTGGGGTGGAGGTCTTCCCTACCTTGTCCACCCCGAGCCGAGGCCAAGCACCCGCTGACATTGACCATCACGCTCGCTGCTTTGTGGCTGATCAGGTGCGGGAGAAGCCCTCCGATCTCCCAGGGCCCTGACCGGATGTGGCCACGCCGGCCGACTTCACCCCAGGCGCAGGTTGGGGCTCCGCTTGAGCCCGAGGAGGCCGAGCAGGTCATCGATCATGTGCTCGAACAGCGGCTGCAGGTCGTCGAAGGCGAACTTGTGGTGCCCGTACACGGCCATGCAGAGCAGCCCGTAGATCTGCCGCCAGCAGACGACCATGAGGAACACCACGCCGATGGGGAACTCCAGGCCGACTTCCGAGCGGTAGGTGCGCAACTGGGCTGCCAGGACGGGGTCGATCTCCTCGTCCGCCGGGCAGGTCAGCCGCCCCTCGTTCCACAGGCGGGCGAACAGCTGCCCGAACAGGCCGCCCAGCTCGCGCGCGATGACCACCGGGATGCCCTCCTCCGACTCGGCGATCTTGGCGAAGCCGGCGCCCATGAGCAGGTCGAACTCGACCCTGTTGGCCAGCGACCAGTCGAGCACGGCCTGGGTGGCCGCGTGCAGCTGGGCGCTGACGTCGTCAGGGTCCTGGCGCCGCGCGGCCCGGTCCACGGTGTCGATGAACTCCGCGGTGATGTCGTCGTAGATGGCGCGGATGAGGCCCGCCCTGCCGTTGAAGTAGCGGTATAGGGCCGGGGGCGTCACGCCGACGCCGCGGGCCACGGCGGCGAGGGTGAGGCCCTCGATGCCCTCCTCCGCGGCGATCCTGCGGGCGGCGGCCTTGGCGTCGTGTTCGAGCTCGGCCCGCAGTCGTTCCCGTCGCGTCAACGCTGTCACCCGACCATCTTGTCTGGTCTCGCCTGCCGCGGCCACTTGCGGTGAATAGGCGACATATGGTTAATGGTATTCACTCTTTTAAGGATCATCATTGAAGGCGTGAAGGAGATCTTGGATGAGTTCCCGTAGCGGTGGCTGGCCGGCGACGGCGGTCGCGCTCCTCCTGGCGGCAACCGGCTGTTCGGCGGCCTCCGGCCCCGTCGCCCTGTCCCAGCCGAGCCCGCGCGTCTCCACCCCCACTCCGGACGCCAGGAAGACGGCACTGGCCGAGGCGGCGAAGAGCCTTCCGGCCGTGCTCGCCGCCCAGGGGCCGGTCGCCTGCTCGTGGAATGACGACGGGTGGCGGGCCACGGCCTACGACGACGCCTTCCGTACCGGTGTCGCGAGCTTCTCCGGCGTGACGCTCGCGCCGCTCCTGACCGAGATCGCCGCGACGGCGGGCGGAGAGAAGGCCGTCGTGCGCAGCCTGTGCGGTGAGGAGGGAGATCCCGGCGTCAGCCCGGTCTCGCCGGACGGCCGCCGGGTCGCCGTCCAGGTGGACTTCCCGTCCAGCGGCGACCCGACGCACGTCGGCTGGCTCGACCTCGGCACCGGGACGTTCACGGACCTCACCGACAGGTCGAACAAGAAGGGATACGTCAAGGAGACGTTCTCCGACAAGTACCCCGGATTCGCGCCCGACGGGTCGTTCTGGTTCCTGCGCGACTCCCAGCAGTACTTCTCGGCGGACCCGAACGGCCGGCTGACTCCGCGCAAGATCAGCCTGGCCTGTTTCACCAACAGCAACGACGACACCTTCTACCGCGTCGTGGGATCGGTCGCCGTCATGTGCCCGGGCACCGTCCATCCCTCCGGGAGGTTCGCGGCGAACCCCAGCCGGGCGGCCGTGGGGATCAACCTGGTCCAAGGGGCCGAACTGGAGATCCTCGGGAACACGGTGGACCGCTATGAGGACGCTCCGCTCCAACTGCCGTTCGGCATGAAGATCGTCGTACGTGACGGCGGCCTGCGCCACTGCGACCCGCTCGCCTGGATCAACACCACCGACCTGCTCTGCGCCGGCGGGAGCAACGACTTCTACACTGCGCGGATCAACCCTCGGCTTGCCCGGAACGACATCGATTACGTGCAGCACACCGAGGTGAAGGTGAAGAACGAGATCGCCCCGGCGACCGAGTCGTCGATCATCACGGTGGCCGTCTCCCGGGACCGCCGCTCCCTGATCATCGCGGCCAACGAGAACGACGACCCCGCCACGGCCAAGCTCTACCGCGCCGACCTGATCTCCCCCTCCGCTCCCGTGGAGATCGGCCCGATCCCGGCCGAGTCGAGGGAGCACTTCACCCTCCTGAACAACTACCAGCAGCCCGTACGAGCCGACTGACCGGCACTTCCGGGGACCTGGAGCTTCGGGAACTGCTCCCGACCTCCGCTCCTGGGCCCGACTACCATGTGACCGTGACCACGAGCCCCCGACATGTCCGTAAAGGGGCCGTCCCGAGCATCCGCGACGTCGCCGCCGCGGCCGGCGTCTCGCATCAGACCGTCTCCCGCGTGCTGAACGACTCACCTCGGGTGCGGCCCGACACCCGGGCCGCGGTGCTGGCCGCGATCGACCGGCTGGGGTTCCGCCCCAACCGGGCCGCCCGGGCGCTCGGCCTCGGCCGCGCCAGCGGCGTCACCGTCGTGACCTCCAACACCATGCTGTACGGGTACGCCTCCACCCTCCAGGGCATCGAGGAGGCAGCCAGGACCGAGGGCGTGGCGCTGGGGATCAGGGTCGTGGAGTCGGCCGAGGTCCGGCAGACGGTCGACTACGTCAGCGATCCGAGCGCGGGCGGCCTGGTGGTGATCGCGTTCGACCCGCTGGGCACGGCGGTGGCGCAGGCGCTGCCGCCGCACATCCCGGCCGTGGTGGCCGCCGAGCCGGTCGCACCCGATCTGGGGCGGGTGGCGATCGCGCTGGACGAGCGCCGGGCCGCCGCCGACGCCACCCAGCACCTGCTCGACCTGGGGCACCGTACCGTCCACCACGTGGCCATCCCGTCCGAGGGCCGGGCCGGCGGGCGGCACGCGGGGTGGCGCGACGCGCTGCGGCAGGCGGGAGCGGAGATCCCCTCGGTGCTGGGGTGCGGGTGGGACATCGAGTCGGCGTACGCGGCGGGGGAGCGGCTGGTCCGCTCGCCCGGGGTGACGGCGATCCTGTGCGGCAACGACGACATCGCGCAGGGGGTACGGCGGGCGCTCTACGACGCGGGCAAGGACGTTCCCGGGGACGTCAGCATCGTGGGCTTCGACGACATCCCTGGCTCGGCCTTCTGGACCCCGGCGCTGACGACCGTACGGATGGACTTCGTGGGGCTGGGCCGGGCATGCTTCCACGCGGCGCTCGCCGAACTGAGCGGCCAGCCGCAACCGGACATCTCCCTGGTCCCACCCCGCCTGATCATCCGCGAGTCCACCGCCCCACCACGGCAGTAGGTGCGCCTGGGCTCGCCCACCCCTTGACCGTCTGGGTGGTTGACCGACTGATGCCCACCGCTCGCGAAACGTTCGGACTAACCCTGCATCGGGAGGGATCGCGGCTGTCCGTTCTCACCGGTCCTTTCAGCGTCTCACTGTGTTGCGCGCAGATCTGGCGAATTCTCAGGTGGCGGCCTAGTTCGCCTGGTTTGCACCAGTCTGGGCTGACGTGAGTCTCGTCGGAGTTGGCGTTTCTCATCAATGTCTGCCGAGGCCGAGGCGATCATGACCATGCCCGTCGCACGCACATGCCGAGTTCAGGGTGTTTGCGGGAGCGTGGACGCGATTTCGGTCGTGCCGATGAGTTTTGTGCGGACCCGTGGTCGATACGGCTGGACACACCGACAGAAGCATGTGGAGGCAGTGATGAGCGTCGACGACTCCAAGCAGGAGCACACCATCCGGACTGGCGGGCAGGGGATGCGGGTGAGCGGTCCCAGGGTGTTGGTGGCGGGGGCGAGCATCGCGGGACCCGCGCTGGCCCATTGGCTGCGCCGGTGGGGGGCCGAGGTGACCGTGGTGGAGCGGGCTCCTGAGCTGCGTCCCGGCGGGCAGGGGGTGGACGCGCGCGGGGTCGCCAGGGAGGTCATCGGGCGCATGGGGCTGGACGCGGCGGTGCGTGCGGCGTGCACCGACACCGCCGGCGCGCACACCGTGGACGCGGACGGGCAAGTGCTGGAGACCTTCCGTGCCGACGACGACGGTGGCGACGGGTTCATCGCGGACATCGAGATCCTGCGCGGGGACCTGGCCCAGGTGCTCTACGACGACACCCGCGACGGCGTCGAGTACGTCTTCGGCGACCGAATCGCGGGGCTCGCCCAGGACGCGGACGGGGTCGACGTGGTCTTCGCGGGCGGCGACCGGCGGCGCTTCGACCTGGTGGTCGGGGCCGACGGGTTGCACTCGGAGCTGCGAGCGATGGTCTTCGGGCCGCATGAGCGGTTCCTCCGCCACCTCGGGCACGTGCTGGCCTTCTACAGTGTGCCCAACGAGTTCGGGCTGGACCGCTGGCTGCTCGAGTACCAGGATCAGGAGTCCGGGCGCTCTGCCCTCCTGCGGCCCATCCAGGACGCCACCCGGGCGATGGCCATGTTCTACTTCGCCTCGGCCGACGTCGACGTCGACTACCGTGACGTCGCGGCCCAGAAGGTCCTGCTGCGTGAGCGGATGGCGGGCCTGGGCTGGTTGACCCCGGACATCCTCGCGCACCTGGACGACACCCCGGACTTCTACCTCGACCAGGTTGCCCAGGTGGTGATGGAGCGCTGGTCGAGTGGACGGGTGGGACTGCTGGGGGACGCGGCGTTCAGCTCCTCGCCGATGTCGGGGCAGGGCACCGGGCTGGCGCTGGTCGGCGCCTACGTGCTGGCCGGAGAGCTGGCCGCCGCCGGATGGGACCCCGACGCCGGGTTCGCCCGCTACGAGGCGCGGATGCGCTCGTTCGTCGGGGCCAACCAGGAGATCGGCCGGTTGAACGCCCGCAGCCGCGACGTCTCCGGGCCAGACGCCGAGCCGAGCCCCGATTTCGCCGGCGAATGGTTCGCCGAGCTGGTCGGGCGCGCGATCAACGGCATCGAGCTGCCCGACTACGCGGGGGTGCCGGACTCCGCAGCCCCGGCCGGATCGTCGATCACCTCGTCGGCCAAGCGGTAGGTGTCACATAACGTGTCGAGAGGGACCACGCTTCGGTGGGACACCGCCGGACGACCTCCGCTCATGCCGCGTAGTGCGCGTTGGAGCGCCCGTTCGGCGGCCACGCCACGTTCCGACCGGTGGAGGGCCTTGCCACCGGATGGCCATGGAGCAGTGAATATGCGCGACATGATCAAGAGGGGATCCGGATCGCACCAAAGCCTGCAAGGATCTCGCCGTGCCGATCTTCCGTTTACTCCTGGTCGCACTCGCGGCGCTGACCGCGACCGTCATCGCCTTCCCCCGATCCGTGCCGAATGGGATCGGTCACCTCGGCAGCCTGGCCGAGACGTTCCTACCATGGCTCGCGCTGGCCGTCCCGGTGCTGCTCGGCCTGGCCTGGTGGCGGCGCTCCATGGCGGGCGCGCTGGCCGCGCTGGTGCCGACGGTCGCCTGGCTTACCCAGTTCGGCGGGCATTTGTTGCCCCGTGGGGACCAGCCGCATCACCTGGTCGCGGTACAGCACAACGTCAGTGACGAGAACGCCGACCCGGCCGGCACCGCGCGCAAGCTGATCGCGGCCCGGCCGGACGTCATCGGCCTGGAGGAGCTCGTGCCGGCGGCGCGCCCGGCCTGGGATGCCGCGTTGGGCGTCGAGTACCCGTATCGGACGGTGCAAGGCACGGTCGGCCTCTGGTCCCGCTATCCCCTCGCCGAGGCGGCTCTGGTGGACATCCGTCCGCACGGCGTCGGCCCAGACTGGAACCGCGGCCTGCGCGCGGTAGCCCGAACCCCGCAGGGTGACATCGCGATCTACGTCGCTCACCTGCCGTCGGTGCGAATCGGTCTGGGAGGCTTCGATTCCGTACGCCGAGACGAGAGCGCCCACCGGCTCGGCGCCGTGCTGGCAGCCGAGCCGGTCGATCGCATCCTTCTGCTCGGCGACCTCAACAGCACCGTGGACGACCGGGGGTTGCGCCCGGTCGCCTCGCTGATGGCAGCCCCACCTCGCGATTTCGCCTTCAGCTGGCCGGCGCGTGCCCCGCTGGCGCGCATCGACCAAATCCTGACCCGCGGAATGACCGTGACCAAGATCCGATCGCTACCCAGGACGGGCAGCGATCATCTACCGATCGCCGCCGACATCCGCCTCTGATCCACGACGCGGCGAGTTACCCAAAGATCAGGTGGCCCGCGCGGCTTCGCCCGCGAGCGTCCCGTGCCGGACGCCGGCCTTCGATCCGACAGAACCGATCGTGGCCCTCACGCGTGGGCCGGGGCCAGGTCACCGGGCCTTCCCCACCAGCCATTCACGCAGCTGATCGTCATCACTGAGGCTGATCAACTGCACCAGCCCCCAGTTCTCGCGGTGGTCGGGGGCGTCGAGCAAGCGGTCCTGCCAGTCTTCGGCGTATTCGCGCAGCGCATCGACCATCTCGATGACGGCCTCATCGAAGGTCCGGCCGTCGGCTGCGAGGGGCAGGCCAGGAATGAAGATCGACCAGCCGCCGTCCTCGGGAACCGTTTGTGCGCGCGATGGAGTGAACGCGGCGAGATGGTGGCGCAATCTATCGACGTCTACGAGGGCTGTCGTGGCCGACTCGCGACGCACTGTGGCCACACGGCCGCGTTCAGCCGCGTCCAAGAGTGCTTTGAGATGCGCACGGGCTCGGTGTAGCCGCCGAAATGAACGGCAGTCATTGTGACACCTCCGCTGAACGTGCCTCTACGAGGCCTTCCTTGGTCAAGTACGTCGTACGCTACGTGCCTGTGACGACGCCTCGGATGACGTTCCGAACTTTGGCTCGCTAGTGCTCTTATCCGTTCGCGGGTTGCGCGGACATGAGACCGATTCTTTCCCCGGATCGGGCTTGGCGTCTGGACGTACTTCGGCGACTCGGCCGCCGACTACGCCATTGCCCATCGGTCAACGACGGTGCCGGGGCGGGGTCCAGCAGGCCTACCACCCAGACGGGCAACGGGCGGGTGAGCCCCGGCCCACCTACTGCCCTCGCAGCGGGGGACGGACGGAGTTGCGGACGACGATGTGGGTGCCGAGGACCACGTGCTGGCGTTCCTCGCGGTTCAGCGCGAGCCGGACCGCCGTCCGCCCCAGCTCCTCCGTCGGGATGTGCACCGTCGTCAGCCCCGGCTCCAGGTCGGCGGCGAACGGGATGTCGTCGTAACCGACGAGCGACACGTCGTCGGGCACCCGCAGCCCCGCCTCCCGCAGTGCCGCCAGCACCCCGATGGCCACCATGTCGGTGGCCGCGAACACCGCGGTGAACCGCGTCCCGAGCGCGATCAGCCGGCGCGTGCCCTCGTAGCCGTCGGCCCGGCCGAACCCCGCCGGGATGACCAGGGCGGGGTCGTACGGCACCCCGAAGGACTCGTGCGCCCGCACGAACCCGCGTTCCCGGTCGACCTTCGTGGTGCTGCGGTCGGCGGGGGACGAGGCGCCGAGCAGGGCGATGTGCCGGTGGCCCTGCGACAGCAGGTGGCTGGTCATGGCGTAGGCGCCGCCCTCGTTGTCGTACTCGACGACGGTCGTGGGCACGTCGTCCCCGAGCGGCGGCCGCCCGCACAGCACCAGCCGGGAGCCCGCCTTGTCGAGGGCGTGGGCAAAGTGGGACATGCGCTCGCGGTACGTGTCGTCCAGCGAGCCGCCCCCCACCAGGATCACCGCGTCGGCCCGCTGCTCGCGCATCGCCTCCACGACGGCCAGCTCCCTGGCCGGGTCGCCGTGGGTGGTGCACACCATGCACAGCCGCCCCTCGGCGGTGGCCTGCTGCTCGACGCCCTTGGCCACGTACGCGAAGGACGGCCCCGTGACGTCGTCCAGCACGAACGCCACCGTCTTCGTGCTCGCCCCCGACAGGGCGCGGGCGTGCACGTTGAGCACGTAGTCGAGGTCGCGCATCGCCCGCAGCACCCGCGTCCTGGTGGCCTGGGCGACCGGGTAGTCACCCTTGATCACCCTGGAGACCGTGGTGGCCGACACGCCTGCCCGGGCGGCCACGTCGCGGATCGTGACACGCTCGTCGTCGGTGAGCACGCCTTTTGTGCTTACTTTTCGCGACAAGGTCGGCCCTTCACGGTTTTCGGCAGACGGAGCAGTGCGGGTGGATCATGGGAGATTACGCCATCTCCCCGAAGTCTATGGCCAGGGAGATCCGCAGGCGCAAGACGCGCGATCTCCACGACCGGCGTCACCCGGCCTGGCAGGGCGGGCTGTACGGGAGCCCGGGCACGTACTGGGCCCACTCGCTCCGGGTGATGGTCATTCCGGACACCTCGCAGACGTGCTGCCGCGCCCGCTCCACGTCCATGCTCCAGAGCTGCGCCGTCCCGTTGCCCGACGCGCTGGCCAGCACGTTCCCGTCCGGTGTGAACGCCACTCCGTTGACCCAGTTGGACCCGGCGAGCACCGCCCACGTGACCGGCCGGGTCCGGTCGGCGAGGTTCCAGATCCGGATGGTGCCGTCGTGAGCCCCCGTGGCCAGCCTGCGCCCGTCGGCGGCGAAGGCCACGCTGCCCACCGCGCCCGTGTGCCCCAGCAGGACCGCGACCTGCGCCGGCCGCTCGGGGTGGGTGAGGTCCCAGAGCCGGGCCGTCCCGTCGGAGCCCACCGACGCCAGCATCCTGCCGTCCCGGCTGTACGTGAGCCCCAGCACGCTGTTGGTGTGCGCGGGGTAGTTGGCCAGCAGTCGCGGAGCGGCGGGCTTGGACACCTCCCAGAGCCGGATGGCCCCGGTCCCCGAGCCGATCGCGAGCATGCGGCCGTCGGGGCTGAACATGGCGGCGTTCAGCCAGTTGTCGGCGTCGCCCGGCGAGGAGACCAGCTTGGGAGCCTGGGGATCGGCCAGGTCCCACAGGTAGGTGCGGCCGTCCCGCGACGTCGTCACCACCGTCCGCCCGTCCGGGCTGAACGCGCCGGACTCCACGACGTTCACGTGCTTCCTGATCGTCGCCAGCAGCTTCGGGGCGGCCGGCCGGGAGACGTCCCACAGCTTGGCCGTCTGGTCGGAGGAGCCGCTGACGAGCATGCGGCCGTCCGCGCTGAAACGGACCGTCTGGACGATGTCCGTGTGACCGGACAGCGTGGACAGCGACCTGGCCAGGCCCGGGTCGGAGACGTCCCAGAGCTTGACGGTCTTGTCGCCGGAGGCCGTGGCCATGATCCGGCCGTCCGGGGAGATCGAGAGCGCGTTGACGGGGCCGGTGTGCTCGCCGAGGCCGGCGCGGTAGGAGACGCGGGCGGGGTCGGAGACGTTCCACAGCCTGGTCATGGTGTCCGCCGACGACGTGGCGAGCGTCCGGCCGTCCGGGCTGAACGCGGCGGCGGTCACCGTGTTCGCGAACCCGGTCAGGGCGGTCGTGCGCCGCGGCTCGGCCGGGTTCGAGACGTCCCACAGGGTGACGGTGGCGTCGGTGGCGGCGCTGGCCAGCAGCTTGCCGTCGGGGCTGAACGTGACGTCGTACACGAAGGAGCCCTGGCCCCGCGCGGTGCCGACGCGCTTGGCCGCGGTGACGTCCCAGAGGTACAGCGTGCCGGTGGTGGAGGCGGTGGCGAGCCGGCGGCCGGCGGGGTCGAAGGTCACGCTCCAGGTGCTGCCGCCGTCCGGCGCGCTCAGCACCGTCGGGTCGCCGGGCCGCGCCGGGTCCAGCACGTCCCAGATCGTGGTGCTCCCGTCGCCCGCCGCGGTCGCCAGCAGCCGCCCGTCGGGGCTGAAGGCGACGTCGTTGAGCACGTACTTCTGCCGCAGGAGGGCGATCTGGGCGGGCCGGGCGGGGTCGGCGATGTTCCACAGCCGGGTGGTGCCGTCGAAGGAGACGGTGGCCAGGACGCCTCCTTTGAGGCTGAACGCGACCGAGCTCACCTTGTTCGTGTGGCCCTTGAGCGTGGCGAGGACCCGTGGTCTGGCCGGGTCGGAGACGTCCCAGAGCCGGGCGGTCCGGTCCACGGACGCGGTCGCGAGCACCCGCCCGTCCGGGCTGAACACCGCTCGCACCACGCTCGCGGCGTGGCCCTTGAGCTCGCTCACGGCCTTGGGGCGGGCGAGGTCGGAGACGTTCCAGAGCCGGGCGGTGGCGTCGCTGGAGGCGGTGGCGATCATGCGGCCGTCGGGGCGGTAGGACACCCACTCGACCGGGCCCCGGTGCCCGATCAGGCGGGCGCCGACCGGGTGCGCCAGCGTGCCGAGCAGCGCGCCGCGGGCTTCCGGGGTGTCGGCGATGCGGTAGGAGACCAGGGAGAGCTGGGCGCCGAGCGAGGCGTCGGCGGCGCCGTTGGCGGAGTCGGCGACCTGCGTGGAGACGGCCTGGTCACGTTGCCTGGTCACCTCGGCGGTCTGCCGCAGGGCCAGGACGCCGGCGGTCACGGCGGCGAGGAGGAGGACCGTGAGCGCGGCGATCACCTGGCGGACGATCCAGGTCCGCCGTCTGCGCCGCCGCAGCGCCGCGTCGAGGAACGCCCGCTCGGTCCCCGATCGCGCGCCCTGCGCAACAGCCTGTGCCGCCGCCAGGCGGCTGTCCGCGTACAGGTACGCCGGGTCCCGGCCCTGCCGCTGCCACGTCTCCGCGTCCTCGGCCAGGCGCTGGCGGACGAGCAGGTCGACCCGGTTGGTCTCGATCCAGTTCCGGAGCCTGGGCCAGGCGCGGATGAGGGCCTCGTGGGCGATCTCCGCCTCGTCCTCGTTCACCGTGAGGAGCCGCGTGCGCACGAACTCGTCCAGGACCCGCCGCGGGACGCCCGCGGGAGCCAGGTCGGCCAGGGCCACCCGCTTCCTCGTGTCGTCGGTCTGCTCGTCGAGGTGCACCAGCCGTACCAGCAGGTCCCGTGCGATCGGCTCCACGTTCGCGCCGAGGTGCCGCAGCGTCTCCTCGGCGCTCGTGGCCAGCGCCCGCGCGATGCCGCCCGAGGCCCGGTACGCGGCCATCGTCAGCGTTCGCTCCGTACGGCGCTGCCAGGTGGCCAGCAGCGCGTGGGACAGCAGCGGCAGCACGCCGCCGGAGTGCTCCACGTCACCGGCTCCGACGTCTTCGAGCAGCAGGTCGGTGAGCCCCGGCTCGAGCGAGAGCCCCGCCCGCGCGGCCGGGCCCTCGATCGCGGCGCGCAGCTGCGTCACGGTCATGGGCCCGACGATCGCGGGCCGCTGCATCGCCTCCAGCAGCCCCGGGTACGACGCGCAGTGCCCGAAGAAGTCGGCCCGGACGGAGGCCACCACGGCCGCGGTCCTGGAGAGCGCGACCAGCTCCTCGACGAAGCGCCGCCTGGCCGGTTCGTCCGCGCACGCGGTGAAGACCTCCTCGAACTGGTCCACCACCAGCAGTAACCGCCGGTCGCCCGGGGCCACCCTGCGGGCCAGCTCCGCCGACGGATCCGCGCCCGGGGCCAGTACGACGCACGACAGCTCCTCCGCCATCTGGTGCCGCAGCGCCGGGATCAGCCCGGCCCGAAGCACCGACGACTTCCCCGCCCCCGAAGGACCCGTCACGATCAGCGGGCGTCCGCTCCCGAACGCCTCCCGCACCCGCGCCACCAGCGACCTGGTCAGCTCCTGCCGCCCGAAGAACACCTCCGCGTCCTCGGGCCCGTACACGGCCAGTCCCCGGTACGGGCCGGCCTCGTCGCCGGGCTCCGCGACCGGCGGGACCGGCCGGGAGCGCGGGGCCACGTAGGCCGGGTTGACCGCGAACGCGCGGCGATCGCCCAGGTCGGTGGCCTGGCGGCGGGGCCGGGGGAAACCGGCGTCGGGGAGCCTGCGGGCGAGGCTGTGGTAGACGTGATCCAAGGTGAACACCGAGGGCCCCGCCGGGTCACCCGCGTTCAGCAGCCGCAGCAGCGCGCCGCTGAAGGCCGTGTGCCGGACGCCGGGCAGCGCCCAGGAGTTCTCGTCCCTGCTCGACGACGTGAGCAGGTACGCCCCCTGCCACATCGAGTCGAACACCCGCTCCACCGCCTGCGACGACGCCCCGCGGGCGCGGCCGGCGAAGCAGCAGTCCAGGACCACGACGACGAGCTCGGCCCGCGACGCGGACAGGATCTGGCGCACGACCCCGTACGGCAGCGCCTGGTACCCGGGCGCGCCCCGGCCGAGGTCCACGGTGGCGCGGGTGGCCAGGTGCAGCTCGTTGTCCGGGCCGACCAGGCCGTGGCCGACGTAGTAGAACATCAGGACGGACGTCGCCTCCTGGGCCAGCCGGTCCAGCGCCTGCCCCAGGTCGGCGGGGGTCGCCGGGTCCAGCCGTACGGTCAGGTGGGCCGGCGCCAGCCCGCCGCGCTCGACCAGGCAGCGCCCGACGTCCGCGACCGTCGCCGGCACGGCGGGCACCGCCGGCAGCGGCGACTCGGGCGGATGCGCCCCCGTGCCCGCCACCAGGACGCGGGCGCCGCCGGACGACAGCAGGAGAGGTGGACCGTTCCAGCGCGGTCGAGGCCTCTCGACGGTTGCGGATTCGTCGTCGGTCATCCGGCGCTCCACGGCGAGGAAGGTCGGCGGGCGGCACGAACTAGGAGGCGCCACTCCGAGCGCGCCTCGTGATCCCCCGACAACTCCCGGTTGCCAGAGTACGCACCCTTCCGACCTTCCGTCGAGATCCCGTGCCGGGGATCACCAGTTGGCGGGCAGCCCCGGAGTCGTGGCGGGCAGCGCGCGGCCGGGCGGGTGGATGATGTACGTCACGCCGCCGCTGCTGGAGCTCCGCAGCCACACGTTCTCGAAGTCCGCCCGGGGATAGACGTGCCGCACGGCGGCGTTGCCGGACGACGCCGGGTCGTTGGCGATCACGTCACCCGACGAGGTGAAGCCCACGATCGCCATGAGGTGCCCGTTGGTGCCGTAGCCGGCGCCGGGCAGCTCGCCCTTCTTGAACGACTGCGAGGTGATGACCGGGATGCCCGCCTTGATCAGCCGCTCCAGCTCGGTCAGCGACCGCAGCCGCGTGACGAACCCGTCCATTCCGTAGCGTCCGGCGTAGGCGGTGTTGAACGGCCAGTTGCCGGCGCCCTGGTAGGCGTGGTCGTAGGTGTAGCGGGCGGCGTAGTCGACCTCGGGGTTCGGGTCGGAGGGGTCGACCCAGGAGGTGTCCTGCGCGCTCGGCCACCTGTCCCAGTAGCCGAGGACCATGGTGGTCGAGGTCGGGCTGCACCAGGCCTCGCCGCCGCCGTCCCATTCGGGGTAGTGGCCCTGGTGCACGTTCTGGGAGCGGCGCGGTACGGCGAGCTCCGTCCCCCAGGCGCCCCCGCCCGGGCTGACCGGCACGGTCTTGCGCTCGGGCACGTTGGAGGCCATGACGCCGGAGGTGCGCACGCGCGGCGTGACCGCGGAGCCGGGCGCGCGGTAGAGGGTGAGGCGCAGCTGGTAGGCGGTGATGGGCTTGCCCGCCGCCGCGACCAGCGTGTCCACCGAGACGTTCGCGTCGGCGTCGCCCTGTCCCGGCACGGAGGTGCGGCGGATGTCGCCCTCCGCGTACGCCCAGCGGCCGAGCGAGAACCACTTGGTCAGCCCCTCGGCGTTCCTGGCCCGGGCCTCGACCTGCATCCAGCTGCCCGGGGGCACGTCCGCGGTCCAGGAGGCGATCAGCTCGGTGGCGTCGAACCCGATGGTCCGCTCGGGGCCGGTCCAGCGGGCGTACTCCCAGCTCTTCGTGCCGAGCGCGTCGGTGTAGGAGACGGTGCCGGCGGCCGTGCCGAACGACAGGCCGTCGCCGGCCGTGGTGCCCTCGTACGTGCCGGTGGCGAAGTCGGCCCGCTGGAAGACGACCTCGGACGTCAGGGCGAGCGGTTTCGCCCCGGCGGGTGCGGAGAGCGTCGTGGCGAGGAGCAGGCTGGACAGGAACACGGTCAGCGCGCGCATGAACCCACCTTCCGGCACAACCGCTGTGTGAAGCATCCGGAAATCTACGTATCAACTCACGCTGCGTAAGTTTCACAAGTGTCGAAATGTTTCGGCGAGAGTTTCCCCAAGTTATGGCAGATTATTACGGTCAGCATCGGCCTCCAGAGCCGATATCTTTCTATGATTCATTGACACATTTCGGAAATTTCCGCAAACTGGCAGTTCACCCCCTCGGTGATGGACGTGTGTGGTGTGGTGTGCTCCGGGTGCCGCCACACCACACACCTTCCCGACCATGATCCCGCTGGGTCGGTTGTGGGAACGTGGGGCATATGCGCAAATACGTGATCCTCGGCGTCCAGGGCAGCGGCAAGGGCACCCAGAGCGCCATGCTCGCCGGCGACCTCGACCTCGTGCACATCAGCGTCGGCGACATCTTCCGCTGGCACGTCAAGAACCACACCAAGCTGGGCGCCCAGGTCCGCCGCCTGGTCGCGGCCGGCGAACTGGTGGGGGACGACCTGGTGGAGGCCGTGGTCAGGGACCGGCTCCAGCAGCACGACTGGAACTACGGCTTCATCATCGACGGCTTCCCCCGCAACCGCCGCCAGGCGGAGTTCTTCCTGGAGAGCTACGACATCGACGGGGTGATCCACCTGGACCTGCCGGACGAGGAGGTGCGCCGCCGCGTCCTGGCCCGCCGCCTGTGCTCGCGCTGCGGCATGGACTACAACCTGATCGCCCACCGGCCGGCGGAGGAGGGCCGCTGCGACGTGTGCGGCGGCGAGCTGGTCTCGCGCGCCGACGACACCCCGGACGCCCTGGCCAGACGCCTGCGCGAGTACCACAGCAAGATCGACCCCGTGGTGGAGCTGTTCAGGGGCAAGGAGTACGTGATGACCGTCGACGCCCGGTCGGACAAGGCGACGGTCCAGCGGACCATCCGGACCCGCTTCAACCTCCCGCCCTACACGCCGCCTCAGTGAGTGATCAGCATGGTGAACCGGTAGAGGTCGACGGCGAGGAGGAGGGAGAAGACGACGAACGCCGACGTGCTCCGCCACACGAAGGCCATCGCCGTCAGGGTCAGGAGGACGGCGGAACCCGACGCCGCGGTCGCCAGCGTCACCATGTCCGGATCGCTGTAATCCGGCATCTCCGGGTCCCAGTCGTAGTTGGTCGGCATGAAGCTCGCGAGCATCGCGAACGCTCCGACGGTGCCGGTGAAGGCGCTCATGCTGATCCGAGCGGTCCTGGACGCCCTGTGCGCCGCCAACTGAGCCGCGGTCTCCGGATTTCTCACGACAACGCCCCCGTTTCCCGTAATTCCTTGACGCACTTTATGACGAGGAACACGGGGAAGCGGGCCGCTTCCGGTCGATTCGCCGCCCATTCGGGAGCCGGCTCGGGCTCGGCGAACTCGTCCACCCACAGGCCGTGGCGGCGGAAGGTGTTGACGTACGTCGAGAGCGTACGGTGGTTGGCGCCCACCTGGCGGCGCAGCGCGGAAAGCTCCCCGTCGGCGCGCCACCAGCCCTCCGCGTGGTAGCGCGCGTCCCCCGGCCAGGAGCCGGACACCCCCGGGCCGCCGGGAAAGCACGGGTGCAGGATCGAGCAGACGAAGACCCCTCCGGGCCGCAACGCGCCGGCGGCGGTCGCGACGGCGCCCTCGAGGTCGTCGATGTCGGAGAGGCCGAAGTTGCAGACCACCGCGTCGAACGCATCCGGCAGGCCGGGCCGGGAGGCGTCCGCGTGGAGGTAGCGGATGCCCAGCGGCGCGTCGCGCTCGGCGGCCCTGGCCTTCGCGATCAGGGCCTGTGAGACGTCCACGCCCACGACGGCGGCGCCCCGGCGGGCCAGCTCGCGGCTGACCCGGCCGTGGCCGCAGGCGATCTCCAGCACCCGCCTGCCCGCGACCGGCCCCAGCAGGTCGAGCAGGCGCGCGGAGGCCGGGTCGTCGATGACGTCGGTCCAGCCGGAGGCGTAGAAGTCGGCGATCTCGTCGTAGCGCGCGACATCGGGCATGACCCCGACGGTACGCGTCCTCGATCCGCGGCGGGCGGGTGTTCGTCGAGCGCGGAACGCCTGCCGGGCGGGCAAAGGGTTCGCCATGGCGGCGCATGGTTCCGGTCGGGCCGCCCCGTGGGCGGGGCGGGTGAGAGGAGGATCGTCCCCGGTCGAGCGGCACGGCGCGGTCAGGCGGGGGGACGACATGGGCATGCCCGGGATCGCGGCGGTCATCGCGCTCCTCGCCGTAGGCGGGTGGACCGGAGTGTACGGCTCCGCCCCGCCACCGCTGTCCGGCGCGGTTCCGGCCGCGTTCCACGTGCCCGGGAGCCCGGACCTGCGGATCATCGGGACCGTCAGCCCGGAGCCGATGGTCATCGGCGGGGAGTCGGTCTACTCGGTCACCGTCACGAACGCCGGAGACCGGGCCGCCCAGAACGTGACGGTCATCGACACGCTGGACCGCAACGCGATCCCGGGCCCGATCCCCGACGACTGCGCCCTCATCAGGCACGGCGGAGCCGTCGCCTGCGGCGGACCCGGGCTGACGCTCCCCGCGGGGCAGAGCGTGAGTTACGAGATCCCGGTCATGATCGACCCGGGAGTCCCGGAGGGCGCGCATGTCCTCAACCGCGCCGAGGTCACGGCCTGGGGGATGGGCAGCGGCACGACGCGGATGGTCAGCCCGACGCGGGCGCGGGTCGGAGGCCGTCCGGAGGCCGCGGGCCCGGACGGCGCCGTCGACGACTGCGCCCCCGGCAACACGGGAGGTTCCGAGGACGCGCCGGTGGAGGGCCCCGCCGGGGGTGGCGGCTGCGCGTCCGCCGTACCCGATCCGGCCCCGGCTCCGCGGCCGACGCCGAGCCCCGACACCCCCAAGGAACCGGACCCCGCGCCCACGGCCGATCCGGTGCCGTCCGCCACGGCTGAGCCGGGCCCCGTTCCGGGCCCGACTTCGGGTGATGACGCCGGGCCTCCGCAGCCCGTCCCCGGTGAGGGTTACGTTCCGCCCCTGCCCGGCCAGGATCCGCTCCAGCCCGTCCCCGGCCAGGGGCCGGTCCAGCCGGCTGCCGGTCAGCCGGGCCCCGGGGAGAAGGCCGGGCCCGGCCAGGTGCCGTACCCGGAAGGTCTCCATGAGGGTGGATATCAGGTGGGGGTCGGCGGGGGACCCGCCCATCGCGGGTCCCGGCCGGCGTCCGGCGGCGAGGAACCGGAGACGGAGGCCGACGACCTCCCCCTGGCCGGCGTGTCGGGCTGGGGGCTCGGCCTGGGCTTCGCCGTCCTCCTGGCGATCAGCCTGCTCGTGTGGCACTTCTCCCGCCGCGAGCAGGCCCGAGACCGTACCCGCAACCGGGCTCCCGCCGAAGCGGGCAAGAAGCGGTGAGGCTCAGCGGGCGCGAGGGGACAGCGCCTCGCGGGTCCACGAGCCGAGCACCAGCAGCGTCTTGGTCCCGGTCACGTCCCCGGCCCGCCGCAGCCGGTCGATGACCTGCTGCAGGTGCCCGAGGTCGCGTACCCGCACGTGGATCAGGGCGTCCGGATCGCCCGCGATCGTGAACACCGCCTGCACCTCGGGCACGTCCGTGGCGGTGCGGACGATCTCGCTCACGGGAGTCGTGCCCGGATAACGTAGCTCCGTGAACGCCTCGATCCCCCACCCCAGCTTGCCGTAGTCGATCTGCACCGTGAACCCCGTGATCACGCCGAGATCCCTGAGCCGGTCGACCCGCCGCTTCACCGCCGCGACCGACAGCCCCACCAGCTCCGCCATCTCCGAGAACGTCCTGCGCCCGTCCTCCCGCAGCAGCCGGAGGATGCGGTGGTCGACGTCGTCCACATCAGGCATGCGAGAACCCCTTCGTCCGGCGCAAAGAACCTCAGCCGCCAGGCCCAAGTGTTCACATAGTTTGCGTCTTCCGGGCACTTTCTCATCTAATACTTGCGCATATCATCCCGCATTGCTGTGCTTGGCACACAAGTACGAGGCCAGGAGGTTCGAGCGTGAGCGAGCCAACAGTGTCGCTCGACGACAAGTACACGGCACATGACGGCCGGGTCCTCATCTCCGGCATCCAGGCCCTGGTGCGCCTGACGCTGGAGCAGCGCCGGCTGGACGAGGAACACGGGCTGGACACGCGTGTGTTCGTCACCGGCTACCAGGGTTCGCCGCTGGGAGGCGTGGACCTGGAGATGAAGCGGGCGGCGCGGTTCCTGGAGCCGGCCGGCGTGGTCTTCCAGGCGGGCCTGAACGAGGAGCTGGCCGCCACGGCGGTGGCCGGCACCCAGCTGCTCGACCAGGTGCCGGGTCGCCGGCACGACGGCGTCACCGGATTCTGGTACGGCAAGAACCCCGGCCTCGACCGCGCCGCCGACGCCATCCGGCACGCCAACACGGCCGGCACGGCGCCCCTGGGCGGCGCGGTGGCCTGGATCGGCGACGACCCCGGCTGCAAGTCCTCCACGCTGCCCAGCACGTGCGAGCCCATGTGCCAGAGCCTGTCCATGCCGCTGCTCGCGCCCGGCTCGATCGCGGAGATCGTCGAGTTCGGGCTGCACGCGGTGGCCCTGTCGCGCGCCACCGGGCTCTGGGCCGGGCTGAAGATCGTCGCGGACATCGCCGACGCGTCCGCCACGGTGGATCTCGGCCGGCTCCGCGCCGGCATCCCGATGCCCGACAAGAGAGATCGCGGCGCGGCCCCTCTCCTGCTCGGCGCCGCCGCGCTGGACGCCGAGCACGACATGCTCACGCGCCGCCTCGACCTGGCCCGCGAGTACGCCCGCGAGCACGGCCTCAACCGGGTGACGGCGGGAGCGGGCAACACCGCCCTGGGCATCCTGGCCTCCGGCACCACGTACGCGGTGGTCCTGCGCGCCCTGGCCGACCTCGGCCTGGACGAGGCGGCGCTGGACGAGCGCGGGATCCGGCTGATCAAGCTCGGGATGCCGTTCCCGCTCGCCTACGACGACCTGGCCGCCATGACCGCCGACCTGGACAAGGTGCTGGTGGTCGAGGACAAGGTGCCGTTCCTGGAGGGGCAGCTCAAGCAGGCCCTGTACGGGCGGGAACGCATGCCGGCGGTCGTGGGCCGGGACCTGCTGACCGCCCGCGGCACCCTGGGCGCCGAGGACGTGGCCAAGGCCGTCGCCGCCTGCCTGGGCATCGATCTGGCCCCGCGCGCGAAGGTCCGGCCGAGGCGCATGCTGCCCCTGGTGGCCGCGCGCACCCCGTACTTCTGCTCCGGCTGCCCCCACAACACCTCCACCCGCACCTCCGACGGCACGCTGGTCGGCGTCGGCATCGGCTGCCACGCCATGATCGCCCTGGACGGCCACGGGCGCGGCACCCAGGTGGGCCTCACGCAGATGGGCGGCGAGGGCGCGCAGTGGTTCGGGCTGGCGCCGTTCACCGAGGACCGGCACTTCGTGCAGAACCTCGGCGACGGCACCTTCCACCACTCCGGCTCCCTGGCGATCAGGGCCGCCGTCGCCGCCGGGGTGACGATGACGTACAAGCTGCTCTATAACGACGCCGTGGCCATGACCGGCGGCCAGCGCGCCGAGGGCCGGCTGGACGTGCCGGCGCTGACGCACGAGCTGGCCATCGAGGGCGTGCGCCGGATCGTGGTCACCTCGCCGGAGCCGGAGACGTACCGGGGGGTGCGGCTGGCGGGGATCGCGTCGGTGCGGCACCGCGACGACCTGCCCGAGGTGGAGAAGGAGCTGGCCGCCCTCGACGGCGTGACCGTGCTGATCCACGACGACCGGTGCGCGGCCGAGGAACGGCGGCTGCGCAAGCGCGGCAAGCTGCCCACGCCCACGGAGAAGGTCGTGATCAACGAGCGGGTCTGCGAGGGCTGCGGCGACTGCGGTGAGGTGTCGACCTGCCTGTCCGTGCAGCCGGTCGAGACCGAGTACGGCCGCAAGACCCGCATCCACCAGGCCTCCTGCAACTCCGACCTGAGCTGCCTCAAGGGCGACTGCCCGTCGTTCCTGCTGGTGGAGCCGGGCACCGTACGCCGTCGCCAGGCTCCGCCGCCGCCCGCCGAGGTGCCGGAGCCCGCGAGCCGGCCCGTCGAGGCCCTGATCCGGATGCCCGGCATCGGCGGCACCGGCGTCGTCACCGTCTCGCAGATCCTGCAGATGGCGGCCCACCTCGACGGTCTGTACGCGTCCGGGCTCGACCAGACCGGGCTGGCGCAGAAGGGCGGCCCCGTGGTCAGCGACGTGCGGATCTCGGCGCGGCCCCTGGAGGGCTCCGTGCGGGCCACGCCGGGGAGCGCGGACGTGCTGATCGGGTTCGACCTGCTGGGCGCGGCTGCCGAGTCGAACCTGGCCACGGCCTCGCCCGAACGCACCGTCGCCATCCTGAACACCGCCGTCGTCCCGACCGCCGCCATGGTGACCGGGCGCGCGGCCGTGCCGGGGCACGCGGACGCGGTCGCCCGCGTCGAGTCCGCCGCCAGGCGCGTCGAGTGCCTGGACGCCCAGGGGCTGTCGGAGAGCCTGTTCGGCGACCACATGCCGGTGAACCTGCTCCTCCTCGGCGCCGCCTACCAGCACGGCTGCCTGCCGGTCTCCGCCGCCGCCGTCGAGCGGGCCATCACGCTCAACGGGGCCGCCGTCGAGCAGAACCTCGCCGCCTTCCGCTGGGGCCGCGCCACCGTGGCCGCACCGGCGCAGCCCGCTCCGTCGCCGGCCGCCGAGGGGCTGGACGAGGTGGTGGCCACCCGCGTCGCCGACCTGACCGGCTACCAGAACGCCGCCTACGCCCGTTCGTACGAGGAGGACGTGCGGCAGGTGGCGGACACCGCGGTCAAGCTGGCGGGCGAGGAGGCGGGCGCCCGGATCGGGCTCGCGTACGCCCGGGCCCTGCACAAGCTCATGGCCTACAAGGACGAGTACGAGGTCGCCCGCCTGCACCTCGACCCCGTGGAGAAGGAGCGGAGGGAGCGCGAGTACGGCCCGGACGCGGTCGTGTCGGTGCTGCTGCACCCGCCGCTGCTGCGGGCGATGGGGCTCAAGCGTAAGATCAAGGTACGCCGTTCCGCCGGGGTCCTGTTCCGCGGGCTGCGGGCCGCCAGGGTGCTGCGCGGCACGACGTTCGACGTCTTCGGCCACGCCCGCGTACGGCGGGTCGAACGCGAGCTGGTCGTCGAATACCGCGACCTGGTGCGGACCGCGCTGGACAAGCTCACGCCCGGCAGCGCCGAGACGGTCGCGGAGATCACGGGCCTGCCCGACCTGATCAGGGGGTACGAGGACATCAAGCTCGCCCGGGTCGCCGAGTTCCGCGACCGCGCCAAGGCCGCGCTCGCGCGGCTGGACGAGCCCGTTACGAGCCAGGAGAGATCGTGACCGTTGACCGGCTGCTGCCCGACCAGGACGCCAGGGATCTCATCGAGCTGACCCGCGAGATCGCCGACAAGGAGCTCGCGCGCCGGGTCGACGAGCACGAGCGCGCCGAGACCTACCCGGAAGGGCTGTTCGCCACGCTGGGCGCGGCGGGGCTGCTCGGGCTGCCGTACCCAGAGGAAATCGGTGGTGGCGGGCAGCCGTACGAGGTCTACCTGCAGGTGATCGAGGAGCTGGCGATGCGGTGGGCGGCCGTCGCGGTCGCCACCAGCGTGCACACCCTGGCCTGCTTCCCCGTCTCCGCCTTCGGCACCCCCGAGCAGCGCGAGCGATGGCTGCCCGACATGCTGGCCGGGCGCCTGATCGGCGGCTACAGCCTGTCGGAGCCCCAGGCCGGCTCCGACGCCGGGGCGCTGACCTGCAAGGCGGAGCGGGTGGAGACCGGCTACCGGATCACCGGCAACAAGGCGTGGATCACCCACGGCGGCCTCGCCGACTTCTACGCGCTCTTCGTCCGGACCGGGGAGGGGTCGCGGGGCATCTCCTGCTTCCTCGCGCCGGGGGCCGCCGACGGGCTGACGTTCGGGCGGCCCGAGGAGAAGATGGGGCTGCACGCCGTACCGACCACCAGCGCCCACTGGGACGGGGCGATCCTGGAGGAGGAGCGGCTGATCGGCGAGGAGGGCCAGGGGCTGCAGATCGCCTTCAGCGCGCTCGACTCGGGGCGGCTCGGCATCGCGGCCTGCGCCACCGGCCTCGCACAGGCCGCCCTCGACGAGGCCGTGGCCTACGCCAAGGAACGCCAGACGTTCGGCAAGCGGATCATCGACCACCAGGGGCTCGGGTTCCTGCTGGCGGACATGGCGGCGGGGGTGGAGAGCGCGCGGGCCACCTACCTCGACGCGGCCCGGCGCCGCGACGCGGGCCTGCCGTACGGCAAGCAGGCGAGCATCGCCAAGCTGGTCGCGACGGACGCGGCGATGAAGGTCACGACGGATGCGGTGCAGGTGTTCGGGGGGTACGGGTACACGCGCGAGTTCCGCGTCGAGCGCTACATGCGCGAGGCCAAGATCATGCAGATCTTCGAGGGCACCAACCAGATCCAGCGCCTCGTCATCAGCCGTCACCTGGCCAAGTAGTCCCTGACATGCGAAAACCCCGCCTGCCGGTCCTCGGAGGCGGGGTTCGCTGTCTTGCGCGTAGGGCTTAAATGATCACTGTTCCGTCCCTGTTCCGTGAGAGACCTCGCGGGGACGGAACAGCCGGTCGTCGATCGCCTTGCGAGCGCGATCGTGGGAGCCGGGCATCATGTGGGCGTAGACGCGGAGGGTGAACCCTGGGTCGGCGTGGCCGAGGTATTCGGCGAGGTCCCTGACCGAGACACCGCCGGCCAGCATGACGCTGGCGTAGTAGTGCCGGAGCTGGTGCAGCCCCTCTTTACGGGAGTGACGTAGCGCTTCCGTTGACGAGGGTCCTTGCCGGGCGGTGGGATGACGCCCGCTTGGACGAGTGCGGGCTTCCAGACGATCTCACTGTAGATCCTGGATCTGCCGACGTAGGCGGAGCACACGCTCCTCGAAGTCGATGTTCTCCAGAGCGAGGCCGAGCAGTTCGCCCTGCCGCAGCCCGCAGGCGGCCCCGATCATGGGGAGCAGGAAGCATCAGGACCAGCTCTGGTTCACCGGCGAGGTCGAGGACGTCTTCGACCTCGCCTTGCCCGGCGCTGCGGGCAGCCCGTACTCGAGGACTTGCTCGTGGGTGAGCGCGATCTGTTCCACGGCCAACCAGCAGCCGCTGGTTCGGGCGAGCCAGTCGGTCAGGATCGCCTCGCCGCTGGCGTCGTAATCGCCGACGTAGGCCAGCACCGCCGGGCGCGGATCGGCGGCCAAGCGCTCGCGGACCCGCCGCACATAGGTCTCGCTGGAAAAGCCGCGTAGCACCAGGACGGGCAGGCCGTACTCGAAGGTCCAGGTGCAGTGCCACCGGCTGGTTCTCCGTCCGGTCGCGCCGGTACAAGTCGGGGACTTGGGCGAGGATTTCGCCGGGATCGGTGTGTTCGCGGACACTCAACTTGGTGATGAACGCGTCATTCAGGATGGGGACGGGCAGGCGTCAAAAGACCCCGACAGGGCGAAGCTGTCGGGGTCTTGGTGTGCAGACTGACGGCCTGGTGTGCATCATGCCCGGCAGGGTTCGGGTCTTCATCGGCTCCGGGCTGCGCGTAAGAAGACGTCCTGAGACCCGGAAGGGCCTTGGGGAAGTTGAGCTGGATCAGACCGGGCCTTGGGGTGCGTTGCGTCAGTTCCCGTACTGCTTGGTGTCCGGGTGCTCGATGAGCAGGACATGGGCGGTCTTGTCGGCAACGGGACGGTGCCGCATTCCTCTGGGAACGACGAACAGTTCGCCCGCCTTCAGCACCACCGGGTTTTGCCCCTCCAACTGGATCTCAAAGCTGCCGTCCCAGCACAAGAAGAGCTCGTCCTCATCGTGGTGATGCCACGGGAACTCGCCTTCCAATCGAGCCAGGCGAACAACGGTGGTGTCGTTCACCGCCGCCAGATTGTGCTGCTGGAAGGGCCCTGGGAGCGCGGTGATGACCTCGGCCACCGAGACCGCAGCAAGGTGACGCGAAGCTTCATGCTGTGTGGTCATGCCACAATCCTTGCTTTTCAGAGTGGCCCGATAACAGAGCCAATCTGCGAAAATTGGTCCTTATGGCGGACCAATCGCCTGAAATCATGCTGATCCGAAGCAGGGTTATTGGACGATCCTCTTCGTGGCGGGTTGGCGTCACTCTGATGCGATGACTTCGTTGACGGCGGCCCGGGCGGCGGACTCGTCGACGATGGTCTTGTCGGCGATGAAAGTCGCCAGTAGAGCTTGGATGGCCAGGTTGTTGATCGCGCGGGGGTAGCCGCGGCCGGCAGTGTGGATGAGCGTGGCGGCGTCCTCGGTGAACAGGGGATCGGTGCGGCCGGCCAGGGCGAGGTGGTGACGTAGGTAGTCGACGGTCTCCTCGCAGGCCATGCCGTTCATGTGGTAGCGGACGGCGATGCGCTGATCGAGCGCGGCCAGCACGCCTAGCTTGATCTTGCGGCGCAGGGTCGGCTGGCCGATCAGCAGGCACGCGAACGGGCTGGAGGAGTCCATCTCGTGGTTGGTCAACATGCGTACCGACTCCAACTGGTCGTGGCCCAGCAGGTGGGCCTCATCCAGGATGAGCACCGGGGTGCGACCGCGTTCGGCCAGTTCGGTCGCCAGCGCGTCGTTGGCCTGTGGGATCAGGGTGGCCTTGTGCGGTTTGGGGACGCCGCCCAGCGCGGTGACGATGGCGGTGTGGATGCCGCGGACGCCGACGTCGGGATTGCCGATGTAGATGGGGATGTGCCGGGCGGGATCCAGGGAGGCGATCGCGGCCCGGGTGGCGACGGTCTTGCCGACGCCAACTTCACCGGTGATGACGCCCAGGGCGCGTTCGGTGACGCACCAGGTGATGCGGGCGGTGGCTTCGCCGTGGGCGCCATGCCGGTGCATCATGCTGGGGGCCAGGTCCCGGCCGAACGGCATCTTGGTGAAGCCGAAGAAGCCTTGCAGGCGATCGATCACAGCTGGTCCTCTCCGGTCAGTGCCGGGTCCTGCTCGGTCGGCGCTGCTTCTTCGTCTTCACCTTGCCGGTCGATGTTCTTGCTGGTCAGCGCGGTGTAGTTGATGCGGGTGGCCAGGGCGGCGGTGTGACTGTCATCCAACAGGCGCAGGTAGTCGATCCCGGTGCCCGGCTCCGGCGCAGCGGGCGCCGCCTGTTCGGGTTTGGCCTTGGGGTGCGTGTGCCGGCCGATGACCTGCGGGGTGGCCATCCCCATCGGCTCGCCCCGGAAGCGGACCTCCAGCATGGTCAGGTCGAAGGGATCGAAGACCAGCTCGACCTTCCGCCCCACCAAGCTCGGGTCGACGCAGTAGGAGTTGGCGAACAGCCGGACTGTGGCGGTCCCTGGTGATAGACGCGCTCGACCCAGGCAGTGAACAGCCGGTTCAGCTCGGCCAAGTCGTTCACCTTGGTGCCGGCGGTCTGCCCGTCGGCAGCGATCTCGACCTGGAATTGCTGGCGGACGGTCTTGAAGAACCTTTCGATCGTCCCGCGGCGATGCAGTCGAGGACGCGCTGGAGCCCGTACCGGAACTGGTCGTCGCGGCTCAGGTGCAGTCGGCGCTCGCACTGGTTGGATCGTCCGGCTCCAGCGGGTCGAGGTTCTCGTCAAAGGCGAACGCCGCGTTGCCAGGCTGATCGGCCAACTCCGCGCCTTGCAGGTTCAGCACCAAGAGTTGCTTCTTGACGATTGGCGTATGGGTCGAGGTGACTTAACCAATGCGGAGTGGGAGCGACTCGAGTCGCTGCTGCCCGAGGGGGTCGGCGGGGCGGGCGGCGGAACGATGGCGCTCTGGTGGGCGGCAAGCCCGGAGTGCCTCACGTGCTACGGCATGAGATGCTCCCTGGGTCAACGTCTCACGAGTGGCGGAATCCGCAGGCCGTCGCAACAAGGTGGGACGGCCTGCGCGTCAGCCGCGCCGGACGCCGTGCTGGTGGGCCGTGGTTGATGTATTCGTAGCGAAGCCTCTTATCATCAACCACACGGCGAAGACAAAGCTCTGCAGGCCCAGTGGCGCATTCATGGCCAGGTAGAGCGGCGTGACCACGTCAGTTAGGCGAAGTAGCACCAAGAAGCTCGCCGATATAGCTGCTCCGATTCCCAGAAATCCCCACCCGGATAGCCATCGAGGGACAGATCTCGACCGCCATAGAATGCGGAACAACAGGAGATCTCCGAGGCTCAGCGAGATGATCAATGCGACGTGATTGACCAGGTCGCGCGCCGTCCGCAGCAGCTCGCCCAAGACCTCGAGGTGGGATGCTTCCGAAGCGCTGGCCTGGGTGAATCCATCGCCCAGCACAAGAAACAAGGGCAGGATGATCACGCCTATGAAGTGGAACGTCGCTGCGATCAGTCTGAACCCAAGGAAACCCTGACTGAGCGCTTCGTTCTCCGCCCTCAATGTCGGATAAAGGTACAGCGCGAACCCGACATAGGCGGGGATCATGATGGACTGAGCAACTGCGCCGACGATGACCTGGCTCTCGTGTGCGGAAATGAGAGCGAGATAGCGTGGCTCCTCGAGAGCGGGAACGATGCTCAGCGCACCGGCGATCATGCCTACAATGACCAGTGTGCCCGCAATTGCGGTTGCCCGCCTGTTTGTATGCACGATGCTTGTCCTGTAATTGTCGTGGTGGCGGAGTGTGCCGGCGCCGGATCGGCGAGCCGGTTCAGGCTCCCCGACGCGCAAGACGGGGACTGCCGGGGCGGCGGCCAGGGTCAGCCTGTGAGCAGGTCCATGCGGAGGAACTCGGTGATGCGGAGCAGCTTCGGTGGGCGTGCCACCTCATGGGGGAGGGCCTGGAACGCCTCGTCCTTCCCGACAAGGCGTGGGGCGGTGAGTTCCATCGCTCTCCCGTCGACCCGGAGCCGCGCACCTCTGGCCGCCAGGACGTTCTGCACCCAATCGGAGCGCGATCCATACACCAGAACGAACAGGTAGCCGCCGTCGACGGGATGCGCATCGAGCGGCGTGCGGTACGTAGCGCCGGAAATGCGACCGATGTGAATCAGCACCGGCCATCTCCCGCCGGTTATCGCGCGGGGGTTGAACACCCTCTTGTTCACGTGCCCCCACCACCTTGGCATCGGCATCGAAATCTCCTTCTCTCGCCCCGGCGGGGCGCGTCATAGGTCAGGTGTTGGCTGAGCCCTGGCTGACGCCAATCCGGAGAGCCTTACGCCCGTAAGGCTACTTACGGATGTAAGGTTGGCTTACGCTCGTAAGCCTGTCAACCCGCCCACACCCGGAGCCGTCGTGCCACCACCACAACAACCGCTCAGCAGAGGTCTCGTGCTGGAAGCCGCGATCCGGGTCGCGGATCGCGGCGGCGTGGAGGCGATCACGATGCGCCGGGTGGCGCAGGAACTGGGCGTGGAGGCGATGTCGCTCTACCACCACGTGCCGAACAAAGACGCGATCCTCGACGGCGTGGTCGACATGGTGTTCGCGGCGATCAAGCTACCCGGTGTTGAATGCGATGATTGGCGCGATGCGATCCGTACGCGTGCCTTCTCCGCACGTGTGATCCTGTCGCAGCACAGCTGGGCTCTCGGCCTCATGGACTCCCGTCGCAATCCGGGACCGGCGACGCTGCGCCACCACGACGCCGTCCTGGGCGTCCTCCGGGAGGCGGGGTTCACGCTGCCGATGGCCGCGCACGCCGTCTCGCTCATCGACAGCTACATCGGCGGGTTCGTCCTCCAGGAGGCGAACCTGCCGATGACGACGCCGGACGATGTCGAGGAAGTGGCCGGCGGCATCCTCCGGCACCTGCCGGCGGAGGAGTTGCCGTACCTCACCGAGATGATCCGCGACCACGCCCTGCGGCCGGGCTACGACTACACCAGCGAGTTCAGCTACGGCCTGGACCTGATCTTGGATGCGCTCGAAGCTCGCCGAAGGGCCCCCGCTCGGGTTCGTGCGATGAGCCCCAAAGAGGCTTTGTGCAACGACAGCGACAGTTCGTGTTCTCGGAAATGAGAGGAAATCCACAGGCATGAGCAGGCACGCTAGGGCGCTCAACCAGGGCAAACAGCCGTCGTCACCGAATCGTCGTCAAGATCGACTCTCTGGCGCCAAAATCCGGTCCGATGCTCCCCGGAGGCCGATCGGGGAAGTTGGCGCGCCGGCGCGCCTCGGCGAGATGGGCGGAAAGCTTGCGGTAGGCCGCCGCGGTGTTCGGGATGGCACCGGTCACGGCCAGGCGGTAGAAGCACTGCCGCAACGTCACTCCGCCCTCGTAGGCGTCGCCTGCGACTTGCACATCGCCAACGCCGACCTCTGATCACCAGCCGCATCCCACCAGTCAGAAGTCAACCCCGAGAAACTTCCAGCGCGCACCACTTAACCTAGATCGAGTGCACCCGCTCCGGCCTCGAAGCTAAACTAACGGCGACCGCGTACCGGCTCGCCACCGTGTCAACGCTCGGAACCCGCGGCTCATGAAGCATCCAGCAGGGTTGGCTTTCGTCTGACGGCACGTCGGGGTGGAACGCATTGTCAGAGCTTGGACGGTTAGGCCCCTACCATCTCATCCGGGTGCTAGGCGAAGGTGGTCAGGGCAAGGTCTACCTGGCCATGGCCCCCCAAGGATCACGAGTCGCCGTCAAGGTCCTCCATCCGGGCACGGTCTTGGACGAGCAGTCACGGCGGCGGTTTATGCGCGAAGCCGACCTGGCGCAGCGAGTGGCGCCCTTCTGCACGGCCAGGGTGCTCGATGCCGGTGTTCTCGATGGTCGTGCCTACCTCGTCAGTGAATACGTGCCCGGCGTGTCGCTTGAGACACTGGTCAACACTGAAGGGCCGCGCAGCGGGAGCAGCCTGGACCGGCTGGCCGTCACGACGCTGACCGCGCTCGCCGCGATTCATCGCGCAGGCATCGTGCACCGCGATTTCAAGCCCAGCAACGTGCTCCTTGGGCCAGAAGGCCCAGTTGTGATCGACTTCGGCATCGCCCGTATGGCTGAGCAGTCCACCACCGGCTCCGGCCTGGTAGGCACCCCGGCCTACATGGCGCCGGAGCAGTTGAACGGCGTTCCTGCCACCGCTGCCTCGGACGTCTTCGCTTGGGCCGCTACCATGGTGTTTGCCGCGACAGGGGGCCGCGCTTTCCGCGGTGACACACCCGCAGCCGTGATGCACGCCATCTTCAACAAGCAACCCGATCTGTCCGGTGTGCCACGAGAGTTCGCCGGCCTTCTCGACGCGTGTTTGGCTAAGCAGCCAGAGCACCGCCCAACCGCTGCCGACGTACTGCGCCACCTCACCGGCGAATCGGCCGACTCGGGCCGCTCCAGCATGGCGCCAGCCATGCCCCCACGAAATCAACACCTGGACCGCCCTCGGCCCTTCATAGTCGCCAGCTTCACCCAGTTCGCTGTGGGGATCGCGACACTGGTCACGCTCAACGCCAGCACCGGTCCCAACGCGCCAGGCCTATGGGAGACACCCATATTCTGGGCCTTGACAGCACTACTGGTGGTCGTAACCGCCGTGACCGTCGGGCTCCGAATCACGCAGCCGCGCACGCCGTCGTCAGCCGAGCGAACCCTGGATCACCTACCCGGAGAACCCCATGGCCATTAACGCACTGTGGCCGGTGCCTATCGTCATGCTGATGTGGTTCACGCTCATGGCACTGCGCCCGGTCCGAAGCTTCCTCAGCCGCCGCCGCGTCCTCGTCGCCGTGTTCATCCTGCCGCTCCAGCCGTTCGCCCTCATCGGCCTTAGCGTGGCTGTCTGGACTGCCTTCACCGAGCCCTCTAGGGTCAACTGGCCCGTCGGGCTCATGTTCGGTCTGGCCTACCTCAATGGTCTAGCAGCGTTCGCCCTGGTCACGAGCCTACAGGATCGCTTTATCCGCCGCCGCGCACGATATCCTCGTGGTTGACCTCCTCGGGTGCAGATCCGAGACGAAAGCAAGGCCGCAAGGCCACCCACGCCCGGGGCCAGGGCCGCTGCTCATCTACATGATCGGTCTATATCCGCAGGTGACTGCATCGTGGGTCGGAGATTAGATCTTCGAGGGCACCAACCAGATCCAGTGCCTCATCATCAACCGCCATCTAGCCAGGTAGCCCCTGACATGCGGAAACCCCGCTTCCCTGTGCTGGGAGGCGGGGTTCTTCATCTTGGGATTGGGCCCTAGATGATCACTGTTCCGTCCCCGTTCCGTGAGAGACCTCGCGTGGGTGGAACAGCCGGTCGTCGATCGCCTTCCGGGCGCGGTCGTGAGAGCCGGGCATCATGTGGGCGTAGACGCGGAGGGTGAATCCAGGGTCGGCGTGGCCGAGGTAGTCCGCGAGTTCCCTGACCGAGACGCCGCCGGCCAACATGGCGCTCGCGTAGTAGTGGCGAAGCTGGTGCAGCCCCTCCTTGCGGGAGGTGGTGTAGCGCCTCCGCTGGCGTGGGTCTTTCTCTGGTGGCGGGATCACGCGTGCTTGGACGAGTGCGGGCTTCCAGACGGTCTCGCTGTAGGTCCGGGACCTGATGTAGCGGTCATCGGGCCAGCGGAACAACAGGTTGTGCGTGCGTGGCTTGCCGTCCAGCTTCTCCCAGGGCAGGGAGCAGATCAGCGGGGGATAGGCCGAGAGGTGCCGCTTGACGGCCTCGGCCGCCCAGTTGGGGAGCGGGACCACCCGTTCCCGGTCGTTCTTCGGCAGGGCGTAGGCGTGATTGCTGCCCAGCTTCTTGATCTGTCGGCGTACGCGGAGAACACGTTCCTCGAAGTCAACGTCCTCCAAGGCGAGGCCGAACAGCTCACCTTGCCGCAGCCCGCAGGCGGCTCCGATCATCGGGAGCAGCCGGAACAGGGGCGGGTGGGCATCAATCACGGCGCTGACTCTCTCGTCCGACCAGGCGATGATTTCCTCGGCAGCTCTCTTGGGTACCTGGACGACAGGTGACTTGGCTGGACTGCGCTTGATCACCTCATCGGCGACGGCGAGGTTAAAGACGCCTTGGAGGACCAGGAAGGCCGTCTGCACGGTCGAGGTGCCGAAGCGGCTGCTCAGGTTGCTGATCCAGGCCTGGACGTGTGATGGCTTGATGCTCTTCACCTGGCGCTTGGCGAAGGTCGGCGCGACGTGCAGACGGTGGATGTACTCGTAACGGATCTTCGTTGCTGGGTCGACGATGCGCGAGGCCAGCCAGCGCTCGGCCAACTCGCCGAACAGCACCTTGCCCGCATTAGGGTCGATGTAGTCGCCGCGGGCGATGTCGGCGCCCATGGTGGCGATCTTTCGCTCGGCCGTCACGAGCGCCGGCCGTATGGCCATCGTCCGTTCTCCCCACCACGCGTCCGGCCGTGAGCAGGGAAGCGACACCAGGAGGACGCGACCAGACGCGTCGGCCAGTTCCACCGCGAACGTCATCGGGCCCCAGCTGTTCCCCTGGCAATACGTGGGCTTACGACGGACACGCCAGCGAAATATAGTGCCGTCGACGGTGATGAGCCGCGAACCTCTCTTCGGGATCGCCATGAGCAACCTCCTGCCCTGTTTCGTCACTGTTCCGTGGGATGGCCGAGAACAGCGAGAAGCGACGAGAGCCAGTCGCAACAGTAACCTTGGTCATGCTCCTGATCGACAGGTTTCCGCAGGCGGCTGCGTAGGGCATCGGAGATCACCCAAATTTCCGAGGGGTGTGACCAGGCGAGAAGGGTGCCGTGGACGCCCGCGGGCGACCCGATTACTTTTCGTAATGCATAGGTCGAGGGTTTCGGCAGGTGTGGGTGGCGCCGTTGTGGATGTGGGCCCGTACCGGCAGGGCTTGCCAGCCCGGAGTCCGGCGTTGACGCTTTGGACGTGGTTTGACAGCGAATCGCGGCAGTGTCGGTTCGTTGAGTCGTCGCCTATTCCGCCGGCTCTGTCCCGGCGTTGGCAGGATTGTTTGTGAACGCTCGGAGGTGCAGGCGTGCCGCCACGTTGTTTGCGAACCAGCTATCTGAGGCGAGTTCCATCCGAGCCGTTTCACTCCAGTCATCTCGGTTGAGCACCGCGAGGTACTGCTGCAGGAGGCGACTTCGATCTTCGAGGGTGCAGCCGAGTCGTTCCGGTGGCTTCTGCGCCAGGTGGTCGGCGATGACTGCCGCATTGATGTACCTGCTTAGTGTCGGTGTCTGGCGACCGAGGTGACCGGCATGCGCCTGCAGGACGATGTGTGCGGGTGGATAGTGCTCTAGGGTTAGGCCCATGCCGGAGCAATCCGCCATGATCGCCAGTAGGCAGCCGGTGTGGTCGACCAAGTCGTCGTCGGCTTCAGCCCTGGTGATCGCTTCATGCAGGTGGGCCGAGGTGGCGACTTTGCCGGCGAAGTAGCCGTTCAGGTAGTCGCCGTCGCAGGCGTGACGCAGCAGCCACGAACGTGATGCGCGCCCGTCGGCCAGGCAGAGTTCCTCGATAACATAAACACGACCCCAGCCGGTGACTCGCTCGGCAAGCCACTGCAGCACCTCTGAGCCGCCGCGGCGGCGGAGAGCATGAGCAGCCAATGGGCCGAAGCGGTTCGAGAGCAGACCGATGGTCTGGATGAGCGGGATGTCCTCCTCCGCCCAGTCGGCGGCGAGTAGCGCCAGCCCAACGGTGGCCGAGCATCGATCGGTGCTGTGCTGCACCAGCCACTGCCCAGTCCGCTGAACTCGATGCCGGTCCGCTCGGAGCGCTGCGGCAGCGATGTGCTCGTTGTGATGGATGGGGACGTAGACATCGTGGAACGCATCGGCTAGCGCGCTTGGCGGTGCCTTGGGCTTGGCGAAGTGTGCATCCAGGATGCGGGCGACGTCCGCGCCTTCGAGTCGTCGATCTTCAGGCGGGCGTGGCCGAGATCGTCGACGGTGAAGTTCGTCGTCGGGGTACGGCTCCCCGTCACGTGGCAGGGGCGAGTCCGGATCTTGGAGGTGCAGGTGCACCGCGTAGTCGAACAAGCTGATCTGGGGTCCGAGCGATCCAGGCTCGGTCGCCGCGCTCACCGGCGGAGGGAGGACTCGATTCTCTCGATCATGCTCGTCATGATGCCAGCACACCCTGGCGGGCGGCAAGGGACCCAGGCTGCCTCATGCTGTGTGCCTCACCGCCGATGTAACGGTGGTCGCACAGTGGATCTGCACAGTCCAGGTGTGTTGACCGCAGTGGATCGTGTTGCCCTCAATTGCTATACAGCGGTGCTGTACAGCAATACCGTCACACCCGACCGCGCGCCACCGATCCGTATCCACCGCTTCACCAGGGCAGGAGGCCGTTGACGAGGCATCTGCCCTTCCCTACGGGTCAGAAGGTTAGGGGTTCGAGCCCTCTCGGCCGCGCACATGCGAAAGGCCCGTTACCAGGGCTTCCTGGGAGCGGGCCTTAGTGTTTGTTAGGACAATTTGCAGATCTCGCTAGCACGGACCCTCCTCAGCCGCCGATCGATTGAGGGAGGTGTCGGCTGCTGAAGTTCGGCGGCGCAATCACATGGGCGTAGACCCGGAGCGTGATCGACAGGGCCGCGTGGTGGAGGCGGGCGGCGACTACGTGAACAGGCACGCCTGCCAGGAGCAGGGTCGTCTCATGGATAGGCCGCAAGGCGAGCGTGCGACAGACCGTTCTCCGGGCCTCTGAGACTCCTATTGCTGGCTTGTGGAATCTCGACCGTCCGAAGGTTGGTCGAGATTCTGTTCCCTCTGCCTTTGCTCTGCCTTGATTCTCTCAACTTCCTCAACAAAATCAGCGAGCGCATCTTCTGGCTCGAGGCGCTTATATCTTCCTATGCCTAGATCGTAGATACTCCATTCATGCTCTAGTGCATCAGCTGTTTGCTGGAGATAGAATCCTCTATCCTTAAATTTGAAATATCCAGTGAAGCCCGCCGAAATGCCAACCAGGAAGGTCGAAACAACAGTAGCCCATCGGAAATTTTCCTGTTCAACCGCGAGGCTACTCATAGAGGCCGCGAACAGGGAACCTACAATGACGAGCGATTGGAAAACGTTGTTAATTCTTCGATAGCGCCTACTGTCTCGCCTAAAGAGATCAATATCTCGGTTTGTGTCATCCTTGTATATGGATCGTCGCTGGGAAAGTGTGAACATAAGATTAAGTGCCATGAATCTCTTGCGCTCGCGTAGAACGCTTAGGTCGAGCTCGACGTCCCCCACCAGCTTAAGTGCTCCGATGCGCCCAGCTCTACGGTTATAATAGTAGGCTATAGCGCCACCAATAAGCAGAATATCCACTGGAACTGCAATGGCGTTGATCGGCGCCATGTCGAACTTCCCGTACGTTGCCACAGTCGATATATAGATTGCGAAGAACATGGCAGGCCCGAGCACAAGGCCAGTCCGAAACGCCAATCGCTGCCTTTTAGTGCGCTGCAGCTCGAGTTCCTTCTGTAGGATCTCTCGATTGATCTGCAACAACTGCTCGGCAGGTCCTGTGTATTCCTGCGTCGTCACTGACTCAACCTCGCTACTCTCGGATGGCAGTATTTTTCTTATCCAGGATGCCGTGTGGACAGGATCAATTATTGTGCGTATTAGAACGTAGCCCACTATTGCACCGAGGGCCGTCTGTGCAAATAGCCAGAGATGAGCCTCCGGCGCGAGATTTAGTAAGATGTCCAATGGCCCATCAGCAAAATTGATCATTAGTAAGGCTCGTTACATCAATTTCTCCATGGACGCCCCTATATGAGTGAGAGTAGAATGGTAAAATCATTCCGATATGTTCAACTTATCATGGACCAAAGAGCGCGGCGAAATTCGTTTACGCTGCATCCTTGAGTAGCTGTCCTCCTCGCCGTTTCGCCATTTCTGCTACATGAGATGCAGGCGGTGCCTGTCTTTTTCATCGCAGAAGCAGAAAGAAGTGTTACCTGTGCAACGCATGCTGGCCAAGGCTGGTGCACCTTGCGAGATCTTGGCATGGACCTGTCTGCAGGGGCTCTGCCCTCCGGTTGTGAAAAGGCAGCCATGTGAGCAACGCCCGTACACCGGTCCACGAGGTTAGCGATCTTGCTACCGCAGGTGCTGACAACGGTGCTGGACGATCACGGATAGGTGTGGGTAGCCGACCCTTCAGAAGTGACGGGCACCTGGGGTGGGGGGAGATGCATGGACGTCCATGGATGATCTCGAACTGGCTAGGGTCAGAAGACGGCACGGTGGCTGAGGCTGTGACGATCGCGGACTTCGGTACCTGTCGTACGGGCTGGGGCGATCGCCGGCAAGGCCCTCCTCCGTCGGACCTTGCCACCGGGTGACCATGGCTGAGGTGACAGCAGCACTGACAGCAACAGCCCCACACCGGACGCATCCGCGCTACCGTCTACGCGCGCCTGACCACAATCTCGACTGGCCGAGCTGGGTGATTGGTCCGCCTGAAAAGCGGACGGTCAGGTCCGGAAGTGAGCGGTTGGGACAGTCCAGTAGTAATGTCCCCGCCAGCGCCGTTGCCGAGTTGGTGCCTCCCGGCGTCCAATTGGCTAGCCTTTTTCGGTGAGCTTCGCCAGCTTTGCCCGTAGGGCACGTGATCCTGCCTTGCCTTACCGATGGCGGGTGTCAGCGTTCCGGTCCTGCGTGCAGTTGTATCGGCCACTCGGATTCGAGGCGACGCTGAGTTTCCTCGAGTTCCAGGCCGGGAGGTTTCAACACGATGAGGCGGCACTGCTTCAGGCCCTGGACGCTATCGAGGCCAGCCGCGCTGCCTGGCATGCCGAGCTCCACGCCTACGCGACAAGGCGTCGGGAGGCCAAAATGCAAGGCCGGCGATCTCCGCGTGCAGAGGAACCAAATCCCAACCTTCAGGTTCGCTGGTACTGGTACGGCAATCCCCGGAAGGCCGCGTTGCTCGCATTGCGGTTTTGGCGCCGCCAACGCTTCCCTCGTCTGCTGCCCTCCTCGGACCCCGTTCTCCTGGAGATCACCATATGCGTCAGCGAGTGCCTGGACTTCGGCGCCGTCTTCACGGACGCGCAGCGCGACCTCCTCGGCGTCCGATTAAGCGAGATTGAGCAACGTCTGCACTCGGCGGATCTCCTGCTCGTCGTTCGGCACATCGAGGTGGCATCGGGTTTGAGGTAGCTCGAAGCGGCGAGAGACCGAACCGTGCGGTTGAGGGGGGTGGGTTTCGGCCGGCGCATCGTCAGACGGTGCTGACGTTCGCGCGTGGTGCTGTACAGCAGCCAGATACAGCAACGCTGCCTCACCCAATCAAATGCCACCAGTCTCCAACGACCGCTTGAGCAGGGAGTAGAAGGTTCTACGTTGTGACCGGCTCCCGTTTGCAAGCAGGAAGTCAGGAGTGCGAATCTCCTATTCGCCACCGGTACAAACGCACCTCTGCTAATGATCGTTAGTGGGGTCCGGGACTCGGCCTCTTCCGCTGTGGGGAAGACGCTGTTCATGGCTTTGGCGCCCTCCGGCGGGGCAGCGACGCACCCTCGGTGGCCACCGTGTTCGCGTGACCGACTAGGCGTGAGATGTCCTCGATCGGGGCACCGAAGTTCGACAGGGACGCGAAGCTATGCCGCAGGTCACGCGGCGTCCGCTCCGCGCCAACCAGGCCTCATGCACGATTACTTTCTGGAAGTCGCGCCGCGCGTTGGTGGCGAGGCCGCCGCCCCCCTCGGGGACGCCTACGTGCCTGCCGCGATTTCTGCGGCGAGCGCGGCCACGTCCACCCGAGCTCCATTCGGGGCGATCAGGACGCGGCGCGCGAGCGGGTGCGCGTAGGCGTGGCCGCGCTCGCGCAGTTCGCGGTGGAGTACCGGGAACAGCGCGCACACGGCGGGACCTCTATGGGGGCACAGCCAGGTGCGGTGGTCCCAGGCGAGCTCGCTGGCTCGGCCGGCGCGGGCGACGTCCATGACGTCCTGGAACGTCGCGTCCCTTCGGCCGAGCAGGGCGGCGACGACGGCCAGCACATCGGCGCGTTCCCGCTCCAATAGGCCGTCCCAGACCCGGTCGGGCACCTCACGCAGTGGCACGGCTCGAACGGCCGGATGGGCCAGCAGTTCGCGCATGCAGGCCCTTGCCAGCCGTCTTTCGACCCTCTCCGGCAGCCCTTCGGCCAGCACCGCCGATCCGGCACCTTCTGCTCGAACCCCGATCGCATCGGTGGTGGCAGCAGGGTGCTGCTCCAAGACAGCGCCGATCCCGGTGGCAGCGGCATCGGCGCCGGTGTAGGCGGCGATCTTGGCGGCGACGGTGGTGGGTGTCTCGCCGGTGAGAGCGGCGATTCTGCTGGTGGTGGAGCCAGCGCGATCGTCCTTGGCGACCGAGCGGGCGAAGGCGGTCAGGAGGCCGTCGTGGCGCGCCTTCCAGCGCCAGCTCGCGTACAGGTCGGGCGGGAAGCCGTGCGACTCCGCAGCCGTAGCGCCGTACCGTACGGCGAACCAGGTGAACGAATTGGTGATCAGGCTGCCGCGGAGCAGAGCCGACGCGGTGGTCGGCACCCCGGCCACGCGGGCCGCCGCGGCGTCAGCTCTCCGGAACATGTCGATCAGGACAGCCTCGACCTCGGCTGGCAAGGGCCGACCCCGCCGTATGTCCGTCATCCACCACCTGTGCACGGCGTTGCCGAGCGGGGACCGGCGTAGGGCGAGCAGGGCGAGCTCGTGCGCGACCACGGCGCGTAGTTCGTCGCGCTCCATCTCCGTCAGGTATGGCAGGCCCAGCCGTAGCTCGTCCCGCCAGGGAGCGACCCGTAAGGCTAGCGCGTCGGGATGCGCCCACGCGTACGCTCTCACCGGCCGGCGCAGTCTCAGCTCGGCGGCCACCTCGGCGATCAGCCGGTGCAGTTGCTCGTCTGCCAGGGGCACCCGCGACTCGTCCGGATCCATCATCTGGAACGCCGCGGCCACCCCACCCGCGACCAGGCCAGCCGCCACGGCGGGAAGGGCGGCCGGAACGAGCACGACCACGACCCCAGCCACGGCGATCCCGGCCCCCACTGGCACCAACCACCGCCGCGCCCACCTCGGCACGAGCAACTGCGGCCGCGCCTTCATTACCGCCCAGAGCGCACGAAGCCGCGGAATGGAGAGGTGCTCTTCTTCTAACCGGGAGTTCACGAGGTCAAGCTAGGGAGGATGGGGAAGGGCAGGCAAGGCCACACGCTCCCGGCCGAGCCGCTCATCTTTCCCAGCGGCAACCCCACGACCGCCACATCGGCTTCTCCTTCCAAGAGGCCGGACTGGCCGCGGCTCTCCTTCGTCCGGGGTCTGCGGCAGGGCACGGCGGGTTCCATGACGGCAACGCTGACGGCAACGTCGGCCACCAAGCTCACACGAAGGGCACCATGGACGGCTGGCTGCCTCCTGGTAGCAGCTGGGGAGCAGGGTGATTGCTACGCCTGAAAAGCGGATGATCGGCAGTTCAACTGCTATCCCTGATCGCTCTCTCCAGCGCTTCCGTGTGATGATCGTAGTGATCGACGTTTCAGGGCTTCGTGCCTCTGACAGCGACGTCAGTAGCCGTATGTGTCGTTGTAGTATTCCGCGTTCATCTCGGCCTGGAGGTCATATGTTCTCGGGGCCCGGCCGATGCGATCAAGGCAGCAGTACGTTTCGTAGGCTGTCCAGATGACCTCGCGGTTACTCAGCCCCCGACGCCGGTCGCGTGCCGTGGATGTCGGCCTCGATTTCGGCCATCGGTGGCACCGCCCCCCACTCCGATCCTCGACTGGCACCACCCGAGCGTTGTCGAGTTGGCGGCGCGCGTAGAGATGACTCCCCAGTTCTCCGATCAGATGGGTGCACGCTCGCCTCAGCGCGAGGTGGTGAGAGTCGCGCATCGGCTGATCGGCGAGTGCCTCCTCCGCGAGGCTTTGCGCCGGACATGAGCCCCTTCATCCCGAGTAGCGGCCCTCTTCGATGAGTCACAGGACGAGGATGGATTGTGCGATCGCATTGGCGTGGCACGGGCAGCAACGCTGCCGGGTCAAGCTTTCGCGTCGTACCACCTATATCAGCTTTTTTGGTTAGTTATGACTGGTATGGCTTTTGTGGTACGACTTCGACGGTTAGCCAACAGTTGTGATTGCTGGGCTTGAAGCGTTTTGAATGATTCCGCCACATAGTCGGTGAACTCTTGAGGGTAGGGAACCAAGCTAAACAACTCGGCGTACTCGCCGGCCTCCCACTGGGCCAGGACGACCTCGTAGCCCCGGACATGGGTGAAGTACTTCATGGCACATTCTGGCATCGCCTCATCCAGCAGCAGATGAGCATGTGTGAGCAGGAGATCGCACACCGTACGAGACGTAGGCTGGAGTACGCTGGTCATCCAAAGGCGGTATATCTCACGCTGGTTCTTGTCAATCTGCTCGATGCTCTCTGGCGTCCTCTGGTCAAATAACCCCTCAGGGTCGTATCGATCCCGCATGGCCCGGTAGGCGATGCCATTCGACTGGGTCATGGCGTACATCGGTCCATACAACTGACTCAGTTGAGTCTGCACTCGGGCCAACTGGTCGCGGTGACGGTTGTTCCGGGCAGTGCTCCAATGGGTCAACAGGAACCCGATCCCTACCGCGAGAATACTGGCAGTAGCGGTGATCAGAGCTGTGTTCACACCGGCCCCCTGGTGTAGCGGTATGGCATGTTGACGGCCGTCTAATTCGGCAACTCGCCTTCGGCAACTCGCTACTGACGGCAGAGTACCTCTCAGGATGATCCCTTGCCCAACGCTTGCCCAATTTGCTTAATACGGCATTAAGTGTGAGGCCCTTTTCCTAGGCCAGGTGCGAGGCGTGGCAGGGCCGGGTTGCAGAGGGAGAGGTGGCGAGCCGTTTGTCGCATGCAGGCGTAGCGGTCATACAGCAGCGCCGTACAGCAACACCGCCTTACGCGATCACACGGCTTCATCCTGCATCCACCACTTGACCAGGATGGGCCGCCGTAGAGGAGGTGTCTGCCCTTCCCTACGGATCCGATGGTTAGGGGTTCGACTTCTCTCGGCCGCGCAAAGCGAAAGTCCCTAGTCATCACCACGATGACCAGGGCTCTTTCGCATCTTCGACAGGTGGCAATGTCCAGCTGAGTCCGACTGTGTCCTGCCAAACACGACTAATCGTTCCCAATGCCTTCCCGAACGGGCGTAGCTTCAGATGCAGCTACAAGGCGGAACGACCGGGAAGGGTGTGATGGGTGTGGGGCCTGGCAGGAGGCGGGTGCCGAAGGTCAGCGAGGGGATCTTTGTCTTCGGTGTGATCCTGATACTGGCCGGGACATTCGGCCCTAGGGTGACCATTTCCGATACTCAGCTAGACCTGTCTGCCTGGTGGCAGCGCGGCATCGTGGTGACCCTAGGAGCGATGCTGGTCATCTATGCGATGCTACTAGCGAGTGAACCGGTACGGCCTGCATTACGGACCGGGAAGGGCTTTTTAGGAGCACCGCCGCGCTTGCCTCAACACTTCGTGGCACGCCCAGAACTGTCAGGCCACCTGCTCTCAGTCTTGACCGAGGGCAAGTCAGAGGCGCTACACCCGGTTGGATTATGGGGCATGGGTGGGACAGGCAAGTCCACCTTGGCGGTGCAGGCATGTCAGGATCGCCGCGTCCGCCGACGCTTCCCTGACGGCATCGTATGGGTGGAGGTGCAGCCTCAACAGGACTCGGTGGCGCTGCTAGCTGACGTAGGGCGGCGGCTTGGCCTGTCCGATGCAGATTTAGGCTTTTCTGACCTCAACGGTGGGCGACACGTGCTGAGCACAGCGATACAAGGTAAGCGGCTCCTGATCGCGTTGGACAACGTGTGGGAACGTGGACCTTTAGATACGCTCGCAGGGTTGACCCCGACCTGTCAGGTACTCTTCACCACGCGCGATGAGGATCTCGCCAGCATTATTAGCTCGATCGGCATTAAGGTCGACGAGCTGACGCGACCCCAGGCGCTGGAATTGTTAGCCTCGTGGGTCGGCAAGCCGGTTAACGAGTTGTCACCGGAGGCGAATCGTCTGTGCGAGCGCCTAGGCAATCTAGTGTTGGGCGTGGCCATCAGTGGTGCCATGATTCAGCGCCGTCGGACCTACACCGACGTGCTGGACCTGATTGATCAGGATCCCGACCGCATTCGAGCTGAGTTGGATCCGAACTACCGCTATGAGACACTGCACGCAGCCATCGGCGCGGGCATCAGCGATCTGACGGAGGCTGACCAACACCGCTATCACCAGTTATCGGTATTCATGGGGCGCGGTTCGTTCCCCAGGGAAGCTGCTCACGCTCTATGGGCACGCCAGTTATCAATGCCCCAGACCGGTGACCTGCTCGCTCAACTAGTAGGACGGTCTCTGCTCAGCCTCGTGGGCAACGAGTGGTACATCGCCCATGACCTGCAATACGACGTTATGGCCCGCCGTTTGACCAAGGCCCAGCACAAGGCTGCGCATCGACGGCTACTAGATCACTATTACCGTCACTATCGCCAGGATTGGACGCAAGCGGTCACAGACCGCTACCTGGCCTCCAGCCTAGTCAGCCATCTCTACGCTGCTGGGCGGCAAGATGAGCTTTGTGAGCTTTTGAGCAATTTAAGCTGGATTCACGCACGGCTTACCAGTGGCCAACTGGCCGACCTCATCCCTGACTACCGTCACACCGACGACGTTCTCACGCGCAACGTCCTGCGTGCTCTACGTCTGTCAGTCCATGCTCTGCGTCTTGGACATGAGCACGTTTATGTTCAGCTGCCAGCACGTTTGATGGGCCACTCTGATAGCGACATCATCACCTGGGTACGACGGAATACTCCTCTGAGCTTCCCCCCGTTCTCCGGACACTTGACCTGAGGTCACCCTTGATCATCAGGAAGGATGTCCCCATGCCCTCGCCACACCCTCCGGAGTTCC